>NZ_JAGINQ010000010.1 GCF_017876165.1 Azospirillum soli
CCAGATCGCCGTCCGTTTGGCCCGCCGACTGCCAAGATGCCCGTGCTGCCTTCAGGCCTGCCCTCTTCAGAAACCAAACTTATGACACAGTAGTATTAGCAGGACGCGGAAAAAGGCTGTGCTGCGGTGGGGTGTCGTGATTCTCCTTTCTGGCACAGGATGGGTTGGAGAGGGGGCGATGCGCGGATCGGACGAACGCAGCGAGCGTCTGTTCCGCTACGTGAGCTGTGAGGTTCGGGTTCCGGCGAACCATCCGTTGCGGCCAATCCGGGCGATCGTGGACGAGGCGCTGGAGGTGATGTCTCCAGCGTTCGAGGGTCTGTACTCCAAGATCGGCCGGCTTTCGATCCCGCCGGAGAAGCTGCTGCGGGCGCTGCTGCTTCAGGCTTTCTACTCGGTGCGCTCGGAGCGTCAGCTGATGGAACAGCTTGATTACAACCTGCTGTTCCGCTGGTTCGTCGGGCTGTCGATGGACGCGCCGGTGTGGGATGTGACGGTGTTCACCAAGAACCGTGAGCGTCTGCTGGCCGGCGATGTGGCAGCCACGCTCCTGGCCACCGTGCCGGGTCAGCCGAAGGTCAAGGCGCTGCTGTCGGACGAGCATTTTTCAGTAGACGGCACACTGATCGAAGCCTGGGCGTCGGTGAAGAGCTTCCGGCCCAGGGACGGCAGTGGCGAGCCGCCGGGGCCGGGGCGCAACGGCGAGCGCGACTTCCACGGCGAGAAGCGCTCCAACCAGACCCATGCCTCGACCAGCGATCCCGAGGCGCGGCTGTACCGCAAGGGCAACGGGCAGCCGGCCAAGCTGGCCGTCATGGGGCATACGCTGATGGAGAACCGCCACGCCCTGGTGGTGGATGTCCGGCTGACGGCGACCACCGGCTTGGCTGAGCGCGAGGCGGCGGTCTCGATGGTCGAGGCCATCCCCGGCCGCCACCGCATCACCGTGGGAGGTGACAAGGCCTACGACACTAAGGATTTCGTGGCGAACATGCGCGAGTTGGGCGCCGCTGCGCACGTCGCCCAGAACACGAGCAACCGCCGCTCGACCATCGATGGCCGGACCACCCGCCATCCCGAGTACGCCATCAGCCTGCGCATCCGCAAACGGATCGAAGAGGTTTTCAACTGTATTAAGGGAGCCGGGCTGCGCAAGGCCCGCCATCGCGGCACGGCTCGCGTCGGCTGGATGTTCACGCTGACCGCCGCCGCTTATAACCTGATCCGCCTGCCCAAGCTGCTGGCAGCATAATTTCGCCCGGAGTCCGCCTGAACGGCGGCTCCGGGAGCCTCGGAGCGCGGGAAAACGCTCCATCCCAGCCAAAACCGGCTTTCGAAACGGCATCTTCAAGCCTCAGCGGAGGCAAGGCCGCTGCATCGGCCCGTTTTTCCGCGTCCTGTTAGGCCTTCTCGCCTTGATATTCCAAAGGTCACTGATTGCAATCAGAAAAGCCAGGGAGAAGAAAACGTCGCACCGCTTCACGTGCTGAGATGGGGCACCGCTAAGCGGTCAAGCTCATTGTCGAAGCGAATTGAACAAGAGAGCCGCATTGTATGCCTGGATCACCCGAACAGGCTTGGCAAAATCCATGACGGCATAGTTGCATCTCGCGCCTCATACTAAGACGTGATCAGACGTCACATTTGTTTGATGTGTTTACCGCCCCATCGCCGTTGAAACCGGGTACACCTGCAAAGCTGTCCGCCAGCAGAGCGGAAAGCCAAACTCCACGCGCACATAGAAGTGGGACGGAACGTGGTACGCGCAACAAGCGCCCCAGATTTTTCCGTTTCAAATCAATTCATTAGGAAGGGAAAGTGGCGGAGGGGATGGGATTCGAACCCACGATAGGGGTTTGAGCCCCTATAACGGTTTAGCAAACCGCCGCCTTCAGCCTCTCGGCCACCCCTCCACCGGGTGCGGTGCGCGGCACCGCTGGCGTTCGTGCGTTCTAACGATCCGATCCGGGCCTGTCAACGCCTACGCTAAAAAATCTCTCCTGCCGAAAATTGCTGAATCGAAAATCACGTTAGGTCGCATCTATGGAAAATCTGTATAAAATTTTATCGACTTTTTAGCGACATCGGGCTATCGTAGCAACGTGACCGATAAAAAACACTGGTTTGGGGGATGCCATGAGCCTGTCACGCCGCTGCGCCGAAACGCTGATCGACTTGGTCGAGATCAAGCTGAGCTGCCTTGAGATCACCGACCGCGAGGACATGCGCGAGAAGGAATTGCTGATGCGCTGCGTTCAGGAACTGAACGCCGAGTTGCGCGGCGAGAACGGGGCCATGTCCGCCTTCGCGGCGCCGAAGCGCCGTGGCCGCCGGCCGAAGCATCTCCAGTATCAAGAACTGCACGTCGTCTGATTGGCGGCGCACAGAGGTTTCTTCAGGCCAACGGCAGGGGAATTCTGTCCGCCACCCGCTGCTCCACCGCCATGCTCTCCGCCGGAACGACCGACAGCGGGGCCGTGCGCGGCAGGCGCAGCGTGAAGCGGGTGCCCTGCCCGACCGTGGACCGCACCGACACCGTGCCGCCCAGCACGCTCTTCACCGTGTTGAACACGATGTGAAGGCCAAGGCCCGAACCGCCCTCCGCACGCTTGGTCGTGAAGAAGGGATCGAAGACCTTGGGCAGATGCTCCGGCGCGATGCCGCAGCCATCGTCGTCGAAGTGGACGACCAGCCACGCATCCCCGTCCGGCTGGGCGCCGATGCGAATCGTGCCGGTGCCGCCCTCGTCGTAGGCGTGGATGACGGCGTTGATGACGAGGTTGGTTAGCACCTGACCGAGCGCGCCGGGAAAGCTGTCCATCGGCAGGTCGTCCGGACAGTCCACCTCGACCGCCAGCCGCGTGCGCTTCAACCGTGGCCGCAGCGAAAACAGAATCTCGTCGATGTAGGTCTTCACGTCGAAGACTCGCCGCTCGCCCGAAGTCTGGTCCACCGCCACCTGCTTGAAGCTCTGCACCAGCGCCGCCGCGCGGGTGATGTTGGTGACCAACAGCCGCGCCCCCTCGGTCACCCCGTCCAGATACTCCGCCATCTCCGACTTGCGCAGCTTGCCCGTGGCGAACTGGCCGCGCAGCAGGCGGGTCTGCTCGCCGATGTGGCTGGCGGCGGTCAGGCCGATGCCGATGGGCGTGTTGATCTCGTGCGCCACCCCGGCGACCAGTTGCCCCAGTGAGGCCATGGTCTCCGCCTGGATCAGGCTTTCCTGCGCGGCGCGCAGTTCGGCCAACGCGTGTTCCGCCTCGTCCTTGGCGGCCACCACCGCCGCTTCCGCCGCCTTGCGGTCGGTGATGTCGGTCATGATGCCGACGTAGCGCACGACCCGGCCGCCCTCGTCGTGAATCGCGCGCCCCATGGCGGCGATCCACATCCAGCCGCCGTCCTCCCGCCGCAAACGGTAATCGTAGGCGTAGGACGCCGTCTCGCCCCGCAAATGCGCCTCGACGTGCCCGAGCACCCGCTCGCGGTCCGCCGGGTGCAGCCGCGATTCCCAAAAGTCCCGCGGCATGGGCGGAATCTCGGCGTGGCCCAGCATGCGCGGAAAGCTGTCCGACCACCAGCAGGCGCCGCTCACCACGTCTGCATCCCAGACGGCGGCGTTGGTCGCCTGCAAGGCCATCTCAAGCCGCTCGGCCAGATCGCGGCGGGCAGCGTCGGCCATCTTCAACTCGGTCAGGTCGTAGACCCAGGTGATGTGGCAGGGGCGGCCGGCGTGCTCGATCAGAGTCGAACTCATGGAGCCGGTGTAGATCTCGCCGTCGCCGCGCCGGAACAGCACCTCCTCGCCCTTGAAGGAACCGTGGCGGTACAGGATCTCCAGCGTGCGGGTGCGGTCGTCCGGGTTGACGTAGAGCGATGCAACGCCGTCGCTGGCCAATTGGCCGTCGCGGGTCTTGAAGGACTCGGCGGCGCTGGCGTTGTGATAGAGATTCTCACCGTCCCGCGTGTTGATCAGCACGCCGACGGGGGCGGTGTCCAGGATGGCGCGCAGCTGCGCTTCCACCACGCCGGGGACAGGCCGGTGTTGGCCGGCACGAAAGGCGATGAACGCGCCCCCAAGGGCACCGATGCACGAAGCCGCAAGCGCAACGGCCAGATATTCCGCAATCATGGATCCTCCCGCCGGCCAACACTGGAGACCGACGGGAGAACAAAATCAACGGATATATCGTCGCGCTTGCATCCCCGTTACTTATATCAAGCTTCAGTTATCGCAAGCGATTACCGAGCCCCTCAGCCCTTCAGCTTCCTGGTCAGGATTTCGTTGACCAGGGCCGGGTTGGCCTTGCCCTGGGTCGCCTTCATGACCTGACCGACGAAGAAGCCGAACAGCTTGTCCTTGCCCGACCGGAACTCCTCGACCTTGTCGGCGTTGGCGGCCAGCACGGCGTCGATGGAGGACTCGATGGCGCCGGTGTCGGTAACCTGACGCAGGCCCTTCTTCTCGACGATGTCGGCCGGCTTCTCGCCGGTTTCGAACATCGCCTCGAACACCTCCTTGGCGATGCGGCCGGAGATGGTATTGTCGGCGATCAGGTCGATCAGGCCGCCGAGGTTCTCGGCCGAAACCGGGCTCTCCTCGATCTCCTTGCCGGCCTTGTTCAGATAGCCGAACAGCTCGCCGGTGACCCAGTTGGCTGCCAGCTTCGGGTCGCGACCCTTCGCCACGGCCTCGTAGAAGTCCGCCTTGGCCTTCTCCGAGACAAGCACGTTGGCGTCATAGGCCGACAGCTTGTACTCGCTGATGAAGCGCGCCTTCTTGTCGTCGGGCAGCTCCGGCAGGGTCTTCTTGATGTCCTCGACCCATTCCGGCTCCAGCTCCAGCGGCAGCAGGTCGGGATCGGGGAAGTAGCGGTAGTCGTGCGCCTCTTCCTTGGAACGCATGGAGCGGGTCTCGAACTTCGTCGTGTCCCACAGACGCGTTTCCTGGTCGATCTTGCCGCCTTCCTCAATGATGTCGATCTGGCGGCGCGCCTCGTACTCGATGGCCGCCATGACGAAGCGGATCGAGTTGACGTTCTTGATCTCGCAGCGCGTGCCGAACGGCGCGCCCGGCTTGCGGACGGAGACGTTCACGTCGCAGCGCATGGAGCCTTCCTCCATGTTGCCGTCGCAGGTGCCGAGGTAGCGCAGGATCGAGCGCAGCTTGCGCAGGTAGGCGCCCGCCTCCTCCGCCGTGCGCATGTCCGGTTCCGACACGATCTCCATCAGCGCGACACCCGACCGATTCAGGTCGATGTAGGTCTTGGCCGGGTGCTGGTCGTGCAGCGACTTGCCCGCGTCCTGTTCCAGGTGCAGGCGGGTGATGCCGACTGTCCGGCTCGACCCGTCCGGCAGGTCCAGCACGATCTCGCCCTTGCCGACGATGGGCTGCAGATACTGGCTGATCTGATAGCCCTGCGGCAGGTCGGCGTAGAAGTAGTTCTTGCGGTCGAAGACCGAGTGCAGGTTGATCTGCGCCTTCAGGCCCAGGCCCGTGCGCACCGCCTGCTCGACGGCGTGTTCGTTGATGACCGGCAGCATGCCGGGAAAGGCGGCGTCAACGAAGCTGACTTGGCTGTTCGGCTCGGCGCCGAACTCGGTCGCGGCCCCGGAAAACAGCTTCGCGTTGGAAATGACCTGGGCATGGACCTCCAGCCCGATCACCATCTCCCAATCGCCCGTCTCGCCCTGAATGTACGACATGGCTCTATTCTCTCGTACGGCTCACGCCACGAACGGCGGGGTGGCGGTAAAGTCGGCGGCCTTTTCGATGACGTGGCCGACGCGCAGAACGGTCTCCTCGTCGAAGGGACGGCCGATGAGCTGCAGGCCCAGCGGCAGACCGTCCGAACCGAGGCCCGCCGGGACCGACATGCCGGGCAGGCCGGCGAGCGAGGCGGGCACCGTGAACACGTCGTTCAGGTACATCTGGATCGGGTCGTCCATCTTCTCGCCGATGGCGAAGGCCGTGCTCGGCGCGGTCGGCGTCAGGATGACGTCGCAGCTCTTGAACGCCTCGTCGAAGTCCCACTTGATGCGCGTGCGCACCTGACGGGCCTTGTTGTAGTAGGCGTCGTAATAGCCGGCCGACAGCACGTAGGTGCCGATCAGGATGCGGCGGCGCACTTCCTTGCCGAAGCCGGCGCCGCGCGTGTTCTCGTACAGATCCTTCAGGTTTCCGCCCTCGACCCGCAGGCCGTAGCGGACACCGTCATAGCGCGCGAGGTTCGACGACGCCTCGGCCGGCGCGACGATGTAGTAGGTCGCCAGCGCGTATTTGGTGTGCGGCAGGCTGATATCCACCGGCTCGGCGCCCGCGGCCTTCAGCCATTCGATGCCCTGGTCCCAGATCTTCGCGATCTCGGCCGGCATGCCCTCCACGCGGTATTCCCTGGGAATGCCGACCTTCAGGCCCCGGATGTCGCCGGTCAGCGCGGCGCGGAAGTCCGGCACCGGCATATCGACGGAGGTGGAGTCCTTCGGGTCGAAGCCGCACATGGAGCGCAGCATGATCGCCGCGTCCTCGACCGTGCGGGTCATCGGCCCGGCCTGATCGAGCGACGAGGCGAAGGCCACGACGCCCCAGCGCGAGCAGCGCCCGTAGGTCGGCTTGATGCCGACAATGCCGGTGAAGGCCGCCGGCTGGCGGATTGAGCCGCCGGTGTCCGTGCCGGTGGCGCCCAGCGCCGCGCGCGCGGCCACCGCCGCCGCCGAACCGCCCGACGAACCGCCGGGGACCAGCTGGCGCGACCAGTTGCCGACCTCGCCCGGGCTCCAGGGGCTGACCACGTTGCCGTGGTAGGAGGTGATGTTGGCCGAGCCCATGGCGAACTCGTCCAGGTTCACCTTGCCCAGCATCACCGCACCGTCGCGCCACAGGTTCGTGGTGACGGTCGATTCGTACTCCGGCTTGAAGCCGTCCAGGATGTGGCTGGCCGCCGTGGTCAGCACCCCCCTAGTGCAGAACAGATCCTTCACCGCGATGGGCAGGCCCTCCATGGGACCGACCTCACCCTTGGCGCGGCGGGCGTCGGACGCCTTGGCCATCTCCAGCGCCTTGTCCGGCGTCTCGGTGATGAAGGCGTTCAGCGGGCGGATGGTCTCCACCGCCTTGACGTGCGCCTCGGTCAGTTCGACCGCGGTGTATTCCTTCTTGGCGAGGCCATCCAGGGCCTCCGCCATGGTCAGATGCGTCAGCGCGCCCATCACTCGACCACCTTCGGAACGACGTAGAAGCCTTCGGCCGTTTCCGGGCCGTTGGAGAGGACGGACTCGCGGTAGCCGCCGTCCGTCACCTCGTCCTTGCGGCGGCGCAGCTTCTGCGCGGCCACGCTGGTCATCGGTGGCACGTTGTTCGTGTCCACCTCGCCCAGCTGTTCGACGAAGGTCAGGATTTGGCTCAGCTCACCCGCCAGGTGATCCAATTCCTCTTCCGGCACCTTGATGCGGGCCAGATGCGCGATCTTGGCCACAGTGGCCTTGTCGAGCGACATGCCTTCTACTCTCTTCCAAGACGTCTGGAAAAAACGGCCTGGAAGCTAGCACCCGAAAACGGTCACCGCAATGATTCAGGCCGCTTGGCGGTGCTGGCGTTCCCACACCTCGCGCCCCATCCGCATGGTGAACAGGGCGATCCGCTCGTTCCACGGGGCCGTCCGCTCCTCAATGGCGACGGGAACGAAACCCAGCTTGCCGTACAGCAGCAGCGCCGGAGTGTTCGTGTTGAAACAGCGCAGGACCAGCTCCGGCAGGCCGTGATGGCCGAAGGCGCGGTCTATCATGGCATGGAGCAGATATTTCGCCACGCCCGCCCGGCGCATGGACGGGTCCACGCTGACGTTGCCGAGGCTGGCACTGCGCCCCTCCTCGAAGGTCGCGAAGTTGGCGTAGCCGACGACCGTGCCGTCGCTCAGCACCACCGTCGGGTCGCGCCGCTCGGCCAGCGAGGCGCGCACCTGCTCCGGCGTCAACGGCCAGCTGGCCCTGGGGAACAGGAAATACAGCTCCTTCGCGTCGCGCGGGAAGGCGCAGATCCGCGGGATGTCGGCGTCGGTCAGGGGGCGGTGCATCAGCATGGGCGTGCTCCAAAAATTACTTACAAGAATAAGTATCCTCGGGCACAACTCAAGCGTTCTTGCCGAGACACCCCGTGGCTTCTATGGTTCGTGGCATGATTCACACGCTCCCCGAACTCGCGGCCCGGTTGGGCCGTGGCCAACGCCTCCTCGGCCTGGACGTCGGCACCAAGACCATCGGCATGGCCGTGGCGGACCCCGGCCTCGTCGTCGCCTCGCCCATCGGCACGCTGCGCCGGACCAAGTTCACGCAGGACGCGCGGGAGTTGGCGAAGACCATCCGCGACTATTCCATCGGCGGGCTGGTCATCGGCCTGCCGCTGAACATGGACGGGTCGGAGGGGCCGCGCGCCGAGTCCACCCGCGCCTTCGCCAACAACCTGATGGGGCGCGCGGATCTGCTGGGCTGGGACGCGGAGATCGCCTTCTGGGACGAGCGGCTGTCCACCTCCGCCGTGGAGCGCTTCATGATCGGCGAGGCCGACATGACCCGCAAGCGCCGGGACGAGGTCGTGGACAAGATGGCCGCCGCCTACATCCTTCAGGGCGCGCTCGACGCGCTGGCGCATCGGCGCCGTATGGAGCAGCAGGAGCGGGACGACCTGGACGACGACGGAGACGGCGAGGACTGACCGCCCGTCCATGCTCGCCATCTTCGGGGCGCTCGCCCCCATCTTTCTGCTGATTCTGTTCGGGCAGGGTCTGCGCCGCCGCGCCGTGGTGCCGGACCATGTCTGGCCGGGGGTGGACCGGCTGACCTATTTCCTGTTCTTCCCCTGCCTGATCGTGGACGAGCTGACCAAGGCCGACCTGGGCGCCGTCGCCATGGGGCCGATGGCGGCGGCCATGGCGGCCGGAGTCCTCGCCACATCAGCGCTGGCGCTCGCCGCCCGGCGGCCGATCGGGCTGGACGGCCCCGCCTTCACCTCGGTCTTTCAGGGGGCGATCCGGCCCAACACCTACGTCGGGCTGGCCGGCGCCAAGGCGCTCTACGGCACCCAGGGCCTGACGCTGACCGCCGTGGGCATCGCCGTCGTCGTGCCGCTGGTCAACGTGCTGTGCGTCACCGTCATGGCGCGGTACGGCCGTGATGGAAAAGGCGCCACGCTTGGCACCGTCGTCGGAGCGATCGTCCGCAACCCGATCATCATCGCCGCGCTGTTCGGCGCCGCCCTGAACGTCAGCGGCCTCGGCCGGCTTCCCGTGCTGGGCGACATTGTGGAGATCCTGGCCCGCGCCGCCCTGCCGCTCGGCCTGCTGTCGGTCGGCGCCGGGCTCGACCTCGCGGCGGCGCGGCAGGCCGGGGCGGGCGTCGCCCTCTCCTCCGCCTTCAAGCTGGCGCTTGTCCCCGGCCTCACCGCCCTGGCCGGGACGTGGCTCGGCGTGGACGGGGCCGCGCTGACCGTCGCCGTGCTGTTCAACGCTCTGCCCTGCTCGGCCAGTTCCTACGTCTTGGCCCGGCAGATGGGCGGCGACCACGCACTGATCGCCGCCATCATCACGGTGCAGACCCTAACCTCGGCGCTCACGCTTCCCGTCGTCCTCTACGCCTTCGGCTGATCCTGGTATACTGATCGGGGCGGCCGATCAAGGCGGCTCCGGCGCGCCTTCCGGGAAGCGCTCCAACGAATCGTCGATCTCGTAATAGTCCGGCTTGCTGCCGACATGGATGTGCCGCAGCGTGACCAGCCCGGTCGGCTGGTCCAAAGACCCGGCGGCGATGTCCACCAACGGATTTTCGTCGCCTTTCCAGAACAGCGACGCCCCACAGCGCGAGCAGAAGCCCCGCTGGGCCGCCTCCGACGACCGGTACCACGCCAGTGTGGAGTCGGCGTCGAAGAAGACCGTATCGCGGGGCACGGTGATGTAGGCGCCGAAATGCCCGTGGAACCGGCGGCACTGGCTGCAATGGCAGTTCACCACCCCCAACGGCCGTTCCGTCACGAGGAAGCGGACACCGCCGCACAGACAGCCGCCCGGCAGAATCGCCCCGCCGCTTATGGCTCCACCTTCGACTGGTTGCCCGGCTCCGTGCTGGTCTTCCGGATCAGACCGTCCTCGCCGATGTCGTAGTAGTCGCCCTTGAAGTCGACCCAGATGTGCCGGTCGGCGCGCAGGCCCGTCGGCTGGTCGAGGCTGCCCGCCGTCACGTCCATGCGCGCTTCTCCCACCGGATCCCAGAACAGCCCCGCGCCGCAGCGGGAGCAGAACCCCCGCCGTGCGCGCTCGGACGACTGGTACCACGCCAGCGTCTCATCCTTGACCAGCCGGAACGCCTCGCGCGGGAAGGTGGTGTAGGCCCCGACGTGGCTATGCTGGCGGCGGCACTGGCCGCAGTGGCAGAAGGAGATCGGGCCGGGCCGCGCCGCGATCTCATACCGCACACCGCCGCACTCGCAGCCGCCCGCCCAAACCTGAGTCTCATCGGCCATCGCTCAACCCCGCCAGAAGGGCTTGTCGGCCTCGTTCACCGCGTCGGCGCGCGACAGGCCGATGTCGTGCAGCAGATGGTCCGGCAGAGCCTCCAGCGCGCGCCGCTGGCGCCGCCGCTCCGTCCATTCCGCGACCGTGTCGAGCAGGGTGACCACGGCGCGCGTGACGCCGCTTTCCGAACGGGCGGAGGTGCCGGAACTGGCCGTATTCGTGCTCTGGAACATGCTCGGTCTCCTCATCCGAAGTCGGTGTCGTGACTGTCTCTCTGCCAAGGAGAATGGGCCACCCGCTTCTTGCGCACAAACGACGCTTTCTCATAAGCTGGATTAGGAAAACTAATCCGAAGGCCCGCCCCGGAGGTTCGCCGCAAGATGTCCCGCCGCCTGCCCCCGCTGAACGCGCTCCGCGCCTTCGAGGCCGCCGCCCGCCACCTGTCCTTCACCAAGGCGGCGGACGAGCTGCACGTCACCCAGGCCGCCGTCAGCCATCAGATCAAAGGGCTGGAGGAATGGCTGGGCATGCCGTTGTTCCGCCGCCTGAACCGCGCCCTGCTGCTGACCGAGGCCGGACAGTCCTACCTGCCCGCCGTGCGCGACGCGCTCGACACCCTCTCCCACGCCACCGAGCGCCTGTTCCGCAAGGACAGCGCGGGCGCCCTGACCATCTCCACGATGCCCAGCTTCGCGGCGAAGTGGCTGGTCATGCGGCTCGTCCGCTTTCAGTCCAAGCATCCCGAACTGGAGGTGCGCCTGCACAGCACCCCGCAGGTCGTCGATTTCGGCCAGCAGGACGTGGACATCGCCATCCGCTTCGGCTCCGGCCGCTGGCCCACGCTCCGTTGCGAGCGGCTGCTGACCGAGGACATCTTCCCGGTGTGCAGCCCCGCCCTGCTGGACGGCGACCGCCCCCTCGCCGCGCCGGAGGACCTGCGCCACCACACGCTCCTTCACGACGACTACATGATCACCTGGAGCGTCTGGGCGGAGGCCGCCGGCCTGACCGGCTTGGACATGACGCGCGGCCCACGCTTCGACGATTCCGCCCTGCTTCTCCAGGCCGCCGTCGAGGGCGCCGGCGTCGCGCTCGCCCGCGGGGTCCTCGTCGCCGACGACATCGCCGCCGGGCGTCTCGTCCGCCTGTTCGACGTGCATCTGCCGGGCGACTACGCTTATTACGTCGTCGCCCCGCCGCATTACTTTTCCCGGCCCAAGGTGAAGGCGTTCCGCGACTGGCTGTTCGAGGAAGCCGCCGCCACCGAACGCGACGCGCACCTGCTCGGCCCAGCCTTGTCCAACCAGCCTCCGGTCCCAACCTCTCCCACAGCCGCCTGATTCGGCCGGCGCCTTGTCCAGCGTCCTCAGGGAGACGGTTTCCATGCCCCACGCCCGCAAGCTCGCCGCAGCCGCCCTTCTCATCGCCACCATCGCCGTCCCCGCCGCCGCGCATCACGGCTGGGGCAGCTACGACGCCGACAAGGTGCTGACCCTGACCGGCACGGTGCAGCAGTTCGCCTTCAAGAACCCGCACGCCATGCTGAACCTGCAGGCCGACGGCAAGGTCTGGCACGTGGTCCTGGCCCCGCCGGGCCGCATGAGCGCGCGCGGCCTGCCCGACGGGACCATCCAGCCCGGCCAGACCGTCACCGTGGTCGGCTACCCCAGCAAGTCCGAACCCGGCGAATTGCGCGCCGAGCGCATCAAGGCCGGCGACCAGACGGTCGAGCTGCGCTGATGGACCATGACCAGGGCCCGACCGGACCGGGCTGGCTCGTCGCGCTGGAGACATCTCCGCTCGGCGATACGCTGCGCCAGTCCATCTGGCTCTATCCCCTGGTCGAGATCGCGCACATCCTGGGGCTGGCGCTGCTCGTCGGCTCCATCGTGGCGTTCGACCTGCGCCTGATGGGCGCCCGTGCCCCGCTGCTGCCGGCGGACGCCTTGTCGCGCCTTCTCCTCCCGATCTCGGTGACCGGCTTCGCGCTCGCCGTCCCCACCGGCATCCTGCTGTTTATCGCCGAAGCAACGGCCCTAGTCCGCAACCCCGCCTTCCTGGTGAAGATGGCGCTGCTCGTCCTGGCGCTGGTCAACATCGCGGTCTTCCACAGCCTCGCCGGCCACGCCATGGCCGCCTGGAGCCTTGCCGACCGACCGCCTCGCGCCGCCCGCCTCGCGGGTGCCGCGTCCCTCACCCTCTGGGTCGCCATCCTGGCCTGCGGGCGGCTCATAGCTTATGTGTGAAAAACTGGGGCTTACGTCTGAAAACAGCGTGTGAGGGGCGCTTGCGGGCGTCCCACGCCGCTCCTATAGTCCCGGCCCATGACCGGAACGCCCCAATCTGACGCGATCTTCCCGCACCGCCACCTTCTCGGCATCGAGGGGCTGACGGCCGGCCAGATCACCACCATCCTCGACCTCGCCAACGGCTACGTCGAGCAGAACCGCCAATCCAACAAGAAGTCGACGCTTCTCAGCGGCCGCACCATCATCAACCTCTTCTTCGAGAATTCGACCCGCACCCGCACCAGCTTCGAGCTGGCCGGCAAGCGGCTCGGCGCCGACGTCATCAACATGTCGGTGGACGGCAGCTCGGTGAAGAAGGGCGAGACGCTGATCGACACGGCGATGACGCTGAACGCCATGCATCTCGATGCGCTGGTCGTTCGCCACGCCGATTCGGGCGCCGTCAAGCTGCTGGCCGACAAGGTCAACTGCTCGGTCATCAACGCCGGTGACGGCCACCACGAACACCCGACCCAGGGCCTGCTGGACGCGCTAGCCATCCGCCGCCGCCTGGGCCGCCTCGACGGCCTGATCGTGGCGATCTGCGGCGACATCCTGCACAGCCGCGTGGCGCGCTCCAACATCCATCTGCTGAACGCCATGGGCGCGCGCGTCCGCGTCGTCGCCCCGCCGACCCTGATCCCCTCGCAGATCGAGCGGTTGGGCGTCGAGGTCCACCACTCCATGGCGACCGGCCTTCGGGATGCCGACGTGGTGATGATGCTGCGCCTCCAGACCGAGCGGATGAGCGGCCAGTACATCCCTTCCACGCGCGAGTACTTCTACTTCTACGGCCTCGACTACGAGAAGCTGTCGGTCGCCAAGCCGCATGCCGTCGTCATGCACCCCGGCCCGATGAACCGGGGCGTGGAGATCGACTCGGAAGTCGCCGACGACCTCAAGCGCTCCATGATCCTCGATCAGGTCGAACTGGGCGTCGCCGTCCGCATGGCCGTCCTTGATCTACTCACCCGCGATCGCCGGGGGACCAATGCCTAATTCCAACGCCACCCGCGTCGCCTACCGCAACGCCCGCCTGCTCGACCCCGCCACCGGCCTCGACCAGCAGGGCACGCTGCTGACCGAAGGCACGAAGATCGCCGACTTCGGCCCGTTGCTGTTCAACGACGGCGTTCCCGAAGGCATCGAGGTCGTGGATCTGAAGGGCCAGTGCCTCGCCCCCGGCCTCGTGGACATGCGCGTCCTGATCGGCGAGCCCGGCCACGAAGAGAACGACACGATCAAGAGCGCGTCGCGCGCCGCGGCGGCCGGCGGCATCACCGCCATGGCGCTGCTGCCCAACACCGACCCCGTCCTTGATGAGGTCGCCGGCCTGGAGTTCATCGCGCGGCGCGCCCGTGAGGTGAAGCTGGTCAAGGTCTTCGCCTACGCCGCCGCCACGCGCGGGACCGAGGGCAACGAGATCACCGAGATGGGCCTGCTGGCCCGCGCCGGTGCCGTGGCCTTCACCGACGGCATCAAAGCGATCGCCAGCGCCAAGGCGATGCGCCGCGCGCTCGGCTACGCCAAGACCTTCGACAAGCTGATCGTGCAGCACCCGGAGGAGCCGAGCCTGGCGTCCGGCGGCATGATGAATTCGGGCGAGCGCGCCACGCGCCTCGGCCTCGTCGGCATCCCGCGCGAGGCCGAGATCATCATGATCGAACGCGACCTGCGCCTGCTCGAACTGTCCGGCGGCCGGCTGCACTTCGCCCACGTCACCACGGGCGAATCGGTCGATCTGATCCGCCGCGCCAAGGCGCGCGGGCTGAAGGTCACCTGCGACACCGCCCCGCATTACTTCGCCCTGACCGAAACGGACGTCGGCGACTACCGCACCTTCGCCAAGGTCTCCCCGCCGCTGCGCGGCGAGATGGACCGCCGCGCCGTCGTGGAAGGTCTAGCCGACGGCACCATCGACGCCATCGCGTCGGACCACATGCCGCAGGACCAGGACCAGAAGCGCCTGCCCTTCGCCCAGGCCGCCTTTGGCGTCATCGGGCTGGAGACCCTGTTCCCGCTGACCCTGGAGCTGGTCCACAAGGGCAACATGCCCCTGCTGAAGGCGCTGGCCTGCGTCACCGTGAAGCCCGCCGAGATCCTGGGCCTGCCGCTCGGCCGCATCGCCAAGGGCGCGCCCGCCGACCTCGTCGCCTTCGACCTGGACGTGCCGTGGAAGGTGGACGTGGACCTCTTCAAGTCCAAGTCCAAGAACAGCCCCTTCGAGGACCGCCCCGTCCAGGGCCGCCCGCTCCGCACCATCGTGGACGGCCGCACCGTCTGGCAGTTCGAGGGCTGACGCGGTGGAACTCCCGGTGGAACTCGCTGTCTCGGCGTTGCTGGGCTACCTGCTGGGCTCCATCCCCTTCGGGCTGGTGCTGACGCGGCTGGCCGGTCTGGGCGACATCCGCAAGATCGGCTCCGGCAACATCGGCGCCACCAACGTGCTGCGCACCGGCAACAAGCCGCTGGCGGCGGCCACGCTGATCCTCGACAGCGGCAAGGGCGCCATCGCCGCCCTCCTGGCGATGGCCTTCGCCGGCCCGGAAGCGGCGGTCCTGGCCGGCGGCGGCGCGATGCTCGGCCACACCTTCCCGGTGTGGCTGGGCTTTAAGGGCGGCAAGGGGGTGGCGACCGCGCTGGGCGTGCTGCTGGCGGTGTCCTGGCCGGTCGGCGTGATCGCCTGCGCGACGTGGCTGGCGATGGCCTTCCTTTTCAAGATCTCCTCCCTCTCCGCCCTGACCGCGCTGGGCCTCAGCCCGCTGGTCGGCTGGTACGTCGCCGGCCCGCTGGTCGCCGGCCTGTGCCTGTTCATCGCCGTACTGGTCTATTTCCGCCACGCCGCGAACATCCGCCGCCTGCTGAAAGGCGAGGAGCCGAAGATCAGTTTTGGGAAAAAGAAGGCAGCCTGATCCTTTTGTTGCGCTGGCGCGGCAGGCGCCAACAACGCAATCACTGGCGATGACAGCGGATTAGACGGCAAGGCGGAGCACGGCTGTCCGCACACATACACTCGCGTGTTGAAAACAGCTCGATGTCGGTTGTAAAACAGGGCGCATGACACAACCGCGCCGCACCCTCACCGACGCAGAACGGTTCGACTGGCTCCGCCTGATCCGGACGGAGAATGTCGGGCCGATCACCTTCCACCGTCTGCTTGACCAGTACGGCAGCGCCAGGGCGGCGCTCGACGCGCTGCCCGAACTGGCGAAGCGCGGCGGACGGACCAAGCCTCTGCGCGTCGCCTCCAAGGCGGAGGTCGAGCGCGAGTTCGCGGCCAACCAGCGCATCGGCGCCCGCCTGCTCTGCGCCTGCGAACCCGATTATCCGGAACCGCTGGCCGCCGTGGACGACGCGCCGCCAGTGGTCTCCGTCCTTGGCCATGCGCATCTGCTGAGGCGGCGCGCGGTCGCCCTGGTCGGCGCGCGCAACGCCTCGCTGAACGGCAAAAAGTTCGCCGAACAGATCGCCCGCGACCTGGGCGAGGCCGGCTTTCTCGTCGTCTCCGGCCTTGCGCGGGGAATCGACACGGCGGCCCACGCCGGGGCGCTCGGCACCGGCACGGCGGCGGTAGTGGCCGGGGGCATCGACGTGGTTTACCCGCCGGAGAACGACCGGCTCTACCGCGACATAGTGCAGCAGGGCGTGGTGGTGGCGGAAAGCGCCATCGGCACCCAGCCGCAGGCCCGCCACTTCCCGCGCCGCAACCGGCTGATCTCCGGCCTGTCGCTGGGGGTTCTGGTGGTGGAGGCGGCGCTGCGCTCCGGCTCCCTCATCACCGCCCGAATGGCGCTGGAACAGGGGCGCGAGGTCATGGCGGTGCCCGGATCGCCCCTGGATCCGCGCTGCCAGGGCACCAACAACCTGATCAAGGAAGGGGCGTCCCTGGTGGCGTTGGCCGACGACGTGATCCGCGCGCTGGAAAACCTGTCCCCGCCCGCCGTTCGCGAGCCTCAAGGCGACCTGTTCGCAGCCCCCAGGCCCAGCGAACCGGCCGAGTCCGAGTTGGAGGCGGCCCGTGCGGTGGTGCTGGAAAACCTCGGCCACACGCCGGTTGCCATTGACGAACTCGTCCGCGGGTGCCAATTGTCCGCACCGGTGGTGTTGACCGTCGTGCTGGAACTTGAGCTTGCGGGCCGCGTCCAGCGCCAGCCGGGGAACCAGGTGAACCTGATCTGAACCCGGCACCGCACCACCCGCGTATTGATAAGGCACATTCAGGGGCGCGGACTCTTGCCGGGCAGCAACGTCGTCATCGTGGAATCGCCGGCCAAGGCGAAGACCATCAACAAGTATCTTGGCTCGGACTACACCGTGGTCGCCAGCTTCGGCCATGTGCGCGACCTTCCCGCGCGCGACGGGTCGGTGCGTCCGGACGAGGACTTCGCGATGGAGTGGGAACTGGGCGACCGCTCCAAGCGCCACATCGACGAGATCGCCAAGGCGGTCAAAGGCGCCGAGCGCGTCTACCTCGCCACCGACCCGGATCGCGAGGGAGAGGCCATCGCCTGGCATCTGCACGAACTCCTTCGCGAAAAGCGTCTGATCGACAAGGTCGAGGTCCAGCGCATCACCTTCAACGAGATCACCAAGAGCGCCGTTCAGGCCGCCCTGGAGAACCCGCGCGACGTGTCCCGCGAGCTGGTGGACGCCTATCTGGCCCGCCGCGCGCTGGACTATCTAGTCGGCTTCACTCTGTCGCCGGTTCTGTGGCGCAAGCTGCCGGGCTCCCGCTCGGCGGGGCGCGTGCAGTCGGTGGCACTGCGCCTGATCTGCGAGCGCGAGTCGGAGATCGAGGTCTTCAAGCCGCAGGAATACTGGTCCATCGACGTGGGCTTCACCACGCCGGGCGGCGCGCCCTTCACCGCGTCGCTGACCCAGCTGGACGGCAAGAAGCTCGACAAGTTCGCCCTGCCCAACCGCGAGGCCGCCGAAGCCGCCGTGGCGAGGATCCGCCCGCAGGCCTTCGCCGTCTCCCAGGTCGAGCGCAAGCAGAGCCGCCGCAACCCGTCCCCGCCCTTCACCACCTCGACCCTCCAGCAGGAGGCGTCGCGCAAGCTGGGCTTCGGCGCCACCCGCACCATGCGCACCGCGCAAAAGCTGTACGAGGGCGTGGACATCGGCGGCGAGACGGTCGGCCTCATCACCTACATGCGAACCGATGGCGTCAGCCTGTCGCAGGAGGCCATCGAGGGCGCGCGCAGCCTGATCGGCTCCCACTACGGCGAGCGCTACGTGCCGGGCCAGCCGCGCGTCTACAAGACCGCCGCCAAGAACGCCCAGGAGGCGCACGAGGCCATCCGCCCGACGGACCTGTTCCGCCGGCCGGAGACCGTCGCCGCCTATCTGGAACAAGACGAGCTGCGCCTGTACGAGCTGATCTGGAAGCGCACGCTGGCCAGCCAGATGGAAAGCGCCGTCCTGGATCAGGTCGCGGTGGACATCGCCTCCCCGTCGAAGGACGTGGTGCTGCGCGCCACCGGTTCCGTCGTCGTGTTCGACGGCTTCCTGAAGGTCTATCAGGAGGACCGCGACGAGCCGTCCGACGACGACCAGCAGGAACGCCGCCTGCCCGCCATGGACCAGGGCGACGCTCTGTCGCGCGGCGACATCAACCCCGAGCAGCACTTCACCCAGCCGCCGCCCCGCTATTCGGAAGCGAGCCTCGTGAAGAAGCTGGAGGAGCTGGGCATCGGGCGCCCCTCCACCTACGCCTCGATCCTTCAGGTTCTCCAGGACCGCAACTACGTCCGGCTGGACAAGCGCCGCTTCATCCCGGAAGACCGCGGTCGGCTGGTCACCGCCTTCCTGAAGAACTTCTTCAACCGCTACGTCGAATACAACTTCACGGCGGAGCTGGAAAACCAGCTCGACGAGATCTCCGACGGGCGGATCGACTGGAAGACGGTTCTGCGCGACTTCTGGCGCGCCTTCCACGCCGCCGTGGAGGGCACCAAGGACCTGACCATCACCCAGGTTCTGACCACGCTGGACGAGGAACTCGGCCCCCACTTCTTCCCGGCCAACGCCAACAGCAACGCGCCGGGGCACGACCCGCGCGTCTGCCCGGTGTGCAGCGCCGGGCGCCTCGGCCTGAAGCTCGGCAAGATGGGCGCCTTCATCGGCTGCTCGCGCTATCCGGAATGCCGCTACACCCGCCCGCTCGCCGTCGCCAACGACGAGAACGGCGAGGTGCAGGAAGGCCCGCGCGAGCTGGGCAACGATCCGGAAACCGGCCTGCCCGTCACCGTGCGGCGCGGCCCCTTCGGCTCCTACATCCAGCTCGGCCCGGCCCCGGCCGCCGCCGCGCCCCCGGTGGTCGAGGAAGTCCCCGCCGACGGCAAGAAGGCCAAAAAGGGCAAGAGGGCCAAGGACGAGGCTCCGAAGCCCAAGCGCGTGTCGCTGCCCAAGGGCATGTCCGCGGCCGATGTGGATCTGGACACCGCGCTGAAGCTGCTGGCGCTGCCGCGCACCATCGGCAACCACCCGGAGACGGGCGAGGAGATCAGCGCCGGCATCGGCCGCTTCGGCCCCTACCTGAAGCACGGCAGCGCCTACAAGTCGCTGACGCCGGACGACGACGTGCTGACCATCGGCATCAACCGCGCCGTCGATCTGCTGGCGGGCGCGGCCAAGAAGTCCTCCGCCCCGGCCAAGACGCTGGGCGACCACCCGAAGACCGGCAAGCCGGTCACCACCGGCGCCGGCCGCTTCGGCCCCTACGTTAAGCACGGCTCCGTCTACGCCTCCATCCCCAAGGGAACCGAGCCCGACAGCGTGACGCTGGAGCAGGCCCTGGAACTGCTGGAGGCCAAGGCCGCCAAGGACGCCGCCAAGAAGGGCAAGGCTCCCAAGGACGCCGAACCCGCTACGGCCGAGGACACCGAGAAGGCCGAAAAGCCCGCCAAGGCGAAGGCTCCGGCCAAGAAGGCCGCGCCGAAGAAGGCCGCCGCGAAGCCAAAGGCGGAGAAGGCTGAAAAGGCGGACGACGAGAAGGCCACCCCAACCCGCAAGCGGGCCTAACGAACCCAGCGCATGACGCCGCCCTCGAACGGCGCCCATGCGCCGACCGTGACGCCCGCGGCGCGCAGCCCCTTGGCCGTCCACTCGTTGCAGGTGTCGTAAAGGCTGTAGCGCCCGACCGCCTCGTAAAACAGGTCGGTCGGGCCATAGCCGCTGCCCGGCAAGGGCATCACCGCCCCGCCCCCATCCCGCCGAAAGCTGCCCCGGACATAGTCCACCAGGGCGCGGTACTGTCCATCCCGCAGCATCAGCGCCCCACAGTCCGGGCTGCCGACCGGCGCGTACATGGCATAAACAGTGCATCACTGTCGGCCCACCGCCGAACACGGCCGAAACGGCGGTGAAGGGGCTCACGTCCTCCCAGCGGCGGGTTTCCAGGTAGAAGGCCCGGTCGCCCCAGCCGAAGGAAAAATGCGTCGTCCAGGGATCGGCGCCGGGAAAGTCGGCACGCGCCAGTTCCGTTGTCCAATCCATCGCCTTGGAAACCGCCGGCAGCACCAGATCCGTGTGCACGCCGTTGGTGCAGACGAACACCTCCAGCCCGTCCCGCGCGGGCTGCAGCCCCTCGACCGGCACGTGGGCAAGAACCACGGCGGCCAGCAGGTACGCCACCACGGCCAACCCGACCAACCCCGCTCCCACCTTCACGCCCCGCACCGGTGCCCTCCCGCCACGCTCGCGGTAGTTTGGCGCGCTTTTGTGGCGCAAGCGGGGCGTTCCGGTTGGATTTCCCCGCGCCAAGGCTTACTTAAGCCATCCACCAACGAGCACCGCGATCCCTTGAGCGACACGCCCCGCCGCACCGGCACCTTCCCCGACAAGGACACCATCCTTGCCTTCATCCGCGGCAGCACCACCCCCGTGGGCAAGCGGGAGATCGCGCGTGCCTTCAAGTTGTCCGGCACCGCCGACCGCGAACGCCTGAAGGAACTGCTGAAGGAACTGGAGGCCGACGGCAACGTCGAGCGCGGTCGCGGCAAGCGCGTCGCCCCGCCGCAGTCCCTGCCCGAGGTCGCCGTGCTGGAGGTCACCGGCGTCGATCCGGATGGCGAGGTGCTGGCCCGTCCCCTGACTTGGACTGGCGAGGGCAACCCGCCGCGCATCTTCATGATGCCGGAGAAGAAAGGCCACCCGGCGCTGGCCACGGGCGACCGCGTGCTGGCGAAGCTCAGCCGCATCAACGACCGCCTCTACGAGGCCCGCACCATCCGCCGTCTGGAAGGCACGGTGGGCCGCGTGCTGGGCGTCTACCGCCCGGCGCCGGAGGGCGGACGCATCGTCCCGACCGACAAGCGCAACAAGACCGAACTGCTGGTCCTGCCAGCCAACCGCAACGACGCCGAACCCGGCGAACTGGTCTTCGCCGACGTGCTGCCGGCCGGGCGCCTCGGCCTGCCCCAGGCCCGCATCGTCGAACGGCTGGGCCACACGGCGGAGCCGCGCGCCGTCAGCCTGATCGCCATCCACAGCCACGGCCTGCCCACCGACTTCACCTGCGCCGCCGTCCGGGAGGCGGAACTCGCCTCGGTCCCCTCCCTCACCGGCCGCACCGACCTGCGCCAGTACCCGCTGGTGACCATCGACGGTGCCGACGCCCGCGACTTCGACGACGCGGTGTGGGCCGAACCCGACGACGATCCGGCCAACCAGGGCGGCTGGCACCTGCTGGTCGCGATTGCCGACGTCGCCTATTACGTCCGCCCCGGCTCGCATCTCGACCGTGCGGCGTACGAGCGCGGCAACTCCGTGTACTTCCCCGACCGCGTCGTGCCGATGCTGCCGGAGGCGCTGTCCAATGACCTCTGTTCCCTGCGCCCGAACGAGGATCGCGCCTGTTTCGCCGTCCACATGTGGATCGACCGTCACGGTGTGCTGCAACGGCACCAGTTCGTACGCGGCATCATGCGCTCCGCCGCGCGGCTGACCTACGAACAGGTGCAGGAAGCCCACACCGGCACACCGGACGAGGTGACCGGCCCCTTGCTGGAGCCCGTCCTGCGCCCGCTCTACGGCGCGTACGCCTGCCTGTGGGCGGTGCGGGAACGGCGCGGTACCCTTGACCTCGACCTGCCCGAACGGCGCGTCCGCATCGACGAGCGTGGCCGCGTGGCGGAGATCACCGTGCGCGAGCGCTTCGACAGCCACCGGCTGATCGAGGAGTTCATGATCTGCGCCAACGTCGCAGCGGCGGAAAGCCTGGAACGCGCTGGCATGCCCGCCCTCTACCGCGTGCACGATCAGCCCTCCCTCGATAAGCTTGAGTCCCTGAGGGAGTTCCTCGGCGGCATCGGCTACACACTCGCCAACGCCCAAGCCCTCAAACCCGAACACTTCACCCGCATTTTGGCGAAGGCCGCCGGCACGCCGGAATCGCAGCTGGTCAGCGAGGTCATCCTGCGCAGCCAGTCGCAGGCCGCCTATGCGCCCGAGAACATTGGCCATTTCGGCTTGGCGCTCAGCCGCTACGCCCATTTCACCAGCCCGATCCGCCGCTACGCCGACCTGATCGTGCACCGCGCCCTGATCCGCGCCCACGGCCTCGGCCCCGGCGGGTTGGACGACGCCGCCATGATGGGGCTGGAGGACATCGGCGAGCATATTTCCACGACCGAACGCCGCGCCGCCGCCGCCGAGCGGGACGCCATCGACCGGTTCACAGCGGCCTTCCTCGCCGACCGGGTGGGCGCCACCTTCTCCGGCCGCATTTCCGGCGTCACGCGGTTCGGCCTGTTCATCCGGCTGGACGAGAGCGGTGCCGACGGCCTGATCCCCGCCAGCACCCTGCCCGACGACCAGTATGAGCATGACGAGCACGCCCACGCCCTCGTCGGCCAGCGCTCGGGCCGCATCTACCGGTTGGGTGCGCCGGTGAAGGTCACGCTGGTCGAGGCCGACCCGCTGACCGGCAGCACGCTGTTCGCCCTGCGGGGGGACGGCGGCGCGGATCTGCCGTGGCATTCCGGCAACCCTCCCCGTGCGGCAAAGCCACAAAGCCGCCCAAGTTCACGCCCGCGCCAGCGTGGCCGCTAGGCCACATTGGTGGACAATCAGCAACAAAGGGGTAGTCGGCCGACTTTTGTCGCGTCCGCGATTCCTTTCGAGGTGTTATTCCTTGCCCATTCGAATCCGGTCATTGTCCGTCCGGATCCGCCTATGGGAAAGGAGGCCTCGGTCGGCGCGCCATGGGCAATCGCAATCGAGGGTTTTCGCCGCACCGGCGCTTGGTCGCCCCGCTTGCGGCCGTCATGTTCATCCTCGGCCATCAGGGCGAGCCGCCCCGGTCGGCCGCTGCCGTCGATCCGACCGTCATCAGCGAGCAGGTCTTCACCGCCGGCTTCGGCAAGATCGCCGAAGTTTATCTCCAAACCGTCGATTTCGGACGCCTGGGACTTGACGGGTTGAAGGGCCTTTCGTCCATCGATCCCAGCACCCGCGCCGAGCGTGTCGGCAACACCGTACGCCTGTACGTGTCCGGCGGGCAGGTTGGGGAGTACAGCGCCCCGTCCGCCAGCGACGCGGCCAGTTGGGCGTCGCTGACCACCCGCGTGGTGGAACGCGCCCGCCTCCACTCGCCGACGCTCCATCAGGCGACGCCGGAACGCATCTATCAGGTCGTCTTCGACGCCGTGACGGCCGATCTCGACGGCTACTCCCGCTACACCGGCACCCAGCGCGCCACCAACGAGCGCGCCCAGCGCGAAGGCTATGGCGGGATCGGCCTGTCGCTCGACACGTCCAACGGGCGCCCTCAGATCCGGGACGTGCTGTCGCGTGGCCCAGCCGACCGCGCCGGCCTGCGCGACGGCGACCAGCTTCTTGCCATCGACGGCGACCTTACGGCCAAGATGACCGACGCGGAGATGCGCGACCGCCTGCGCGGCCCCACCGGCACGCTGGTTCTCATCACCGTGGCGCGCGACAACGGACCGCCGCGCCGCGTCCCGATCCGCCGCGAGCGGGTCGTTCCGAACACCGTCAGCATGACCGTCACCGAACAGGTCGGCGTGCTCAAGGTGGACCGCTTCAACGCCTCCACCGCAACCAACCTGCGCGAAGCCGTTCTGAGCACCCGCCAGAGCGTCGGCAAGGTCCTGCGCGGCTATGTGCTGGACCTGCGCGGCAACCCCGGCGGACTCCTCGATCAGGCGGTCGCCGTGGCCGACCTGTTTATTTCGCGCGGCAAAATCATCTCGACCGAGGGACGCCACCCCGACAGCCGCCAGCGCTTCGAGGCCGCGCCCGACGACATCGCCGACGGGCTGCCGATGGTCGTGCTGGTGGACGGCCGCTCCGCCTCCTCCGCCGAGGTGGTGGCCGCCGCCCTTCAGGACTCGGGCCGCGCGGTGGTCGTCGGCGCCTCCTCCTACGGCAAGGGCAGCGTCCAGACCGTCACCCGCCTGCCCAACGACGGCGAGCTGTTCCTGACCTGGAGCCGCATCTACACGCCGGCCGGCTACACCCTGCACCGCCAAGGTGTGCAACCGACCGTCTGCACCAGCCGCGCCGGCCAGGATGACCCGTCGGCCCTGCTGACCGACCTGCGCGACGGCCGCGCCCGCCCGATTGCCCAGTTCGCCGGATGGCGCGCCAAGGCCGCCGATGACGAAGAGGCGCTGAACCGCCTGCGCGAGGCCTGCCCCTGGAAGGAGCATGAGCCGGAACTGGACCTGAAGGTCGCCCTGCGCCTTCTGTCCGAACCGGCGATGTATCAGCGCGCCGTGGCCTTGGCCTCCACCAACACGGTGGCCGAGCGCTGAGGCGGCGCAACAGCTTGTGCCAAACAAGGTCTTGCCGGTTACAAGCTCTTGACATGGCGGCCGTAGCGGGTATCTTCCCCCGCTACGACGCCGCCCCGCCGGGCCGGCGGGGCACGGATTTTTTGTCGGGATTGAGATCATGGCCAAGCAGAACACCGTCCTCATCAAGCTGGTGAGCACGGCCGACACGGGCTTCTTCTACGTCAAGAAGAAGAACCCCAAGAAGACCACCGAGAAGCTGTCGTTCCGCAAGTACGACCCGGTGGCGCGCAAGCACGTCGAGTTCAAGGAAGCCAAGATCAAGTAAGGTTTCCCGGACCGCCGGAATCGAAAAGGCCGCCTTTCGGGCGGCCTTTTGCGTTTCTGCGCTTCCTACGATAAGCCCCCATCCCACCTCCATCTTCGGCTCTCAGCGAATGCCGGTGGCATTCGCCTGACGCCGGAAGCGCACGCTTCCCATACGCGAGAGGCGGGTGAGGGAGAAGCAAAAAGCCCTCCCCCGCCGTCAGTTGAGGGAGGGTTGGGTGGGAGCCCGGTGCGACGAATGTTTGGGATTACAGCGCTACGGCGCGCGGATCGGCGATGACACAATTGCGGCCCGACCGCTTAGCCTCGTACAGCGCCTCGTCGGCGCGGCGGATCAGGCCTTCGGCGGTGTCGCCCAGACGGCCGCCGACCGAAATGCCGATGGACACCGTCACCGGCACCTCTCCGACCTCGGCGGACACCTTGAAGGGCGAATCGCCGATGCGGTTGCGCAGGCGCTCGGCGACGACCATGGCGGCCTCGCCATCGGTGTCCGGGAGGATGACGATGAACTCCTCGCCGCCCAGGCGCGCCACCAGATCGAAGGTGCGCAGGTTACGGCTGGCGCGGGTCGAAACTTCCTTCAGCACCTCGTCGCCCACGGTGTGGCCGTAGGTGTCGTTGACCACCTTGAAATGGTCGATGTCGAACATCAGGATCGACACGGGCTTGTGGCTGTCGATGGCCCGCTCCAGCAGGCGTGGCAGGTGCGCGTTGACGTAGCGACGGTTGAAGACGCCCGTCAGGCTGTCGGTCAGCGCCATCGACAGGCTCTGCTCGTAGTTCGCGCGCAGCCGCTCCTGGTAGCGCTTGCGGCGGATCTGCGTACGGGCGCGGGCCAGCAACTCGTTACGGTCGATGGGCTTGATGACGTAGTCGTTGGCGCCCAGCTCAAGGCCCTTGGCGACGCGGTTCAGGTCGCCCTCGTCCACCACCAGCAGGATCGGCACCTGCCGCGTGCGCTCGTGCGAGCGCAGCTGCGAGCACAGGCGCAGCCCATCCTCGTTCATCAGGGTCAGGCTGACCACCACGAGGTCCATATCGTCGCTCAGCGCGCGCTCCAGCGCCTTGGCGCAGGTCTCGGCCGACAGGACGTGGTCGTGGTCGCGCTGCAGCGTCTCGGTGACCTTCTCCAGGTCGAGCAGCGAGTCCTCCAGCACCAGCACGCGGGCGCGCTCGTGGGACTCATTCTGCAGGGTCCCGGCGCGCTCGATGACGCCGAACTGGCCGGACGTGCTCTCGCGCAGCCGCCACTCGTCCATCATCATCTTCAGCCGGACGAGCGAGCGCACCCGCGCGAACAGCGCGATGTCGTTGACCGGCTTGGTCAGGAAATCGTCGGCCCCGGCCTCCAGCCCGCGCACCCGGTCGGCCACGTCGGACAGCGCCGTCACCATCACCACGGGAATGTGCATAGTCGCGGGGTCGGAGCGGATCTTCTCGCACACCTCGAACCCGTCCATGCCCGGCATCATGACGTCGAGCAGGACGATGTCCGGCGACTCCTTTCGCACCAGCTCCAGCGCTTCGGGACCGTTGTAGGCGGTGATGACGTCGAAGTACTCGCGCGTCAGCTTGGCCGCGAGCAGCTTCACATTGGGCAGAACGTCATCGACGACAAGGACACGAGCGGACATGGAGGGTGCGACCGATCCCGCTGGAATTCGTTAGCTGAGAAACTTCTGAACGGACTCGAGAAACTTCGTAACGGAGATCGGCTTGGCGATGTAATCCTCGCAGCCGCCCTCGCGGATCTTCTCTTCATCGCCCTTCATCGCGAAGGCGGTCACGGCAATGATCGGGATGGATTTGAGATCGTCGTCCTCCTTGATCCACTTGGTCACTTCCAACCCCGACACCTCGGGAAGCTGGATGTCCATCAGGATCAGGTCCGGGCGGTGCTGGCGCGCGAGTTTCAGCGCTTCCATGCCGTCGCGGGTCTGGAGGGTGTCATAACCGTGCGCTTCCAGCAGATCGTGGAAGAGCTTCATGTTCAGTTCGTTGTCCTCGACAATGAGGACCGTTTTCGCCGGCTTGCCGTCCGTCATCGCCATCATGAGGCTTTTTGGTTCCGTGAGCATCGAAACCCTCCCAGGGCTGTCGCCCGTCTGGACGTCATGGCCACCCCTGCGAGCGGAATCGTCAGGGCCGGTATACCTCCTTTTCTGATAAGCCGCGACGGTTAATTTGTCGTTACCGGGACGGTTAAGTCACAGACCGGGAATGCCACCCCAGCGTGAAGACGTCGCGGGCACCGCCCGCCCTGCCCGATCCCGGTGTTCAGGCGGCGCGGCGGGTCCGACGCCGTTCACTCTTGGTCCGGCCGCCCTTGGTCCGGCGCTTGGCCTTCCGGCGCCGCTCCCCCTTGTCGCCGTACATCTTCACGTCGGCCTGACGGATGACGTCATCCTCGTGATCCTCGGAGCCATAGGCCTGGATGCCGATGGAGAAGCGGATCGGCAGTTCGGCGCCGCCCCATTCGGCGTGCTGGCCGTGGGCCTGTTCCGCCAGCTGGCGGGCGCGGGCGGCCCCCGTTTCGGCGTCGGTGTTGGTCAGCAGCACGGCGAACTCGTCGCCGCCCAGCCGGGCCACCACGTCCTCCTGCCGAACCGCGCCGACGATCAGCCGCGCCACCTGACGCAGGTAGGAGTCGCCGGCAAGATGCCCGTGCGTGTCGTTGATCGCCTTGAAGCCGTCCAGATCGATCATCACCAGAACGCCGCCCGCTGTGCCGTTGCGCCGGGCCGAGGCCAGCTCCCGCCGGAAGTGGCTGTAGAAGCCACGCCGGTTCAGCAACCCGGTCAGCTCGTCCGTCATGGTCAGGCTTTCCAGGTAGGCGATGCGCTCCTGCTGCTCGGCGATCATCGCCTTGGCGTCGGCTAGCTGCTGGGCCAGCGCGTCCGGTTCGATGGCCCGAGGGGTACCAAGCCGCACGCCGCGCACGGCCGGGGTCCAGGCCAAGCCGTCGAAGCGTTCGGCGGCGGCGTGGGACTTGGGCTCCAGAGCGGTGACAATGGCGTTCATCGGTCGGCTCCTCATGATCGAAGAGATCTGCGCCATCCTCACAGCAACCGGCGTGCCAACTCCGAAAGCCTTGAACCGCCTTGTTTTTCCGCGCGGCAGTTTCTTCCGCCGCCCTGTTCTGCCCGGCAGCATTTTCCGCCGGGCCATCGCTACCCGGCAAAAATGTACGGCATTTTAGTCAATTTGATCAGACGACCCGGTCCGGCGGCTCGGCCCCGGCGAAAAAAGCGTCCAGGTTGTCCAGCGCCTTGAAGCCCATGGCGTTGCGCGTCTCGACCGTGGCGCTGCCGAGATGCGGCAGCAGGAAGGCGTTTTCCAGCCCGCGATAGCCGGGATGCAGGTTCGGCTCGTTCTCGAACACGTCGAGGCCGGCGGCGGCGATCCGCCCGGTCTTCAGCGCGGCGATCAGCGCCTCGTCGTCCACGACCGTGCCGCGCGCGGTGTTCACCACGACGGCGCCCGGCGGCAGCTTTTCGATGCGCGCGGCGTTCAGCCAGTGTCTGGTCTCCGGTGTTGCCGGAAAGTGCAGCGACAGCACGTCGCTGACCGCCAGCATCGCTTCCGGGTCGGCGTGGAAGACCGCTCCTTCCTCCAGTTCCGCCGGCAGACGCTTGCGGTTGCTGTAGTGGATGGTCATGCCGAAGGCCCGCGCCCGGCGCGCCACCGCCTGCCCGATTCGGCCCATGCCGATGATGCCCAGCCGCTTGCCGCCGAGATGGGTGCCGAGCAGTTGCGTCGGTGTCCAGCCGGTCCAGGCGCCCGCGCGGATCATCCGCTCCCCCTCCGACGCGCGGCGGGCGGCGCCGAGCATCAGCAGCAGCGCGATGTCGGCGGTGGCGTCGGTCAGCACGTCCGGCGTGTTGGTGACTACCAGCCCGCGCGCCTTGGCAGCGTTCAAATCGATGTGATCGGTTCCGACTGAGAAGGTGGCGAGGATGCGCACGCTGTCCGGCAACGCCTTGATCGCATCGGCGTCCAGCCTGTCCCCGGCGGAGCACAACACCCCATCGGCACCCTGCGCCCTTGCGGCGATGTCCGTTCCCGACAGCGCCTTGTCCTCGGGATTCAGCCGCGCGTCGTAGTCGCGCGCCGCGCGCGCCTCCACCGCGTCGGGCAGATGCCGGGTCAGCACCAGGACGGGCCGCGAAGCTTGGGCGTCGGTGCGCATGGGTGTATCCTCCCAATTCACAGGGTATTGAGGTCGGCGGGCCTTCCGGTCCGGGGCCAAAACACCCATAATCCATCTGACGTTTCCAATCACCCGCCAAACTGACCGTGGATTTCACCTTGCAGAACCGCCGCACCGCCGCCCGCCTCGCCGTCAGCGCGACCTTCGGCGCGTTCCTGCTGGCCCTTGCTCCTGTCCCCGTGGCCCAGGCAGCCCCGGGGGCGGCCTCTGGTGCGGCGGCGGAGATCCTCCCGCACCGGGCTGTCTACAAGATGTCGCTGCTGTCCGCGCGCAACAGCTCCAAGGTCAGCGACGTGCGCGGCCGCATGATGTTCGAATGGGCCGACGCCTGCGACGGCTGGACGACGGAGCAGCGCTTCCAGCTGCGCTTCGTCTACGCCGAGGGCGACGAGATGGCGATGAACACCAACTACACGACGTGGGAGGCGAAGGACGGCCTGCGCTATCGCTTCAACGTGCGCAAGCTGATCAACGGCGAGGTGGACGAGGAAGTGCGCGGCGAGGCCCGGCTGGAGAAGGACGGCACCGGCAGCGCCAACTTCACTAAGCCCGAAGCGCAGGAGATGAAGCTGCCCGACGCCACCATGTTCCCGACGGCGCACACGTTGGCGATCCTCGACCACGCCGGTGCGGGCGACAACTTCTTCAACCGGATCGTCTTCGACGGCGCCGACGCGGAAGGCGCCACCGAGGTCTCGACCGTGATCGGCAAGGGCGACACGGTGAAGGAGGACGGCACCGACCCGCTGCTGAAAGGCAAGAAGGGATGGCCGGTGCGCATGGCCTTCTTCCCGCTGAAAAGCGATGCCGCCCAGCCGGAATATGAGATGAGCCTGCGCCTGCTGCAGAACGGCGTCGCCGAATCCATGCAGATCGACTATGGCGACTTCACCGTGAACGCCATTCTTGAAAAGGTTGAGGCTTTGCCAAAATCCGGGTGCTGACGCGTCCGCGCCACAGCCCATTCGGACAAGATTCCCAGGGATTGAACACCACCTGCAAGAGAGGTTTACTACCTTTGGCTAGTCCGCCGACCGGTGCGTTGCGGTGTGCGCCGGCGCCACCAAGGGGTTTCTCATGAGCAAGAAGCAGGTTCAGGTTGGTCAGGTGTTCCAGTCCGTCGGTTCGGCCAACGGCCGGTCCTGGCGCGTGAAGTCGACCTTCAACATGCTCGGCATCCCGCACGCGCAGGTGGTCAGCATCGAGGACGAGGGCGATTCCAAGACGCTCAGCTGCCTCGTCCTGGTCGATCCCGACTATTATCGCCTGATCGAGTCCCCGCCCCCCGGCAGCGTCGCGGCCTGATCCAAACAAAACGTTCCTCTCCCGCCAGGAGACCAGCCGGCGGATACGGCGCGGGCTGGCGGCGCTGGCTGGAGCCGGCCTACGCCAGGACGAACCAAAGGGAGCGATCCTCGGACAGGCTCGCCACCCCCTCCAGCAGCACGGTGCTGCCGTCGCTCACCGCCACACGGGTGCCGGCACCGTACGAGGAGACGGTCCAGGTCAGGCCGGCCCGAATCTGCAGGCGATCCCCCTCGGCCACGTTGAAGTCGGTGATAGTGTCGGTGCCCGTGCCGCCGCCGATCAGGAACCGGTCGGCCCCGGCCCCGCCGGTGAGCGTATCGTCGCCCAGATCCCCGAACAGCCAGTCATCGCCCAGGTCACCGAACAGGCGGTCGCCTTCCTGCCCGCCGAACAACGTGTCGGCGCCCTGCCCGCCGTAAAGCGTGTCCGCTCCAACGTTGCCGTACAGGATATCCGCTCCAACGTTGCCGTGGAGCGCGTCGGTCTCCGCACCGCCGGCCAGCGTGTCCGCGCCGTCCCCCCCGAACAGCGTGTCGCGGCCGAGGTCGCCGGACAACCGGTCATCGCCCAGGTCGCCGGACAGCCAATCGTCGCCCTGGCCACCATAGACCTGATCGTTGCCCTGCCCGCCGTGCAGCGTATCGGCTCCGGCATTGCCGTACAGCCGGTCGTCTCCAACGTTGCCGTTCGCCCAATCGTTGTCGCCGCCGCCGTGCAGCGTATCGTTACCCTCGCCGCCGGTGACCGTGTCGTTGCCGCCGTCGCCGTAGAGCAGGTCGTTGCCGCCCAGCGATCCCACGACATCGCCGCCGCCGCCGCCGTGCAGCGTGTCGTCGTCGGCGCCCAGAACGATGATCTGCCTGCCGCCACCGCCCATCACGGCCTGCGACCCGGCTCCACCCGTCACCCGCGCATCCCCGAGAATGACCGCGAACTCGACATTCTGAAGCTCGATCGTCGTCCCCGGCGGGAGGTTGCGCAGGTCGAGAACCAGCGCCTCCTGCGTGCCGGTGGCACCGGCCGGGGCGGAGATCACGATGGGCTGCTCCGGCGCCTGGGTCGTGCCGGCCGGAACGCTCGGCACGATGGTGCGCAGGATGACCTGGATGTCGGCGGACAGGTTGCCGAGGACGTCCATGGCGAACTGCACCATCGAACCGTCGCCGGAGCGGGTGCCAAGGGTGCTGGTCAGGTCCGCCAGCGCCTGGGAAGGATTCTGCGGCCCGCCGGTCGGGCCTTCCACGCGCAACCCGAATCCGGCCGGCAGGTCGGCTCCCAGCAGCGCGGCGCCATCGCTGCCCTTGACCAGCGGCACGCTGATGCTCGGGATCGGCTGTCCGGTGCGCGGGTCGACCATGGGGACGGTCGAAATCGAAACGACCTCGATCGGCTTCCCGGACCCGTCCGTCTCGGTCCTCGTCACCACGGGCACACCGTTCACGATCTCCGTGTTGGGGGTGCCGGGCGGCGTGCTTGGGGGCGTCGATGGACCGGGGTCGGCGGGCGGCGTTGAGGGGGCGGTCACCGTGAGGGTAACGTCCTGATAAGCGGTGTTGCCGGCGGTGTCGGTGGCCTTCAGGTAGACCTTGTAGCTCCCGGCCGTGAGTGCCGTACCTCCGACCTTCAGAGCGTTGCCGTCGATGCTGAAGCGGGCGTTGTCGGCGTCGTTGCTGCCGTTGCCGATGGCGAAGCCGTAAGTGATGGTGTGGGTGTCGCTGGCCGACAGCGTGGCGAGGCTGGCACCGCTGGTCGTGGCGGTCGAACTCAGGCTGGTCGTCGAGAGCGCCAAGCTGGTCGGCGCCGACGTGTCGATGACCACCGCGTAGGCGGAGGAGGCGTCGGAGGTGTTGTTGGACGCGTCGGTGGCCTTGGCGGTGAAGCTGTAGCTGCCCTCGGCCAGGGTGACGCCGGTGTGGTCGAAGGTCCAGTTGCCCGAGGCGTTGGCGCTCGTCGTGCCGAGGCTGGTGGTGGTGCCGCCCGCCGTCCTGAACAGCTCGACCGTGGAATTGGCCTCGGCGGTGCCGGCGAGGCTCAGCGTCGTGTCGTTGGTGATCCCGTCGCCGCCGGTGCCGCTGTCGTCCGAGACGCCGGTGATGACCGGCGCGGCCGGCGGGGTCGTGTCGGGATCGGTCACCGTGAGGGTGAAGGCCTGGTAGGCGATATTGCCGGCGGTGTCCGTGGCCTTCAGGTAGACCTTGTAGCTCCCGGCCGTGAGCGCCGTGCCGCCGACCTTCAGCGCGTTGCCGTCGATGCTGAAGGCGGCGTTGTTGGCGTCGTTGCTGCCGTTGCCGATGGCGAAGCCATAAGTGATGGTGTGGGTGTCGCTGGCCGACAGCGTGGCGAGATTGGCACCGCTGGTCGTGGCGGTCGAACTCAGGCTCGTCGTCGAGAGCGCGAGGCTGGTCGGCGCACTGGTGTCGACGACCACCGCGTAGGCGGAGGAGGCGTCGGAGGTGTTGTTGGACGCGTCGGTGGCCTTGGCGGTGAAGCTGTAGCCGCCCTCGGCCAGGGGGACGCCGCTGTGGTCGAAGGTCCAGTTGCCCGAGGCGTCGGCGTTCGTCGTGCCGATGCTGGTGGTGGTGCCGCCCGCCGTCCTGAACAGCTCGACCGTGGAATTGGCCTCTGCCGTGCCGGCGAGGCTCAGCGTCGTGTCGTTGGTGATCCCGTCGCCGCCGGTGCCGCTGTCGTCCGAGACGCCGGCGATCACCGGCGCGGCCGGCGGGGTCGTGTCGGGATCGGTCACGGTGAGTGTGAAAGCCTGATAGACGATGTTGCCGGCGAGGTCAGTGGCCTTCAGATAGACCTTGTAGCTCCCGGCCGCGAGCGCCGTGGCCCCGACCTTCAACGCGTTGCCGTCGATGCTGAAGGCGGCGTTGTTGGCGTCGTTGCTGCCGTTGCCGATGGCGAAGCCATAAGTGATGGTGTGGGTGTCGCTGGCCGACAGCGTGGCGAGATTGGCACCGCTGGTCGTGGCGGTCGAACTCAGGCTCGTCGTCGAAAGCGCCAAGCTGGTCGGCGCCGTGGTGTCGACGACCACCGCGTAGGCGGAGGAGGCGTCGGAGGTGTTGTTGGACGCGTCGGTGGCCTTGGCGGTGAAGCTGTAGCTGCCCTCGCCCAGCGAGACGCCGGTGTAATCGAAGGTCCAGTTGCCCGAGGCGTTGGCGTTCGTCGTGCCGAGGCTGGTGGGGGCGCCGCCCGCCGACTTGAACAGCTCGACTGTCGAGTTGGCCTCCGCCGTGCCGGAAAGGCTCAGCGTCGTGTCGTTGGTGATCCCATCGCCAGCGGTGCCGCTGTCGCTGGAGATGCCGGTGATGACCGGCGCGGCCGGCGGGGTCGTGTCGGGAAGCACGTAGTCGGAGGTATCGAGCGTGAACGTGTAGCCGCTGCTGTAGACCGTGTCGGCAAACAGCACGGTGTAGGAGCCCGGCTGTTCGACGAAGATGCCTTCCCCGTGCCGTCCACGATAATAGCGACCATTATCCGTGGCGGGCGGGTTAAAATCCGCCGCCGCTGAAAAGGTAACCATTTCACCGAGGACAAAAACACCATCGTCATTTCCCGTCCCATCCCCAGGCGACTCCTTGAAATAACGAATTTGATCCAAATTAATTCCGGTGGTTATACTATAACTGCCGCCACCATTATTCTGAACAAAATAGAAATTTTTCTTTGACAAAACCGACATGATACACGCCCGCGGACAATTTCAGCTTTGGCTCATGAAGCCGCATACTTCGCCGTACAGTAGCAGCCGCGCACCGTCAAGTTGCCGCTTCCTATCATCAACGCCGATTGAGAATCCGACTCCCCGGTGGCGGGTACGGGAGGAATGGGCGCGCGGTTCCAGCCGGCGGCGCCGGAACCAGATATGAAAAAAGCCCCGCTCCAACGGAGCGGGGCTTTTTCGGTTCGTCCGGCGATCAGCCTTCCTTGGGCACGGCGACCTTCGGCTTGGGCAGGTCGAGCTTCAGATGCAGTTCGCGCAGGCGCGCGGTGTCCACCGGGGCCGGAGCCTGCATCAGCAGATCCTCGGCGCGCTGGTTCAGCGGGAAGGCGATGACCTCGCGGATGTTCGGCTCGTCGGCCAGCAGCATCACAATGCGGTCGATGCCCGGCGCCGAACCGCCGTGCGGCGGGGCGCCCAGCTTGAACGCGCTCAGCATGCCGCCGAAGCGGGCTTCCAGCTCCTCCGGCGGGTAGCCGGCGATGTCGAACGCCTTGTACATCACCTCCGGCAGATGGTTCCGGATGGCGCCCGACGACAGTTCCACGCCGTTGCAGACGATGTCGTACTGGTACGCCTTGATGTCCAGCGGGTTCATCGTGTTCAGCGCCTCCAAGCCGCCCTGCGGCATGGAGAAGGGGTTGTGGCTGAAGACGACCTTGTTGGTCTCCTCGTCCAGCTCGAACATCGGGAAGTCCACGATCCAGCAGAAGCGGAAGGCGTTCTTCTCGATCAGGTCCAGCTCCTCGCCGATCTTCGTGCGGGCGAAGCCGGCCAGCTTGGCGGCTGCCGCCGGCTGGTCGCAGACGAAGAAGACCGCGTCGCCGTCCTCCAGCCCCACCGCCGTGCGCAATTCGGCCTGGGCGGCCTCCGGCACGAACTTGGCGATCGGCCCCTTGCCGCCGGTCGCCTCGAAGATGATGTAGCCGAGGCCGGGCGCGCCCAGACCGCGCGCCCAGTCGTTCAGCTTGTCGAAGAAGCTGCGCGGCTTGTCGGCAACCTTCGGGGCGCGGACGGCGCGCACGACGCCGCCCTTCTCGATGGTCTGCTTGAAGGCGCGGAATTCCACGTCCTCGCGCTTGAACACCTCGGTCACGTCGGTGATGACCAGCGGGTTGCGCAGATCCGGCTTGTCGTTGCCGTACTTCAGCATCGACTCCGCGAAGCTGATCCGGCGGAACGGCGGCTTGTCGATGACCGGCGCGGTCTCGCGGCGGAAGCCGCCGAACTCGTCGAAGATGCCGAACAGCACCGGCTCGATGGCTTCGAAGACGTCGTCCTGGGTGACAAACGACATCTCGAAGTCGAGCTGGTAGAACTCGCCCGGCGAGCGGTCGGCGCGGGCGTCCTCGTCACGGAAGCAGGGCGCGATCTGGAAATAGCGGTCGAAGCCCGCGACCATCAGCAGCTGCTTGAACTGCTGCGGCGCCTGCGGCAGCGCGTAGAACTTGCCGGGGTGGTTGCGGCTCGGCACCAGATAATCGCGCGCACCCTCCGGCGAGGAGGCGGTCAGGATCGGCGTCTGGAATTCGGTAAAGCCCTGCTCGATCATGCGGCGGCGGGCCGACGCGATGACGCGGGCGCGCAGCATGATGTTCTCGTGGATGCGCTCGCGGCGCAGGTCCAGGAAGCGGTAGCGCAGGCGCACGTCCTCGCCGGTGTCGGCGTCCTGGTTGACCTGCAGCGGGATCTGCTCGGCCTCGCCCTGCACCGTCAGTTCGGCGATCTGCACTTCGATGCGGCCGGTCGGCAGCTTGTCGTTGATCGTCTCCGGCGTGCGCTTCACGACCTTGCCGGTCACGGTGATCACCGACTCCAGCTTCAGCCGCTCGGCGATCTGGAAGGCCGGGTTGGAGGTATCGACCACGCACTGCGTCAGGCCGTAATGGTCGCGCAAGTCGATGAACAGCAGCTGTCCATGGTCGCGCTTGCGGTGAATCCAGCCCGACAGGCGGACGGTCAGACCGGCGTTCTCTTCGCGAAGCTGGCCGCAGGTGTGCGTGCGGTAGGGGTGCATGGGTCGAAACACCTTGGGATAAGGTCGGAATCCTGCGCGGAAAGGCGGCCCGACACACCACACCGACAGCGCCGGATTGTCAAGCCGCGATCCGTGCTTTTCTGCCCTTCACGCCCCACCAAAGGGCGAGCTTTCACGGCGCGCCCTGCTCGTGTATGAAGCAATCATGACTCTCATCACCACGACCGAAGCCCTGGAAGCCTTCTGCCAAACGCTGTCCGGGACCGAATACATCACCGTCGACACCGAGTTCCTGCGCGAGAAGACCTACTGGCCGCAGCTCTGCCTTGTGCAGGTCGGCGGGCCGGACGGGGCCGTCGCCATCGATCCGCTCGCCGAGGGCATGGATCTGGCGCCGCTGTTCCGCGTGATGACGGATCCGTCCATCCTCAAGGTCTTCCACGCCGCCCGCCAGGACGTGGAAATCTTCTGGCACCTGTCGGGCCAGATCCCGCACCCGCTGTTCGACACGCAGGTCGCCGCCATGGTCTGCGGCTTCGGCGAGAGCGTAGGGTACGAGACGCTGGTGACCAAGCTGGCCGGCGCCCGCATCGACAAGTCCAGCCGCTTCACCGACTGGTCGCAGCGCCCCCTGACGGAACGGCAGCTGACTTACGCCCTGTCCGACGTCATTCACCTGCGCCCCGCCTATGAGAAGCTGAAGCGCCGCCTGCACCGCACCGGCCGCGCCCACTGGCTGGAAGAGGAGATGGCCGTCCTGACCGACCCGGCCACCTATCAGGTGGATCCGGAAACGTCGTGGCTGCGCCTGAAGGTGCGCACCAACAAGCCGCGCTTCATGGCGATCCTGAAGGAGCTGGCCGCGTGGCGCGAGCGCGAGGCGCAACGCCGCGATCTGCCGCGCTCCCGCGTGCTGCGCGACGAGGCCCTGCTGGAGATCGCCGCACACGCGCCGACCACGGTGGACGACCTTGCCCGCACCCGCGGCATGGGCCGGGGCTTCGCCGAGGGTCGCCAGGGCACGGACGTGCTGGCCTGCGTGCAGCGCGGCCTGGACCTTCCCGACTCCGAGCTGCCGCGCGTCGAGCCGCGCGAGGAGCCGCCGCCCGGCCTCCAGCCCATCGTCGAGTTGCTGCGCGTGCTCCTCAAGATGAAGTGCGAGGAGAACAACGTGGCGTCCAAGCTGGTTGCCTCCGCCGCCGACCTGGAGGCCATCGCCGCCGACGATTCCGCCGATGTGCCGGCCATGCACGGCTGGCGGCGCGAGCTGTTCGGCGAGGACGCGCTGGCGCTGAAGCATGGGCGCGTCGGGCTGGCCGTCATGGACCGCCGCGTGCGAATCGTTCCGACCGGCGAAGGCTCGGCACCGTGAACAAAGGGTGGCCGCCCCGGCGGCCATCCATTCGATCCCGCATCTTTTTTGGTGAGAATTCGAAACGTATTTCGTTTGTTAACCACGCTTTAAGGCCTTTTTAAACAAGCATAGGCTTGATATCTCAATGGACCGAGTCCGTGCTGACCTGGTCCAAAGGGACGATGGCGGCATTCGGGCGCGAGCACCGGGCCGGTTTGGGGGATTTCGCGTATGAGCAGGTTCGGCGGCAAACCACCTATGGGACGCGACCGCGTCCGCCTCTCCACGACGGAGAAGCAGGCCGCCGTCGCCGCCGCCAAGGACCAGAAACCCGAGTTCGACAACGACAAGCTGCTGAACCTTCTGCGCTCGGCCAAAAGCGAGTTGCAGGGGACGCGGCTCATCCACATGCACCTGTCGCTGCTGAAGGACAAGGACCCGGCCAGCCAGATGATCGTGCGCACGATCATCCAGGAACTGTCGAGCAAGGCGTCCTACCTGCAAGCCTTCAACATCTCCAACGGCGACGTCATCATCCTCTACAAGGGTTTGAAGCTGACCGGCGTCACCGACGTCTGCCAGAAGGTCGAGCAGATCTTCCTGTCGAAGACGACGCTGACCGGGCCGAACCCGTACAAGGAATATTCGCTTTATTCGATCATGGAACTGGCGTTGAACTTCATCAACGTCATCCGCTTCGTCGAGGAGTTGCAGGCCGGCGAGACGGGCTTCCACACCGCCGAGACCAAGCCGCCGATCACGCTGGAGGAGATGGCCAAGCTCGAACGCTCCATGCAGATGTTCGACCTGTCGCCGTTCCTCTTCAACCAAGCCATCTCCAACATCGGCCCGGCCACCGAAGACGAGATGGAGTATTTCGAACTCTACATCTCGATCAAGCTGCTGCAGGAGCGGCTCTGCCCCGACTACGACATCACCGCCAACAAGTGGCTGTTCAACTACTTCACGGCGAATCTCGACCAGTCGGTGCTGCGCGCGCTGAACCACGGCCTCAGCTTCATGCGCGGTCGGCGCATCGGCATCAACATCAACCTGTCCACCGTGATCTCCACCGGCTTCGTGAAGTTCGACGAACGCCTGCCCATGGACTTCCGCGGGCAGGTGGTGCTTGAGATTTCCAAGGGCGACCTGATCGAGAACCTGTCGCTGTTCAACGAGGTCGTCGATTTCGCCCAGGACCGCAAATACCAGATCGCGGTGGACGGCCTGAACCCGTTCTGGGTGACCAACTTCGACCTGGAATATCTGAACGCCGACTACGCGAAGATCTTCTGGTCCAGCGACATGCTGGAGATGGACCCGACCTTCGAGAAGTATTTCTTCGACCGCATCGCCGAGCAGGACCGCTGCAAGTTCATCCTGGCGCGCTGCGACAGCGTGTCCAGCCTCGTCTACGCGCACAAGGCCGGTATCAATTTCGTCCAGGGCCGCGCGGTGGACAACATCCTGCGCAAGGGCGTCAGCGTCCGCGAAGCCATCTCCCACGCCAAGGTGACCTGAGCCTCTTATTCTCGCAGGCAATAGATTTTTCACGGATTACACGGATTTAAACGCGAATTTATTCGTCTTGTTAAACCGCGGCCCTTCCGAAAAAAGCCGCTGGCAAGCAAATAAAAATCCGTGCAATCCGTGTTTTAAATCCGCGAAATCCGTGTAGTCTCTGTTGCTCCACGAGAATCCATCACTCCGCCGCTTCCGGACGGGGTTGGACGACTTCACCCTTACGGCTCAGCACCTTCGCCAGCGCATCCAGCCGCCTCTGGACGACCTCGCCGGCCGGCACGCTGCCATCCTCGGGCAGGGTCAGCACCAGCCGCTCGCCCGACACCTTCAGCACGGTCCGCTGCAGCAGCGCCGTCGCACCGCCGGTCAGCGTGTGGGCCAGCCGCAGCGCCAGCCCCAGCACCAGGGCCTTCAGCGCCTGCGCGTCCGACAGCAGAGCCCGCGCCCCCAGCGTCGCCGGCCCCTCGATCGTTCCCGTGTAGCGGGCATAGGCGGCCAGAGCCAGGAACGCCCGCTCATCGTGGTCCACGCCGGGAAACGGGAAGCGCAGAATGCGCAGGAAGGCGTGTTCCGCCCGATAGTCCGGATGATCCGACCAGCCCACATCACTCAGAAGGCAGGCCGCATGGCGCAGCCGCTGCGCGGCGTCGTCCTCTCCGGCGAACAGGCCGCTTGTCCAGGCGATCAACAGCGCCGGGTCGCCGAGCCGCCCGAACCGCTGCGCCCAATCGTCCGCCGCCGCCAGCAAGGGGTCATGCCGCTGCATCTCCGGGCTCAGCAGCGAGAACAGGTGCCCTTCACGCAGGCCGAAGGCCGAGAACACCACGGCCGAGGGCTGCGCCGCCCGCAGCAACCGCTCGAACACCAGTGCCGCGTAGGGCAGCGTGTCGATGCGCCGGCGCGAGCCGGACATCTTCTCCAGCGACGACTTGCTCTGCCTGGCGATCAGCGCCGCGAAGTCGCGCGCCTCGCCGGCCGGCACGGTGTAATGGTGGATGATGTGCAGCGGGTGCTTGGTCTGCTCCATGTGCAGCTTGGCGAGCGCGCGCCAGCCGCCGCCGACCGGGTAGAAGGGCCGCCCCTTGACCTGCAACAGCCAGTCCAGCGTCTCGAAATGCTGGTCGATGGTGCGGTTCAGCCCGTTCTGCTTGACCGCCCCGCTCTCCATCAGGCGCAACGGCCCCAGCGGCGTGGTTACATGCTCGCCGATGACGCCGTGATCGAGCCGGACCAGCTCCAGGCTGCCGCCGCCCATGTCGCCGACCAGCCCGTGCGCCGCCGGAGTGCCGGACAGCACGCCCAAGGCGGACAGCCGCGCTTCCTCCTCGCCGCTGATCACGCGGACGGTCAGGCCGGTGCGCTGCTCGATGGCGTCCACGAAGGCGGGGCCATCCTCCGCATCGCGCAGGGCGGCGGTGGCGATGACGTCCAGGCGGCCGACGCGCATGGCCGAGGCCAGCAGCGCGAACCGCTCCAGCGCGTCCAGCGCCTGCACCTTGCCGTCGGGGTTCAGGCGCCTGGACTTCTCGACTCCGCGCCCCAGCCCGCACAGTACCTTCTCGTTGAAGATCGGCAGCGGCGCCCGTTTCAGCCCGTCATAGACGACCAGACGGATGGAGTTGGAGCCGATATCGATGACCGCAACCCGCTCGGCCTTTTCAACCGGTGAGGCGGTGCGTTCCTGCGCCGACGTCATGGGCAACCCTTGCCTTGCTTCAAGAGACCGTGCGGAGCTTCAACCGCGGCGGGGTGCGTTTGGTCGCGATCGCACTGCCCCGTCCCGACAGGCTCGGGTTGGTCATGAAGTAGTTGTGGGCGCTGAACGCGTCCGGTCCAGCCTCCACCCGATGATAGACGCCGTCCGGCCCCAACTTCCAGGTGTGCGCTTCGTCCTTGAAGTTGGCGACCATGATCTGATCCAGAACCTGCTCGTGCACCGTCGGGTTCTCGATGGGCACCAGCGTCTCGATGCGGCGGTCCAGATTGCGCGGCATCCAGTCGGCGGAGGAGATGAAGACCTTGGCGTGCGGGCTCGGCAGCGGGTGGCCGTTGCCGAAGCAGACGACGCGTCCGTGCTCCAGGAAGCGGCCGACGATGCTGCGCACGCGGATGTTCTCCGACAGGCCCTTCACGCCGGGGCGCAGGCAGCAGATGCCGCGAATCACCATGTCGATCTGCACGCCCTTCTGGGACGCCTGGTACAGCTTGTCGATGATCTCCGAATCGACCAGGGAGTTCAGCTTCACCCAGATCTGCGCCGGCTTGCCGGCGGCGGCGTTGGCGATCTCCGCGTCGATTTTCTGCATCAGCTTCTGGCGCAGCGTGATCGGCGCGATGGCGATCTTCTCCAACACCTTCGGCGTGGCGTAGCCGGTCATGAAGTTGAACATCACCGCCGCGTCGTGGCACAGCGCCGGGTCGCAGGTGAAGAAGGACAGGTCGGTATAGATCTTCGCCGTGATCGGGTGGTAGTTGCCCGTCCCGAAATGGACGTAGCTGCGCAGAGCCTTGTTTTCGCGCCGCACGACCAGCGACACCTTGGCGTGCGTCTTCAAATCCACGAAGCCGTAGACCACCTGGGCGCCCGCGCGTTCCAGGTCGCGCGCCCAGCGGATGTTGGCCTCCTCGTCGAAGCGCGCCTTCAGCTCGACCAGCGCCGTGACCGACTTGCCGGCCTCCGCCGCCTCGATCAGCGCGGCGACGATGGGGCTGTCCTTGCTGGTGCGGTACAGCGTCTGCTTGATGGCGACCACCTGCGGATCGCGCGCGGCCTGCCGGATGAACTGCACCACCACGTCGAAGCTCTCGTACGGGTGGTGGACGACGATGTCCTTATCGCGGATTGCCGCGAAACAGTCGCCGCCGAAGTCGCGGATCCGCTCCGGGAAGCGGGCGTTGAACGGCCGGAAGACGAGGTCCGGCCGCTCGTCCACGATCAGCTGCTTGGTGTCGGTCAGACCGATCAGCCCGTCGAGGATGAACACGTCGTCGTTCGACACGTTCAGCTCATGCCGCAGGAACTCGCGCAGGTCGGCGGCCATGCCCGCGTCGGTGGCGAGCCGGATGACGCTGCCCCGGCGGCGGCGCTTCAGCGCGCTTTCGAAGGTCCGGACCAGATCTTCCGCTTCTTCCTCGATTTCGATTTCGCTGTCGCGCAGCACGCGGAAGACGCCGTGCGCCTTCACCTGGAACGGCGGGAACAGGCGGTCGATGAACAGCATCACCGCCTTTTCCAACTGGATGAATCGGATGTCGGAGCCCGGCAGGCGGATGAAGCGGTCCAGCTGCGCCGGCAGCGGCACCAGCGCGTCCAGATGCCGCCCCTTCACCGGCTCGTGCAGTTGCAGCGCCAGCGCGAAGCCCAGGTTCGGCAGGAACGGGAAGGGATGCGCCGGATCGACCGCGATGGGCGTCAGAATCGGGAAGATGTCGTCGAGGAACTTGGCTTCCAGCCAATCCTTTTCGCCGTCGGACAGGTCCTCCGCCTCGGCCACCGTGATCCCGGCCTCGCGCAGGTCCACCCGCAGGCTGCGCCACATGGCCTGCTGGCTGTTCATCAGCTCGATGATGCGCTGGTTGACGGCGGCCAGCTGCTGGGCCGGCGTCAGGTTCTCGGCACTCGGCGTCTTCACGCCGGCCGCCACCTGCCCCTTCAGGCCGGCGACGCGCACCATGTAGAACTCGTCCAGGTTGCTGGCCGAGATCGACAGGAAGCGCAGCCGCTCCAGCAGCGGGTGATTCGGGTTGGAGGCCTCTTCCAGGACGCGCTGGTTGAAGGCCAGCCACGACAGCTCGCGGTTGATGAAGCGCTCCGGGGAGTTCGCTTCGATGCTGAACGCTTCCAGGTCCTGAAGGTGGGTCACGGCGGCCTCGGGCTTTTCAGGGATCATGGCGCCGGCGAAAGCCGGCGCACCAGTCGGGGCGACGAGTCTATCCCATTTAGGTTACGGTTTCGGGACAAGCATAGTCCCTGCTGAAAAACAGGTTCAAGCCCGCCCCGTCACGTCAATCCGGATGACCAGGATGAAGACCCTCTACCTGCTTCGTCACGCGAAATCGTCCTGGGACAATCCCGCCCTGGACGACCACGACCGTCCACTGGCCCCGCGCGGGGAAAAGGCGGCCCAGAAGATCGGCCGGCACCTGAAGGAGCACAAGGCGCACATCGACCTCGTCCTGTGTTCGACCGCCATCCGCGCGGTGGACACCGGACGGCGCGTGTTGTCCGCCATGGGGGCCACGACCGTTCCCGTGGAGCATGAACGGGGCCTCTATCTCTGCGGCCAGCACGTGCTGCTGGAACGGTTGCGCGACGCCCCGGATTCGGCCGGATCGCTGATGCTGGTCGCCCACAATCCCGACCTGCATGAGTTGGCCCAGCAGCTCGTCGGTTCCGGCGACGACCACCACCGCGAGGCGCTGGCCGAGAAGTTTCCGACCGGTGCCTGCGCCGTGCTGCTGTTCGAGACGATGCACTGGCGGGACCTCGACCTCGGGGCCGGCCGGCTCGCTGATTTCGTGCTGCCGCGCAAACTTGCTTAACCCACAGCGAGGCTTGGGGTATTTCAACTTTGTCCATGTTGGGCTCCGTCCAGACCGGGAGTGCCCCCTTGTCATCCGCACCGCCGAAAACGACCGCGACCGCGACCGCCGTTCGGGAAGTGGAAATGAAGCTCCACCTCGACCCGCGCGACCTCGGCCGCGTCCTGGGCCTGGAAGCCCTGCGCGAGCGGGCGGAGGGGGAGCCGGTCACCCGCCACCTGCGCACCGTCTATTTCGACACGCCGGACCTGCGCCTGTTCGCCGGCGGCGTGGCGCTCCGCGTGCGCCAGGACGGCGATCGCTTCATCCAGACCCTGAAGACGGTCAACTCCGCGACCACCGGCGACTCGGCCGCCGTCGCCGTCCGCAAGGAGTGGGAGTGGACCATCGCCACCGCCACTCCCGATCTCGCCCCTCTGGAGGCCGAGGGCATCGCCGCCCTGGTCCCGGCGGAGACCCGCTCGGCGCTGGCCCCCATCTTCACGACGGACTTCCGGCGCACCGTCCTGCTCGTCCGTCCCGACGCGCTCACCGCCATCGAGGTCGCGGTGGACGAGGGGGAGATCGCCGCCGGCACCGCCTGCGCCCGCATCAGCGAGGTGGAGCTGGAACTGAAATCCGGACGCGTCAGCCGCCTGTTCGACCTCGCCCTGGCGCTCCAGCGCGGCGTGCCCATGCGCATCGGCACGGAGAGCAAGGCGGAACTCGGCTACCGGCTCGTCACCGGCCGCCTGCCCGCCCCCGTCCTGCCGGAGCCCCTCGGCCTGTCCCCCGTCACCACGGCGGCGGAGGCGTACCGACACATCGTCCGCCACTGCCTGCGCCAGCTTCTCGCCAACGAGGCCTGCGCGCTGGCCGATGGCGACGTGGAAGGGCTGCACCAGATGCGGGTCGCGTTGCGCCGGCTGCGCACCGCCTTCCGGCTGTTCCGCCCGGTCACCGGAAAGCCGGACCTCTGCCGCGCCGGTGACGGTCTTCGCTGGCTCACCGGGCAGCTCGGCCCGGCGCGGGAATGGGATGTGCTGCTGTCCGGTGTGATCGAGCCGTTCGCCGCCTCCGCCAAGGCCCCCGCCGGCCTGCCCGCCTTGGCTGCTGCCGTCCGGGAAGCCCGCCGTGCGCCCACCCACATGGCGATGGAGGCGATCCTGTCGCCCCGCTGCACCGGGTTACTGCTGGCGCTCGGCGCGTGGGTGGAGGAAGGCCGCTGGCACACCGGCGCGGAACCGGCGCTCCGCGCCCAACTCGACCGTCCCGTCGCAGAGCTGGCCGGCGGCTGGCTCGCCACGCAGCACGCCAAGGCGATGAAGGCCGGCAAGGAGCTGGACAACGCCGACACCAAGGCTCTGGACACGCTGCGGCGGCGCCTGCGCAAGCTGCGCTACGCGGCGGAGTTCTTCCGTGGCCTCTACGCGCCGGAGGCCACGCACCCCTTCATCGCCGCCTTGGAGGCTGTGCTGGGCGAACTCGACGCCGACCACGACACGGCCATCGCCCGAAACCTGCTGCGCACGCTTCCCGCCATTGCCCCCGGCGCCGACCCGGCCGTCGCCGACGCCGCGCTGAAATGGCTGAACAAGCGGGCCGAAAAGCGCCGCAAGGCCATCCCCGATCTGTGGAAGGCGTTCAAGGAGACGCCGGTGTTCTGGGAGGCGCGCGCCCTCACCCGTCCCCGGCGGGAGGGTGAGGGGTAAGCGTCACATCGCTCAGGCGCTGGCGGCGGCCGTCTCGATGCCCAGCGCCTGAAGCGCGGTCGCCACGATGGCGCGGGCCGACAGGCCGGCGTCCTCGTACTGCTTGGCCGGGGCATCGTGGTCCAGGAACAGGTCCGGCAGGACCATGGGGCGGATCTTCAGCCCGCCGTCGAGCAGGCCGGAGGTGGCGAGGAACTGCAGCACGAAGCTGCCGAAGCCGCCGACCGAGCCCTCCTCGATGGTGATCAGCACCTCGTGGTGCAGCGCCAGCTGGCGGACCAAGTCCTCGTCCAGCGGCTTGGCGAAGCGCGCGTCGGCCACCGTGGTCGACAGCCCACGCGCGGCCAGCTCCGCCGCCGCCTTGTGCGCCTCGCCCAGCCGCGCCCCGTAGCTGAGCAGCGCCACCTTCGAGCCTTCCTGCACCACCCGGCCCTTGCCGATGGGCAGGATGAGGCCGCGCTCCGGCATCTCCAGCCCGACGCCCTCGCCGCGCGGGTAGCGCAGCGCCGAGGCGCGGTCGTCGATGGCCGCCGAGGTCGCCACCATATGCATCAGCTCGACCTCGTCGGCCGCCGCCATCAGCACGATGTCCGGCAGGCAGCCAAGATAGGCCACGTCGAAGGCCCCGGCGTGCGTCGCCCCGTCCGCGCCCACCAGCCCGGCGCGGTCGAGCGCGAAGCGCACCGGCAGGTGTTGCAGCACCACGTCGTGCACCACCTGGTCGTAGGCCCGTTGCAGGAAGGTCGAGTAGATGGCGCAGAACGGCTTGAAGCCCTCGGTGGCCAGCCCCGCCGCGAAGGTCACGGCATGCTGCTCGGCGATGCCGACGTCGAAGCAGCGGTCGGGAAAGCGCTGGCCGAACAGGTCGAGGCCGGTGCCAGACGGCATGGCGGCGGTGACCGCCAGCACGCGCTTGTCGGCCTCGGCCTCGGCGATCAGGGCGTTGGCGAAGACGCGGGTGTAGGTCGGCGCGTTGGACTTGGGCTTGGCCTGGGCGCCGGTGATGACGTCGAACTTGGCCACCGCGTGCAGCTTGTCGGCCGAGGCCTCGGCCGGGGCGTAGCCCTTGCCCTTCTTGGTGACGACGTGGATCAGGACGGGCTTGTCGTCCTCGGCATCGCGCACGTTCTGCAACACCGGCAGCAGGTGGTCCAGATTGTGCCCGTCGATCGGGCCGATGTAGTAGAAGCCCAACTCCTCGAACAGCGTGCCGCCGGTCACCATGCCCCGCGCGTACTCCTCCGCCCGGCGCGCAGCCGTCCGCAGGGGACGCGGCAACTGGTCGGCGATCTCCTTCGCCAGATGGCGCAGCGACAGATAGGGCTTCGACGAAATCAGGCGCGACAGATAGGCGCTCATCGCGCCGACCGGCGGCGCGATGGACATGTCGTTGTCGTTCAGGATGACGACGAGGCGCGAGTTGGCGGAACCCGCGTTGTTCATCGCCTCATAGGCCATGCCGGCGCTCATCGCGCCGTCGCCGATCACCGCGATGACGTTGTTCGACTTGCCCAGCAGGTCACGCGCCACCGCCATGCCGAGCCCGGCGGAGATGGAGGTGGAGCTGTGGCCGGCGCCGAACGGGTCGTATTCGCTCTCCGACCGCTTGGTGAAGCCGCTCAGGCCGCCGCCCATGCGCAGGGTGCGGATGCGGTCGCGCCGCCCGGTCAGGATCTTGTGCGGGTAGCACTGGTGCCCGACGTCCCAGATCAGCCGGTCTTCGGGCGTGTTGAAGACGTAATGCAGGGCAACGGTCAGTTCGACCACGCCCAGCCCGGCGCCGAGATGGCCGCCGGTGACGGACACCGCGTCAATGGTCTCCGTGCGCAGTTCGTCCGCGAACTGGCGCAACTGTTCCGGCTTCAGGGCTCGCAGATCGGCTGGGGTGGAGACGGTGTCGAGAAGCGGCGTCTTGGATTGCGCGGTCACTCTTGCACGTCCTCCGTTCAGGTCCGCCGCGCGACGACGAAGTCGGCGACCGCCTTCAACATATCGGCGCGACCCTCGAAGATCTCCAGGTGCGCCACGGCCTGGGCGGCCAGCATTTCGGCTTGGGCGCGTGCGCGGTCGCGCCCCAGGATCGACACGAAGGTCGCCTTGCCGGCCTTCGCGTCGCGGCCGACGGACTTGCCGGTCTCGGCCTCCGTTCCTTCCACGTCCAGCAGATCGTCCACGATCTGGAAGGCAAGCCCCAGGTCATGGGCGTAGGCGCGGAGCGCGTGGCGCTGCGGCGGGGACGCCTTGCCCAGGATGCCGCCGGCCTCGGCGGAGAAGGCGATCATCTCGCCGGTCTTCATGCGCTGAAGGCGCGTGGTGGTGCCGAGGTCGAAGGTCTCGTGCTCGGCGATCAGGTCGAGCATCTGCCCGCCGACCATGCCGTGCGGACCGGCCGCCTTGGCGAGCGCCGAAACCAGCTGGCAGCGCACGTTTGGATCCTCGTGGGTCGCCGGATCGGCCAGCACCTCGAAGGCGAAGGTCAGCAGGCCGTCACCGGCCAGGATCGCGGTCGCCTCGTCGAACTGGCGGTGCACGGTCGGCCGGCCCCGGCGCAGGTCGCCGTCGTCCATGGCCGGCAGGTCGTCGTGGATCAGGGAATAGCAGTGGACGAACTCCACCGCCGCCGCGACGCGCACCGCGCAATCCGGATTGACCCCGAACAGGTTCGCGGAATGGAAAACCAGAAAGGGGCGCAGCCGCTTGCCGCCGTTCAGGCAGCCGTAGCGCATCGCCTCGAACAAAACCGCCTCGGCGAGGTCGGTGGTGGGGAGGAGGCGGGTGATGGCCTGTTCCACCACCTCGGTCATGTCGGCCATCGCGGCCTTGAGTTCGGTCTGCACGTCAGTCGATCCGGGCCGGTTCGGTGCCGAGGGTACCGTCGGCGGTCACGGTGATGCGGTCGATCTTGGCCTGCGCCTCGCGCAGCTTGGCCTCGCAATGGCGCTTCAGGGCCGTGCCGCGCTCATAGGAGGAGATGGCGTCGTCGAGCTTGCCGCGCCCTTCCTCAAGCTGGCGCACGATGCGCTCCAACTCGGCCAGCGCATCCTCGAAACTGAGGGCGGCAATGTCGGGGGGAATCTGTGCGTGCTCAGCCATGACCAATCCGAGTTTGGGCTCGTGAAATCCGAAGTTATGACCCGTGCCCCCAATGCGCAAGGCCCGCGGCGGACGTATGACGGTCTCGCCACGGGCCTAGCCGGAAGAATCTGCGGTCAGCAGTACATCAGCTCGCGGACATGCGCCGCGCAAGCGGAAGCCAGGGCGCGGAGGTTGTACCCCCCTTCGAGCACGGACACAATGCGCGCGCCGCAGTGGGTGCGCGCCATGTCGCCCAGCTTGCGCGTCGCCCAGACGAAATCGTCGTCGGTCAGGTGCAGGCTGGCCAGCGGGTCGCGGGAGTGCGCGTCGAACCCGGCGGAGATCATCAGCAGGTCGGGTTTGAAGTGGTCGATGGCCGGCAGGATGATGTGGGTCATCGCGTGACGGAATTCCGGCGAGCCCGCCATGGCCGCCAGCGGCGCGTTCACGCAGTTGCCGTATTCGCCCCGCTCGCCCGCGTCGCCCGTGCCGGGATAGAGCGGCGACTGGTGGGTCGAGCAGTAGAGCAGGTCCGGGTCGCGCTGGAAAATGTCCTGCGTGCCGTTGCCATGGTGCACGTCGAAGTCCACCACCGCCACCCGCTGCAACCCATGAACGGCGCGCGCGTGATAGGCGCCCACCGCCACGTTGTTGAACAGGCAGAACCCCATCGCCTTGTCGTACTCGGCATGGTGCCCCGGCGGGCGCACGGCGCAGAAGGCATTGCGCGAATGGCCGGTCGCCACCGCATCCACCGCCGCGATTACCGCCCCGGCCGCCCGCAACGCCGCCTCGCCCGATCCCGGCGAGACCACCGTGTCGGCGTCGATGCCCGCGTGCTCATGCTCCGGAATGGCCGACAGGACGCGGTCGATGTGTTCCTTCGGATGGGCGCGGGCGAGCTGCTCAATGGTGGCGCGCGGTGCCTCCTGGCGCTCCAGAAGATAGAACTCCTCCGTCTCCAGAGCGGCCAGCACGGCGCGCAGGCGGTCCGCGCATTCCGGATGGCCCAGCCCTGTGTCGTGTTCCAGGCAGGCGGCGTGGGTGAACAGGGTGGTGAGCATGTTTTTCTGTCGTTTTTCGTTGGTGGACGAGGCATTTCCTGCCGCTATTGTTCCCGGATCGCTAATGAAAGTACAGGCTGATTCCGGGGCTTAACGTCACATCCCCCACGACGTGGAAAACCACCCCTTTTGCGCGGCGGACGCGCGGAAATCCTTCAGACGACGCGCTCGATCACGAAACGGTAGACACCCGCCTCCTCGTCGCTGGACCGCAGGCGGTTGCCCGTGGCCTCGCAGAAGGCGGGAAAGTCCTTGACCGCGCCGGGATCCGTCGCCTCGACCGTCAGCACCTCGCCGACGGCGATCGCCTTCAGCGCCTTGCGCGCGCGGAGCACCGGCAACGGGCACTGCAACCCCTTGGCGTCCAGGCGGTGGTCGGTCATGGTGGACATCTCCTTCGATCCAAGGCTTGCGCGTTGATCCTAAAGGCGCTCGCCGGTCCGCTCAACGCCGTCGAGGCAAGCGTTGACGGAACCGGGGACATCGCTGGGCCTACGGGACTTCCACGGGTAGACAGTCCGCCGAGCCCTTCCATATCATTGAGCACGAATGATATATCACGGGCGCTGCGTTCACGTGCGGCCGGGGTTGACGTCGACAGCCATGGTAGACTTGATGAACATCGCCGACCTGCAGAGCAACGCGCGCCGGGCCAGCACGCTGCTGAAAGCCATGAGCAACGAGCGCCGCCTGCTCATCCTCTGCTACCTGACCGAAGGCGAAAAGTCCGTGGGTGAGTTGGAGGAGTTGGTCGATCTCAGCCAGTCGGCGCTGTCGCAGCACCTTGCCCGCCTGCGCCGGGACAAGCTGGTGCGCACGCGCCGGTCCGCCCAGAACATCTACTATTCGCTAAACGGGCACGAGGCGCAGACCGTCATGGCGACCCTGCACGGCCTGTTCTGCGCCCCCGGCACCCGCAAGGACGAGGGCGCCTCGGCGCCGACGCCCGAATCCACCAACGCGCCAGCGTAAGCTCTCACCGCTCCTCGAAGAAGCGGCGGCCGAACAACAGCGCCGCCATCGCCAGAACAACCCATCCCAGCATGAAGGCGGACCCACCGAGCGGCGCTGTCATGCCGACGGGCAGCGGCCCGGTCGTGGCGAGCGCGTAGAGCGTTCCGCTGAACAGCAAAATGCCCGCGACGAACAGCCAACCAGCCAGACGGACCGCCACCCGCGCCGTGCCGCCCGCGCGCCGGACCAGCACCACCAAGGCAACCAGCGCCAGCGCGTGCCACATCTGGTATTGTCCGGCGAGGTGGAACAGTTCCTGCGCGCGCGGATCGCCGGCCAGGCCGTGGCTGGCGTAGGCCCCCGCCCCCACCGCAACCGCGCCGTTCAAAGCCGCGAAGGCCGTCCAGATCCGGTCGACAACGCCCATGAAGTCCCTCCGCACCAATTCCCTAATCGCGCGCGACCATACGCCATCGCGCGCGGCTCTGCCGAGCCCCGTTTGGCCCATCGTTTGCTAACAAAGTATCTGAAACGGCCCGTTCGACGGAGAGTCAAGGCTTTCACGTCGGGCAGGCCGCAAACTGCGTTGCAATTTGCCAAAGGCAGCCGTGGACGGCGACATGTTGCACCCGCAGCCGCAAGGCACCCCGTCGCTTGACCCGATGGCGGCTCCGTCGATCGACGAGCGGCTGGCCGTGTGGGCGCGCGCGCGGGGCGGCCGTTTGCTGGTGGTGGACGACAGCGCGACCAACCGCGCCCTGATCACGGCCCTCCTGCGCAAGGTCGGCTTTTCGGTGGAGGCGGCCAGCGATGGCGTCGAGGCCATTCACGCCGTCGCCAACGCCGCAATCCCCTTCGACGCCGTGCTGATGGACGTGTCGATGCCCGGCATGGACGGGCTGACCGCGACCCGGAAGATTCGGGCCATGTCCGACCCGCCCATGGCCGACCAGCGCGGGCGTGTTCCGATCATCGCCGTCACCGCCCACGGCTTCCCGGAGGACCGCGTCCGCAGCCTCGCCGCCGGCATGAACGAGCATCTCGTGAAGCCGGTGCGCCGCGCCGACCTGCTGGCGGCGCTGGCGCGCTGGCTGGATGCGCCGGACGCCGCCCTGGTCAGAACGACGAATCCGGCTCCTTGAGGAATTCGACCTCATCCGGCGTGCTGGTGCGGCCGAGGACGGCGTTGCGGTGGGGAAAGCGGCCGAACCGCTCGATGATTTCGCGGTGCCGTTCGGCGTAGCGGACGATTTCCGGATCGCCGATCCGCTCCCGGCAGAGGGTGCAGGACAACTCCTGGCTCTCCGGATCCTCATGATGCTCGAAGGGCAGATAGAGGAAGATCTTTTCGTCGGCGTTGCATTCCAGGTCGAAGCCCTGCTCGACGGCGTGGCGGGCCACAGCGCGGGCCTTCCCGTCGGTCGCGAAGGCCCGCGGGTCGCCCCGGAAGACGTTGCGCGGCACCTGGTCCAGCAGGACGCACAGGGCGATGCAGCCGTCCACGTCGTCCTTCCAGTGGTCGTACTTGCCGGCCGCGGCGTTCTCGTAATGGGGCAGCAGCGTGTCCCGCACCGTGCGGTCGAAGCTGTCGGATTTCCGGAACCAGTAGGGCTTCATCGCCTCGTCGAACCAGAAGTCCACGATCTCGTCGATCAGCTTGTCCACCATGCCAGCCTCTTGCGAATTGGTGCCCATAACAGAACAGGGCGCCCGAAGGCGCCCTGTCCAGTCTTAATTGATCCTTCGGCAGAAGCCGAGATCAGTGCAGGCCCGCCCACAGCTTGCGCTTGGACGCGTACATCAGACCGGCCAGCACCAGCAGGAACAGGATCACCTTAACGCCCATCTGCTTGCGCGCATCCAGGTGCGGCTCGGCGATGAAGGTCAGGAAGGTGGCAACGTCCTTGGCCTGCTGCTCGACCGTCGCCTTCGTGCCGTCGGCGTAGGTCACGCCGTCCGGCTGAAGGATGTTCGGCATGCCGACCTGATGGCCCGGGAAGTACTTGTTGTAGTTCATGCCCGGCATCAGGTTCACGCCTTCCGGCGGGTTGTCCTCGAAACCGGTCAGGAAGGCGTACAGATAGTCCTCGCCACCGACGCGGGCCTTGGCGATCAGCGACAGGTCGGGCGGCAGGGCGCCGTTGTTCGCCGCGCGCGCCGCGTTGTCGTTGGGGAACGGCGACGGGAAGCGGTCGGCCGGAACAGCCGGACGCATGAACATCTCGCCCGAATCGTTCGGACCGGCCTGGACCTCATAGCCGGCGGCGAGCGCCTTCAGCTCGTCTTCGCTGAAGCCGATGCCCGCCAGGGTGCGGATCGGTACCAGCTTCGCCGAGTGGCAGGACGCGCAGACTTCCTTGAAGATCTGGAAGCCGCGCTGCGCCGACGCCTTGTCGATGGTGCCGAACACGCCGCTGTGCGGCCAGCTCTGCTGCGGGATGTGGACCGCCTCCGACGCCTGCGCGGCGCCAGCGAGACCCAGGGCGAAGGCCGCCGAGAGGATTGCAGTCTTCAGAGCGCGCATTAGGCCTTCTCCATGGGCTTGGCATGGGCGCCGGCGGCAACGCGCCCACCGCCCTTCAGAACGGGTTCGCTGATGCTGGCCGGGAGCGGCAGCGGACGCTCCAGCTTGCCCAGCAGCGGCAGCAGGACCAGGAAGTGGAAGAAGTAGTAGGCGGTGCCGATGCGGGCGATCAGCAGCCACACGCCTTCGGCGGGCATGGCGCCGGCATAGCCGAGCACCAGGGCGTCGATGGCGAGGATCCAGAAGAATTGCCGATAGATCGGACGGAACTTGCAGCTGCGCACCTTGGAGGTGTCGAGCCACGGCAGAACCGCCAGGACCGCGATGGCGCCGAACATGGCGAGCACGCCGCCCAGCTTGTCCGGGATCGCGCGCAGGATCGCGTAGAACGGCAGGAAGTACCATTCCGGAACGATGTGCGCCGGGGTGACCAGCGGGTTGGCCGGGATGTAGTTGTCCGGGTGGCCGAGGTAGTTCGGCGCGAAGAACACGAAGGCCGCGTAGAAGATCAGGAACACGACGACCGCGAAGCCGTCCTTCAGCGTGACGTACGGGTTGAACGGCACGGTGTCCTGCGGGCCCTTCGGGTCGATGCCCAGCGGGTTGTTCGAGCCGGACACGTGCAGCGCGGCGGTGTGCAGGATCACCAGACCCAGCAGCACGAACGGCAGCAGGAAGTGCAGCGCGAAGAAGCGGTTCAGCGTCGGGTTGTCGACCGAGAAGCCGCCCCACAGCCAGGTCACGATCGGGTCGCCGACGATCGGGAAGGCCGAGAACAGGTTCGTGATGACGGTGGCGCCCCAGAAGCTCATCTGGCCCCACGGCAGCACGTAGCCCATGAAGGCGGTCGCCATCATGGCCAGCAGGATGAACACGCCGAGGATCCACAGGATCTCACGCGGGGCCTTGTAGGAACCGTAGTACAGGCCGCGGAACATGTGGATGTAGACGGCGATGAAGAACATCGACGCGCCGTTGGCGTGGACGTAGCGCAGCAGCCAGCCGTAGTTCACGTCGCGCATGATGCGCTCGACCGACTCGAACGCGATCGTCGTGTTGGCGGCGTACTGCATGGCCAGCACGAGGCCGGTCGCGATCATGATCACCAGCATGATGCCGGCAATCGCACCGAACGCCCACAGATAGTTGACGTTCCGGGGCATCGGATACTGGTTGTACTCGTGATCCAGCATCGTGAAGATCGGCAGGCGGCTGTCGATCCACTTCACGACGGGGTTCTTGAACTGGGGGGCGTGAGCCTGAGCCATCTTGGGGTCTCCAGAACCTTAGGGCCGCTTAGCCGAGCCGGATCGCGGTGTCGCCCGTGAAGGCGTACTGCGGAACGACGAGGTTGGCCGGGGCCGGACCCTTGCGGATGCGGCCGGCGGTGTCGTAGTGCGAACCGTGGCACGGGCAGAACCAGCCGTTGTAGTCGCCCTTCGGATCGGTCGGCTTCTGCCCCAGCGGCACGCAGCCGAGGTGCGTGCAGATGCCGATGACGATTAGCCATTCCGGCTTCTTGACGCGAGCATCGTCGGCGACCGGATCGCGCAGCTCGCCGAGGTTGACCTTCTTGGCCTCCTCGATCTCCGCGCCCGTGCGGTGGCGGATGAACACCGGCTTGCCGCGCCAGGTGACCGTGATGGCCTGACCTTCCGCGACCGGGGCCAGATCCACGTCGATCGAGGCGAGCGCCAGCGTGTCGGCGGCCGGGTTCATGCTGTCGACGAACGGCCAGGCGGCCGCGGCGACACCAACGGCACCCACCGCTCCGGTGGCGAGATAGAGGAAGTCACGGCGGGAAGTCCCCTCGCCGCCGGGGGCCGCATGGGCACCCGTCCCGGGCGGATGCGTGGTCTGAGCCATAAGCGTGTTACTCCTCAAGGCATACGCGGCGCGCCGAAGCGCCCGATGGCACGTGGCCGTTCTTTATCACGACTTGACGGGCGAGTCCGCCGAATGGGTGAGCGAGGGCGCGCCGCGTCGTCCGGGGTGGCTGGCCCCGGTTATTCCGGGTGCGGTATACCGTCGCGGCCACGCCTTGAAAAGGCTTTGTAATCGGACAATGTGTCGCGCGCCGCGCTGCAACATCAGAATTTGCTAAAAACCCGCATTCTTCCCAGGGATTCTCTGCATGCGTCTCGTGCTCTTCGAACCGGATATCCCGCAGAACGCCGGCACCCTGATGCGTCTGGCGGCGGGACTCGGGGTCGCCCTCGACCTGATCGAGCCCTGCGGCTTCGTCCTCGACGACCGAAAGCTGCGGCGCGCCGGCATGGACTATTTGGACCAGCTCGCCATGACGCGACACGCCTCGTGGTCGGCCTACGCCCGCGCACCCCACGCCGGACGTCTGGTGCTGCTGACCACGCGCGGCGCCATCCCCTACACCGACTTCGCCTTCGCCCCCGACGACCGGATCATGGTCGGGCGCGAGAGCGCCGGGGTGCCGGACGAGGTGCACGAGGCCGCCGACGCCCGCCTCGTGATCCCGCTGAAGCCGCCTGCGCGTTCTCTGAATGTTGCACTTAGCGCGGCGATGGTGTTGGGTGAAGCCCTGCGACAGACCGCCGCACTTCCGCAATAGAGGCCCCCTTCGAAGAAGGCCGGAGAGCAACCGATGCCCGTTCCCGAAACGCCTACCGTCCCCACCGAAGACCAAAAGGCCCGCGCGACCGCGTGGTTCGCCGAGTTGCGCGACCGCATCTGCGCGGCGTTCGAGCGGCTGGAGGACGACCTGACGGGCACTCACGCCGACCTTCCCCCCGGCCGGTTCGAGCGCAAGGCCTGGACCCGCCCCGATCACGGCGGCGGCGAAGGCGGCGGCGGCGTCATGTCGGTGATGAAGGGTCGCGTGTTCGAAAAGGTGGGCGTCAACATCTCCACCGTGCACGGCACCTTCAGCCCGGAATTCCGCGCCAACATTCCCGGCGCGGGCGACGACGGGCGGTTCTGGGCCTCCGGCATCAGCCTTGTCGCCCACATGCGCTCGCCGCTGGTGCCGGCCACGCACATGAACACGCGGCACATCGCGACGAGCATCGGCTGGTTCGGCGGCGGCGCCGACCTGACGCCGATGGTCGAGAACCCGCAGGACACGGCGGACTTCCACGCGGCGCTGAAAATCGCCTGCGACAGGCACGACCCAGCCTATTATGCGCGCTACAAGGAATGGTGCGACCGCTACTTCTTCCTGCCGCACCGGGGCGAGGCGCGCGGTGTGGGCGGCATCTTCTTCGACAATCTGGATTCCGGCGACTGGGAGGCTGATTTTGCCTTCACTCGCGACGTCGGGCTGGCCTTCCTGGAGGTCTACCCGGCGCTCGTCCGCCGCCACATGAACGAGCCTTGGACTGCCGAACAGCGCGAGCACCAGCTGATCCGCCGTGGACGGTACGTGGAGTTCAACCTTCTCTACGACCGGGGAACGACCTTCGGCCTGAAGACCGGCGGCAACACGGAGGCCATCCTCATGAGCCTGCCGCCGGAAGTTAAGTGGCCGTGAGGGTCAGGGAGGGGGCACGCGCAAGCGCCGTTGCGCCTCGCCCAAACACTCCTCCCGCCCCGGCCGGAAATCCTCGGCGATCCACCACGCCTCGACGTCCTTCATGAGCTTGCCGACCTCCGGTCCCGGCTTCAGCCCCATCGCCAGCAGATCGCGCCCGGCGATGGGCAGGCGCAAGGCCGGCAGGTCGTCCGCCGTGTCGAGCGCCGCCTTCACCGCGCTCAGCGCGACCGGACCGGGTGCGTCCACCGCCGCCAGCATCACCAGATCCCGATACAGCCCTGCGTCGCCCAGCCGATAGAGCGCTTGGCGGCGTTTGACGGCGTTGTCCGACGTTGAGACAGCCATGGGCGGCTCGACCAAGCCGACCAGACGGTCGCGATCGGCGTTGGACAGCTTCAAGGCCTCCGACGCCTTCAGCGCGCCGGCACGGTCGGTCGCCAGGACGGCGGCAAAGCGGCGCACGGCGTCGGGCGGCTCGGCCAAGTCATGCTCCAGCCGGACGAGGCCGTCCAAGCGCGCGGTCTCCGTCGCGGTGGGCAACAGGTGCTCCATCACCCCCCGATCCAGCATCAGGCGCCAAATGGACGCCGGGTCCTTGGCGGCCAGCAGGCGGGACAACTCGCCCCGCACGCGCTCGCCGGACAGGGTCGGCAAACGCGGGGCCATGGCCGTGCAGGCGGCCAGCGCCTCGGCATCCGGCTCGCCCCGGCCGTAATGCGCGTGGAAGCGGAAGAAGCGCAGCAGGCGCAGCACATCCTCTTCGATGCGCTGGCGCGCGTCGCCAACAAAGCGCACCCGCCCCGCCGCCATGTCTGCGAGGCCGCCGAAGGGGTCGTAGACCAAACCGTCCGCCGTGCAGCTCAGGGCGTTCATGGTCAGGTCGCGGCGGGCGGCGTCCTCTCGCCAGTCGTCGGTGAACTCGACGCGGGCGTGCCGGCCGAACGTCTCGACGTCGCGGCGCAGCGTGGTGATCTCGTAGTGACACTTGCCGGACACGGCGGTCACGGTGCCGTGCTCGATGCCAGTGGGAATGGCGTGCAGGCCGGCGGCTTCCAGCAGTTCGATCACGCGCTCGGGCGGGGCGTGGGTCGCGATGTCGATGTCCTTGACCTTGCGGCCGAGCCAAGCGTCGCGCACGCAGCCGCCGACGAAGCGCGCGTCAGCGCCCCCGGCGGCCAGCGCGTCCAGAACGGCGCGCGTTTCGGGGGATATCATCCAGGGCTGCGGGGCAAGGCGGGCGGTCGCGGTCATGCCGGCACGCTAACCCGCCGCCGCCTTACTTTCCAGCGGGCGCACGCCTTACTTCCCGGCGGGCGCACCTTGGCGACCCTCGATCAGCGTGCCGTTTTCCAGATGCGCCGGAGCGTAGGGGCTGTGCGGCGGCGCACCGCTGGTCAGCGCCAGGGTGCCGAGCGTCAGGGCCATCAGCCCCACCCCGCCCAGCACCAGCCAGTGCCACGGCGCGGTCACCCACCAGGGGGCGCGGAGGTGCGCCTCCTCCGCCTGGGCGCGGCGGCGTTCGATGACGATGATGTAGAGCAGGTAACCGGCCGTCGGCAGCAGCAAGGGCACCACGACCGTCAGGAAGATCCTCAGCACCCGGCACCGCCTACTGCGTTTTGCCGATGGGGGTTTCGCCGATGGGGGGCTCTCCCAACGTGTCCTCGCGCAGCACGTCGCGCAGGTTCACCAGCATGCCGGCCGTCGCTCCCCAGATGAAGCGGTGCTGGTACGGGAAGACGTAGAAGAACCGCTTGGCCCCCTGGAATTCGCGGCTGTGCCGCTGCGGATTGGACGGGTCGAGGATGAAGGCGAGCGGCACCTCGAACACCTCCGCGACCTCCGTCGGGTCGGGAGTCAGCAGGAAGGGCGGACGCACCACCCCGACCACCGGAGTCACCCGGAACCCCGTGCGCGTCACGTAGGTGTCGAGCCGGCCGATGATCTCGACGTGATCACGGCTCAACCCGATCTCTTCCTCCGTCTCGCGCAGGGCGGTTTCCTCGGGCGAGCCATCGAACGCCTCCATCCGGCCGCCCGGAAAGCTGATCTGCCCGGCGTGGGCGGTCAGGTGGGCGGTGCGCTGGGTGAAGATCACCGTGGCGCCCTCCGCATGCTCCACCAGCGGCACCAGAACCGCCGCCTCGCGCAGCTTGTCCGGCGGGCCGAAGCCGGGATTCAGGTCGTGATCGCCGCGCACCTTAACCGGGCGCAGGGTCGCGGCGGCGCTCCCTGGAAAGCGCTTGCGCACGTCCTCCAACGTCAGTCTCCAGGCAGCTTGCCCAGCGCGAAGAAGACTTTCCTGCTCCATAGGCCGATCTCAGCCTCCCCATCATCGCCGTCTGGCGCAGACCTGTCCTTCATGCCATCTCTCAGGACGGCGCGGTCCACCATTTCGTAATAGACCGACCGCAGGATCCGTGCCTCCAGCCTATTTCTTATTTCTATATAGGGTATCGGCTCTCCGCTTTGAGGATTATGGGCGACCCTGATCGGATGATCCGACCCAGCCTCAACCCATTCGTCTAAATTTGTTCGGAACGATATCACCTGATCGTCGCCATCTCCACTTGCCGACATCTCGACAGCGACGAAGGGTGCGTCCTCGACAACTATGCGCCCGCGCTCAACAGGCGTAACGAGCCAAAAATCGCCTGCGTCATCCCGCCGCAGAACGGTGGAGAACAGCTTCACCAGCTCGATCCGCCGGATCGGGTCGCCTTCGTGGAACCACGTCCCGTCCCGCGCGATGCGGATGTCGAAGACCTGCTCCTTGGGCAGGAACTTCAGCTTTCCAAGCGCATCCCCATCGGAGCGCTTGTCATTCGCCCTTTCGTCACCGACCTTCATCGAATGCCTTCACCCGGTTCGGCCATCGGTACGGCCGCGTAACGTAATTTCGCCATACTCGTCACATAGGTCCACAGTTACGGTTTTGAATAGGAGCATTGACGTGAGCGCAACGGACGCCGCCCCGACTCCGCAATCGATACCGGGTTCCGAGAATCCTCACCAACTGATGGCGGAGATCGAAGCGCTCGGCGGCCGGCTCGCGCATGTGCGCGACCGCATCGGCCGGATCATCTTCGGCCAGCAGGATGTGATCGACCTGACGCTGATCACGCTTCTGGCCGGGGGCCACGTGCTGCTGATCGGCGTGCCGGGCCTTGCCAAGACGCGGCTGGTCGAGACGCTGGGCACCGTGCTGGGCCTCGCCGAGAAGCGCATCCAGTGCACGCCCGACCTGATGCCGGCCGACATCCTGGGGTCCGAAGTGCTGGAGGAGAACGAGTCGGGCCGCCGCTCCTTCCGCTTCATTCCCGGCCCGGTGTTCAGTCAGCTCCTTATGGCGGACGAGATCAACCGCGCCAGCCCGCGCACCCAGTCGGCGCTTCTCCAGGCCATGCAGGAACACCGCGTGTCGGTCGCCGGCCACTACCACCCCCTGCCCGAGCCGTTTCACGTCCTGGCCACCCAGAACCCGCTGGAGCAGGAAGGCACCTATCCCCTACCCGAAGCGCAGCTCGACCGCTTCCTGATGCAGGTGGACGTCAGCTACCCTGACCGCGACGCCGAACGGCGCATGATGATCGCCACCACCGGCGTGACGGACGAAAAGGCGGTGACCGTGCTGAGCCCCGCCGACCTTCAGGCCGCGCAACGGCTGGTTCGCCGCGTGCCCGTCAGCGAGGGCGTGGTGGAGGGCATTCTCGACCTCGTGCGCCGGGGCCGGCCGGAGACGACCGACCTGCCGGAGGTGCAGCGCCACGTCGCCTGGGGGCCGGGGCCGCGCGCCAGTCAGGCTCTGATGCTCGCCGCCCGCGCCCGCGCCGTGCTGGACGGGCGCATCGCCCCGTCGCTGGACGACGTGGTAGCACTGGCGAAGCCGGTGCTCGGCCACCGCATGGCGCTGAACTTCGCAGCACGGGCGGACGGCGTCACGCTGGACGACATCATCGGCCGCCTCTGCGCGCCGCTGGCGTAAGGACCGGTCGATGGCCGCCCCAACCCTCGGCGTTTCGGCGCTCCGCGCGCAGCAGCGGGCGGAGGGACTGTCCGCCACGCTGCCTCCTCTGCTGGTCGCGGCGGAGCGCGTGGCCTCCACCGTCGCCCAGGGTGTGCACGGACGGCGCCGCGTCGGCCTCGGCGAGACCTTCTGGCAGTTCCGCCGCTACCAGCCGGGCGACTCGCCCCAGATGATCGACTGGCGTCAGTCGGGCAAGACCCAGCCCGTCTACGTCCGCGAGAACGAGTGGGAGGCGGCGCAGACCGTCTGGCTGTGGCGCGACCGGTCGCCCAGCATGGACTACCGCTCCGACAAGGCCCTGCCGACCAAGCGCGACCGCGCCGACCTGCTGACGCTCGCCACGGCGGTGCTTCTGGTGCGCGGCGGCGAGCGGGTCGGCCTGCTGAACTCCGGCGTGCGTCCGGACCACGGCAAGTTCGCGCTGAACCGCATGGCCGGGCTGATGACTGATCCGCGCAACGCCCACGCGCCGGAAGGCCTGCCGACGCCGGAGCCCCTGCCCCGCCACGCCCAGGTGGTTCTGGCTGGCGACCTGCTGTCGCCCCTGCCGGAGATTCACGCGACGATTTCCGCCCTGACCGGGCGCGGCGTGCGCGGGCATCTGCTCCAGATCCTTGATCCGGCGGAGGAGACCCTGCCCTACGACGGCCGCGTCGAGTTCGAAGGCTTCGAAGGCGAGGACGAGTTGCTGGTGCCGCGCGTCGAGGCGGTGCGCGAGGCCTATCTGGAGCGGCTGCACGCCCACCAGGACGGCCTTGCCGCCCTGGCCCGCGCTGCCGGGTGGAGCTTCGCCGTGCACCGGACCGACCGACCGCCGCAGGCCGCGCTGCTGGGTCTCTGGGGCGCCCTGGCGCGGGAGGCGGTGTGAGGATTGGTTGAGAAGAGCCCCCTTCCTCCCACGCTTTGCGTGGGCCTCTCCTTCCCCCACCTTGCGGCGGGGGCAGGTTTTATCCCCTCCCCCGCCGCAAGGTGGAGGGTTAGGGTGGGGGCCCAACGCGACCACTTGGGAAAAGCACAACCAGACCGCACATTAGTTCCTTTCGTGCAGGAAGACCGTAAACGCTGATGCTGGGTTTCGGACCGATCGCCTTCGCCGCCCCGTGGGTCCTCACCGCGCTGGCCGTGCTGCCGGTGCTGTGGTGGCTGCTGCGGGTGACGCCGCCCGCCCCGCGCGTGGTCCGCTTTCCGGCCATCCGCCTGCTGCGTGACCTCGTGGCGCGGGAGGAGACGCCGGCCCGCACGCCGCTGTGGCTGCTGATCCTGCGCCTGATCGTCGCCGCTCTGGTCATCCTGGCCTTGGCCGGCCCCCTGCTGAACCCGCGCGCCGCCCTGCCCGGCAGTGGACCGTTGCTGCTTCTGGTGGACAACGGCTGGGCGTCGGGCCGCGACTGGCCGAACCGCCGCCGCACCATGGAGGAACTGGTCGGGCAGGCCGAGCGGCAGAACCGCCCGGTGATCGTGCTGACCACCGCCCCACCGGCCAGCGGCGAGAAGATCCACCCCTCCCCGCCCATGCCCGCCGCCGAGGCGCGCCGCATCGTCCAGGCGATGGAACCCCTGCCCTGGCCGACCGACCGTGCCGCCGCGCTTGAGGCGGTGCGCGCCCTGACCACAAAGGGGGCCGCCCACACCGTGTGGCTGTCGGACGGGCTGGGCGACAAGTCCGCCCGCGCCCTGGCCGAGGCGCTGCAACGGCTGGGTTCCGCCGAAGTCCTCGACGACTCGTCCGAGAAGCCCGCCCACCTCCTGCTGCCACCAGCCCCGGAGGGCACCGCCCTGACCGCCCGCGTCGTGCGCGCCGACGCCAGCCGGCCGGAGCCCGTCACCGTGCGCCTTGCCGGCGCCGATGGCCGTCTGCTGACCCGCCAGACGGTGGCCTTCGAGCCGGGCCAGTTGGTCCGCGAGGTGCGGCTGGACGTGCCGGCCGAGTTGCGCAACGACGCCGCGGCGCTTCGCATCGAGAACGACACGACAGCCGGCGCCACCGTCCTGCTGGACGAACGTTGGCGCCGCCGCCCGGTCGGTCTGTCGTCCGGCCGTCCGGAGGGCGAGAACCAGCCGCTTCTGTCCGACCTGCACTACTTGGAACGCGCCCTCGCCCCCTACAACGAGGTGCGGCGCGGCGAGACCGCCGACCTGTTGAAACGCGACCTCGCCGTGCTGATCCTGTCCGACATCGGCGCGCTGGGCGGGCAAGAGGCGCAGACCATCGAGGATTGGGTAAAGAAGGGCGGCGTGCTGCTGCGCTTTGCCGGTCCCCGTCTGGCGCAGAACCCCGACAAGCTGGTGCCGGTGCGGCTGCGCGTCGGCGACCGCGCGCTGGGCGGCGCCCTGTCCTGGTCGGAACCGGCCCGCCTCCAGCCGTTCGACGCGAAAAGCCCCTTTGCCGGCCTGCCCATCCCCCCCGACGTGCAGATCACCCGACAGGTGCTGGCCGAACCGTCGCTCGACCTCGCCGACCGCACCTGGGCGCGGCTGGCCGACGGCACGCCGCTGGTCACCTCGGAAAAGCGCGGCGACGGGCACATCGTGCTGGTCCACACCACCGCCAGCCCCGACTGGTCCAACCTGCCCATGTCTGGTCTGTTCGTGAACATGCTGCGCCGCCTCGTCGCGCTCAGCGGCGGAGTCACCGGAGCCGGCGCCAACGGCGCGCTGGAACCGCTGGAGGTGCTGGACGGCTACGGCCGGCTGGTGCCACCGCCGGCCACCGCCTTTCCCCTGAGCGGCGACGCGAACGCCGACGCGATCGGGCCGCGCCACCCGCCGGGTTTCTACGGCACCGACGACGCGCGGCGCGCGCTGAACCTGACCGCCTCGCTGACCAGGATCGAACCGCTGGGCGCGCTGCCCGGCGGCGTCGCCCGCGCCGCCTACGGAAGCCGGGGCGAGGTTCCCTTGAAGCCGGGCCTGCTGGGCGTCGCCCTCGCCCTCGCCACGGTGGATCTGCTGATCGCGCTGGCCCTGCGCGGCCTGCTCGGCCGCTGGACCGCCCGCCGCCGCGCGGGGGCTGCCGCCGCCGCGATCCTCCTCGCGGTCGCCTCGCTTCCGCTGAAGCCCGCCCGCGCGGACGACATGCAGGCGACCAAGGTGACGGCCGAGACCTATCTCGCCTACGTCCGCACCGGCGACGGCGTGGTGGACGACACCTCCCGCTCCGGCCTGGAAGGGCTGGTCGAAGTGCTGAACCGCCGCACCGCCGTCGAGGCGTCCGGCGCGGTCGGCGTCGATCTGGAAGCCGACGAGCTGGCCTTCTTCCCCCTGCTCTACTGGCCGGTCACGCCGGGCCAACGCGCCCTCAGCGACCAGGCGCGCACGCGCATCAACGAATACATGCGCAACGGTGGCACCATCCTGTTCGACACGCGCGACCAGTCGGCCGGCGCCCTCGGCGGCACGCGGTCGCTGCAAACGCTGGTGGAGGGGCTGGACGTGCCGGCCCTGGCCCCGGTGCCGCCCGACCATGTGCTGACCAAGTCCTTTTACCTGCTGAACGACTTCCCCGGCCGCTACAACGGCGGCGATCTGTGGATCGAGGCGCGCGAGGGCCGCGCCAACGACGGCGTTTCGCCCGTCATCATCGGTGGCAACGACTGGGCCGCCGCCTGGGCGGTGAGCCGCAACGGCCAACCCATGTACGCCGTCGTCCCTGGCGGCGAGCGGCAGCGAGAGATGGCCTACCGGTTCGGCGTCAATCTTGTGATGTACGCGCTGACCGGCAACTACAAGGCCGATCAGGTGCATGTGCCCGCGATCCTTGAAAGGCTCGGCCAGTGACGGACTTCGCCGGAACCTCCATCGCGCTGGCACCGCTTCTGCCCTGGGCGATTCTGGCGCCGCTGCTGGTGGTGGCCGTGCTGGTGCTTCTGCTTGCTCTGTTCCGCCGCGCGCGGGGCGTGTGGCTGCGCACGCTGGCCGTCCTCGTCCTGGCGCTCGCCCTCATCAACCCGTCCCTGGTCCATGAAAAGCGCGAGCCGATCAAGGACGTGGCCGTCGTTGTCCTCGACGCCTCGCCCAGCCAGAACATCGGCGACCGCAGGGCGCAGGCCGAACGCGCGCTGGACGATCTGACCAACCGGCTGAAGGCCTTCGACGACCTGGAAGTCCGCGTCGTGCGGGCGGGCGACGGCTCGTCCGGCGCCGCCGCGATCAACGAGACGCAGCTGTTCGACGCGCTGAACCGCGCCATGGCCGACGTTCCGCGCCGCCGGATGGCCGGTGCGGTGCTGATCACCGACGGCCAAGTCCACGACGTTCCGGAAAACCTCGCCAAGCTCGCCGAGATTGGCCCGGTGCACACGCTGCTGACCGGCCAGCGCAACGAGGGTGACCGCCGCCTGACCATCGTTCAGGCCCCCACCTACGGCCTCGTCGGCAAGCCGGTGGAGCTGACCATCCGCGTGGACGACATGCCCGGCCGCCAGAGCCAGGACGCCGCCGTCACCCTGCGCCAGGACGGCGGCCCGCCCCGCACCGTCCGCGTTCCCGTGGGCCGCGACTTCCACATGGAACTTCCCGTCGGCCACGGCGGCCAGAACGTGCTGGAGATGGAGGTCGAGGCCGCCAAGCAGGAATTGACCCTCGCCAACAACCGCACCGCCGTCGTGGTGAACGGCGTGCGCGACCGCCTGCGCGTCCTGCTGGTCTCCGGGGAGCCGCACGCGGGCGAGCGGACATGGCGCAACCTGCTGAAGGCCGATCCGTCCGTCGATCTCGTCCACTTCACCATCCTGCGCCCGCCGGAAAAGCAGGACGGCACGCCGATCCGTGAGCTGTCGCTGATCGCCTTCCCCATCCGCGAGCTGTTCGAGATCAAGCTGGACGAGTTCGACCTGATCATCTTCGACCGCTACCGCCGACGCGGCGTGCTGCCGCAGATGTATCTGGAGAACATCGCCGAGTATGTGCAAAAGGGCGGCGCCTTGCTGGAGACCTCCGGCCAGGGCTATGCCACGCCGCTGTCGCTGTTCCGGACACCGCTGGGTCAGGTCCTTCCCGCCGAGCCCACCGGCCAGACCATCGACCGCCCCTTCAAGCCGAAGGTGACCGAAGTCGGTCGCCGCCACCCCGTCACCTCCGGCCTGCCCGGCGACAAGGCGGAAGGCGAACCCACATGGGGCCGCTGGTTCCATCAGGTGGAAGTTTCACCGAACAACGGTTCCGTCGTGATGGACGGCGCCGACAACCGGCCGCTTCTGGTGCTCGACCGCGTTGGCAAAGGGCGCGTGGCGCAGTTGGCCTCCGACCAGATCTGGCTGTGGAGCCGTGGCTATGAGGGCGGCGGCCCGCAGGCCGAACTGCTGCGCCGCCTCGCTCACTGGCTGATGAAGGAGCCGGAGTTGGAGGAGAACGACCTCCGCGCCCGCGTGGATGGCAACAAGATCACGGTGGAGCGCCGCTCTCTGGAGCCCGATCCGCGCTCGGTCACCCTGACCACCCCGTCCGACGAGACCCGCACGCTGGAGATGACCGAGGACAAGTCCGGCCGCGCCACCGCCACGGTGATCGCGGCGGAGCCCGGCATCTACCGCGTGACCGACGGCGACCGCACCGCGCTCGCCGTGGTCGGCGCCGTCAACCCGCCGGAACTGGCCGACGTGCGCGCCACCGGCGACAGGCTAGCTCCCGTCGCGGAAGCAACCGGCGGCGGCATTCACTGGATCGCCGACACGGAGAGCGGTCCGCGCCCCGGTATCGACGTCCGCCGCACACGCCCCGACCGCGCCCACACCGGCGACGGCTGGATCGGCCTGCGCGCCAACGGCGATTTCGTCGTGACCGGGGTCTCGGAGGTGCCGCTTCTGCCGGTCGGCGCAGTCCTGGCGCTGGCGCTGGGCGGCCTGCTCCTGGCATGGCGTCGCGAGGGGCGGTAAGCGCATTTCGACTGTTGCGGAATGCCAAGTTTCCGATTATGGTGCGGCCCCTTCCGGCGTTTCACGCCGTCGGTTGGGGCGTCGCCAAGCGGTAAGGCAGCGGTTTTTGGTACCGCCATTCCCAGGTTCGAATCCTGGCGCCCCAGCCACCCTAATCCATTGATCTAAAACAAAAAATTGGTCCGCTTCGGCGGGCTTTTTTCGTCGCACGGGGTGGCGACACGCCCAAGATAAAATCGTTGCGAACCAACGAGATACAACACGAGCAAAAAGCTCCCGGCGATGAATTTTGCGATTAATTCACCCAGCAGAGGGGGCGGATTGACGCTTCCCGCCTCACCCGCGATTCGGTGGTGCCGCTTTCCGGCCAGCGCCTATAGCTGTTCACGCCCCCAGGGAATCACAGCTTGGCACCGCTCCATTTCCTCCCGCAGCCAGAGCCGGTAACCCGAACCACCCGGCTTGGGAGGCGGCGCAGGCCGGATGTGCCCACCACGGGCGCCACAGCTCCGACAGCGAACACGGAGGGCGGCCTCTGCTACGATGGCATCGGAGCCGCACGCCCGCACCAGCACGTCCAGCGCCACACGCTCCCGGTGGCCGCAGCCGGCGACCACACAGAAAACGTCAACGTGAGTGCCGACAACCCGCCACCGGCCAAGCGTATGATAGCGCTCATCGTCATCCTCCGGCGCCGGCCGGCGGCGCGTGCCGTTACCGCTCATGGCGCTCGGGGGCGGGCGTAGGGATCGCTCTACGGCGTTTTGCGCGGCGTACATGAGCACTGCCGTCCTACGGTGGACTTCACCTTCACACCGATTTGCGCACCGAGTTCGGGTGTCTTACAAGCGAGGAACGGTCATGGTCGTCGTCATCGTGCGAAGAGGGCGGTGGCGGCGCGCAGCATCGCGGACTGGCCCGCCCGCGGGATGGCCGGCCAACTGAAGCCCAGCCGCTCCAGCAGCAACTGCGTGCGTTCGGACGAGAGTTCGAGGCGGCGCGCCCGGCCCTGCGGCGACCGGCCGTTGTAGAGCCCGAAGGCGTCCATGGTCTGGGCCAGCGCGGTGTCCATCTCCGGCTCCCCAATGGCGCGTTCCAGCCGGTCAAGCAGGGTGCCGAAACCAACGGCGCAGGCGGTGCCCTCCATCCCCACGGCCGAGGTCACGAAGTCGGCCAGCGTGTCGCGCCGGTCGTTCTCCACATGATGGGTCTCGTTGGCGAGGGCGGCGGCCCCAGCCAGCAGCACCACCGCGCGCGCCACCCGGTCGACGTGGCAGAGCCAGACATACGAATCGTCGGGCACCACCCCCAGTCGCAAGAAGGCGGCGAGCTGGCGGAAGAAGGCGTTGTCGCGGATGTTGAGCTGGAGCGAACCGCCATCGGCCGCGTAGACGATGTTGCCGACGCGGTGGATGGTCGCGTTCGGAAGCCTTTCACGCGCGGCGACGACCAACCGTTCCGCCTCCTGCTTGCTGCGGACGTAGTAGTTCTCGTCGAGATCCGTCGGCACCGCGTCGTACTCGGTGAAGAGGCGGAAGCCCTCCTCCGGCGCCTTGCCGGTGACCGACAGGGTGGAGATCAAATGGAGGTCGGCTCCGTTCACGGCGGCGAGGTCGATCAGCCGGCGCGTCGCCTCCACGTTATCGGCGTGGAACTCCCGATAATGGCCGAAATGGTTGACGTTGGCGGCGCAGTGGAAGACCGCCTGCGTCTCCGCCGCCAGCCGGCCGCGCGCGGCGCCCGACAGGCCCAGGTCGTCGCGCCGCAGGTCGCCGGCCAGCACGGTCAGGCGCGGGGCGGCGGCGAGCGCCGCGCCCTCCTCCGCCCCGAAATAGCCGCTCAGAACGCGGGCGAGGCGGGCGCGGGCGGCATCGTCGTCGGCCCCGCGCACCAGGGCGGTCACCCGGCGCCCGGCGTCCGCCAGCAGCTCGCGCAGCAGATAGGCGCCAAGATAGCCGGTGCCGCCGGACAGCAGCACCCGGCCATAGTCGCGCCGCGCGCCGTAGTCGCGGTCCCGGTAGGGCCGGTTGCGCTCCTCGTAGGCCTGCTGCTGCGCGCCCAGCGCGGCGTCGCGCTCCGCGTCGTAGGCAGCGAGCCCATCCTGATAGGCGTGCCAATGGGCGCGGGCGTCGCGGATCAGCCGGTGCAGGTTTTCCGGCTGCGGCTTGCAGCGCCGGGCGAAGTCGGCGAGCACGGGCTGTTCGTAGAGGTCGTTAATCGTGCAGGCAAACTCGCGCCGCAGCCGGTTAACCGCGGCGATGGCGCGCAGGCTGTCGCCGCCCAGCTCGAAGAAATTATCCTCGCGGCCGAGGACGGGACGTTGAAGCGCCTCGGCCCACAGCTCCGCCACGCGCCGCTCGGTGGGCGTGCGCGGCGGGGTGCGGGTAGCGCCGGCCTCCGCTGCTGGCAGCGCGGCGCGGTCGGCCAGCGCCGCCAGCAACGCCGCGCGGTCCACCTTGCCGGCGACGGTCACCGGGATCGCCGGCACGCGGATCACCGCCGCCGGCACCATGTAAGCCGGCAGCGTCTCCGCCGCGTGGGCATGCCAGTCGGCCTGCGTCGGCTCGGTGGCCCCGACGTGCAGCGTGACGAAGGCCCACAGGGTCTGGGCGCCGCCGGCCGGCGTATCGACCAGCGCCACCGCCTGCCGCACCGCCGGATGCTCCTCCAGCCGGTGCTCGATCTCGCCCAGCTCCACGCGCTGCCCGCGCAGCTTCACCTGCCCGTCGACCCGGCCGAGGACCAGCAGCTGCCCGTCCGGCATCCAGCGGCCGAGGTCGCCGGTGCGGTAGCGCCGGCCCTCGGGGGTCTCCACGAAGGCGGCGGCGGTCAGGTCCGGCCGGTTCAGGTAGCCGATGCCGAGGCCGGCGCCGCTCAGCCACACATCGCCCACGGCGCCGGGCGGAACCGGGCGCATCTCCTCGTCCAGGATGTGGATGCCGGTGTTGGGCAGCGGACGCCCCGCCGTCATGCGCGGCGATCCCGGCAGCAGCGGGCCGGCCGAGGCCGCCGCCGTGTTCTCGGTGGGGCCGTAGCCGTTGTAATAGCGCAGGCGCGCCGCGTAATGCTGCACGTCGGCGGCGATCGGCGGTTCGCCCACCGTCATCAGGATGCGCAACGTCGGCAGGTCCGCCCGCTCGAACAGCCGCAGGTAGGAGGGCGGCAGGGTCGCCGAGGTGACGCCCAGCCGGATCAGCTTGGCCTGAAGGCCGGCGATGTCGTCCATCTCCGCCCGGCGGATCGGCACCAGCGCGCCGCCCGTGGCCCAGGTCATCACCACGTCGGAGATCCAGGCGTCGAAGGACGGCGAGGAACTGAGCAGCACCCGCTCGTCCGGCCGAACGCCGAGCAGCCGGGCCATGGACAGGCCAAGGTTGATCGTGCCGCCATGGTGCAGCATCACCCCCTTCGGCACGCCGGTGGAGCCCGAGGTGTAGATGATGTAGGCGACGTCGCCGGGCGCGCTGTCCCGACCGGCCTGCGGCGTCCCCACCGTCTTCAACCGGGCGTGGGCGGCCCGGAAGTCCGTGTCCAGATCCTCCGGCCGCAGCAATGCGTGGCCGGCCTCGGCCAGGGCCGGCGGCAGGGGCAGGCCGTCCAGCGCCAGCACGGTGCGGATGCCGGCGTCGCGGGCGATGAAGGCCAGCCGGTCGCCCGGCAGGTCGCGGGTCAGCGGCAGATAGGCGCCGCCGGCCTTCCAGACCGCCAGGACGGCTTCCGGCAGGGCCGGGGAGCGTTCCGTCAGCACGCCGACCGGTTCGCCCCGGCGGACGCCGAGCGCCAGCAGCGCGTGGGCCAGCGCGTTGGCGCGGGCGTCGAGCCCGGCGTAGCTGACGGTCTCCCGGTCGGTGACGATGGCCGGGGCGTCCGGCCGGTCGGCGGCGAGTTGGGCGAAGCGGTGGTGGATGCAGGCGGCGGGGTGGGGCATCGCCGGACCGTGTTCCCAGCCGGCGAGGCGCTCGGCCTCGTCCGGCAGAAGCGGCGGGAGCGGCTCGTCCGGCCGATGGTCGGGTCCGGTCAGGTGACGCGTCCAGCCGGCCAGCGCCTCGATCCAGGCGCGGGCGGTCTCCCGCTCGTAGAGGGCGGCGTTGGCGTAGAGCATGAGGACGAGGCCGCCGTCCTCCTGCCCTTCATGCACCAGAACGATGTCCTGGGCCGGGGCGCTGAAGCGCAGCTCGTACCGCAGCTCGTACCGCATCTGGCTGTCGTCGGCGGCGCCGATGCCGGCGAAGCGCAGGCCGGAGGACCGGGCGCCGGAATGGCCGGGGTTCTCGGTCACCGCGAGATCGAACAGCGGGTAGCGGGCGGGGTTGACCGCCGGCGAGCGGTCGCGGCGGAAGTCGCGGGTGATGCGGGCGAAGGGGTAGCGGCCGTGGCGCAGCGCGTCGGCCAGCGTGCGCTGGGTCGCCCGCACCGCCTGCTCCAGCGTGTCGGCGCGGCGCACCCGGCAGGCCAGCGGCAGCATGTTGACATAGTAGCCGACGACCGCGGCCTCCTCCGCCGTCTCGCGGGTGGAGGCCGCGGTGCCCAGCAGGAATTCCCCCCGGCCGGTGCGGCGGCGCACCTCCTGCGCCATCAGCGTGAGCATCAGCGCGTGCAGGCTGGCCCCGTTGCGCCGGGCGAAGGCTCGCAGCCCCTCGGCCGTGGCGGGGGGAAGCCGCAGCCGGTGGCAATGGCTGCCCTTGGCCGCTGCGGCGGTGCGCGCGGCGGGGCGGGCGAAATCCAGCGGCCATTCGTCGAAGGCGGCGGAATCGAGCGTGGCGAGGATGCCCCGCCAATAGGCGGCGTCCGCCCGCCCGGCGTCGCCGGACAGGTAGGCCTCCTCGGACGCGGCGGTGCGGTCGAAGCCGGCGGCGGCGGGCGGCGGGGATTCCCCGCGCAGCAGGGCGCCCAGCTCCGCCACCAGCAGGCCGAGCGAGAGCCCGTCACCAATGGAATGGTGCAGCACCAGCCAGAACAGCGGCGCGGAGCCGTCCGCCGTCCGGGTCAGCCCGGCCCGCCACAGCGGCGGGGCCGCCATCGCGAAGGGCTCCGTCTGGCGGGCCTGGATGCGGGCCAGCGCCGTCGCGCGGTCGGGGGCGGACTCCAGCTCCAGCCCGGCTGCGGGAGAATCGGTGACGGTGCGGCGGAGCGTGCCGGCCGCGTCCTCGGCAAAGCCGGTGCGCAGCGCCTCGTGCCGCGCGACCAGGGCCGCCCAGGCCGCCTGCAAGAGCGCGTCGGCGGGGAGCCCGCCTTCGACGGCGAGCGTGAGCGGGATGTTGAAGCCGCGCGTGTCGAGGCCGGCCTGCTCCGCGACCCAGAATTCCCGCTGCCCCTCGGTGGCGCGGTCGGAGGCGCCAGTGCCAATACCGTTGACGGCGGGGGCCAGGGCGGCGATGCGGGCGGCGAAGCCGCGCAGGGTCGGTTCCGCGAACAGCTCGCGGGCGGGGACGGGGTGGCCCAGCGCCGCTTCCAGCCGGTGGGCAACGGAGATCGCCAGCAGGCTGTGCCCGCCGAGCGCGAAGAAGTTGTCGTCGCGCCAGACCGGGCCGCGCCCCAGCACCTCGGCCCAGATCCGGGCGACCGCCTGTTCCAGCGCGCCTTGCGGCGGGACCGTCGCGCCCTGTGGCGCGCGGCCGGCAATCAGCGCCTTCAGCGCCGCCCGATCCACCTTGCCGGAGCTGGTGAGCGGCACCTCCGGCACCGGGATCACCGCGGCGGGGATCATGACGGCGGGCAGCTGGTCGGCCAGCCAGACGCGCCAGGTCTCGTCGGACGGCAGGGGGGCGCCGTCGGCGGCGGGGCGGACGAAGGCCCACAGGCTTTGCACCGCGCCGGCCTTGCCGTCCACCAGCGCGACCGCCTGGGCGACGGCCGGGTGGCCGTCCAGCGCATGCTCGATCTCGCCCAGCTCGATGCGGATGCCGTTCAGCTTCACCTGATCGTCGGCGCGGCCAAGGATCTCCAGCTCGCCCCCGGCGCGCCAGCGGCCGAGGTCGCCGGAGCGGTAGAGCCGGCCCCACGGCGTGTCGAGGAAGGCCGCCGCCTCCTGCTCCGGCCGGTTCAGATAGCCATGGGCGAGCCCGGCGCCGCCCAGCCACAGCTCGCCCACCGCGCCCGGCGGCAGGGGATTGCCGGCGGCGTCGTGGATGGAGACGCTGGTGTTGGGCAGCGGCCGTCCGACCGGCAGGAATCCGCGCTCCTCCGGGGTCAGCAGGCCCATGGCGCTGGTGATGGTGTTCTCGGTCGGGCCGTAGGCGTTGTAGTAGCGCAGGCGCCCGGCGTAGGTCCGCACGTCGGCGGCCAGCGGCGCCTCGCCGCCCGTCACCAGGATGCGCAGGCTCGGCAGCTCCGCCCCGTCGAGCAGGCGCAGGTAGGTGGGCGTGATGTCGGCGACGGTAACGCGCTGTTCGGTCAGGAAGGCCAGCAGGCGAGCCGGGGCGCTCAGAAGCTCGTAGGGCACCGGGCAGAGGGCGGCGCCGAAGGCCAGCGGCACGCCAATGTCCGACAGCGACACGTCGAAGGAGGGCGAGGCGAACATCAGCGTCCGGTCCTCCGGCGTCAGGCCGAAGATCTCGCCGGCGCTCAGCACCACGTTCACATAGCCGGCGTGGCCGACGAGCGTCCCCTTGGGCTGCCCGGTGGAGCCGGAGGTGTAGAGGATGTAGGCGGCATCGCCGGGACCGCCCGCCGGCCGATCCGGGCGGTCGGTGCGGCGGACGTCCGGGGACAGGCTTTCGGGGCGCAGGACGGGGATGCCGGCCAGCGTCTCGGGAACCGCCGCGCCGTCCAGCACCACCAGCAGGCCGGCCGCCGCGTCGGCGGCCATGAAGGCCAGCCGTTCCGGCGGCAGGTCGGCCGCGAGCGGGAGATAGACGGCGCCGGCCTTCCAGACGCCGAGCAGCGTCGCCGGCAGATTGGCGGAACGGCCGGTCAGCACGCCGACGACGCTGCCGGGTGCGACCCCGCGTTCGAGCAGGGCGTGGGCCAGCGCGTTCGCCTCCTCCTCCAGCGCGCGGTAGGTCAGGGTCCGGGTGGCGGTGACGACGGCGGGGCGGTCGCCCTGGCGGCTGCCGGGGCGGTCGAGCAACCGTTCGAACAGCTCGTGGAAGCGCAGGGCCGGGCGCGCGATGGCCGGGCCGTGGTCCCAGGCGGCGAGGAGATCCTCTTCCTCGGGCAGCAGGGCGGGCGGGACCTCTCCGTCGCGGGCGGCGTCCCCGCCCAGCCAGCGCGCCCAGCCGGTGAGCGCCGCCAGCCAGCGCTCCGCCGTCTCCTTCGCGTAGAGCGCGGCGTTGACGTGCCATTGCAGCAGCAGCCCGCCGTCCGGCAGCGCTTCGTGGATCAGCACCATGTCCTGCCCCGGCGAATGGCCAGTGCGTTCATAGGCGATGTCGCCGGCCGCCGCGGTCAGGGGGGCGAGGCGCAGGGGCGTGCCGGCGGCCCGGCTCCCCGGATTCTCGGTGACGGCGATGTCGAACAGCGGGTAGCGGGCGGGGTCGCGCCGCTGCGGCCGGGCCTTCCAGAAGGCGTGGTACAGGCGCGCGAAGGGGTAGCGCGCGTGCACCAGCGCCTCGGCCAGCGCCGCCTGGGTGGTGCGCAGATCAGCGGCGAAGGGAGCGCCGGGAACTGGGCGCATGACCAGGGGCAGCATGGTGACGCCGTAGCCGACGACCTGCGCGTCGGCTGCCGTTTCCCGCGTGAAGGCGGTGGTGCCGAGCGTGAAGCACGCGCGCCCGGTGCGCCGCCAAACCTCGCGGGCCAGCAGGGACAGCAGCAGGGCGTGCAGGCTGGCGTCGTTCCGGCGGGCGACGGATTTCAGGCCGGCGGCGGTGGCTGCATCCAACCGGATCTCGAAACGGTGGCTGCCGGTCCCGGCGGCGGTGGAACGCGGCGTGTCGAGCGGCCAGTCCTCGAAGGTCTCGTCGGGTAGGGCGGCCAGTTGGCTGTCCCAATAGCGAGCGTCCTCGGCGGCGACCGGGCCGGCCAGATAGGCCTGCTCCCGCGCGGCAAGGTCGGCGTGGCGACCGGCCAGCGGCGGCAGCCGGTCGCCGAGCAGAAGGGCGGTCAGCTCCTCCATCAGGATGCCGACGGAGCGGCCGTCACCCACCGAATGGTGCAGGGCCAGCCAGAACAGCTGCTCGCCGCTGTGCTCCACCGCGACCAGCCCGGCGCGCCACAGCGGGGCGGCGGCCATGGCGAAGGGCTCCGCCTGGCGGCGGCGGATGTGGAGCAGCGCCCGGTCGCGGTCCGGCAGGGCGGCGATCTCCAGCCCCTCCTCCAAGGCGGGGGCGACGAGGCGGCGCAGGCGGCCGTCGGCGTCCTCCCGGAAGGCGGTGCGCAGCCCCTCGTGCCGCGCCACCAGCGCCGCCCAGGCGGCGGCCCAGCGCTCCGGCGTCGGTCGGCCATCGTCGAGGCGGCCATCGTCAAAGCCGCCCTTGACGAGACGGATCACCGGAATGGTGAAGGGGCGGGTGTCGAGCCCGGCGGCCTCGGCCACCCAGAACTCCCGCTCCCCTTCAGTGGCGAGGTCGTCTTCGATGCGGGTCTCGGGCTCGATGGCGGGCGCGACCGTCGCGGCGCCGCGCAGCTCCGCGACCTTGCGGGCGAAGCCGGCGAGCGTCGGGGCGGCGAACAGGGCGCGGGCGGGAATCGTGGCAGCGAGATCGGCCGACAGCCGGTGCGCCATGGTCACGGCCAGCAGGCTGTTGCCGCCGAGCGCGAAAAAATTGTCCTCCCGCGCGACGTCCGCGCCCAGAAGGGCCGTCCACAGGGCGGCGATGCGCGTCTCCAGATCGCCGGACGGGAGATGGCGGTCCGCCGTGCCGGGCTGCGGCCGGGCGTGGGCGAGGCTCAGCAGGGCCTTCCGGTCGAGCTTGCCGACGGCGGTCAGGGGGATGGACGCCACCGGCGTGACGCTGGCCGGCACCATGTAGCCGGGCAACCGCTCGGCCAGGAAGGCGCGCCAGCCCTCGTCCTCCGGCAGGACGGCGCCGTCGGCGGCGCGGACGAAGGCGCGCAGCGCCCCGGTGCCCTCCGCCGCGCGGTCCAGCAGGGCGATGGCCTCGGCCACGCCGGCGTGGTCGCGCAGCGCCTGTTCGATCTCACCCAATTCGATGCGCTGGCCGTGCAGCTTGACCTGATGGTCGATGCGCCCGGCCAGCACCAGCCGCCCGTCCGAATCCCAGCGGCCGAGGTCGCCGGTGCGGTAGAAGCGGCCCTCCGCCGTCTCGACGAAGGCGGCGGCGGTCAGCTCCGGCCGGTTGACGTAGCCGCGGGCGAGGCCGGCGCCGCCGAGCCACAGCTCCCCCGCCACCCCCGGCGGGACCCGCGTGCCGTCGGCGCGGCGCAGCGAGACGCGCGTGTTGGGCAGCGGCCGGCCGGCCGGCACGGGTTCGCCGGCATCCGGCGCGATGCGGCCGTTGGCCACGAGAATGCTCGCTTCGGTCGGGCCATAGGCGTTCCAGAAGGCGATGTCCGCGTGGTGGCGGGCGTCGTCGGCGTTCGGCGCCTCGCCGCCGGTCAGCAGCACGCGCAGGCCCCGGAAGGGCGTGTCCTGGCTGATCCGCAGGTAGGAGGGGGCGTGGAAGGCGACGGTGACGCCCAGCGCGGCGTAAAACTCCTTCAGTGCCCAGGGATCGTCGCGCAGTTCCTGGGACACCGGGGCGATGGGCATGCCGTGCAGCAGGGCCAGCCCGAGTTCCCACAGCGAGGCGTCGAAGCCCGGCGTGGCGGCCAGCGACATGCGGTCGTCGGAGCGCAGCCCCACCGCCTCTCCGGTCGCCAGCGCGGCGTTGACGAGGCCGCCGTGCGGCACCGCGACGCCCTTCGGCTGGCCGGTCGTGCCCGAGGTGTAGATGATGTAGGCGATGTCGGACGCTGCACCGGCGACCGCCGGATGGGCCGCGGAACCGCCGAGGGTCTCGGGGCGGAGCGTCGTCCCGACCGTCTGGGCCAGGGCCGGCGGCACCGGGTGGCCGTCCAGCGCGATCAGCAGGCGGGCGCCGGCGTCGCGCGCCATGAAGGCCAGCCGCTCCGGCGGCAGTTCGCGCGCCAGCGGCAGATAGGCGGCCCCGGCCTTCCACACGCCGAGCAGGACGGCCGGAAGCGCCGCCGAGCAGTCGGTCAGCACGGCCACCGGCTCCTCCCGCCCGATGCCGTGCTGGAGCAGCGCGTTGGCGATGCGGTTGGCTTGGGCGTCGAGGGCGGCGCGGTCCTGCGCGCCGGCGCGGGTGACCACGGCCGGCCGGTCCGGTTGCCGGTCCGCCAGCACCTCGAACAGCTCATGGGCGCGGGCGTCGGGACGGCGGCGTTCGTCGCCCCGCTCCAGGGCGTCCAGCAAGGCCGCCTCATGGGGCAGCAGGGCCGGCAGCGGCGTGGACAGGCGGGCGGCGTCCGCCGCCAGCCAGCGCGCCCAGGCGGCGAAGCCGGTCAGCCAGGCGCGCGCCGTGTCCTCCGCGTGGACGTCCGGATTCCACTGCAACATCAGCTCCAGCCCGCTCCCCTCGCTCCCCTCGCCGTCCAGCGGCTCGTGGCTGAAGGCGAGGTCGAGGCCGGCGGCGGGGTGCGCCAGCGCGCCCGGCAGGCGGCGCGGCGCGAAGGACAGGCCGGTCGCCGGGTCGCGGCTGACGCGCGACGGGTTGGCGGTCAGCGCGATGTCGAACAGCGCCGTGCGCGAGGGCGGCCGCGCACCGGGGTGGCGCTGGCGGAACTCGCGCTGGATCAGCCCGACGGGATGCTCGGCGTGCTCCACCGCCTCGGTCAGGCTGGCCTGGGCAGCCCGCAACTGGTCGGACAGGGAACCGTCCACGGCCGGCAGGACCACCGGCAGCAGGTTGACGAAATGGCCGACCGCCTCGTCCGCCCCGACGGGGCGGAGCGAGACGCCGGTGCCCAGGATCAGGTCCGTCCGTCCGGTGCGCCGCCGCGCTTCGGCGGCCAGGATGGCGAGCAGCAGCCCGTGCAGGCCGATCCCCTGCGCCTGCGCCAGCCGGGTGAGCGCGCCGACGGTCGGGGCGTCCAGCCGTTCGGCCAGGGGCGGGGCGGAACGGCCGCTCGGCGTGTCGGGGCGGCGGAAGTCGGTGGGCAGCTCGTCGAAGGCGTCGGGGCGCCGCGCCGCCAGCCGGTCCAGCCGGTCGCGCCAGAAACGGCGGTCGCGCTCCGCCCGTTCCGAGGCGAGGTACAGCCGTTCCGCCCGGTCGGCGACGGCGATGCCGTGCGGAACCGGCGGCAGCGCGCGACCGAGCAGCAGGGCCAGCGCGTCCTCCTGCACGATTCGGGCGGAGAGGCCGTCTACCACCGCGTGGTGCAGCACGAACCAGAACAGCGTCTCCCCGCCGGCCTCGACCCGCATCAGGCCGGCGCGGGCCAGCGGCGGCTCGCCCAGGGCGAAGGGGGCGGCGGCGTAGCCGGCGATCAGCTCCCGTGCCTCTTCCGGCGTGTGGCAGCGGTCGATGGACAGGCGGGCCGGGGCCGGCAGGGCGTCCGCCGCGACGGTGCGCCAAACCACCCGGCCGTCCGGCCCCGCGCCGAACCCGGTGCGCAGCGCCGGGTGGCGGGCGAGCAGCGCGGTCCAGGCGGCGCGCCAGCGTTCCTCCGCCGGGACCGGGCCGTGCACCGACAGCACACGTACGACGTGCGATCCCGCCGCGGGCAGGCCGAGGCCGGCGGCGATCCAGAAATCCTCCTGCCCGGCCGTGGCGAATCCGGTATCGGTATCCAGCGCGTCCCCATCGCTCTCGTCGGTGGGGGGCGCCGTGGCGCCGACGGCGATGCGGTTGGCCAGGGCGGCGACGGTCAGCGTCGCCAGGATGCCCTGCACCGGCACGGAATGCCCCAGAGCGCGCAGCCGCTGCCCGATCTGGATGGCGAGCAGGCTGGTGCCGCCGATGGCGAAGAAGTTGTCCTCACGCATCACCGGGCGGACGTCCAGCACCTCTTCCCAAACGCGGGCGATGGTGGTCTCCAGCTCGCCCTCGGGGGGCGTTCCGCCGGTCTCGCGATCGGCGGCCCGCGCGGCGTCGGCCAGCGCCAGTAGCGCCTGCCGGTCCACCTTGCCGGCCGAGCTGACCGGCATCCTGGCGACGGTGCCGACCTGGGCCGGGACCATGAAGGCGGGCAGCAGTCCGGCCAGATAGGCGCGCCAGTCCTCCGTGGCGGTGCCTTCGGTGGTGGCGCCTTCCGCGGCGTCCTCCGGCTGCGGGCTCTCGACGAAGGCGAGCAGCCGGCCCTTGTGCTGGAACGCGGCGGCGTGGCGGACTCCGGGGTGGCGCAGCAGCGTGCGTTCGATCTCGCCCAGCGAGACCGACTGGCCGGACACCTTCACCATGTCGTCGGCGCGGCCCAGCGACTCCAGCTCCCCGTCCTCATTCCAACGGCCGAGATCGTGGGTGCGGTAGGCGCGGCCGAAGGGCGTATCGACGAAATTCTCCGCGCTCAGGTCCGGCTGGTTCAGGTAGCCGCGCGACACGCCGCGGCCGACCACATGGATCTCCCCGACCTCGCCCGGCGCGACCGCGTTGCCGTCCTTGTCCAGAAGATGCACGGAGCTGTTCACGAAGGGGCGGCCGCTGGGCAGCGGGCCATCGCCGTCGGGCCGCACCCGGTGCATGCAGATGGTGCCGCAGGCTTCCGTCGCGCCGTGCATGTTCCAGTAGGCGAGGTGGCGGGCGTAGTGCCGCGCGTCGTCGGCGTTCGGCCGCTCCCCGGACGTCAGGATCATGCGCAGCCCGGCCGGCACCGCCCCGCCGAACAGACGCAGGTAGGAGGGGGTGAACAGCGCGACGGTGACGCGGCGCTCCGCCATCATCGCCAGCAGCCGTTCCGGCTCGTCGATCAGTGTGCGGGTGGCGGGGACGTAGGCGGCGCCGGACAGCAGGGGCAGGCACAGTTCCCGGAAGCCCAGGATGAAGCCCGGCGAGGTGGACAGCAGGATGCGGTCGTCCGGCCGGATTTCCTGCGCCTCGACATGGCCGAGCGCAAGATTCACGCAGGCGTCGTGCTGGATCAGAACGCCCTTGGGTTGTCCTGTCGAACCGGAGGTGAAGAGGATGACGGCGAGGTCGTCCGGCTTGCCCGGCCGGTGCGGGCGGTGGGCGTTCCGCGCCCGGAAATCTTCGTCCAGCGCCTCCGGCCGCAGGATGGCCGGGGACCCCGCCGCTTCGGCGAGCGCCGCGACCAGCCCGTCCGGCGGCGTCAGGCCGTCCAGCGCGATGACGATCCGCATGCCGGCCTGCCGCGCCATGTTGGCGAGCCGCCGGGCCGGCAGATCGGCGACCATCGGCACATAGACGCCGCCGGCCTTCAGGATGGCCAGGAAGGCGATCGGCAGGTCGCCCGACCGTTCCGCCAGCACGCCGACCGGCTCCCCCTTGCGCAGGTCGAGACCGAGCAGGGCGTGGGCCAGCGCGTTCGCCGCCGCGTCCAAGTCCGACCAACTCAGGATCCCGCAGGCGCCGACGATGGCCGGGGCGTCCGGCTGCCGGTCGGCGAGGTTTTCGAACCCTTCGTGAAGGCACAACGCCGGCCACGCCCGGACGGGACCCAAGCAAATTGAGGTCTGCTCAGCATCGGCAGAGCGGGCGAAGTCGGTATTGGTCATCGAAATACCCGGCAATGCTTCGGATAAACGGTGGCCCGGAGAGAAATTCGTTTCTTAATTCATAAATATCCAGGAATTTCTCCAGTCGAGCGATCTATTACTAATAATGCATCCTATCAGGAAAGAGTCAACAATTTATACAACCGAAAAATTTCATTTTGCAGCCGTTTCGAACGGGAGAACGGATGGCCTGGATCACACTCTGATGCAGGCGCCGGGCTCTTACATCCGTATGACGTGGGGGCTTGGCACGCCGATTGACGGCAACGTCACCGTGTTGGCAGCGATGGTGAGACCGGGCATGGCTTGACCAGGAATATGTGCCAACTCGGTCAATCAGGCGGCTGTCGACGTGCCCCCGCGATGTGGCGATAGCCCGCGACTGGCCGTGGTCGCGAGCGGAGAGGCGACACTGACCAGGACGACGATCTGCTCTAAGGCGCGACAATCAGGACAAGCGCTCCATCTCTCAAAGGGGGCAATTCCTCGTGTCGACAGGCCGGCTGCGCACCATGCGCTTCCACGGCTACGCCCTCGCCGCTCCCGTCACGCCGTGCTGAAACTCAGAAGGAGCGTCGCACCATCAGGTGACACGGTTTCCCGTAACGCCGGTCAACCTGCGAATCGCCGATGTCGGCAGCGGCCGCGACTCCCCTGCTGAACCGCGCAGATCGACGGACCTACCCCCTCTGCGCATGGATTAGAACGTTGCGGGGCGGGTTCGTCTGGGCATGGGAGCGCCAGTGCATGGGCGCATCCCATGGAGGAAACCAGGGAGACTTTTATGAACAAGTTGATCGCCGCCACCGCCGCCGTTCTGATGATGGCCGGTTCCGGGATGGCCGTGGCGCAGACAAGCTCCACGACCGGCACGACCTCCAGCGGCACCGCCGCCACTACGCAGAACGCGCAGACCGCCACCGGCACGGTCAGCAAGATCGACCGCAGCAGCCAAACCCTGACCATGCAGGACGGCACCAAGTACAAGCTGTCCTCGAACGCCGACGTCGCCAAGGTCAAGGAAGGCGATCAGGTGCGCGTGCAGTACCAGACGCAGGGCTCCGACCGCATGGCGATGCAGGTGACGCCGGCCACCGGCTCGGCGGGCTCGTCTTCTTCGACAACGGGGTCCAGCTCCTCGGGCATGTCCGGTTCGACCAGCACGAGCCCGAGCGGCACCCAGCAGAAGCAGTAACCGATTCCCCCCAACCTCGCACGGGGCGGCGCCGATTCTTCCCTCAAGGGCGGCGCCGCCCTTCCTTTATCCTTCCGAGGCGCGGAAGTTCAGCAGGCTCGGCGCCTTGTCGATGATCTCTTCCAGGATCAGCGACGCCGTTTCCAGGTCGCGTTCCAGGTCGTTGCCCAGCTTGCCGGCGTAGTTGGGGCGCTGCAGCTTCTCGTGCGCGTCGTGTAGGCTGCGCAGTTCCGACACGAAGATTTCGCGTGCGCCCATCGGCAGGATCGGGTTGGCCGACAGCACGAAGAAGAACCGCATGCTGGCGCGCACCAGCAGGGCCAGCATCACCGTGTCCAGCCGCTCGAACTGGTCGCGCAGATCGTCGGAGCGGTTGTCCACGAGGTTGCGCAGCCGCTGCTCGATCAGGATGACGAGCGCCTGGAACTCCCCCACCTTGTTCCGGAACTCCCGATAGGCGCCGAAGCTGTGCTTGCTCGCCTCATGCTCGGCGAGCTGGGCGAGCTTGGCGGCCTCGCGGCACTGCCGCTCCAGCGCGCTCAGCAGTTCCTTGACCTCGGCGCGGGTGTATTGGCGTTTGCTCATGGTGACCGGGGGCCCTTCAACCGACGGCCCGCCCTATACCACGAAGGAACGCTCCGGGTCACCGGGGCGTGTTGTCGTCGGTCGCCTTATCGCCGTGATGTGCGCGGCGTGCAGGGCGTCCGTCGTGCAGATTTCATCGAATTTTTTAATGATCGGCTGCCACCGGCTTCCCCGGACGGCGCACCAGCGGCATGAGCAGCAGGGCGGCGAAGAACACGCCCGCCATCACCAGCAGGCAGTCGTTGAAGGTCATCACCATCGCCTCGCGCTGCACCAAACCGACCAGACGCTTCACGGCGGCGGCCTGGGGATCGGCGACGAGGCCGTCGAAGGTCGCGGCCAGACCGTTGATGGTCTGCTGCACCTGCGGACGGGCGAGGTTCAGGTTGTCGCCCAGCCGGTTCATGTGCAGCGCCAGCCGGTCGATCAGCACCGTGTTGATGGCCGCGAGGCCGATGGCGCCGCCGAGGTTGCGCATCAGGTTGTAGAGGCCCGAGGCGTTCTTCAGCTGCTCCGGCGGCAGGGTGCCGAGCGCGATGCTGTTGATCGGGATGAAGCACAGCATCAGCGAGAAGCCGCGCACCGCCTGGGGCAGGAACAGCTCCCAAAAGCCGGCCTCGGCAGTCAGGAAGCTGTTCAGCCAGACGCCGGTGCCGAACAAGGTCAGGCCCATGGCCAGCATGACGCGCAGGTCGAGCTTCTTCGACAGGGCGCCGGCAACGGGGGCGGACATGAACTGGAAGGCGCCGGTCACGAACATGATCGTGCCGATCTGCAGGCTGTTGAAGCCGCGCACCCGCGCCAGGAACAGTGGCTGCAGATAGACCGCGCCGTAAAGCCCGATGCCGATGATGAAGCTGTAGAGCGACCCGATGGCGAAGTTGCGGTCGAGGAAGGCGCGCAGTTCCACGATGGGATTCCGGTAGGTCAGGACCCGCCAGAAGAAGCCGACGCCGGCCAGAGCCGTGACGACGGCGAAGATCGCCACATACTCGTCCGCGAACCAGTCCTGGCGGGGGCCTTCCTCCACCACGAACTCCAGGCTGCCGAGGAAGGCCGCCATCAGGCCGAGGCCAAGGAAGTCGAAGCCCTTGCGCAGGCCCGGATTGGGCCGGTCCACGTCCACCAAAATCCACACCAGCGAGGTCACGACGATGCCGGGGATGACGTTGGCGAGGAACAGCCAGTGCCAGGAGAAGCTTTGCGTCAGCCAGCCGCCCAGCGTGGGGCCGAGCGTCGGCGCCATGGTGGCGACGAGGCCGATCATCACCGACACGCCCGCGCGCTTTTCCGGCGGAAACAGGGAGAAGCTGGTGGCGAACACGGTCGGGATCATGGCGCCGCCGATGAAGCCCTGGAGCGCCCGCCAGACGATCATGGATTCGATGCTGGAGGTGAAGGCGCAGGCCACGCTGGTCAGCGTGAAGCCCGCCGCCGCGATGGTGAACAGCACGCGCGTGGACAGGATTCGCGCCAGCATGCCGGACAGCGGGATCATCACCACCTCGGCGATGAGGTAGGAGGTCTGCACCCACGAGATTTCGTCGGAACTGGCCGCGAGGCCCGCCTGGATTTCCGAAAGCGAGCTGGAGACGATCTGGATGTCCAGGATCGCCATGAACATGCCGACGACCATGGCGAGGAAGCCCGCCCAGTCGCGGCCGGTGACTGGCCTCGATTGAGGGGGGCGCACTTGGGGGGGAATGGCGGGGGAGCCCGCCGCGTCCCGGCCCGCGGGGGACGGGGGAGTCTGGGACCGGGACGCGGGGGCCGCGCCGCCCGACGCCGCAGTGGGGGCTGCGTCGCGGGCGGAGAGTGTTTCGTTGCTGTCCGTGGTGGACGTCATGGGTGCCCTCCCCCAGGGCGAAACTGTGTTGCGTTACTTATTGCGTTACTTGGACGCGACCGCCTGTCCGGGGTGGAAGGCGCCGAACACGGAACCGGCGACGTGCGGACGATCCTCCGCGCCACGGGTGTCAACCTCGGCGACCACGGACAGGCCGGGGCGCAGAAGGCCGGACAGCGCGTTGTCGCGCGGCAGGGCGATGCGCACCGGCACGCGCTGGACGATCTTGGTGAAGTTGCCGGTCGCGTTCTCCGGCGGCAGCAGGCTGAACTGCGAGCCCGAGGCCGGGGCGAAGCTCTCCACCTTACCGTCCAGGTGCTTGCCCGGATAAGCGTCGATCTCCACCGTCACGGATTGGCCGGGTCGCATGCGGGCGAGCTGGGTTTCCTTGAAGTTGGCGACCACATAGACGTCCGGCAGCGGCACCAGCGAGAGAAGCTGCACGCCCGGACGGGCATACTGGCCGACCTGGACGCCCCGGTTGCCGACGACGCCGTCCACCGGCGCGTGGATGACCGTGTTGGCGAGGTCGTTGCGGGCCGACTGCAAGGTCGCCTCGGCCTGACGCAGGCGCGCCTCGGTTTCCGTCCGACTGGCGTTCAGCACGCCGATCTGGTCCTTCTCAGCCTCCAGCGCGGCGCGGGAACGGTTCACCTGGGCCATCGCCTTACGGAGATCCGCCTCGACGGTTTCCAGCTTCTGCCGGCTGGCCCAGCTGTCGCTGGCGAGCGAGCGGGTGCGGTCGAAATCCTGCTGGGCGCGGCGCTGCTCGGCCTCGGCGCTGGCGAGGGTCGCGGCGGCTTGGTCGATCAGCGCGCGCTGAAGTTCCAGCTTGCTGTCGATGGTGCCGAAGGCGGCCTTCTGCGCGGCGACGGCGGCCTCCGCCTCGGCGACCTTGGCGCGGAAGTCCTGATCGTCGAGCACGGCCAGAACGTCGCCCGCGTTCACCTGCTGGTTCTCGGCCACGCGGACCTCCCGCACATAGGCGGAGACCTTGGGGCTGACCACGGTGATGTCGCTGTGGACATAGGCATTGTCGGTCGATTCGATGAACCGACCTTCGGTCCACCAGTGCCAGCCGCCGAACCCGCCGCCCACCAGGGCCGCCGCCGCGACACCCGTCAGCACGATCTTTCGAACGCCCTTTGCCCGACCGCTCTCTGCCATTGTCCTGATCCCGTCCCTGCGGTTCCGAAACTGAACCGTTCAGTTTAGTCTTGCAGCAAGATGGGTCAGCCCCCACCTCTTGTCAAGGGTGAACTGGACGGTCTAGTTTTCACGATAGGGATTGTGGTTAAATGCGGAACGCGGTACGGCCCCGGAACGTTGCCGAACAGGTTTCAGGACGCGAGGAGCGCATGAGCACACTGGTTGCCCCCACCCCCGAGGCAGGGTCGAAGCCGGCCCAGATCCTGGAGGCCGCCGGAAAGCTGTTCCTGGAAAACGGCTATGGGGCCGTCAGCATGGACGCGGTCGCCAAGACGGCAAACGTGTCCAAGGCGACGCTCTACGCCCATTTCGGCAGCAAGGATGAGCTGTTCCGCGCCATGGTCGCCTGCGAATGCCGCGGCAACGCGATCATGTCTGTCTGCGAAGAGGCCAAGGGCCTGGATTTGGCCGAGGGACTGCGTCTAATCGGGCGCCATTTCAGCACAATGGTACTGTCGCCCAAGGCGCTGGCCGGCTATCGCGTGGTGGTCGGCGAGGCGCACCGCTTCCCCGAGCTGGCGCACGCCTTCTACGACGCCGGCCCGGCGCGCACCATGGAGCAGATCGTCGGCTACATGGCCTGGGTCAACGAGAAGGGCCTGCTGGCCATTCCCGACCCGCAGCTCGCGGCCGAGCAGTTCGTCGGCCTTATTAAGTCCCACACGCACCTGCGCTTCCTCCTGTGCCTGACCGAACGGCCGACCGACGCGGAGATGGAGCGCATTCTGGACGGCGCGGTGAACCTGATCATCAAGGGGTATGCGCCGCCGGCGTCGTGACCGGCAGCGAACCACTGTCAGCAAACGCCGGCAACAAACCTTGGCATCCGTGGCTTTTCCGGGCGGCGGGGCCGGGGCCGCTTTACCCGGCGGCGGGCGTGGTGCAGTATCCGGCGCGCTAGACGGGCCCGCGCAATCAGGCTGATGGGCCGCTCGGATACGAAGAACGTTTCTCATGGTCGCGCTGCTTTCGAACCACGGGTCCGGTGGGCTTGCCCCGCAACGTCCGGAGCTGACGCTCGGCGCCAAGTTCCGCATGATCAACTGGGGCCTCGTGCTTCTGGTCTGCATCATCACGTCGGTGGGCGTCGCCCTGCTCTATTCGGCGGCCGGCGGGCACTGGAGGCCGTGGGCGCAGCCGCAGCTGGTCCGCGCCATTCCCGGCCTGTTCCTGATGCTGGCGATTGCGCTGGTGGACATCCGGCACCTGATGAAGTCGGCCTACGTGATCTTCGTCATCGTGCTGTGCCTGCTGATCGCGGTGGAGCTGATGGGCCGCATCGGCATGGGCGCGCAGCGCTGGATCGACCTGGGCTTCTTCCAGCTGCAACCGTCAGAGCTGATGAAGCCGGCGCTGGCGCTGGCGCTGGCGCGCTACTTCCACGGCGTGACGCTGGACCAGATTGGCCGGCCGCTGCTGCTAATCCCGCCGCTGCTGCTGGTGTTCACGCCGGTGGCCCTGGTGCTGATGCAGCCGAACCTGGGCACGTCGATGCTGCTGATCCTGGGAAGCGGCGCTGTGTTCTTCGCGGCCGGCGTGCGCATCTGGAAGTTCATGGTCTGCATCGGCGGCGGTCTGGCGGCCATCCCCATCGCGTGGGAATTCCTGCACGACTATCAGAAGCAGCGCGTCTACACCTTCCTCGATCCGGAGACCGACCCGCTGGGGGCCGGCTACAACATCCTGCAGTCGAAGATCGCGCTGGGCTCCGGCGGGCTGTTCGGCAAGGGATTCATGTCGGGCTCGCAGAGCCAGCTGATGTTCCTGCCGGAAAAGCACACCGACTTCATCTTCGTCGTGCTGGCCGAGGAATTCGGCATGGTCGGCGCGCTGGCGCTGCTGGCGCTGTACCTGCTGCTGCTGATCTATGGGGTGGTGATCGCGCTGAGCTGCCGCAGCCAGTTCGCCCGGCTGGTGGCGGTCGGCATGACGACGCAGTTCTTCCTGTATGTCTTCGTCAACGTCGCCATGGTGATGGGCGTGATCCCGGTGGTGGGCATCCCGCTGCCGCTGGTGTCCTACGGCGGGTCGGCGATGTTGACGCTGATGATCGGCGTCGGGCTGCTGCTGAGCATGTCCGTCCACCGGGAAGTCCGCATTCCGAAGAGCGGCGTGACGGACATGTGAGGCGGGCCTCTTTTGAGGGTAAACACCCCTGTCCGTCATGACCGGGCTTGACCCGGTCATCCACACCACCGCCGAGCGTTTCTGCCCCGGCGTGGATGCCCGGCTCAAGGCCGGGCATGACGTCAAGAGGAGAGTAGTCCCCTCGAAGAGGGAATGCCTTAGCCCTCCGACACTTCCTCGTTCATCTGGATCAGCACCTTGTCGATGCGGCGGCCGTCCATGTCGACGACCTCGAACCGCATGCCGCCCCAATGGAAATGCTCGGCGGCCGTGGGCACATGGCCCAGCTGGTCCAGCATGAAGCCGGCAATGGTGTGGTAGTCGCCCTCGCCTTTCAGGCCACGCACGCCGACCAGGGCTTCCACCTCCTCAATGGGGGTCATGCCGTCCACCAGCCAGGAACCGTCCTCGCGCTGGATGGCGCCGCCGTCGGCCTCCTGACCCTGTTCGGGCATCTCGCCGGCGATGGCCTCCAGAATGTCGGTGACGGTGGCGATGCCCTCGACGCTGCCGTACTCGTCCACCACCACGGCCATGTGCACGGTGGCCTGCTTGAACAACTCCAGCAGGCGCAGGACCGGCGTGCCGTCGTGGACGATCAGCGGCTCCACCATCGCGGCGCGCAGGTTGAAGGGTTTGCCCTGTAGGGCCTGGTCGAGCAGCGCCTTGGTCGAGACGATGCCCTGCACCTCGTCCACGTCGCCCCGGCAGACGAGGAAACGGGAGTAGCCGCTCTCCTGAATTTCCCGCGCGATGTTCTCCGGCGGGTCGTCAGGGTCGAGCCAGATCAGATCCGGGCGCGGCGTCATGATCGAGCGCGCGGTGCGGTCGGACAGGCGGAAGACGCCTTCGATCATCAGGCGTTCGGCCGGCTCGAAAACGCCGCTCTGGGTGCCTTCCTTGATGAGGGACTTGACCTCTTCCTCGGTGACGGTCTGCTCGCGCGCGGTGGGCAGGCGCAGCAGCTTCATCAGTCCCTCGGTCGAGATGCCCAGCAGCCAGACCAGCGGGGCGGCGATGCGGGACAGCGTGCTCATCGGGCCAGCGACGTTGGAGGCGATGCGCTCCGCGTTCACCAGCGCCACGCGCTTGGGCACCAGCTCGCCGACGATCAGCGACAGGTAGGTGATCGCCGCGACCACCAGGGCGAAGGCCACCTGATGCCCGTAGGGGGCGAGCCAAGCCACCTCCGCGTCCAGCACGCGGCCCAGCCGCTCGGCAAGGGTGGAGCCGCCGTAGGCACCGGCGACGATGCCGACCAGCGTGATGCCGACCTGCACCGTGGACAGGAAGTTGCCGGGATCGTCCGCCAACTCCAGCGCGGCGCGGGCGCCCTTGCTGCGCTTTTCCTCCGCCAATTGTTGCAGCCGCGCCCGCCGCGACGACACGACGGCCATCTCCGACATGGCGAAGTAGCCGTTGAGCAAAATCAGCAGAATGATAACCAGCACTTCCCAGATCATGGCGTCGAGCCCGCGGGCGCTCCCTTAACCGAACATCTTGTGGAACAACAGCAAAGCGGCCTGCCCGAGCCCGAGCAGAACCGCCGCGACGATGGCGATGGCAACGAGGCCGGCGACGAGGCCGGCGATCACGAAGGCGCCATCCTTCTCGATCAGCCCCAGCGCGATCAGCGCGATGGCGAAGGCCGGGGGCTGGTTGCCGAAGACGATGGGCAGGGCCAGGACGAGAGCCAGAGCCATCACGGCCAGTCCGAGCAGCCGCTCCGCGACCGGATCGGTCAGCATGGGAAGGCGTTCGTGGAGGTGGCGTTCGACCCGGTGGATGTAGGGCTGGGCGCGGTTGACCACACGCAAGAAGGAATCGCGGTCCACCGTCGCGGCGGCGACGCGCCGGGGCAGCCAGGGCTGGTGCCGGCCGGCGGCCATCTGCGCGCCGATCAGGATCATCGGCAGGCCGGTCGCGGTGGACAGGCCGGGCACCGGCAGCACGTTGGGAATAGACAGGATCAGCAGCAGCGCCCCGAAGGCCCGGTCACCCAGGATGCCCATCAGGTCGCCCAAAGCAATGCGCGAATCGTGATCGTGCGCCAGGAAGTCGTTCAGCAGATCCGACGCGCGGCGGCGGCGCACGCCGCCCTCCAACGTCTCCGCATCCGTGGACGTCTCAGGGTGAGCCTCAGGTTGTCGGCCGTCGCTCACGACGCTCCCCGCGGATACCGCCCGGGGTTGCGGAAGGGTAAACCCATGGACCTTTCGCGGCGCAACATCAGTTGTGTCCCTTCTACAGGATCGGCCAAGCCAACGCCAGCGCGCGTGTTGGAATCACGGTAGATCAAGGGCTTGACCCACGCAGCGGAAGCTCGACCGTGAAGGTGGAGCCCTGTTCGAACTCCGAATCGACGCGGATTCGCCCACCATGCCCCTCCACGATGGTGTGGCAGATGTAGAGGCCGAGGCCGACCGTCGTCTCCCCCGCCGTACCCGGCTTGCCGGAGCGGGCGAAAGGCTGGAACAGCTGGTCCAGCTCCGCCGCCGGGATGCCCCGGCCATCGTCGGCGACCGCGATCCGGACATGGTCGGCGTCCGACGACACGGACACGCGGATGCAGGCACCCTGATCGGAATATTTGATGGCGTTGGACAACAGGTTGTTCAGCACCTGCTCCAGCTTGGCGGGGTCGATCTCGACCTCCGGCGGAAGATCGTCGGCGATGGACAGCTCGATGGTCATGGCCTTGCCTTCGGCCAACACACGGTTCATCGAGATGTTCCGCCGCACCAGTTCGGCGACGTCCGTGGGCCGGGGAACCAGCCGCAGCCGCCCCGCCTGAACCGCCGCCAGGGACAGCGCATCCTCCACCAGATGGCGCATGAACAGGCTGGATTCGCGGATGCGCTCCAGAAAGGCGCGCTCGGATTCCCCCAGCCGGTCGCCCATCCGCTTTTCCAGGAGCTGGGCGTAGCCGGCGATGACCTGGAGCGGAGAGCGCAGGTCGTGGGCCAGCATGCCCATCAGGCGGTTCTTCTGCTCGTTGCTGGCGGCCAGCTCGGCGTTGGCCTTGGCCAGCGCGCGCTGGGCGTTGGACAGGTCGCTGTTCAGGCGGGTCATCTCGTCGAACAGCGCGTCGGTGTCCAGCCCGACGGAAGGGCGCGCCTCGCCCAGCGGCTCCAGCCGGGCGGCCAGCGCGGGGTTGCGCGGGGCCAGCCGGTCGGCCATCGGCCGCACGGCGCCGGGCGCCCGCGCCACGGCCAGGACAAGGCCGGTCTCGTCCCGGCGGCCGGAGACGTAGAGCGGCCCGCTCTCCTCCAGCAGGGATTCCAGCGGGCGGTCGAGCACCATGCCGGTGCGGCGTACGTCGGTGAAGAGATCGAGCGCCCGCCCGACGGCGTCCAGCCCGAACATCATCGGGAAGGGCTTACCGGGCTTGGGCCGCAGATTCGGCAGGCCGGCACCGACCGGGTGGCTGGCGCGCAGGCGGCCGTCGAGATCGCAAGTCAGCACAAGGCCGTCCATCGGCGCTTTTTCCACCCCTAATCGGCGCTGGCGATGGCCACCGCGTCGGCGGCGCTGGAGGCGAAGCCATCGGCGCCGACCGTCCGCCAGAGGTCCGGAACGAGGTTGAACGGATAGCCGCCGACCAGAATGCGCAAGGGTCGATTTCCCGGCGGGCGATCCGCCAGATCCGCGCGCACGGCGGCAATCAGGTCCGCGACCGCGCCGACATGGGCGGTGATGGTCGCGGAAATGGCCAGCACCGAAGCACCCCGCTCCTCCACCGCGCGGACGATGCTGCGCGCCGGGGTGTTCGCGCCGAGATAATAGGTGTCCCAGCCGGCCATTTCGAAGAAGTCGGCGACCATGCGGATGCCGATCTCGTGCAGTTCGCCGCTGACGCAGGTGGCGATCATGGAGCGGTTGCAGCGCTCCGCCGCGAAGATGCGCGGGTAGAGCATGGACATCACGCCCTGCGTGGCCGCCGTGGCGAAATGCTCGTGCGCGACGGAGATGGCGCCCGTCTGCCAGAGCCGCCCGACCTCGCGCAAACACGGCTGGAAGACGTGCAGGTAGGCGTCGCGCACCGCCATGCCGCCTTCGACACGGTCGAGCACCAGCGCCGAGGCCCGCCGCCGGTCGCCGGCCAGCAGGGCGCCCAGATAGTCGCGCGCCACGTCCGCGAAGGGCGCGTCGTCCTCGATCAGGCACGGTAGTTCCACCGGCATGTCGGGCAGCGCCGTCAGCGCGGCCCCGATGCAGGCCCGCACCCGCTCGGCAGTCGGCGCATCCACGCGGGCAACCACGACGTCGCGAAGGATTTCCAGGCTTTCGCCCAACTCTTCGACGGGAATGCCGAGGTTCGAGAAGAGGATCTTGACCCAGGCGGCGTATTCGCGGAACAGGTCCGGGCTGCCGGCGGCCACGGCCTCGGCCAGATAGAGGACGTGATAGCGCAGATCCTCGACGCATTTGTCCCGCCCCGCCTCGCCATAGCGGGCGTAGAGCGCGGGCCAGCGTTCGAACTGGATGGCGACCACGGCGCGGGCGATGTCCTCGCGGCGCGCAACGATGGGGTTGCCGGCGGAGTTGCCGGCTGGCCGAACCCCACCGCTCACCGCTCGGACGGTTTCAAGCATCACCGCTCCACTCCCGTCTCGATTGTTCGCTTGCCGATGATAAATGCGGAAGCCGCCCCGGCTTTGCAACGGGGCGACCGGCATAGACGCCCATGCGGGATGGGCATGATCGCATTGTGAATCATTGCGCGGGTTGAGCAGAAAGCCCGCTCCGCACGATGAGAAGAAATTGCGATTTCTGTTTGAAAATCAATGTCTTGGGCGCGTTTTCCGTGTGCGTCCGTTGTGCAGCCGACGCACAACCAATCGTGCACGAAAGGATGCGCGCTTTGTATCGGTCAACGCAACAGATTATCGGCGAATGCCGCAGGCGCCCGCGCCCCGTCCTACTTCGTCTTCTGCACGGCGAAGGTCAGGCGCTTGATGAGATCGGCCTTGGACACCGGCTTTACGAGATAGCCGGAGATGCCATAGGCGATGGCGCGCTTGACGGTTTCGGCCTCGCGATGAGCGGTCAGGACGACGACGGGGAGATCGGCCAGGGGATTGCCGGTCGCGGTGCGCAACGCGTGCAGCAGGTCGAGCCCGCCCATGCGCGGCATTTCCAGGTCACAGATGGCGAGATCGATGTTGTCCTGCTGGTCGCGCAGGATTTCCAGGGCCTGCATGCCGTCCGACGCCTCCCACACCATGCGGACCTTGAGATCCTGGAGCAGGCGGGACACCAGACGGCGGGTGAAGGCGTCGTCCTCGATCAGAAGCACGCCGAGATCGTTGATGGAGCGGATCCGCTGTCCGCCGTTCGCGTCGTCGAGCGCCATTCCCAACCTCGTACCGCATCCTGCCCCGTGGCCACCGCCCGCACGCAGCGGTTCCGATGCCGTTTTCGACGTCAAGAAAATGCTTTCGACAGGCGAAAGTCCAGAGTTTTGCTCAACCGCACTGGTCGATTGCGTCCCGCGATACTCCGGACGGAGGTTGGCGGCGGGGGTTGGGCTTGGCATTCCTCCGCGCGACCGCCTATGTTGGGTCCGTTTCGAACAACGCCCGAGCCCAGCCGCCGTGCCCGCTCCGTTCCCCCCCAGCGCATCCGAGACCGAGGACCGGCTACCCGGCCTGCCCGGCTCCGACGTTCTGGCCGAGGTGGTCGAGGCGACCGGCGCCGGCATCACCGTGGCCGACCCGACGCAGCCGGACACGCCGCTGATCTATTGCAACCAGGCCTTCCGCGAGATGACCGGCTATGCGGCGGAGGAGCTGATCGGGCGCAACTGCCGCTTCCTTCAGGGGCCGGACACCGACCCTGCCACGGCGGTGGAAATCGCGGCCGCGCTACGGGCCGGACAGCCGGTGTCGGTGGAAATCCTGAACTACCGCAAGGACGGCACGCCCTTCTGGAACGCGCTGTCGGTCCGCCCGATTCCGGACGCGGAAGGGCGGGTGCGCTGGTTCGTGGGGTCGAGCCTGGACGTGACGCGCCGCCGCCAATCGGAGCAGGAACTGCGCGACGCCCAGGACCAGCTGACCAAGCTGGCCGCCGAGACCTTCGCCCTGGCCGAGGATCTGGACCGCGCCCGCGAGGAGGCCGACGCCGCCCGGATATCCGCCGAGAACGCCAGCCGCGCCAAGTCCCGCTTCCTGGCGATGATGAGCCACGAGCTGCGCACGCCGATGACCGCCGTGATCGGCATGGGCGACCTGCTGATGGGCACGCCGCTGACCGACCAGCAGAAGGGCTTCGTCAAGACTCTGCGCTCGTCAGCCGACACGCTGCTGGCGATCCTGAACGACATCCTGGACTTCTCCAAGATCGAAGCCGGGCAACTGGAGCTGGAGGAGATCGACTTTTCCCTGCACCGGCTGGTCGAGGACGTGGTGCAGCTGTTCCTGGTGCGCGCCGCCGCCAAGGGGCTGACGCTCACCGCCTCCATCGCCGAGGACACGCCCCGCCACGTGCGCGGCGACCCGACGCGGCTGCGGCAGGTGCTGTTCAACCTCGTCGCCAACGCCATCAAATTCACCGACCGGGGCGGCGTCGAGATCGCCGCCTGGTGCCCGGACAGCGACGGCAACGAGATGCTTCTGCGCTTCGAGGTCGCCGACACCGGCATCGGCATGACCGAGGAGCAGCGCGCCCGCCTGTTCGAGGCCTTCGTCCAGGCCGACGCCTCCACCAGCCGCAAGTACGGCGGCACCGGCCTGGGGTTGGCGATCTGCAAGCGGCTGGTCGAAGCGATGGGCGGGGACATCGGCGTCGCCAGCGCGCCGGGTCGCGGGTCCACCTTCCGCTTCGCGCTCAAGGTCCGCCGGGCCGAGGCGCCGCCGCCCGCCGACATGCTTGGCCGCCCGCACACGGAGCTGGTCGGGCCGCAGGCACCGGCGGAGGTGCCGGGAGCGGATGCGGTGTCGCTGCGGCTGCTGCTGGCCGAGGACAACGACATCAACCGCATGCTGATCTCCGCCATGCTGACGCGGATGGGCCATCGGATCGACGCGGTGACCGACGGGCGCGCGGTGATCGCGGCGTTGCAGGCGGCGGAGTATGACGTCGTGCTGCTGGACATGGAAATGCCGGTGATGGACGGCCGCTCCACCGCGCGGGCCATCCGGCGGATGAGCGGTCCGGTGTCGCACCTGCCGGTCGTCGGCATCAGCGCCGACGCATTGCCGGAGCATCGCGACGGGCACATGGCGGCGGGTCTGGACGCCTATTTGACCAAGCCGGTGGACTGGGACCATCTGAACGCGGTCATCGTCGATCTGGCGACCCGCCCGCGCGACGGCCGCTCCGTCCCCGTGCCCGCCCCGGCGGAGCATGTGCCGGAGCGCGACCTGTTCGCCCGGCTGCCGCTGGTGGACCGGGTGAAGCTGTCGGAGCTGCGGCTGGCGCTGGGGTCGGAAAGCCTGGACGGCATGCTGCGCCTGTTGCCGGAAACGGCGATGCGGGAACTGTCGGCGGTGCGTTCGGCCCTTCAGGGCAACCGGCCGCGCGACCTGCGGCAGGCGGCGCACACGCTGGCCGGGCTTGCCGCCAACTTCGGCACGCCGCGCATGGCCGCCATCGCCCGCGCGCTGAACGACAATTACACCGACGCGGACAAGGTGGCGGCGCTGGTGCCGCTGCTGGAGAACGCCGTGGAGGCGACCAGCCGCGCCATCACCGATCCGGACATCGGCGGCGCGCCCGCAGGGCTGAGCTGATATTCCCCGCCGCCCGTTGTTTCACGCGCGGGCGATCTGCTAAACGGGTGCCATGGCACGCCGACGCAGCGGGTCGCCCCGCGTTTCCCACCCGGACCAGTTCGATCTGCTCGAATTCCCCGAGCCGACCGCCGTCCTGCTCACCTATTCCGGCCGCACGGTCGATCTTGAGGCGCCCGATTTCGGCCCATTCGAGATCGAGGACATCGCCCGGCCGCTGGCCTATCAGTGCCGCTTCGTCGGCAACACGCGGGCCTTCTTCAGCGTCGCCCAGCATTGCGTCCTGGCGAGCCACCTCGCGCCGGAAGGGTACGAGTACGACGCCCTGATGCACGACAGCGAGGAGGCCTTCACCGGCGACTGGCCGACGCCGTGGAAGGCGCGCATCGGGCGCGACGCCATCCGCGCGGCCATCGCGCCGATCAAGCAGGCGCTCGCCAAGCGCTTCGGCTTCCGCTATCCGGAGCCGAAGGCGGTCAAGCTGGCCGACCAGCGCGCGCTGGCGACCGAGCTTCGCGACCTGTGCGCGCCGCACCGGGTCAACTGGCAGGATCTGCCGCCGGCGGCCGAGGCCCCCATCGTCCCGCTGGGGCCGGAGGAGGCAATGGCGAACTTCCTCGACCGCTACCGCGAACTGAAGCCCAACCGTTAAAGCGAATTTGCATTCGCTTTAGATTCATATGGCCTCATTTGCCGGCCGGGCTTCGGACGCACGGGCGTCCGGGACCGCCGTCGCGGTCCAGAGCGGATCAAAATCCGCTTTAAGCCCTGGCCGTCAAGCCTGCCCCACCGTCTGGCCGGTGGCGCCACGGCCACGGCGTCCGCGCGCGGCGGCCTGCCGCATGGCGAGGTCGTCGTTCGCCCCCTGCCCCGCTTCCGACTGGGTCGCGCAGCGTTCCGCCAGTTCGCGGATGGCGGCGCGGACCTGCGGGTCGCGGATGTTCTGGAAGTAGCGCGCCAGCATCAGCGCCTCGCGCGAACGCAGCGTGCCTTCCGACTCCTCCGCATGGCCCTCCGCCGCGCCCTCGTGGGCGGCGCCGCGCTCCTCCAGGCCTTCGAAGAAGACCGAAACGGGGACCCGGAAGAATTGGGCCAGTTTGAACAGCCGGCTGGCCGAGACACGGTTGAAGCCACGCTCGTACTTCTGAAGTTGCTGGAACGTCAGACCGAGGGCCGAGGCCACATCGCTCTGGCTGAGACCGGCCAGCATGCGCAACTCGCGCAAGCGCTGCCCGACGAAGACATCGACCTCGTTGAGGCCTTCCTTCTTTTCACGACCGCGTTTTTTCACAGCGTTCCCCATGCGTTTATGGTGTTCGGGACCGACGCCCGGCCATGCAGGAGAAGGCGCCACCCAAGAAAGATTCCGTGTCGCCCATGCCTGGACAATTTTGGCATCGCGCAAGCGTCCATTGCAACTCAGCTATGACGACGCGAGTGCAAAGTCAACCTCTGCTGTGCCGTTTACTACCTCAGATACATAGGTGTCTGTCGATGGCAGGCCCTTCGCATGGTGTTTTCATCTGAACTTTCGGAGTAGTCCTGCGGGACAGCGCGCAAACGGCGAAGGACGCAAGAAAGCTTCCACGAACCGGCAGCGATCGGGCGTGGCGAGCCCGCGACAGTAGGCACATTTTGCCGGGCACTGGGCAATTTCTGCCCAGGAATTAACCCTCTATTCATCAAGAGAAAGCAGCATGCCCGCTGAAGTAGACCCCGGCGCGGAATTTGCAGCCACTTTGCTGCGCCTGCGAAGCAAAGCGTGCAAAGGGTAAGGGCCTGAGATCAGGCGCCTGCCGCCGACGCCGGGGCATCGATCGGGGACACGGGCGTGAACAACCTGCTGCAGACCTTGCGCAATCTCGGCCCCGCTCGCCTCGCGGCGATCGGCGGCGTGGGCATCCTGCTGATCGGGTTCTTCATCTATCTGACCACGCGCCTCTCCACCCCGGAGATGGAGCTTCTCTACGCCGAACTCCAGCAGACCGAGGCGGCGGCCATCGCCAAGAAGCTGGAGGAGGCCAAGGTCCCCTTCACGGTGGACAAGACCGGCACCAAGATCATGGTCCCTTCCGATCAGGTCGGGCCGACGCGAATGAAGATGGCCGCCGCCGGCCTGCCGTCGGGCGGTTCGGTCGGGTACGAGCTGTTCGACAAGGGCGAAGGCTTCGGCGCCACCAGCTTCATGCAGAACATCAACCACCTGCGCGCGCTGGAAGGCGAGATGGCGCGCACGGTGCAGACGCTGAACGGCGTGCAGCAGGCCCGCGTGCATCTGGTGCTGCCCAAGCGCGAGCTGTTCGCCCGCCAGCAGAACCCGGCCACCGCCAGCGTCTTCCTGAAGCTGCGCCCCGGCGCGCAACTGACCCGCGAGAACATCCAGGCGATCCAGCACCTGATCGCCGCGTCGGTCCCCAACCTCGACCCCGGCCACATCTCCATTGTGGACGACAAGGGCAAGCTGCTGGCGCGCGGCACCGGCACCGACAGCCCCGACGCCATGCTGGCCAGCGCCGAGGAAAAGAAGACCGCCTACGAGGGCCGGCTCGCCCGCACCATCGAGGATCTGCTGGGCCGCACGCTCGGCTACGGCAAGGTGCGCGCGGAGGTGTCGGCCGACCTCGACTTTGACCGCATCACCACGCAATCGGAGATCTTCGATCCGGAAAGCCAGGTCGTCCGCTCCACCCAGACGGTCAACGAGGCCAACGAAAGCAGCGATCGCGACCCGCTGCAGCCGGTCACCGTGGACCAGAACCTGCCGACGTCGCAGTCAGGCAACAACGCCGGCCCGATCTCGCAGAACAAGCAGAGCCGCAACGAAGAGACGATCAACTACGAGATCAGCCGCACCACCAAGAACCACGTCCGCGAGACGGGGCAGGTGCGCCGCCTGTCCGTGGCGGTGCTGGTGGACGGCACCTATGCGCCGCCCAAGGACGGCAACCCGGCGGCCTATCAGCCGCGCAGCGAGCAGGAAGTCGAGAGCATCAAGGCTCTGGTCCGCTCCGCCGTCGGTCTGGACGCCGTGCGCGGCGACACGCTGGAAGTCGTCAACATGCGCTTCTGGTCGCCGGAAGACGACATGCAGAAGCCGGAGGAACTGTTCCTCGGCATGACCAAGGACGACCTGTTCCGCATCGCGGAGATGGTCGTGCTGGGCATCGTCGCCGTGCTGATCATCCTTCTGGTCATCCGCCCGCTGATCACCCGCGCCTTCGACCGCGCTGACCAGCAGGAGGAGGACGAGATGGACAAGCTGCTGGCCGACCAGTCGGGCATGCCGGCGGCGCTCGCGGCCCCGACCGGCGCGCTGGCCCAGGATCTGGCGCTGGAGGCCGCGCAGGCCGACGAGGATCTGGAACAGATGATCGACATCAACCGCGTCGAGGGCCGCGTCCGCGCCTCCTCGCTGCGCAAGGTGGGCGAGATCGTGGAGAAACACCCGGAGGAAGCGGTGTCGATCCTGCGCAACTGGCTCTATCAGGAGAGCTGAGGCGATGAGCTCCGTCCGCAAGTTCCTGTTCGACGAATCCTTCGACGTGGACGCGCCCCCCAGGGTGCAGATGCAGGTCGAGGACGATTACCTGGAGCCCGAGCCGGAACCGCTGCCCGAACCGGAGCCGGAAATCCCGCCGCCACCGGTCTTCAGCGAGGAGGAGCTGGCCGCCGCCCGCGCCCAGGGCTACGCCGAGGGCGAGACGGCCGGCAAGGGCATCGGCTACGGCCAGGGCTTCGTGGAAGGCAACAACGCCGGCCGCAAGGAAGGCTACGAGCAGGCCAGGACGGAGATCGAGGCAACCGTCAACGCCCGCATCGCCAACGCCCTCGATCAGATCGCCGGCGGCGTGCAGCAGCTGATCGCCGCGCGCGCCGCCACCAACGCCATGCGCGCCGACCAGCCGGTGCACATCGCGCTGGCCATCGTGCGCAAGCTGATGCCGGAACTGGCGCGGCGCGGCGGGCTGGCCGAGGTGGAGGCGATGGTGCGCGCCTGCCTGACCGACCTGATGGACGAGCCGCGCCTGGTCGTGCGCGTGGCCGACGACACGGTCGATCTGGTGCGCGAGCATCTGAACGAGATGATCCAGGGGCGCGGCTTCTCCGCGACCCTGATGGTGGTCGGCGACCCGACGGTCGCCCCCGGCGGCTGCCGCATCGAGTGGGCGGAAGGCGGCATGGAGCGCGACACCGCGCGCTTGCTGGCCGACATCGAACACCGCGCGGCCGGTTTTCTGGAAGCACCGGCGCCCGTCTGACGGGTTGTCGTTTCTGACGGGTATTGGAGAGTATTGAGATGGCCAAGGACAGCTTCTCCCTCGACGATCTGGACGGCGGCGCGCGCAACGACGTTTCGGAGTACGACACCGGGCTCGGCCCGGCGAAGGATCTGGAGGCCGTCTACGACATTCCGGTCCAGATCTCGGCCGTGCTGGGCAAGTCCACCATGCAGGTCAGCCAGCTTCTGAAGCTCGGCCGGGGTGCGGTGGTGGAGCTTGACCGCAAGGTCGGCGAGGCCATCGACATTTACGTGAACAACCGTCTGGTCGCGCGCGGCGAGGTCGTCGTCGTGGAAGACCGGCTGGGCGTGACCATGACCGAAATCATCAAGTCGGATCGCGGATGAGCGCCACGCGGGACACCGTCGAGAGCACCCGGCCCCGGGAATCAAAAGGTGGCGGGGGCAAGACCGGGGCGAGCGCCATGTCGCCGGGCCGGGGCGCGCGTCTGCGCGGCGGCGTGGACGTGGCGACGCTGGTCGGGCTGGCGGCGGCGGCGGGGGTCATCCTCATCGCCATGGCGGCCGGCGGGTCTTTGCGCGCCTTCCTCGACCCGCCCTCGCTGATCATCGTGCTGGGCGGCACGATGGCGGTCACCACGGCGTCCTTCTCGCTGGGCGACGTGGCCGTGGCGTGGCGCGACGCGGGTGCCGTGCTGATCCACCAGACCCACGACCCGCGCGGCGTGGCCCGGCAGGTCCTGCTGCTGGCCGAGGCCGCCCGGCGCGCGCCGGAGACGCTGAAGAACCTGCTGCCGGAACTGCGCGGCGAGGTGTTCCTGCACCGCTGCGTCACGCTGGTGTCCGAAGGGCTGCCGCCCGACGACATCGAGCGGATGCTGACCGGCGAGGTCGAGGCGTCCGGGTCCAGCCACGTCAAGAGCGCCGGCGTGCTGCGCCGCGCGTCGGAGGTGGCGCCGGCCATGGGCCTGATCGGCACGCTGGTCGGCCTCGTCCAGATGCTGGGCAGCCTGAACGACCCGTCGGCCATCGGCCCGGCCATGGCGCTGGCCCTGCTGACCACCTTCTACGGCGCCGTCCTCGGCAACGTCGTGCTCGCCCCCCTGGCCGCCAAGGTGGAGCGTTCGGCGGAAGAGGACGCGCTTATCAAGACTCTCTACACCATCGGCGCCGTATCCATCGCGCGCCAAGAGAACCCACGGCGTTTGGAGATGCTTCTCAACGCCGTCCTGCCGCCTGGAAAGCGGATTCAGTACTTCGACCGGGACTCCGACCGGGGATCTCCGAGGGGAGCGTAAACGATGCGTCTGCTGATCGTTGGAACGTTGGAAGGATACATCACCGCCGCCGGCAAGATCGCCATGCAGCGCGGCGCGAAGGTGTCCCACACCGACAGCATCGAGGGTGCGCTCAACGCCTTGCGCGCCGCCGCCGGTGCCGATCTGGTGATGATCGACGTCAAGCTCGACATCGCCCAGTTCATCGTCAGTTTGAAGGCCGAGCGCATCACCATCCCGGTGGTCGCCTGCGGCATCGGCACCGACGCGGCCGCCGCCGTGAAGGCGATCCGCGCGGGCGCCAAGGAATACGTCCCGCTGCCCCCGGACGCGGAGCTGATCGCCGCCGTGCTGGAGGCGGTGGCCGAGGAAAGCCACGCCATCGTCTGCCAGGACCCGGCCATGCTCGCCACGCTGCGGATGGCCGATCAGGTCGCCCCCAGCGATGCGTCCGTCATGATCACCGGCGAAAGCGGCACCGGCAAGGAGCTGATGGCCCGCTACATCCACCGCAAGAGCCGGCGCGCCGACCAGCCCTTCGTCGCCGTGAACTGCGCGGCCATTCCGGAGAACCTTCTGGAATCCGAACTGTTCGGCCACGAGAAGGGCGCCTTCACCGGCGCCGTCGCGCGGCGGCTCGGCAAGTTCGAGGAAGCCAACAACGGCACGCTGCTGCTGGACGAGCTGTCGGAGATGCACCCGCGTCTTCAGGCCAAGCTGCTGCGCGCCATCCAGGAAAAGGAAATCGACCGCATCGGCTCGTCCCAGCCGGTGAAGGTCAACGTCCGCCTGATCGCGACCTCCAACCGCAACCTGGAGAACGAGGTTCGGTCCGGCAACTTCCGCGAGGACTTGTACTTCCGCCTGAACGTCTTCAGCGTCGGCATCCCCAGCCTGCGCGAGCGGCCGGAAGACATCCCGCTGATCGCCGACCATTTCCTGAAGAAGTACGCGGCGGCCAACGGCATGGGCGAAAAGCGCCTGTCCGACGACGCGCTGATCATGCTGAAGGCTCACCACTGGCGCGGCAACGTGCGCGAGCTGGAAAACACCATGCATCGCGCGGTGCTGCTGTCCAAGGGCGAGACGGTCGGCCCCGAGGCCATCATGCTGACCAGCCAGCTTCTGGCCCCGGAAGGCTCGGCCCAGGCGTCGATCCCGCAGAATTCGCCGGTCGCGAACCCGTTCGCCGGGCCGGGGGGCACCGTGCCGGCCGCACCGCCGCGCGGCTACGCCCCGCCGCCTCCCCCGCCGCCGGTCGCCTCGGCGCCGCCTTCCTCGCTGCCGCTGCCGACCAGCTACGCGCCGCCACCGGCGGGCGCCAACGGCAATGGCGCCCCCAGCGGTCTGGCCGCCCTGGTCGGCCGCACCGTGGCCGAGGTGGAGCGCGACCTGATCATCGGGACGCTGTCGCACTGCCTGGGCAACCGGACGCACGCGGCGAACATCCTGGGCATCTCGATCCGCACGCTGCGCAACAAGCTGAAGCAGTACAACGAGGAAGGCATGTCCGTGCCGCCACCGGGCAGCGAGGAACGCGCGGCGGGGTAGCGATATCCCCCTCTCCCTTGATGGGAGAGGGGTTGGGGTGAGGGTGGCGCCGGCGAAAGCCAGCTGGTCTCTTCCCGCTCTTCGAGCGGTAACGACCCCCCATCCCAACCCTTCTCCCACAAGGGGAGGAGGGCTTCGAAGAAACGGGGGACGCGGGGGAACAGGAGAGCATGGCGCTCACCGAGCACACCAATCCGGACGGCGGCGGGGGCGGCGGAAGCGGCAACATGGCCGCCTTCGGCGAGATGTTCGAGGTCGCGAAGCGCTCGCTGAAGCGCGGCGACATCGTCATGGCCGCCGGCATCATGCTGATCGTCGTCGGCCTGATCCTGCCGCTGCCGCCGATGCTGCTCGACATGATGCTCGGGCTGAACGTCACGATCTCCATCCTGATCCTGATGGTCGTGCTGTTCATCGAACGGCCGCTCGACCTGTCGTCCTACCCGACGATCCTGCTGATCACGACGCTGCTGCGCCTGTCGCTGAACATGGCGTCCACGCGCCTGATCCTGACGCACGGGCACGAGGGCACACAGGCGGCGGGGCACGTGATCGAAGCCTTCGCCGGCTTCATCATGGGCGGCGACTTCATCATCGGCGTGATCGTCTACGCGATCCTGACGATCGTGAACTTCAAGGTCATCACCGCCGGTTCGGGGCGTATCGCGGAAGTGGCCGCGCGCTTCACCCTGGACGCCATGCCCGGCAAGCAGATGGCCATCGACGCCGACCTGTCGGCCGGCCTGATCGACGAGGCGACCGCCCGCGCCAAGCGCAAGGAGCTGGAGGACGAGAGCGCCTTCTTCGGCTCCATGGACGGTGCGTCGAAGTTCGTGAAGGGCGATGCCGTCGCCGGGTTGATGATCATGTTCATCAACATCATCGGCGGCGTGGCGCTGGCGGTCCTGCGCTACGACATGCCGGTGCTGGAGGCGCTGGACACCTTCACCAAGCTGACCATCGGCGACGGTCTGGTGTCGCAGATCCCGGCGCTGGTCATCTCCATCTCCGCCGGCTTTCTGGTGTCGAAGGCCGGCGTCGGCGGTTCCACCGACAAGGCGGTGGTCGGCCAGCTGACCGGCCACACCTCCGCGCTGGCTCTGTCGGCCGGCGCCATCGGCCTGCTGGCGCTGATGCCGGGCATGCCGATGCTGCCCTTCATCCCGGTCATCGCGGTGATCGGCGGTGCCGCCTGGTACCTGCCCCGGATGCGCGCCAAGAAGGAGGAGGAGGAAGCACTCGCCGCCGCCGAGGAGGCCGCCGGCTTGGGGCCGGGCGGCGGTGCGGCCGCCCCGGTGGCGGATGAGCCGATCTCCACCGCGCTGGCCATCGACCTCATCCGGCTGGAGCTGGGCTACGGCCTGCTGTCGCTGATCAACCAGCCGCAGGCGGGCAGCCACCGGCTGACCGACCAGATCAAGGGCCTGCGCCGGCAGATCGCCGGCGAGGTCGGCTTCGTCATGCCGGCGGTGCGAATCCAGGACAACCTGCAGCTTCCGCCCAACAGCTACATCATCCGCGTCAAGGAGATCGAGGCGGGGCGCGGCGACATCCGGCCGAACATGCTGCTGGTCATGGACCCGCGCGGCGACGCCATGAGCCTGCCCGGCGAGCAGACGGTGGAGCCGACCTTCGGCCTGCCGGCCATCTGGATCGAGCCCGGCTACCGCGAAGAGGCCCTGTTCAAGGGCTACACCGTCGTCGATCCGTCCACCGTCGTCACCACGCACCTGACGGAACTCATCAAGGACAACATGCCCGAGCTGCTGTCCTTCACCGAGACGCAGAAGCTGCTGGACGAGCTGGACAAGGAGCACCAGAAACTGGTCGCCGACGTGGTGCCCAGCCAGATCACCGTGGGCGGTCTCCAGCGCGTTTTGCAGAACCTGCTTGCGGAACGCGTCTCGGTACGCGATCTTGCCACCATCCTTGAGGGCGTTTCGGAGGCGGCGAGCCAGACCCGCAGCATCACGCAGATCACCGAGCACGTGCGTACACGCCTGGCGCGGCAGATTTGCGACGCGAACATCAACGAGATGGGATTCATCCCGCTCGTCACCCTCTCCCCGGAATGGGAGCAGGGGTTCGCGGAATCGCTGGTGGGCGACGGCGACGACCGGCAGCTGACAATGGCGCCGAGCCGCCTGCAACAGTTCATCACTTCGGTCCGCCAAACCTTCGAGCGACACGCCATGATGGGCGAGACCCCCGTCCTGTTGACCAGCCCCCTGATCCGGCCCTTCGTCCGTTCCATCGTGGAGCGGTTCCGGCCGGCGACCGTGGTCATGTCGCAGAACGAGATCCACCCCAAGGCGAAGATCAAGACCCTGGGGCAGATCTGATGGCATGCGCCGTGAACGACACCACTGATTGGCTGGAGGCCCGCTTATGCGGCTGAAGTCCTTCCACGCCAAGACCATGTCCGAGGCCATGAAGATGGTCCGCCAGGCGCTGGGCGACGACGCGATCATCGTCGCCACGCGCGAGGAGGAAGGCGGCGGCGTGCGCGTGACCGCGGCGGTGGAGGAGGACGACCTGCTGATGCAGCAGGCGCGCATCACCCAGGCCGCGCCGAGGCATGTCGAGGACGAGGAGGACGAGGAACCGGAGATCGACGTCAGCGAGGTGGTGGCCGACGCCCTGCACCGCCACGGCGTGCCGGCGGCGCTTGCCGAACAGCTGATCGACGCGGCGGCTGGCCTCGACACCGACGATCCCACGCTGGCGCTGGGCGCGGCGCTCGATTCGATGTTCACCTTCAGCCCGCTGCACGACAAGCGCGGGGCCACCAAGCCGTTGGTGCTGGTCGGCCCGCCGGGCGGCGGCAAGACGCTCATCGCGGCGAAGCTGGCGGCCCGTGCGGTGCTGAAGAAGCGCTCCGTCGGCGTCATCACCACCGACACGGTGCGCGCCGGCGGCATGGAGCAGCTGGCCGCCTTCACCCGCGTGATGAAGGTCAAGCTGGTCACCGTCGAGGATCCGGACGCGCTGTCCGGCGCCTTCGAGGTCAACCGGGGCGTGGACGTGGTGCTGGTCGATACGGCCGGACGCAACCCCTACGACGCCGAGGACATGGCCGACCTGAAGGCGCTGCTCGCCGCCGGAGAGGCGGAGCCGATCCTGGTCCTGCCCGCCGGGCTGGACGCCATGGAGGCCGCCGACATGGCGCTGGCCTTCAAGGCGCTGGGGGTGCGGCGGATGCTGGTCACCCGGCTGGACATGGCGCGGCGTCTCGGCGGCCTGCTGCTGACCGCGCAGCGCGCGCGGATGGCCTTCTGCGACGCCAGCGTTTCGTCCAAGGTGGCGGAAGGGCTCACACCACTGAACCCGGTGGCACTCGCCCGCCTGATGATGCCCGTTGAGGAGAAGGCCCCGCGCGGTGCGGCCAAGCCGGCCTCCTCGTCTTCCAAGAAAAAAGCTGCCCGCTCTCCCTCGTCGAGGACCATCCCATGACCGATCCGGTGTTTCCGGCCGCCCTCAAGAACGTTCGCCCGCTGCGCGGCGCCAACGTGATCGCCGTGGCCAGCGGCAAGGGCGGCGTCGGCAAGACGTGGTTTTCGATCACGCTGACCCACGCGCTGACCAAGATGGGCAAGAACTCGCTGCTGTTCGACGGCGACCTCGGCCTCGCGAACGTGGACATCCAGCTGGGCTTCCAGCCGAAGAACGATCTGGGCGCCGTCATCAACGGCCAGGTGACGCTGGGCAAGGCGGCGCAGAAGTTCCCCGACACCGGCTTCGACATCATCGCCGGCCGGTCCGGGTCGGGCACGCTGGCGCAGTTGCCGAGCCAGCGCCTGTCCGGCCTGCGCAACGACCTGCTGGAGCTGGCGCGCAGCTACGACTGCGTGGTCATGGACATGGGCGCCGGCGTGGACCGCACGGTGCGCACGCTGTCCGGCCCGGCGGGCATCACGCTGGTGGTGACGACGGACGAGCCGACCTCGCTGACCGACGCCTACGCCTTCATCAAGCTGACCCACGCCACCAACCCGGCCGCCGACCTGCGCGTCGTGGTGAACATGGCGCAGAGCATCAAGGACGGCGAGCGGACCTACGGCACCATCCTGAAGGCCTGCCAGAACTTCCTGAAGTACAAGCCGGGTCTGGCCGGCATCATCCGCCGCGACATGAAGGTGCGCGACGCAATCCGCAACCAGTCGCCCCTGCTGACCCGCTCGCCCTCCAGCGACGCCGCCAAGGACGTGCAGGCCATCGCACAGCGGCTGCTGAACGGGTCGTAAGGGCGGGCTGATGGGAGGCCCGGCGGCCCCTCCCCCCGTCGCCCTGCCGGTGGCGACGACGCCCACGGCACCGGCCGCGACCCCGGTGCCGGTGGCCGAAGTCACGGTGCAGAAGCTGCCCGAGCGGCTGCAGGAGGTGACGCGCCCGATGGTGCTGACCGGCACCGTGGCGGGCGAGACGCCGGAGGGCCTGACCCGCGTGCGGACCTCGGCGGGCGAGATCCTGCTGAAGACGGAAACGCCGCTGCCGCCGGACAAGCCGGTGACGCTTCAGATCACGCCGGGGCAGACACAGGCCGGGACCGGGCAGGCGCCAGCGACGAAAGCGCTGATCTTGTTGCAGTCCGCAGCGGTGCCGACTCCCGCGACCGGAGGGCTGCAAACGCCGCAGGCCGGGGCCGGAGCAACACCGAGCGTCATCCTACCGAACCTGACCTCGCCCACCCCCAACGCGACGGCCCCGACGCTGCCCTTGCTCGTGCCGGGCAGCGTCGTTCCGGCGCTGGTGATCGCCGCAACGCCGAAGCCAGCCACCCCACCCGGCGCGGCGCCGGTTCTGCCGGGGCAGAACGCCGTTCCGCAAGCGCCGCTGCCGCCGCAGGCGCCGACGACATCGTCGCCGCAGGCACCGACAGCCCCGACGGGTGCGCCGGTGCCCTCGCCCGCTCCGGCGGCAACGCCGCAGGGAAGCCCGGCGCCGGCCAGCGCGCCCATGGGCGGCATGCCGACCGGAAAGCCGATGCTCGACACGCCGGTGCAGTTGGGCGGGAACGCGGCGCATCCCGGCGCCGAAACGCCGACCATGGCAACACCGGAGCGTGCGGGGACCGCGCCGCCGGAGCCGGAACTGCCGAAGGGCGGCACGGTCGCGCTGAAGATCCTGACCTTAACTCCGCCGCCCGAACAGCCGAAACAGCCCGGCAAGACCGGCAATGGCGAGGGGCCCGGTGCACGGCCTACACCGACCGCTCAGGACACCCCGGTGCCGGACGATACACCATCGGACGTGCCCGTGCTGAAGGGCACGGTGGCGGGCTCGACACCGCAGGGGCAGCCGATCCTGGCGACCAAGCAGGGCATGCTGGCGCTGAACGTCCAGGCGAGCCTGCCGCAGGGCACCAAGGTCACCGCCGCGCTGACCGACCCGGCCAAGGCGTTGCAGGCGACCGCCCCGCCTTTGCCGGATTTGGCGCCAATGAGCGAGCGCGATTGGCCGGCGATGAAGCAGTTGCTGACCTCGCTGGCCGGACTGGACCGGGTGGCGGCGCAAACCCTGCTGAACACCATCATGCCGCAGCCGAACCGTAAGCTGAGCGCGGCCATGACCTTCCTGCTGTCGGCGATCAAGGGCGGCGACGCGCGCGCGTGGCTGGGCGACGACGCAACCTCGGCCCTGAAGAAGGGCGGGCGCGGCGACCTGCTGTCGCAACTGGAGCAGGAGTTCAAGAGTCTGCAACGGCAGGCCAGCGAGCCCCTGCCCGGCGACTGGCGGCCCTACACGCTGCCGATGATGGACAGCAACGGTCCGAAACCCATCCATCTGTACGTCCACCCCGTGAATGACGAGGAGGACGGCGGGGACAAGCGCGAGGGCGGGCCGAAGGGCAGCCGCTTCCTGTTGGACCTGGACCTCAGCCGGCTGGGGCCGATGCAGTTGGACGGGCTGGTGCGGCCGAACCGCTTCGACCTGATCCTGCGCAGCCACACGGCCCTGCCGCCGGAATTCCGCCTGGACCTGATCCAGATCTTCGCCGACAGCATCCGCGCGGTGGGCTACACCGGCGGCCTGTCCTTCCAGTCCGGCGCCAAATGCTGGGTGAAGCTGACCCGCGCCGGCTCGCGCGGACAGAACGTCACGGCCTGATGAGTCATTCCACATGCACCGCCGCGACCTGCTGACCACCGTGCCGAACCCGGACGCCCGCCACGACTATCTGGTCGAACTGGCCGGAGAGCCGATGCCGGGCACGCATTTGATGGTGCGCTACGTGCCGGATCGCGTGGTGGCGGAGCCACAGGGTTTCACCGCCTATCTCGGGGCGCTGAGCGGCGTTGCGGGCGGTTTGGAAAGCTTGGCTCTGGCCGTTCTGGACGACCTGAACAACGAGCTGGTGCCGCGCTGGGCCGAGGTGACGGCGGAACGGGCGGAGCCCCTGCCCCACCGCGTGGTCGTCGAGGATCGCCAGCCCAACTGGGACAACCCACAGCTGTTCGCGCGGATGCGACCGATCTGATATCGAAGGCGTTTGATGGCTTCCATCAAACGCCTTCGGTTCAAACCCGGCAGTACATGGCGCAGCCATGTGCGAGAGGGGCATACGGCCGGCAGACCATGAAGCACTCATGCGCCGGCCGTATGACCGGTCAGCGCAGCGAGCCGCGTGCCATCGGCCGCCGCAGCCCGTAGCCCCGGTATGCCAGCAGCGCCAGCGGGAAGGCCCAGAGATGCAGCGCGTGCAGCGCCCAGGCGACCGCGCACACCATGTAAACAGCCATCGCCGCCGCCCACAGCCACAGCAATCCGGCCACCAGCAGCGCGCGCGGCGCTTCGGTTCCAGCGTGCCGCAGCGCGGCCAGGACAACCACGGCACCAAGCAGCGCCGCGAGACCCAGGAAGAGCGTGACGGGGTCGGCGAGATTGAAGCCGGTCAGATGGCCCCACAGCATCCGGGGATCGTAGCGGGCTGGGTCGAGCCATTCCCCAGCCATTGCGCCGAGCGACGTCTCCCACGGGCCGCCGTCCGCAAGCAGGGTGGCCGGGTGAAAGTCCGCCGGGTGGCTGTTGAGGAAAAGCAGCAGGAAGCCGGTGATCGCCCCGGACGCGACGCTGAAATGCACCAAGCCGGGAATCCGTGGCCCCAGGTCCGGCAGGCCGAGCCGGCGCAACACGGGACGCCCCGCCGCCTGCACCGCGACCGGCAACAGCACCAGCATGGTCAATTCCACCATGCGCACGGCGATCGGAATCAGGAAATCCAGCATGGGGCACCGCACCGGAAGGGCGTGCCGCAACGGCATCACGAGGCGGGACGATGGTCGAGCAACAAATTTGGGACCCCTTACGGCCTAGGACCACCAAGGGGGCTACTCCCGCAAAGCCGAACCATCAGCGGACGAAAGGCACATTGTGCGGCGGCGTCCCGACACGAGATTCCGATTGAGGAACGACACGGAATGCGGGTCCGGGACGGGAGGTGCGCCATGGAAACCAAGAGCTTTTGGACGCCGGACGCCGAGCGGCTGGCGCGGGAAACCGAGGATTTGCTGCGCTTCGGCGCGCGTTTCCTGATGGGGCTGAGCTTCGTCGCGCTGGGGGTGCTGACGGCGTTTGCCCTGTACCTGTAGAGCTGCACCTGTAGGCACGAACGATCAGGACTCCGCCGCGCTCTCCTCGGCCTGACGGCGGCGGAAACCGACCAGGGCGGTTTCGTCCAGCATCTCCGCCTGCTTGCGCTTCAGCTTTTCCTTTTCGCGCTTCAGCCGTTCTTCCTCGGCGAGTTCATAGCGCTTCAGCTCCTGGAAGGCCTCGGCCATCTGGTCAGTGGCGACGGCAATCTGGATGTCCACCTGCCCCATCGACAGGGTCAGGCGCTTGCCCCGCTCCATCGCGGCCTTGGCGAAGTTGGTGTAGCTGAAGGCGAATTCGGGATTGTCGCGCGCCGCTGCCTGTTCGGCGGCAACCTCTTCCTTCAAACGCTCAAGCTCCGCCTTCAGGCGGTCGGAGAGGTTCTGAAGCTCGGCCAGATTGCGCCGCTTCTCATCGAGCTGCTGCTTTTGCAGGCGGATGATGTTCTTCAGGCTGCTCATTGCTGCTGCGGCGGCCATTCTTCAATGCCGAAGATCGCGGCCAGCATGGAATAGCTGGTGGCGAGGTCGGTCGCTTCACGTTTGCCCTGCTTGAGGAAGGTCTCCAGCGCGGGATTGTAATGGATGGCCTCGTCCACCTGCGGGTCCGAACCCTTGCGGTAGGCGCCCAGCCGGATCATCTCCGCCATGTTGTCGTAGGACGACATCAGGCGGCGGGCGTGGGTCACCAGTTCGTTTTCCATCGGCGTGTTGCAGCCGGGCATGGTTCGCGACACGCTGCGCAGGATGTTGATGGCCGGATAGCGCCCGCGCTCGCCGATCTGGCGCTCCAGAACGATGTGGCCGTCCAGGATGCCGCGCACCGCATCGGCGATGGGCTCGTTGTGGTCGTCGCCTTCCACCAGCACGGTGAACAGGCCGGTGATGGAACCGGAGCCGGCCACACCCGGCCCGGCGCGCTCCAGAAGGCGCGGCAGTTCGGCGAAGACGGTCGGCGGGTAACCCTTGGTCGTCGGCGGCTCGCCGGCCGACAGACCGATTTCGCGCTGGGCCATGGCGAAGCGGGTGACGCTGTCCATCATGCACAGCACGTCGCGGCCCTCGTCGCGGAAATACTCGGCGACGGACAAAGTCAGGTAGGCCGCCTGACGGCGCATCAGCGGCGCCTCGTCCGACGTGGCGCAGACGACGATGGAGCGGGCGAGACCTTCCTCGCCCAGATCCTCGGTGATGAATTCCTGCAACTCGCGGCCACGTTCGCCGATCAGGCCGATCACCGCGATCTCGGCGGCGGAGAAGCGGGCGAGCATCGACATGACCGACGACTTGCCGACGCCGGAGCCCGCGAAAATGCCCATGCGCTGGCCACGGCAGCAGGTCAGGAAGGCGTTGATGGCGCGGATGCCGAGGTCGAGCTTCTCGCCGACGCGGGCGCGGGAGTGGGCGGACGGCGGCGCGTTGCGGATCGGCACGCCGCGCGGTCCCTTGGGCAGCGGCCCCTTGCCGTCCACCGGCTCACCCAGCGCGTTGACGACGCGACCCAGCCATGCGTCGCACGGGAAAACGGAGGGTTGACCGTCCGCCACCAGCGCGCGGCAGCCCAGTCCGACGCCGTCAAGGGCTCCCAATGGCATAAGCATTGCGCGCCCTTGTCGAAAGCCGACGACCTCACAAGGTACATGGCGTCCGTCGCGCGTTTCCACGATGCAGCGGCCGCCGACGGACAGTTCCTTTTCGATGCCGCCGACCTCGACCATCAGGCCGAGCACGGCGGTGACCCGCCCAAACCGGCTGTAGCCGGGAAGGGCATCGATTTCCTGGATGAGGCGGGCGACGTCGGCGGGCACGGCTTTGCTGTTTCGCGGACGTTGACGGGGTGGTCGAAACGGGTTGCCAGCCACGGGCGGCAACGGCATCTCGACCGCTCCGGTCCATCATCATCCGCAATCATTAACGTTAAATGAAGCGCTATGCCTCTGGCGTTAAGCTGAATCGTCTGTTAACTTGTGTAAACAGGCGGAGCGATCTGTTAAGGATCGAACGTCCAACACAAGCCGGTTCGGATAGCCAGAAACGCGCCATCAAACGTCGGGATATCGCCATGAGGGTTCTGCTGGTTGAGGACGATTCGTCCGTCGCGAAGAGCATCGAATTGATGCTCCAGTCCGAGGGCTACATCGTCGATTCTACCGACCTGGGTGAGGACGGGCTCGAAATCGGCAAGCTGTACGATTACGACATCATCATCCTCGACCTGATGCTGCCGGACATCGACGGGTACGAGGTGCTGCGCCGTCTGCGCGCGGCGCGCGTGACCACGCCGATCCTGATCCTGTCGGGCCTGTCGGAGCTGGACCACAAGATCAAGGGCCTGGGCTTCGGGGCCGACGACTATCTGACCAAGCCGTTCGACAAGCGCGAGCTGATTGCCCGCATCCAGGCCATCGTCCGCCGGTCCAAGGGCCATTCCGACAGCATCATCCGCACCGGCCGCCTGACCGTGAACCTGGACACCCGCACGGTGGAGGTGGACAACCAGCCCCTGCACCTGACCGGCAAGGAATACGGCATCCTGGAGCTGCTGAGCCTTCGCAAGGGCACCACGCTGACCAAGGAGATGTTCCTGAACCATCTCTACGGCGGCATGGACGAGCCGGAACTGAAGATCATCGACGTGTTCGTCTGCAAGCTGCGCAAGAAGCTGGCGAACGCGACGCAGGGCGACAACTACATCGAAACCGTCTGGGGCCGTGGCTATGTGCTGCGCGATCCGCACGAGGATGCCGGTGCCATGCCCCGCGCGCCGCAGCAGGCCCAGCAGGCGGCGGGGTAACGCCCACCCACACCGGTCAGTAATTGCTGGTTTCGATCAGGTTGCCGTCCGGATCCCGGACATAGACGGAGGTGATGGGGCCGATGGCGCCCGTGCGCGGCACGGGGCCCCTCCTCCACCAGCACGCCATGTGCCGGTTGATCTTCCAATCGCCAAATTGGGAAGCAAGCGGTCAGCGTTTCCAGAACGGCTTTTCAGACTCGCGGCGGGCGTGGTCCTGCGTGACGCCGATGTCCCGCAGCAGATGATCGTCCAAATTCGCTAACGCCCGCCGCTGCCGGCTGCGTTCCGACATCCTGGACCAAGCCTCCACCCAGGCTCTGAGCGTCCGCAATGGCATCCGCCAAAGGACCACGGGATCAGGGCCGCGCGCCCGACCCGGTCGCCCCACCGCTGTCCTATCGCTCATCGCCCGACACTCCGTTTTCTCGCCTTCCCGTCGTTGGATGCACTGGAAACCGGGTTGCGCGCAAAGGGTGCTTTCTCTACCTTGCATGAGAAAAGCTCATGCCACCTGTCGATCCAAACGGGGTGAAGGGTGAGAAAGCTGCCTCCTCTCAACGGTCTGCGCGCGTTCGAGGCGGCCGCCCGCCATTTGAGCTTCACCAAGGCGGCGGAAGAACTGAACGTCACGCAGAGCGCCATCAGCCACCAGATTCGCGCGCTGGAGGACCGCCTGGGCGTCCGGCTGTTCCGCCGGCTGAACCAGATGCTGGTGCTGACCGACGCCGGGCAATTGCTGCTGCCAAGCGTGCGCGAGGCGTTCGACCGGCTGGCCGCCGGGCTGGACAGGATCATGGGGCAGGAACGCGCCGGCGTTCTGACGATCAGCGTCTCACCATCCTTTGCACGGCTCTGGCTGATGACCCGCATCGGGCGTTTCCGCGAGCGGCACCCGGACATTCATCTGCGGATCAGCGTCAGCCAGCACGACATCGATTTCGCGCGGGAAACGGACATTGATCTGGGCCTGCGGCATGGGCTTGGGTCTTGGGACGGGCTACGGGCCGACCGCTTCCTGACCGACGACGTCTTTCCGGTGTGCAGCCCGATGCTGCTGCAGGGAGCAAATCCGCTGACCGATCCCACCGACCTGCGCCATCATGTTCTGCTGAACGACACGCAGCACACCTATTGGACCGACTGGCTGCCCGCCGCCGGCCTGCACGACCTGAGACCGAGCGCGGAACTGGCCTTCGACGACATCGGGATCGCAATCGAGGCGGCGGTGAACGGCCAGGGAATCGCCATGGGGCGCGCCACCCTGGTTGCCGACGAACTCAGCGCCGGCCGTTTGCTGCGCCTGTTCGGCGATGCGGTGCCAGCGGATTTCGGCTGTTACGTCGTTTGCCCGGAGGAAACCGCCGACCGCCCCAAGATCGCCGCGTTCCGGGCGTGGATCCAGGAGGAAGGCGCTGCGGCAATGAAAACGGCGCCGTCCCTGTGACGAACGCCGATTCCCGTCCCGCTCAGATCGCCGCGCGCAGGCCCGCCGTCGAGAAGCCGCCCAGGCTGTAGAGGCCGCGCTGGCCTTCCACCGGCTTGAAGCGGTCGGTGATGCCCAGCACGGTTTCCGCCCCGCCCAGATACAGAACGCCGTCGGGCGGCATCTGGCGGGCGATGGTCTCCAGAACCTTGGTCTTGGTCGGCTGGTCGAAGTAAATCAGCACGTTGCGGCAGAAGACCACGTCGAATTGCCCTAACGGCGACAGGTCGGTCAGCAGGTTCCATTCACGGAAAGACACCATCTGGCGCAGCTGCTGGCTGATCTGCCACTTGTCGCCCTGCTGCTTGAAATGCTTCACCAGCATCTGGATGGGCAGGCCGCGCTGCACCTCGAACTGGGTGTAGACGCCGGACTTGGCGCGCTCGACCATCTCGGCGGAGATGTCGGTGCCGACGATCTCGATGCGCCAGCCGGCCAGCCTCGGCCCCTCGTCGGCAAGCAGCATGGCCAGAGAATAGGCCTCCTGCCCCGAGGATGAGGCCGCCGACCAGATGCGGATCGAGCGCTTGGCCGCTCGGGTCTCCAGCAGCTTCGGCAGAACCAGCTGCTTGAACTGGTCGAAGGGCTTTTGGTCGCGGAAGAAGGAGGATTCGTTGGTGGTCATCGCCTCCGTGATGTCGCGCAGCAGGGCTTCATCCTTGCGCGTGCGCACGGTGGTGGCCAGCTCGTCCAGGCCCTTCATGTTCCACTTGCGCGCCACCGGCATCAGCCGGGATTCGAGCAGGTAGGCCTTGTCCTTCGTCAGGACGAGGCCTGACCGCTGCTTGAGCAGCGTGGAGAACATGTCGAAATCTTCGACTCTCATGCTGCCCTCGTGGCGAACTTGCGGATGTAGGGGCCGATTTCCTTCAGCGGCAGCACGGCCGAGCAGATGCCCGCCTGCGCCACCGCGCCCGGCATGCCCCAGACGACGCTGGTGGGCTCGTCCTGCGCGATCAGGGTGCCGCCGCCGTTGACCACGTCGGTGCAGCCCTTCAGCCCGTCCTGGCCCATGCCGGTCAGGATACAGGCCAGAATCTTGCGGCCGCCGTAAGCCCGCAGGATGGAGCGCATCATCGGGTCCACCGCCGGGCGGCAGAAATTCTCGGGCGGATCCTTGGTCAGGGAGATGACGTTCGCCCCGCCGCGCTGCGCCACCAGCATGTGGAAGTCGCCGGGCGCGATGTAGCAGCGGCCGTTCACGATCGGCTCGCCGTCCTTCGCCTCCTGGGCGTTCAGCCCGCACTGGCGGGTGATGTGCTCCGCCAGAATGGTGGTGAAGGTGGCCGGCATGTGCTGGGTGATGAGGATCGGTTGGGTGACGCCGGTCTTCAGATGGCTCAGCACCTCGAACAGGGCCTGCGGGCCGCCGGTGGAGCTGCCGATGGCGATGATGTCCGGCTTGGCCTGCACGGCGGTGGCGGTGACCGGGCGCAGCGTCACCGGGCCAGGCTCGCGCTTGGCGAAGCTGGGTGTCGCAATGGGAGTCAGCGGGCGCAGTTCGCCGCGCGTGCGGGAACCGGCGCGCCGGGCCGCCGCCCCCAGCGCCTTCACCTTGGAGACCAGCTCGCGCTTGAAGTCCTCCGCCCCGCCCAGCTCGCGGGTCGAGGTGGGCTTCGGGATGTAGTCGGCGGCACCCGCCGACAGGCAGCGCATGGAGACGTCGGCCCCGCGCAGCGTCAGCGTCGAGGCCATGATGATCTTCACCTGCGGCGCCACCGCCAGCAGCTTCGGAATGGCGGTCAGCCCGTCCATCACCGGCATCTCGATGTCGAGCACGATGACGTCGATCGAGTTGCGCTGGAGCGAGTTGACGGCCATCTGCCCGTCGCCGACCGAGGCGACGACGCGGATGTCGGAATCGCCTTCCAGGGCGCGGGTCAGCAGGCCGCGAATGACGGCGGAATCGTCCACCACCATAACGCGGACGGGGTCCGCGCTGGCTGGCGCGGGCGCCGCCGTGCTGGTGCCGAGGGGGGGTCTGCTGCCGAAGCGGTCGGACATGGAACGGTCAGCCTTTCGACGCCAGGGGCGTTACGGTCAGGCGCTTCACAGCAACCCGACCTGCTGGAACTTGGTCTGGATGATGTCGCTGTCGAAGGGCTTCATGATGTATTCGTTGGCCCCAGCCGACAGCGCCTCCTGGATGTGGGCAAGGTCATTTTCCGTCGTGCAGAAGACGACCTTGGGGAAGTCCCCGCCGCTCATCTTGCGCAGCCGGCGCAGGAACTCGATGCCGGTCATGACCGGCATGTTCCAGTCCAGCAGAATGGCGTCGGGCATCTGCCGCGCGCAGGCTTCCATGGCCTGCCTACCGTCCTCCGCCTCGGAGCAGGCGAAGTTCAGTTCCTCCAGGATCTTCCGCGCGACCTTGCGGACCACGCGGCTGTCATCGACCACCAGACAGGATTTCATATCAAACAGGCCTCGGGCTTCTTGGCTGACCGGGGATGGCTGACCGGGGATGTTAGCCTCAGGCCGCTTCCATGTTGGTGAAATTCAGCAGACGCGGCACGTCGAGCACCACCATCAGCTGTCCGTTCAGGCGATAGATGCCGGTGGACACCTCGCGCCAGCGCGGGTCCAGGGTGGCCGGGTTGCGCTCGAAATCGTCGTTGGAGAGGCTCAGCACCTCGCCCACCGAATCCACCATCAGGCTGTACAGCTCGCCGCGCAGATCCACGACGATGGACATGCCGGGCTTGTCCTTCGGACGCGCCGACAGGCCGAGGCGCAGGCGCACGTCGATGGCGGTGACGATGCGTCCGCGCAAGTTCAGCGAGCCGGCGACCTCCGGCGGGGCCAGCGGGATGCGGGTGATCCGCTGGTGACCCAGCACGTCCTGGACCTGCAGGACCGGAATGCCGAACATCTGGTCGGCAATGGTCATGGTCACGTAGTCCTGATTGCCGCCGGAGACGATCTCGTCCCCCTTGGCCTTCTTGGTCGTGGTGGTGGGCAGCTTGGCGTTGCTCATGCGGCACCTTTCTGCTCGGACAGCGTCTGCTGCAGGGTGTAGAGCAGCGCGTCACGGTCGAACTTGGCGACGTAGTCGGTGAAGCCGGCCTGCCGGCCGCGATCGAGGTCGCGCGGGCTGGCGTGGCTGGACAGGGCGACCATGGGGATGCCGCTCCAGCGGCTGCCGTGGCGCACCGCCTCGGCGAAGTCGAAGCCGCTCATGCCCGGCATCTCGATGTCGGAGACGATGACGTCGAAGTCCTCGCCGGCCTCGCACAGCGCCAGCGCCTCGTTGGCGTTCTCCACCGCGGTCACGTCGTAGCCGGCCACCGACAGCAGCGGAGTCAGCAGGTTGCGGAAGAACGGGCTGTCGTCCACCAGCAGGACGCGCTGCGACTTCTCTTCCTCGAACGCCTCGCTGGAGGAGGAGCCGAACCAGTCCTTATAGGCCTGGGTCAGGAAGAAGCCGGCGTCGATCACGTCGGTCGCCTTGCCGGCGATGATGGCGGAACCCATCAGGCCCGGACGCTCGGCGGTCAGCTGGACGACCAGCCGCTCCTCCACGATGTCCACGATCTCGTCCACGATCAGGCCCATGGAGCGGTCGCCGTCGGCGAAGACCAGCACCGGCTGGCGGCCTTCCTGGCCCATCATGAAGCCGGGGTCGATGGGGACCAGCGGCATCAGCTTGCCGCGATACTGGACGACCGGCATGCCGTTGGACGCCTCGACCGAGGAGAGATCCACGTCCTCCAGGCGGGCGACCAGCGACAGCGGCACCGCCTTGGGCGCGCCCTCGCCGGCGCGGAACAACAGCAGGGCCATCTTGTCCTCCTGGCGCGCGGCCTGGACCGAGGTGGCCTCCTTGGTGACGTTCTCGCCCATGGTCATCTCGCCGGTCGCCGACGCGATGCCGTTGGGGTCGAGGATCATGATGACCGAGCCGTCGCCCAGGATGGTGTTGCCTGAGAACATCTCGATATGGCGCAGGATCGGCGCCACCGGCTTCACCACGATTTCCTCGGTGTCGAACACGCGGTCGACCATGATGCCGAAGGTGTAGGTGCCGACCTGGGTGACGACGATGAAGGTCTCGTCGTCGTCGCGCTTGACCTTGCCTTCCTGGTCGTCCAGCCGCAGCAGCTCCTGGAGCGACACCAGCGGCAGCAGGCGGTTGCGCAGGCGCAGGACCGGCGTGCCTTTCAGCCGTTCGATGGTGTGCTCGCTGTCGGCAGCGGCGCGCACCAGCTCGACCACGCTGATCTGCGGAATGGCGAAGCGTTCGCCCGCGCACTCCACGATCAGGGCTGAGACGATGGCCAGCGTCAGCGGGATTTTGATGACGAAGGTCGAGCCCTTGCCCTGGGTCGACTTGATCTCGATGGTGCCGCCGATCTTCTCGATGTTGGTCTTGACCACGTCCATGCCGACGCCGCGGCCGGACACGTTGGTGACCTTCACGGCCGTCGAGAAGCCGGGCTTCATGATGTACTGGATGATCTGCTGGTCGGACATCGCCGCCAGCTCGCTCTCCGTGGCCATGCCGTTCTGGATGGCCTTCTGCTTGATCTTGTCGATCGCCAGGCCCTTACCGTCGTCCTGGATCTCGATGATGATGTGGCCGCCCTCGTGATAGGCGTTCAGCGTGATGCGGCCCGTCTCAGACTTGCCGGTGCGCAGGCGGTCGGCCGGGATTTCCAGGCCGTGGTCCGCCGAGTTGCGCACCATGTGGGTCAGCGGGTCCTTGATCAGCTCCAGAACCTGACGGTCCAGCTCGGTGTCGGCGCCGAGCATCTGGAGGTCGATCTTCTTGCCCAGTTCGTGCGCCAGATCGCGCACCAGACGCGGCAGCTTGGCCCAGGCGTTGCCGATGGGCTGCATGCGCGTCTTCATGACGCCCTCCTGCAGCTCCGACGTGACGTGGTTCAGGCGCTGCAGCGGGGCCGCGAACTCGCTCTCCTTCTGGGAGCGCAGGATCTGGAGCAGCTGGTTGCGGGTCAGCACCAGCTCCGACACCATGGTCATCAGATTTTCGAGCAGATCCACGTTGACGCGGATGGTCTGCGCAGCGACCGCCGATTCCTTCGCGCCGCCGTCACCACCGCCGGCGCCACCGCCGCTGGAACCACCCTCGACCGGGGCCGGCACCTTGGCGGCGGCCGGCGCGGGCTCGGGCTCCGGCACGACGAGATCCTGGGAGGGGGCGGGCTCCTCGGCCGGATCCGGCGTCACCGGGGCCAGCGCGGTGCTGGTCGGGCCGGGGGTGGCGTTCCAAAGCGCCTCAAGCTCGTCCAGCGTGACGTTGCCGGAGGACGCCACCACGGGCTCCTCGGCGGCGGCAACGGCCGGAGCCGGGGGCGGTTCGGTGGCCGGGGCGGGCTTGGCGGCCGGAGCCCCGCCACCGCCCAGCTTGCCTTCGGCGCAGTCGTTCAGGCGGCCGATCAGCGGCAGATCGTCGCCGGGCGGTTCGGCCTCAGTGGCCTCCAGCACGGCGAGCAGGCTCTTGATGGTGTCCAGCGCCTGAAGAATCAGCGACACCGCTTCCGGCGTGATGGTCAGTTCGCCGTCACGGAACTTGCCCAGCACGTTTTCCGACGCGTGCGCGACCTTTTCCAGGCGCGGCAGGCCAAGGAAGCCACAGGTGCCCTTGATGGTGTGGACGAGACGGAAAATGTTCGAGAGCAGTTCCGGATTGTTGGGATTCTGCTCCAGTCGGACCAACTCGACGTCGAGGACCGACAGGTTTTCGTTCGTTTCCGTCAGGAATTCGGAGAGCAGATCATCCATGTCGCGATCCCCAGCCTGATGTTATGGCGCGTTTCCGGCCGGCCGTCCGGGGAAGCGGCTTGCACAAAGCCGCCGGTACGGGCCATTCCAGGTACGGGGCGAGCGTGTCAAACACTGATTAAGAGAACCTTACCTCTTCCGATAGCGTCCGAGTGGTTCCCTTGCAGGGACGCGCGCCGGTCGCGATGTCACATGCCAATTGCCGGAGGGGCCGATCGCCGGAAGGCCCGATCGCCGGAAGGAGGCAGCATGACCGACGAGGAACTGGCGCAATCGGTGCGCGCCGCCGTGGAGAGGCTGAACGAGGCGCTGGCCGTGGCCGCGCGCCACAGCGTGGCCGTCACCCTGCGGACGACCGCCCACCAGACCACCAACGGGGTGGAGCAGATCGTCGTCGAGGCGCGAATCTTCAAGCAGCTGTAGGGGCCAGTTGTAGGGGCCGTCACCACTCGATGGCGAAAACCAGCGTCTCCGGCCCGGACGGAGTCGCGGTGAGGCGGAAGCCGTCGTCCTCGGCGAAGCGGCCGGTGACGTAAGCGTGGATGGTGCGCGGGGTCAGATCGGCGGCGTCCGCCGTCCCGTCCAGCGCCGCCGCCGCTTCCGGCTTCAGCGCGCCGGGGCGCCCGGCGGCGGTGACGGTGATGCGGCCGGACTCCTCCGTGCCCTCCCCCGCCACGGTGACGGTGCCGCCGTGGGTCAGCGCCTCTTCGGCCAGGACAATGGTGTTCAGCAGCACCTTCGGCGCGCCGCGCTTGAAGGCCAGCATGTCGTTGGGCACCCCCGCCGGCCAGTCGAGCTTGGTCCGCCCACCCTCCAGCCAGCCCTGCGCAGCGGTCCGGGTGTCGCCGAAGCCCTTCTGCTCCCGCCCGGCGAGGCCGTAGGCGAGGCGGAAGACGCGCAGCCGCTTGTCCGCCTGCCCCGAGGAATGCTCGATCAGCTTGACCGCCTCGCCCAGGAAGCCGCCGGCCGGCTCGTCCTCCATCTCCTCGATCAGCTCAAGCCCGTTGCGGATCGCGCCCACGGGGCTCACGAGGTCGTGGCAGACGCGGGAGGCGAGAAGCTCAAGGACGCGGATGTCGAGGGGCACGGGGGCGTCTCCGGACGTTGGTGGCCGAAAGAACGGGACCCTTCACCGGGAACTTCCGGGATGCGGCCCGCATTCTGTAGCATCGTCGTTTCTAACACACCTTCACGGCAATGGGGTGCGGCATGGACGATTCTCTGGTTCCCGGCGCGTGGGTGCGCCATCCCGCCCAGCCCGATTGGGGTCTGGGACAGGTGCAGTCGGCCATCGGCGACCGCGTCACCGTGAATTTCGAGCATGCGGGCAAGGTCCTCATCAACACGGCGGTGGTGGCCCTGACCGTCACCGACCCGGATGAGGTCTTCGGAGGCTCCCCGCAATGAAGGCCGGGGCGCTGGCGGTGATGCTGGTGCTGCTGTCCACCGCGCCGGCCTTGTGCGAGGAGCCCGACCCGGAGCACGGCAAGACCCTGTTCCGCGCCTGCGCCTTCTGCCACACGCTGACGCCGGACGGCGGGAACCGCGCGGGCCCGACCCTGTGGAACCTGTTCGGCCGAACGGCGGGCGCGGTGGAGGGCTACCGCTACTCCCCCGCGCTGAAGGACAGCGGCATTGTGTGGAACGAGGACACGGTGGCCCGCCTGTTCGAGGTCGGCCCCGACGCCATGACCCCCGGCAGCAAAATGCCGTTGCAGACCATCCCGAGTGCGGAGGATCGCGCCGACCTTGTCGCCTATTTGAAAGCGGCCACGGCACCGTAGACCGAGCACCCTCAATCTGTGGGGTTGAAGCGCGGGGAGCGCCCGCTTATCGTCGGCGGAGGATTGTCAAGGAAGGTTCGTTTTCACATGAAGGCCATGCTGCTCGGCTTCGCCGCCGCCGCCCTGATCGCGTTTGGCGCCGCGGTGGCGCTCAACTCCGTGGACCACAGCTCGGCCAGCCGCTATTCCAGCCAGTCAGTCCGCCTCTGACCCGATGGGCCGTCGGTGGACGTGGATGCCCGGATCAAGTCCGGGCATCACGATGAGAAGACGGGCCTGAACAGCCCGCGTTGAGCCTATCCTGTAATCATCACTTTGGGCGGGAAGCCCGGATGCGCGCCATCAGGTCGGCGGTCTTCATGGCCTCGATCAGGCTGGAGGCTCCGGCCTTGCCCGTGCCGGCGATGTCCAGCGCCGTGCCGTGATCGGGCGAGGTGCGAACGAAGGGCAACCCCAGTGTGATGTTGACCCCGGTGTCGAAGTCGATGGTCTTCAGCGGGATCAGCGCCTGATCGTGGTACATGCACAGCGCCGCGTCGAAGGTGCCGCGCGCCACCGCGTGGAACAGCGTGTCGGACGGGCGTGGACCGCTGGCGTCGATGCCCTCCGCGCGCAGGGCGGCGACGGCGGGGGCGATGATATCGATTTCCTCACGGCCCATGGTGCCGTCCTCGCCCGCGTGCGGATTCAGCGCCGCCACGGCCAGACGCGGCTTTTCGATGCCGAAGTCGCGCGCCAGCCCCGCCGCCGTCACCCGGCCGGCGTGGACGATGGCCTCGGTCGTCAACTGCTTCACCGCGTCGCGCAAGGACACGTGGATGGTCACCGGCACCACACGCAGGTCGCGGGCGGCCAGCATCATCACCGGCTCGGAGGTCAGGCCGACGAGATGCGCCAAATATTCGGTATGGCCGGGATGGCGGAAGCCGGCGGCGTAGAGCGCCGACTTCTGAATCGGGTTGGTGACCACGGCGGCGGCCTGTCCTCCGCGCACCAGATCGACGGCCCGGTCGATGCTGTTGATCACAGCCGCCCCGTTGGCCGGGTCAGGCCGGCCCGACACGACCGGAGCGGCCAGGGCCAGCGGCAAAACCGGCAGGGCGTTGTCGAAGACGCTGACCGCCTCCCCCGCCGAGCCGACCGCCTGGACCGGCACCGACAGGCCGATGCGGGCGGCCAGGGCGCGCAGGCGGTCCGGATCGTCCAGAAGGACGAAGGGCGGCACGCCGTCGTCCCGGCGCGCCGCCCATGCCTTCGCCGCGATCTCCCCGCCGATCCCGGCCGGCTCGCCCATGGTAACGGCAAGCGGCAGCCGGTCCTGCGGGACAGCGGTCATCAGACGCGATACTCCACAAAGGCCGTCCGGCGCAGGTCGCGCAGGTAACGGCGGGACAGCAGGTCGGCGCGCTCGTTGATCAGGTCACGCTCGATCTCCTCGCGCGGCGGCAGCTTCACCTCCTTGGGCGGGGCCGGCGGCGGGGGCGGAGGCGGCGGGGCGGGCGCGGCCACGGGCTGCGGCGCGGCGCCGGCTGGCGGCTGGATCATCGGCACGTCGCGCTTGCAGACGATCAGGATGATGGCGCCGCCGGGGCTCATCAGCACGGGGCTGGGCTGGCCGAGCGGGGCGCTGACGGCGAAACCCTGCAGGCCCGGCGCCAGATCCTTCACGCGCAGCGTGCCCATGTCGCCCGCCTCGGGCACATCGAGCGCCTTGGCCTTCGCGTCGAAGTCCGCGCAGCTTTTGATCGACTTGCGCAGCTTTTCCGCCTGCTCCTTGACCGCCTTCAGCTCCTCCTTGGAGGGAGCCGGGATGACGATCTGCTTCATGTTGACCTTGGCCTTCTCAAGGTCGGGCTTCGGCTGGGGACGCGGCTGCGGAGGCGGGGGCGGAGCGGCGGCCTCGCTGGCGCCGCCGGTGCTGGCGGAACTGCCGTAAGCGCGCTGATCGCGGACCAGCAGGATGTGGTAGCCGGTGGCGGTGCGCACGGGCGCCGACATCTGGCCGGGGCGCATGCTGGACAGGGTCTTGTCCAGCTCGCCGTTCAGTTCGCCGGAGCGGACCCAGCCCATGTCGCCGCCGGCGGCGGCGCCGGCCGACTGCGAGAACTGGCGGGCGAGCGCGGCGAAGTTGCCGCCACGGCGGACCTCCTCCACCAGACGGTCGGCGGTGCGGCGCACCTCGTCCTCCTGGTCGGGGTTGTCCACGGCCAGGAAGATCTCGGCCACCAGATATTCCGGCTTGCCGATGTTGGCCTGGATGCGCTGCATGACCGCATCGACCTCTTCCTCGCCGATCACCACCTCCTGACGGATGCGGCGCTGCATGACGCGCTGCCACGCCAGCAGGGCGCGGACCTGCGAGGTCAGGGTGGAGACCGGCACGCCCTGGTCCTTCAGCAGCTTTTCCAGCTGCTGGCGGTTCATCCGGTTCTGTTCGGCGATGCGGCCGATGGCATCGTCGATCTCGGCCTGCGGGACCGAGACGCCAAGGCGCTTGGCCTCCTGAAGCTGAAGACGCTCGTCCACCAGCTGGCGCAGCACCTGCGGGGTGAGGCGCTGGCGCGTTTCCGCGCTGTCCTGCACGCCGGCGTTCATCAGCGCCAGCCGGATGCGCGCGTACACATCGGAGACGGAGATGACCTCGTCATTCACGACGGCGGCGATGCGCTCCGCCGGGACGTTGGCGGCGGGGGGAGCACCGGCGGCCGGAGCTTTGCTCGTCTGCGCGACGGCGGGGACGGCGGCAACAAGGGCGCAAGCGGTCGCCGCGGCGAAGGCTGACCGGACGGCTCGCAGACTCGACATGGTGCTCCAGCTCCAGAGGTGGTTGCCGTTTAATACGGCCCGCCCACGCGTGTGTAAACGGAATCGTGGTTTCAAGGCTGGAACGGTTTTGTGGCGGGAAAGGGGACGCACCGCCGATCCGTCCTCAACCATCTTCCAAATTTTGTTATCTTCCAAATTCAGCCATCTTCCAGATGCAGCAGCGCGGCGGTGCCGAGCAGCAGGCTGATGCCCGCCGGGCTCCAGGCGGCCATCATCAGCGGGATGGTCTCCGACATGCCGAAGGTGCGGATCACGTCGGTCAGCACGAACAGCACGAATCCGGTCAGCACGCCGCCGGTGACCATGGTCATGGTGCCGCCCCGGCGCGGCAGGCGCAGTGAGAAGGCGGCGGCGAACAGCACCATGGAGAAGTAAAGAAGCGGCTGCGACATCAGCGACTGATAGTGCAGACGGTGCCGCGTCGCCGGAAAGCCGGTGGATTCCAGCGTCTTGATGAAGTGCGGCAGATCCCAGAAGGAGATGGTCTCCGGCGGGGCGAAGCTCTCCTCGATGGTCGTCATGTCCAGTTCGGTCGGGATGGTGTAGGAGGCGACCGCCTCCGTTTCCTTCTTGCCCTGGTTGACGGTGGCGTTCAGCAGCTCCCACCGCTTTTCCTTCAGGATCGCCCGCGGCGCATCGACGCGGCCCAGATACTTCATGTCCGGGTCGAAGCGCAGCAGCATGACCTGCGACAGCTCGAAGGTCATCGGGTTGACCGTGTCGGCGTGGATGAAGAACTGCTCCCGGTCGGCCTGCTGGCGCAGCCACAAGCCGGAGCGCGACACGTTCAGCGTGCTCGTGCGCTGCTTCAGGTAGCGGTCCTGCATCTGGTCGTACTTGGCGATGAAAACGGCGCCGACGGGGTTGATGACGGCCACCTTGAAGACGCCGATCAAGGCGGCGGCGATCAGGACGGGCATCAGGAACTGCCACGCCGACACGCCGACCGCGCGGGCCACCACCAGTTCGGCGCTGCGGGTCAGGCGCCAGAAGGTGAACATGCCGCTGAACAGGATCACGAAGGGGAAGATCTGCTGGCCGATCTCCGGCAGCTTCAAGAAGGCCATCTGCACGACCAGCCCGAAGGTCACGCCCGGCTTGCTGCCGGCGCGGCGCAGCAACTCGACGATGTCGAGCAGCAGGATGATCGACAGCAGGATCACCAGCAGCAGGACGAACCAGGTGACGAACTGGCGCCCGATGTAGCGCGAGAGGGTAACGGAGGAATACATGGCTAGGAATACCTGGCTTCGGCCTCCCGGGCCGCTCGACGGGCAAAGGGCGCCGGGGCTATGTACTGCCTAATGGGGCCGGAAACAACTGGCCCGCGCCTTGACAGAGCGCGTGGGAAGGTCTTTATCGCAAGAAGGTCCGCAACGGATCCCCCACCGTTCCCCGGCGCGCCCGCGCCGGCCGCTCAGCCGAGAGGAGCCGATGAAGTTCGCCTTTGCGAAGCCCGCGCTGCCCACCGCGCTGCCCAAGTCCGGCACCGTCGTCGTCACCGTCGCCACCGAACGCGCGCTGGGCGCCGCCGGGCAGGAGCTCGACCAGAAGACCGGCGGTTCGATCACACGCGCCATGAAGGCCAGCCGCTTCACCGGCAAGCGTGAGGAGACCCTGGCGATCCTGGCCCCGGCCGGCGTCGAGTTCGACCGAATCCTGCTGGTCGGCCTCGGCAAGCCGGAGGAGGCAAGCGAGACCGCCTTTCAGGCGGCCGGCGGCGCCCTGATCGCGGCGCTGGACAAGTCGGGCGAGACCGAGGCGTCGGTCCTGCTGGACCTGCCCACCGGCTCGGCCCTGACGCCCGCCGATGCGGCGGCCGAGCTGGCCTTCGGCGCGCATCTGCGCTCCTACCGGTTCGACAAGTACCGCACGACCGAGAAGAAGGACGCCAAGCCGTCCCTGAAGAAGGTCACCGTCCTGACCGCCGACGCGGACGCCGCCAAGCGCGCCTACGGCAAGCTGGAGACGCTGGCGGAATCCGTGCTGTTCACCCGCGATCTGGTGTCGGAGCCGGCCAACGTCATCCACCCGGAAAGCCTCGCCGAACGCTGCAAGGAGCTGGCCGAGGTCGGCGTGCAGGTCGAGATTCTCGACCTGAAGAAGCTGAAGAAGCTGGGCATGGGCGCCCTGCTGGGCGTCGCCCAGGGCAGCGCGTTCGAGCCGCGCGTGGTCGTCATGCGCTGGGACGGCAACCCGGACGCCGAGGACCGCCGCCCAGTCGCCTTCATCGGCAAGGGCGTGACCTTCGACACCGGCGGCATCTCCATCAAGCCGGCCGCCGGCATGGAGGACATGAAGTGGGACATGGGCGGTGCCGCCGTGGTCATCGGCACCATGCGCGCCCTGGCCGCCCGCAAGGCCAAGGTGAACGCGGTCGGCATCGTCGGCCTTGTGGAGAACATGCCGTCCGGCACTGCGCAGCGGCCGGGCGACGTGGTCACCTCCCTGTCCGGCCAGACCATCGAGGTTATCAACACCGACGCGGAAGGCCGCCTCGTCCTGGCCGACTGCCTGTGGTACGCGCAGGACAGCTTCAAGCCGCGCCTGATGATCGACCTCGCCACCCTGACCGGCGCCGTCATCATCGCGTTGGGCCACGAGCACGCCGGCCTGTTCGCCAACAACGACGAGCTGGCCGAGGCCCTGGCCGCCGCCGGCCGGACGGTGGGCGAGCCGCTGTGGCGCCTGCCGCTGGGCGATGCCTACGACAAGGACATCAACTCCGACATTGCCGACGTGAAGAACGTCGGTTCCGGCCGGGGTGCGGGCAGCATCATCGCGGCGCAGTTCCTGAAGCGCTTCATCAACGACCTGCCCTGGGCGCACATCGACATCGCCGGGGTGGTCTGGTCCAAGAAGGACACCGCGACCGTGCCGAAGGGCGGCACCGCTTTCGGCGTCCGCCTGCTCGACCGCTTCGTGGCGGATTATCACGAGGGGAAATAACGGCCCCTGCCCCGCCGTCATTCCCGCGCACGCGGGAATGACGGCGGGGGCCCGTACAAGGCGATCATGACCGAGGTCCGATTCTATCATCTCCAGCGGCGCACGCTCGAACAGGCGTTGCCGAAGATTCTGGAGAAGGTGCTGGAGCGCAACTGGCGGGCCGTCGTGCTGGCCGGGTCGCCGGAGCGCGTGGACGCGCTGAACCAGCATCTGTGGACCTACGACCCGGCCTCCTTCCTGCCGCACGGCAGCGCCCGCGACGGATTCGCCGACCAGCAGCCGGTCTGGCTGACGGCCAACGACGAAAACCCCAACAGCGCCACTGTTCTGGTTCAGGTGGACGGGGTGGTCAGCGACAGCCTCGCCTCCTACGACCTTGTCTGCGACCTGTTCGACGGCAACGACGAGGAGGCGGTGTTCGCCGCCCGCGACCGCTGGAAGGCCTGCAAGGCCGCCGGCCACAGCCTCACCTACTGGCAGCAGAACGACCGGGGCGGCTGGGAAAAGAAAGCGTGATCACGCCGGAAAGGTGATGACGAAACGGCTGCCGGGATTGGCGTCCTCGACCGTCATGGTCCCGTCGAGCTGCCCCACGAGGCCCCGCACCAGCTTCATCCCCATGCCGGACGACGCCGCGAGGTCCAGATCCTTCGGCAGGCCGGGGCCGTTGTCCGTAATGGTCAGCCGGCAGCCCTGCTCCACCCGGTCGAAGCGAATGGTCAGCCGTCCCTCACCGCCATCACCGAAGGCGTGTTTGAGCGCGTTGAGGGTCAGTTCGGTGGCGATCAGCCCCAGCGATGAGGCCCGGCCGGTCTCCATCAGGATGCTGTCGGGCACCTCGACCATCAGGGTGCAGCGCGTGCCGTCGATGAAGGCCGCGGCGATGCCCTCGGCCACCCCCCGCAGATAACCGGCCACGTCGAGTGTGGCGAGATCGTGGCGTGTCGCCTCGAACAGACGGCGGTGCACGACGGCCATGGCCTGCACGCGCCCGAACGCCTGCTCGACCACGCGCCGGGCTTCCGGATCGGAGATCCCCTGAGTCTGCATCGACAGGACGCCGTGCAGCAGCTGGAAGCTGTTCATGATGCGGTGGCTCATCTCGCGCGCCACCAGCTCGTTCTGGCGGGCCTCGGCCAGCGCCACTTGCAGCTCCTGCTCGGCCCGCTTTTCGGTATCGATGTCGGTGACGACCGCGACGGCGCCGGTGATCCGGCCGGCTTCGTCCCGTAACGGCGCGGCCGACACGCGGGTCCAGACGTCCGTTCCGTCGTCCTGCCGGTACTGGAAGTCGATGCCCGGCACGACCGTCTCCCCCCGCAAGGCGCGGGCGCCGGCAAAATTGTGGCGCTCGACGGGCAGCCCGTCCGGTCCGGTGGCCCGCCAGCGCGGCACCGCCCGGTCATCGGCCGATGGAAGAACATTGGAGGTGTAGCGGCGCATGATGTCGTTGGTCCGCCGGACGAGGCCGTCCGTTCCGTACACCGCGACGCCGACCGGAAGATGGTCGAGAACGGAGGAGAGAAGCGCCTCGCTCTCCCGCCGCTCCCGTTCGGTCCGATCGCGCTCGATCAGGATGGCGACGGTATGGGCGAGCAGGTCGATCGCCTCAAGATCGCGCGGCTCCGGCTCGCAAGGCTGGCGGTGATACACGGTGAAGACGCCCAGCACCGTGCCGGCGAAAGACCGGATCGGCGTGGACCAGCAGGCGCCGATCCCAAGCTCCTTCGCCAGGGCGAGATAGGGCGTCCACAGCGCGTCCTTGGTCACGTCGCCGACGATCACGCGCTGACCGGTGTGGGCGGCCAAGCCGCAGGACGGCGAGTGTGGGCCGATTTCGAACCGTTCGGTGACGTGCCGATAGACGTCGGGTAGTCCCGCCGCCGCACCGAGGCGCAGGCAGCCCTCCGCTTCGTCCACCACGAAGATGGCGGCCCGAGCGTCCAGCTGCTCCGCGCCCGTGCGGGCCAGAAGGTCGAGCACATCACTCAGCAAAGCACCGCCCACGGCCATTTCGAGGGCTGTCTTCTCCGCCAGCAGCAGTCGTTCCGAACGCGACGCGCGCTGGTCACGTCCGTCCTCGGCGCCGATCATCGGCCGATCCACTCACGCACCGCCGACTCCACACAAGCCATCCCATCGTTCGTGAACGATTAATTAGAGGGCGATCCTACGTCGCCGGGGGGGTGACTTACCACCAACGCCTGCTACGCCTTTCGTCAGAGCCATGGGGTCTTGAGAGGGGCTTTGAAACCGTTGGACAATCCGGCGTCAAAGGAATCGCGTCGAGATTGTCCATTGTCGTAACAAATCGCTTGGCAGGCGCCCCATAGCCCGGTAATGTCCAAGACAATAAACAACCGGCAGAAGACAGAAAATGGCCGCCGGCATGACGCAGGAAACAAGAAAGTTAGGGTGGCCGGACCACTCCGCGCTCGGCCAAGGGCGCATTCGCCCCGTTTCCAGCGGGTCAGGAAGGGTGTGACGCCATGCCCGACGCCAGCCCCGACCTCATCCTCCACCCCTACGCGGCGGCCCTTCTGCAAAGCCGTGTCGCGGCGGTCCTGGTGTTCGATGTGGCGCCGGACGGGTCGGGGTTCCTTTTCCGCTCCTTGAACCGGCGGTGCGAGGAGCTGACCGGGCTCGACCCGCGCCACACGGTCGGCTCGATGCTGGCGGAGATCCTGACCTCCGACGACGCCCTGCGGCTGGAACAGCGCCTGTTCGCCTGCGTGGAGACCCGCCGCCCGCTGGTGGTGGAAGAGCGACTGTCCTTCCCGCGCGGCACCGGCTGGTGGGAGATCGAGCTGACGCCCGTCTTCTCCGAGCTGGACGAACGGGTGCAGCAGATCCTGGCCGTCGGCGTGGACGTGACAGCGCGACACGAGCTGGCCCAGCGTCCGCGCGCCGCGACCCCACCGCTGCACGCCGTGTTCGACACGCCCTTCGCGGCCGTCGTCACCATGAACCGCGAGCATCGCATCACCCTGTTCAACAAGGGCGCCGAGCAGCTGTTCGGCTATCGCGAAAGCGAGGTGCTGGGCCGTCCCATCGACCTGCTGATCCCGACCCGTTTCCGCGAAGGGCACCGCCGCCATGTGGAAGGCTACGCCCAGTCCGCGCAGAGCGGCTCCCGCATCATGGGCGAGCCGCGCGATCTGGTCGGCCTGCACCGCGACGGCACCGAAATCCCGCTGGAAGGTGCCGTGTCCAAGCATGTCGAGGCTGGCGGCGTGCGCTTCAGCGTGGTCCTCCGCGACGCCCGCCGCAGCTTGGCGGCCGAACGCGCGCTGGCGACCCGCGAACGGCTGCTGGGCGCGGTCGCCGAGAACCTGAACGGCGTCTTCCTGCGCCGTGTGCGCGACCGGTTGGGCCGCTGGCGCTTCGACTATGTCAGCTCCGGCGCGGAGGCCTTGTTCGGCTGCCGGCCGGAGGAGATCCTGGCCGATCCCGGCCGCCTGCTCGACCTCGTCCACCCGGACGACCGCGACCTCTTCCAGGCGGCGCTCGACGTTTCGGCCCGCGACCTCAGCCGGCTGGACGTGGAGTTCCGCATCGACGACGGCATGCGCTGGCTGCACGCCGTGTCCCGCCCGGTCCGCACGGCGGCCGGCGAGGTGGTGTGGGACGAGGTCGTGCTGGACGTGACCGAGCGCAAAAAGGCCGAGCTTGCCCTGGTCCGCAGCGAGGAGCGCGCCCGCGCCCTGATGGCCGAGGCCAACCGCGCCAACCGCGCCAAGTCGGAATTCCTGGCCTCCATGAGCCACGAGTTGCGCACGCCGCTGAACGCCATCCTCGGCTTCGGGCAGCTTCTGGAGATGCAGACGGACAGCCCGTTGGACGAGCGCCGGAAGGGCTACGTCGCCAGCGTGCTGAAGGGCGGCCACCATCTGCTGAGCCTGATCGACGACATTCTGGAACTGGCGAAGATCGAGGCCGGGCAGATCCCGGTTACCCCGGTCGAACTGGACGCCGCCGACATGGTGGCGGAGGTCTGCGGGACGCTCGACACAATGGCGGCGGCGCGCCGTGTCGCCCTGCGGACGGAACTGCCGAACAGCACGCGTCCGCGCGTGCGCGCCGACCGGACGCGGCTGATGCAGGTGCTGACGAACCTTGGCTCCAACGCCGTGAAGTACAACCGCCCCGGCGGCAGCGTCACTCTGGTGGTCAGCCGGCCGCAACCGGACATCCTGCGATTCGCCGTGCACGACACCGGCCACGGCATCCCGGCCGAGCGCCAGTCGGAGCTGTTCCAGCCCTTCAACCGGCTGGGCGCCGAGGCGACGGGGGTGGAGGGCACCGGCCTTGGCCTCGCCCTGACCCGCCGTCTGGTGGAGGCCATGGACGGAACCATCGGCTTCACCAGCACGCCGGACGTCGGCTCCTCCTTCTGGGTTGACCTGCCGGCCGTCGCCGAGCCGGTGCAGCCCGCCGGCATCCCCGACCTGCGCCCCTTCACGCTGCTCCAGGTCAGCGCCGAACCGGCCGGCCGCGCCGCGTTGGACGCGCTGCTGACCGCCCTGCCCCAGACCACGCTGATCAAGGCCGACACGGCCGAACGGGCACTGGAACTGGCCGTCACGCGGCGGCCGGACATCATCCTTCTCGACATCGCCCTGCCGGGGGTGGACGGGTTCACCGCGATGGCGTGCCTGCGCACGCTGGAGCAGACGCGCGGCATCCCGGTCGTGGCGCTGTCCGACGACGGTTCGCCGGGGGCAGCAGAGCGCGGCAAGGCCGCTGGCTTCCGCGACTGGCTGACAAATCCGTTGCATTTCGAAGCGCTTCTGGCGACCTTCAGGAAAGCCCTGTCCGAAAAATAACCCATCGGACGTTTTGGGAAATCCGCGTGAGGACGAAGACGGCGCTCTCATGACACGCAGCGACATCGACCAGAGCCTCGCCCGGGAGGTGAAGGACGCCGCCGTCCTGATCGTCGACGACAACGTCGCGAACGTCGATCTGCTGCGCGAAATCCTGAGCCACGACGGCTTCACCCGCGTGCGCGGCGAGACCGACCCGCGCAACGTGCCTGCCCTGTGCGAGGCGGAACGCTACGACCTGCTGCTGATCGACATCCGCATGCCGCACATGAGCGGATTCGAGCTGATGGAGCGGCTGAAGGCGATCCACGCCGGCGATTACGTGCCCATGCTGGTCCTGACCGCCCACACCGACCAGGAGACGCGGCGCAAATCGCTGGAGCTGGGTGCCAACGATTTCCTGACCAAGCCCTTCATCGCGTGGGAGCTGCTGCACCGCGTGCGGAACATGCTGGAAATCCGCATGCTCTACCGCCGCGCAGCCGAGGAAAACCGCGACCTGGAACGCCGCGTGTCGGAGCGCACCGCCGAACTCAGCGAAGCGCTGGCCGCCGTACGGCAAGCCGACCGCGCCAAGCTGGACTTCCTGTCGGTGATGAGCCACGAGTTGCGCACGCCGCTGAACTCCATCATCGGCTTCGCCGAGGTGCTGGAGGGCGAATCGCTCGGCAAGCTCGGCCACCCCGACTACATGGAATACGTCAAGCTGATTGAGGAGAGTGGCAAGGCGCTGCTCACCATGGTCAACAAGATCCTCGACTACACGCGGGGCTCCACCGGCGCCATAGAGCTGCTGGAATCGGACGTCAATCTGCCGCTGCTGCTGAACACCTGCATCAACCTGCTGGCGCCCAAGGCGCAGCCCAAGGGCCTGACCATCGCGGTCGAGCCCGGCCCGCAGGCCAGCGTGCGCGCCGACCACCGCCGCTTGCGCGAAATCCTGCTGAACGTGCTCGACAACGCGGTGAAGTTCAGCCACCCCGGCGGCCACGTCTCCGCCCGGATCGAATTGCGCGCCGACACCGTCGCCATCCTGGTCCGCGACGATGGCCCCGGCATTCCGCCGGAGATCGCCAGCCGCATCTTCAACCCCTTCACCCAGGCCGAACGTTCGCTGGTGCGCCAGCACGAGGGGATCGGCCTCGGCCTGCCCATGGTCCGCCGGTTCGCCGAACTGCACGATGGCAGCGTGGAGTTGGACAGCACGCCGGGACAGGGCACGACGGTGACGGTCCTGCTGCCCGCCTCCCGCCTGATCGCATAGGCCATCCGGCTCAGAAAAAGAAAACGCCGCGCTCCGGGGTGGAGCGCGGCGTTTTTTGTGCCGGATGGCGTCGGCTCAGCAGAGCCTTACTCCCACTCGATGGTGCCGGGCGGCTTGGAGGTGATGTCGTAGACGACGCGGTTGACGCCGCGAACCTCGTTGACAATGCGGTTCGACACGCGGGCCAGGAAGTCGTGCGGGAACGGGTACCAATCGGCGGTCATGCCGTCGGTCGAGGTCACCGCGCGCAGGGCCAGCACATGGTCGTAGGTGCGGCCATCCCCCATCACGCCCACGGTGCGGACCGGCAGCAGCACGGCGAAGGCCTGCCAGATCGCGTCGTAGAGGCCGGCGTTGCGGATTTCCTCCAGATAGACCGTGTCGGCCTTGCGCAGGATGTCCAGCTTCTCCGGCGTGATCTCGCCCGGAACGCGGATGGCGAGGCCGGGGCCAGGGAACGGATGACGGCGGATGAAGGCATCCGGCAGGCCCAGCTCACGGCCGAGCGCGCGGACCTCGTCCTTGAACAGCTCGCGCAGCGGCTCGACCAGCTTGAGCTTCATGCGCTCCGGCAGGCCGCCGACGTTGTGGTGCGACTTGATGGTGACCGAGGGGCCGCCGGTGAAGGAGACGCTCTCGATCACGTCGGGGTACAGCGTGCCCTGGGCCAGGAACTCCGCCCCGCCGACCTTGGCGCTCTCCTCGTCGAACACGTCGATGAACAGGCCGCCGATGATCTTGCGCTTCTGCTCCGGATCGGTGACGCCGGCCAGCTTGCCCAGGAACAGGTCGGCCGCCTCGCGGTGGACCAGCGGGATGTTGTAGTGGTCGCGGAACAAGGTCACGACCTCGTCCGCCTCGCCGGCGCGCATCAGGCCGGTGTCCACGAAGATGCAGGTCAGCTGGTCGCCGATGGCCTCGTGGAGCAGCACGGCGGCGACCGAGGAGTCCACGCCGCCCGACAGGCCGCAGATCACCTTGCCCTTGCCGACCTGGGCGCGGATCTTGTCGATGGCCTGCTGCTTGAAGGCGGCCATGGTCCAGTCGCCCTTCAGGCCGGCGACGCGGTGGACGAAGTTCGCCAGCAGCTGCGCGCCGTGCGGGGTGTGCACGACCTCCGGGTGGAACTGCACGCCGTAGAACTGGCGGGCGTCATCGGCGATGGCCGCGAACGGCGCGCCCTCGCTGACCGCAACCGCGTGGAAGCCGTCCGGCAGCGCGGTGACGCGGTCGCCGTGGCTCATCCACACCTGCTCGCGCGCGCCGACGGCCCACAGCCCGTCGAACAGGGCGCAGGTCTTCTTCACCTCGATGAAGGCGCGGCCGAATTCACGGTGGTCGGAGCCGGAAACCGCGCCGCCCAGCTGGTGGCACATGGTCTGCTGGCCGTAGCAGATGCCCAGGACCGGCACGCCGAGCGTGAAGACCACCTCCGGCGCGCGGGGGCCGTTCTCCTCGGTGACCGAGGCCGGGCTGCCCGACAGGATGACGGCCTTGGGCCCGTAGTCGCGGATCCGGTCCTCCGTCATGCTGAACGGGTGGATCTCGCAGTACACGCCGGCCTCGCGGACGCGACGGGCGATGAGCTGGGTCACCTGCGACCCGAAATCGAGGATGAGAACGCGCTCGGCGGACATGGAAGCAACCTGATGCGGGGGATCAAGCCCCTAGCTACCGCATTTCAGGCCCTGTGGACAAGCGTGCAAGCGGCGCGAGGTCGCGCCAGCCATAGGCAATCTCGATCAATTCGGCGCCCGCGAAGCGGATCGGGCGTTCGGCGATGCGGATGCCGCCCAGCCGTTCGTAGAACCAGCGGGACGGGTTGTCGCGCAGGCACCACACGGCGGCGGAGCGGATTCCGGCCTCCAGGAACCGTTCGGCCATGATCGCCATCAGGCGCCGGCCAGTCCCCTGCCCCTTCGCCTCGTCGTTCAGATAGATGGCGTAGAATTCGCCGTCGAAGCCATCGACCGGAACGCGCCGGGCGCCGAAGGTGGCGAAGCCCTGCACGCGGTCGTCCCCGTCCACGGCCACCAGGGCGCCCCGGCCCGGCCCGCGCGCCTGCACCGCGTTGTGCCAGCGCATGGCCGCCGCCGCCTCCGACAGGTTGACGAGATAGGCGGCCGGGACCAGCCCCGGATAGGTGGAACGCCAACTGGCGACATGGACCTTGGCAATGTCCGTGGCGTCGGAAGGACGCGCATCCCGAATCACCGCCGTCTCGATCATGGCCCGCTCCCGTTCTTCATTGCCTGTTATCTGGGCACGGGAGGCGGGCATGTCCAGCGAGCGGCTTACGAGGCTTCCGGCTCCTCCGCCTTCGCTTCCTCGGCAGCCGGTTTCTCGGGGGCCGGTTCCTCGGCCTTGCGCTCCAGCACCGCGGCGAAGAAGCCGTCGGTGTCGTGGCGGGCCGGGGTCAGGCGCAGGTAGGGGCCTTCGGCCGGCGGGGTGCCGGCGTCCTCCTCGGCCCACACCTCGGCGACCGGCTTCACGGTGAAGTCCGGGTGGGTTTCCAGGAAGGCGGCGACCTGCTGCTCGTTCTCGTCCGGCAGCATGGAGCAGGTCGCGTAGATCAGGCGCCCGCCGGGCTTCACCAGACGCGCGGCGCTGTCGAGGATGCTCGCCTGGAGCGGCACCAACTCCTCAAGGCCGGGGCCGAGGTGGCGCCAGCGGCTGTCGGGGTTGCGGCGCCAGGTGCCGGTGCCGCTGCACGGCGCGTCCACCAGAACGCGGTCGAACTTGCGCTTGTGGCGCTTCACCCAGGGGTCGCGCTCGCTGGACAGCGGGTGCGCCTCGATGTTGTGGAGGCCGGCGCGGCGGAACCGCTCGGCGGCACGCTTCAGGCGCCCGGCCAGCACGTCGCAGGCGACCACGCGGCCCTTGTTCTTCATCAGCGCGGCGATGGCCAGCGTCTTGCCGCCGGCCCCGGCGCAGAAATCCACCACCTGCTGCCCCGGCTTCGGCGCCACGGCGAGTGCCACGAGCTGCGAGCCCTCGTCCTGGATTTCCACAAGGCCGTTCTTGAAGGCGTCCACGGTGGACAGCGGCGGGCGGCCGTGCACGCGCAGGCCCAGCGGCGACCAGCGCGTCGGCTCCGCCGTGATGCGGGCGCGCTCCAGCGCCTTGCGCGCGCTGTCGCGGTCGGCCTTGACCGGGTTGATGCGCAGGTCGAGCGGCGCGGGGTCGAGCAGCGTCTTCATCTCCACCGCGAAGCGGTCGCCGAGTGCTACGCGCATCGGCTCCTCCGCCCAGGGCGGGCATTCGACGCGCACGGTCTCCGGCATCTGCGGGTGTTCGAGCGTGTGGCCGTCCAGCGCGTTGGCGAGCTTCGCCTCGTCCGGCTCCAGGGCGGCCGGGCCGAACTTAGAGCCGTCGAAGAGGGCCTTCACGGAGGCGGCGGGCTTGCCCTCCCCCAGGATTTCGTTGGCGAGGACGCGGGCGCGCGGGGTCGGCGGGTGGCCTTCCCGTTCCAGCCACCAGGACAGGCGGGCGTGCCGGCGCAGGATCGCGTAGGCCGTTTGCGCCACCGCGTTGCGGTCCTTCGACCCGATGTAGCGGCGGGCGCGGAAATAGGCGCTCATCACCGCGTCGGCGGGGCGCGGGGTTTCGTCGATCTCGGTCAGCAGGTCGATGACCGCCTGGAGGCGGGCGGCGGGGGTCATGGTCGGTCCTTGATAGAAAGCAAACAGGCGGTTGAAGCGCTCACCGGTCGATAACCCGTTTCCGGGCCTCTTGTCATCCTCCGCCGCAGCGGCTGTGACAAGAACCCCGGTGAATCGCTGCCGCAAAGAACAGTCGTTGACCGCGATTCAGTATTAAGGCAAAAAAGAGGTAGTGGCACTTGCCTTTGCCGCAACGGTCGTGGCGAGACGGCCCTTCCTTCTTTTCCGGCGAACTTATCGAACTCGGTACGGGGTACGCGATGGCGGCTGCGGTCGGCGGTGTCATGGCGCGCGTCTCGATGCGCGCATCTTCTCTCCTTGCGCTCGGGCTTTTGGCCGCTTGCGCGGGCAACGCACCGACCACCGCCCGGACCGATGGTTCGCAGGCCATGCGGGCAAGGCCGGGACTTGAGCAGGTCGCCGAAGACTTCCGCAGACTTCCGGGCTGGGTGGACGACGACCACGCGCAGGCCCTGCCGGCCGTGCAGCGCACCTGCCGCTGGGTCGACGCGCAGCCGCAGGGCAAGGCGCTGGGACCGCATCCGGCCGCCGGCACCACGGCGGAATGGCGGCCGATCTGCGCCGCCGCGCGCAACCTGCCGGCCAATGATTCCGAGACGGCGCGCCGCTTCTTCGAGGAACACTTCACGCCCGTGTCCCTGTCCGAGGGGCAGGAAGGGCTGTTCACGGGTTATTATGAGATCGAACTGCGCGGCAGTTGGACCCGCACCGACCGCTACAACGTGCCGATCTACCGCATGCCGAAGCGGACCAAGAAGGGCATCCCGACCCGCGCCCGCATCACCGACGGCGCGCTGAAGGGCAAGGGCTTGGAGATCATGTGGGTGGACGATCCCATCGACGCCTTCTTCCTGGAAATCCAGGGCTCCGGCCGGGTCAGGATGACGGATGGATCGGTGGTGGGCCTCGGCTACGGCGGGCAGAACGGGCACAGCTATTATCCCATCGGCCGTTACCTGATCGACCAGGGCATCGCCACGCCGGATCAGGTGTCGTTGCAGTTGATCCGGCGCTGGCTGAAGGAGCATCCGGAACAGGCCAAGCGGGTGATGAACCTGAACCCCTCCTACGTCTTCTTCCAGCATCGCCCGGACGTCGGGGCGCGCGGCGCGCGCAACACGCTGTTGACCGCCGGGCGCAGCCTCGCCGTGGATGCGGAGCACATTCCGCTGGGCGCGCCGCTGTGGCTGGAATTGACGGGCGCACCGGTGCCCGGCGGCGCGATCAAGCGCCTCGTCGTCGCCCAGGACACCGGCGGCGCGATCAAGGGGCCCGTGCGCGGCGACCTGTTCTGGGGCCACGGCAGCGAGGCCGAGGAGGGCGCCGGCGTGATGAAGGCGAAGGGCCGCTACACCATGCTGGCGCCGCGCAACGCCTCCATCATCGTGGCGCAGCGCCGGTAGGCACGATGCTCATCCGCCTGCCGGACATGCCCGACCGGGCGGCGGCGCTGGCCGCGCTGGAGGAGATCTTCTTCCTCTCCACCACGCGCACCAGCTTCGCCTCGGCCGAGGAGCGGGCGGGCTTCTTCAAGACCTGGACGGGCTGGTACGTGGAGCGGGCGCCAGCCGACGTCTGGTTCGCCCTGGAAAAAAAGAAAGAAGATACGGACGGCGCGATCCTCGGCTATCTGACCGGCTGCAAGGACAGCGCGTGCGCAGAGGAACTTGCCCGCGTCATTCCGAAGTACGAGGTTTTCGCCGACCGCTTCGCGGACTTCCCCGCCCATCTGCACGTCAACGTCCGGCCGGGTTTCCGGGATCGCGGGATCGGGCGGATGCTGGTGGACGCCTACGCCGAGGATTGCCGGGCGGACGGGGTGCCCGGCGTCCATCTGGTCACCGGGGTCTTCGCCCGCAACGTGACCTTCTACCAGCGCGCCGGCTTCACCGAGGCGACCCAGCGCGGACCGCTGCTGTTCCTGGGGCGGCGGCTCAGGACGCCCTGATTCCCCGCACGAACAGGTCCACCGCCTTGCGCACGAAGGCGTCGCGCTCTTCCTCCGGCGGCATCTCGCACAGGCCGAGTTCCAACGCGCAGTAGCAGCCGCCGCGCAGGGCGCCGATGAACTGCATCGCCACAAAGGCCGGATCCTCGACCCGCGCGATACCGCGCTGGGCGGCACGCTCGAAATAGGCGACGAACATGGCAATGGTGTGCTCCGGCCCGGCCTGGAAATACAGCTGAGCCACCTCGGGAAAGCGCTTGGCCTCGCCGCTCACGGTCTGGTGAATTTTGACCGCCTCCGGCGACCAGACGAGGTCCACGAAGCGGCGGGCCATGCGGTACAGCGCTTCGTCCAACGGCACGTCGTCGAGCGAGTCGGGCGCAAAGCGCATGCCGCGCCGGTCGCATTCAGCGCGTATGGTCGCGCCGAACAGTTCCTCCTTGCTCGGAAAGCGGGTGTAGAGCGTCGTCTTCGACACGCGCGCCCGTTGCGCCACGAGGTCCATGGAGGTCGCGGCGTACCCCAGTTCCAAGAACACCTCCCGCGAGGCGTCAAGGATCTTTTCCGTTTTGGGATCGGGAGGTGCGGCAATCGGCGCTGAGGTCATCTGGACTAAACTGTATCGTTCACTCTTGACGGAGGGCGAGCTTCGGCCTAGGAGTTTATCAGTACGATACAGTCCAGTCCAGTCGGGAGAAGGGTTATGGATCGGCGGTGGGGATCGGGGATCCTGGTGCTGGCGCTGCTGCTGGGCGCGCTGTCGCTGTCCGGCTGTAAGGAGGGCAACACCGCCTCGGCGCCGGAGCCGCGCCCCGTGCGCGTCGCCACCGTGGCGCTGGAGCCAGCCGACGACACCGTCCGCTACCCCGCCGTGATCCGCCCGCGCGTGGAGGCCGACGTCGGTTTCCGCGTCGGAGGCAAGGTGGTCGCCCGATTCGTGGAGGTCGGGGCGCGGGTGGAACCGGGCATGGCGCTGGCGAAGCTCGACCCGGCGGACATCCAGCTTCAGGTCCGCGCCACGCAGGCGCAGTTGGCCTCCGCCAAGGCCGACGCCGCCAACGCCCGTTCCGACTTCGACCGCTACGCCAAGCTGAAACAGGGCGAGTGGACGACCCGCCAGGAATACGACCGCCGCAAGACCACGCTGGACAAGGCCGAGGCCAAGGTCCGGGAGATCGAGGCGCAACTGCGCGTCCTGAACAACTCGGCCCAATACACGACCCTGATGGCCGACGCCCCCGGCGTGGTCACCGCCGTTCTGGTGGAGCCCGGCCAGGTGGTCGCGCAGGGGCAGACGGCGCTGCGCGTCGCCAAGCTGGACGACGTGGAGGCGGTCGCCAACATCCCCGAACAGCAGGTCGCCGGCCTGCCGCAGCGCCAGCTTGCCGTGGAGCTGTGGGCGCAGCCCGGCCTGCACATCCCCGCCTCGCTTCGGGAAATCTCGCCCAGCGCCGACCCGGCCACCCGCACCTATCAGGCGCGCGTCACGCTGAAGGACCCGCCGGCAACCGTGCAGCTGGGCATGACCGCGACCCTGATCGCCCGGCAGGAGCGCGGCGGCATGGTCGCCCGCCTGCCGCTCAGCGCCGTCACGCAGAAGGACCAGGGCACCGCCGTCTGGGTCGTCACCGAAGACCGGCTGGAGCTGCGCCCCGTCGCCGTGGTGGCCTACGCCGGCGACCTCGCCATCGTCACCGACGGGCTGAAGGAGGGTGAGCGCGTCGTCACCGCCGGGGTGCACAAGCTCGATCCCGCCCAGAAGGTCCGCGTCTGGACGGAGCCGGCGCGATGAGCCGCCCCAACCGCGGAAACCTGTCGGCCTGGGCGCTGTCGCACCGCACGCTCGTCCTCTTCTTCATTCTCGCCAGCGTCCTGGCTGGCGCGCTCGCCTACAAGAACCTGGGCCGGGCGGAGGATCCGTCCTTCACCTTCAAGGTGATGACGATCCGCACGGAATGGCCCGGCGCCACCGCGCGCGAGGTGGAGCAGTTCGTCACCGACCGCATCGAGAAAAAGCTGGAGGAGGTCCCCTACTACGACTTCGCCCGCAGCTACTCCAAGCCCGGTGAGTCGGTGATCTTCCTTCAGCTGAAGGACAGCACGCCGCCGCGCAAGGTGGCCGACCTCTGGTACCAGACCCGCAAGAAGGTCGGCGACATCCGCCACACCCTTCCCGAAGGCGTGATCGGCCCGTCCTTCAACGACGAGTTCGGCGACGTCTATTCCGCCATCTACGCCTTCATGGGCGAGGATTTCACCCCAGCCCAGCTGAAGAAGGTGGCCGAGGACGTGCGCGCTCGGCTGCTGCGCATCAAGGACGTGGAGAAGGTCGATCTGATCGGCCAGCAGGACGAGCGGATCTACGTCGAGATCTCCAGCCAGCGCCTCGCCAGCTTCGGCCTGCCGGTGGAAGCGGTGATTCAGGCGCTCCAGCGCGAGAACGCCGTCGCGGCGGCGGGCGACGTGGACACCGGGTCGCAGAAGGTGTTCGTGCGCGTCGATCTCGGCATCGACACAGCGGAAGAGGTTCGCGCCATTCCGGTGGAAAGCGGCGGCCGGATGCTGACCATCGGCGACGTGGCCGAGGTGAAGCGCGGCTATGTGGAACCGCGCCGCTACACCATGCGCCACAACGGCCGCGAGGCCGTCGGCCTCGGCGTCGTCATGGCGAAGGGCGGCAACGTCCTGCATGTGGGCGAGGCGCTGAAGGCCGAGATGGCCAAGGTCGAAACCGGGCTGCCCGTGGGGCTGGAGGTGGCGCAGGTCGCCGACCAGCCCAACGTGGTCGAGCATTCGGTCGGCGAGTTCATGAAGTCGCTGGCGGAGGCGTTGGGCATCGTCATCCTGGTCAGCCTCGTCAGCCTGGGCTGGCGCACCGGCATCGTGGTGGCGCTGGCCGTGCCGCTGGTGCTGGCGTTGACGCTGGTTGCCATGCAGATCCTGGGCATCGACCTGCACCGCATCTCGCTGGGCGCGCTGATCATCGCGCTGGGCCTGCTGGTGGACGACGCCATCATCGCCGTGGAGATGATGGTGGTGAAGATGGAGCAGGGCTGGGACCGGCTGAAGGCCGGCGCCTACGCCTACACCTCCACCGCCTTTCCCATGCTGACCGGCACCATCGTGACGGCGGCCGGCTTCGTGCCGGTGGGCCTCGCGGCATCGGCGGCGGGCGAATACACCAACGCCATCTTCTGGGTAGTGGGGCTGTCGCTGCTGCTGTCCTGGGTCGTGGCGGTGATCTTCACGCCCTATCTCGGCTACATCCTGCTGCCCAAGCCCAAGCATGTGGCCGGCCACAATGGGCACAGCGACCACGAACACGACATCTACAACACGCGCGGCTACCGCATCCTGCGCGCCATGGTGCGGGCCTGCGTGCGCGCCCGCTGGGTGACCATCGGCGTCACGGTCGCGGCCTTCGTCGCCTCGCTGGTCGGCTTCGGCTTCGTGCAGCAGCAGTTCTTCCCCAGCGCCAGCCGGCCGGAGCTGCTGGTGGACATCCGCCTCGCCGAGGGGTCGTCCTTCGACGCCACCAGCGCCGAGGTGCGGAAGCTGGAAAAGCTGCTGGGCGACGATCCCAACGTCGATTACTGGGTCGCCTACACCGGTGGCGGCTCGCCCCGCTTCTACCTGCCGCTGGACCAGCAGTTGCAGAACAGCAACTTCGCCCAGTTCATGGTGATGACCAAGGGGCTGGAGGAGCGCGAGCATGTCATGGCCGCCCTGGAAAAGCGGCTGGAGACCGCCTTCCCAGCGGCGCGCGTGCGCATCAGCCGGCTGGAGAACGGCCCGCCCGTCGGCTACCCGGTGCAGTTCCGCGTGACCGGCGAGGATCCGAACACGATCCGCAAGATCGCCTACGACCTGCGCGACCGCATGCGCGCCCATCCCAACATGGCAAACGTCCATCTGGATTGGGACGAGCTGTCCAAGCGCGTCCGTCTGGAGGTGGACACCGCCAAGGCCCGCGCGCTGGGCGTGTCCAAACAAGACCTTTCGAACGCCCTGCAACTGCTGCTGAACGGCCTGCCGATCACGCAGTACCGCGAGGGCACGGAGCTGATCGGCGTCGTCCTGCGCACCACGCCGGACGAGCGGCTGGACCTGTCGCGCATCGGCCAGCTGAACATCCCCACCGGCAAGGGCGCAGCCGTGCCGCTGTCCCAGGTCGCCACGGTGAAGTACGAGCTTGAGGAGCCGGTCCTGTGGCGCCGCGCCCGCGAGACGACGATGACCGTCAAGGGCGACGTGACCGGCGGCGTCCAGGCCCCGGTGGTCAGCACGCAGCTGGACGCGGAGCTGAACGCGCTGCGCGCCACCCTGCCGGAGGGCTACGCCATCGCCATGGGCGGCGCCATCGAGGAAAGCGCCAAGGGCCAGGACTCCATCAACGCCATGCTGCCGCTGATGCTGCTGATCATGGTGGCGACGCTGATGATCCAGCTCCAGAGCTTCTCGCGCGTCATCATGGTCCTGCTGACCGCACCGCTGGGATTGATCGGCGTGACGGCCTCGCTGCTGCTGTTCAACCTGCCCTTCGGCTTCGTCGCCATGCTGGGCGTGATCGCGCTGGCCGGCATCATCATGCGCAATTCGGTCATCCTGGTGGACCAGATCGAGCAGGACGTGCGCCTGGGCCGCTCCCGCTGGGACGGCATCATCGAGGCCACCGTGCGCCGCGCCCGCCCCATCGCCCTGACGGCGGCGGCGGCCATCCTCGCCATGATCCCGCTGGCGCGCAGCGCCTTCTGGGGTCCCATGGCGGTGGCGATCATGGGCGGCCTGACGGGTGCGACCGTGCTGACGATCTTCTTCCTGCCGGCGCTCTACGCCGCGTGGTTCCGCGTGACGGCGCCGGAGCGGGAAGAGGCGGAGCAAGGCATGCCGGATGGGGTGCCGCACCCGGCGGAGTGAGCATGGAGGCTGAATCCTCGCCCGCCCTTGGGACGGACCGGGGAGATCGTCGAGGGCGTCCCTACAGCACCGGCCCTTCAAACCAATGCCGCCCCTGGCGGTCCTCGACCTCGATCACCCACACGTCCGGGTCGTAGCGGGTCTGGCGGGCGATGTAGGCGTCGGCGGTGGCCTCGTCCACCGGGTCGGGGCCGGTGCCGCGCGACCAGCGCAGCCGCTCCTCGTCGCGCACCTGGACCAGCACGCTGAAGGTTCGATCCAACCGGTTCAGCTTCAGGATGACCGTGCCGCGGCTGGGATCGCCCTTGCGCAGCACCATCATCGTCACGCCCTCGGCGTCGGCGGCGCGGATGTGCGCCATGACCCAGAGATGCGTCGGCAGCCGGTCGTCCATGAAACCTCCGGTGATTGAGGGCTCGCCACGGCCGCGCCCCCGATGTAGACAGGACCCATGGCGACTCTCCTGGACGCTCTCGACGCCGCCGTCAACCACCACATGGCCGGGCGGCTTGACGACGCCGCGCGGCTGTACCGGCTCGTCCTGGCCGTAGAGCCGGCGCAGCCCGACGCCCTGCATCTGCTCGGCGTGCTGGAGGCGCAACGCGGCACACATGAGGCGGCGGTCCCCCTCATCACCCGGTCCGTTCGCCTGCGGCCCGAGGCGGGGCAGCCCTGGGCGCATTTGGGCGGCGCACTGCACGCGTTGCGCCGCTCCGACGAGGCCGCCGCCGCGCTGACCCGCGCCCTGACGCTCGACCCGGCGCAGAGCGACGCGCTGGACAATCTCGGCGCCGCGCTGCACGCGCTGGCCCAATACACGGCGGCGCGGGCGTGGCTGATCCGCGCCGAAAGGATGCGGCCCGGCCATCCGGAAACACTGCTCAACCTTGGCACCGTGCTGCGTGACCTGCGCCGTTTCGCGGAAGCCGAGGCCTGCTTCGACGCGGCCATCGCCCGCCGGCCGAACCACGCCAACGCCCATCTGGCGCGCGCCGTCGGGCGGCTGGTCCAGGGCGACCTCCTCGCCGGCTGGGACGAGTTCGAATGGCGCTGGCGCCGCTTCCCCACCCCGCCCTGGGCCGGCGAACCACTGGATGGCCGAACCATCCTGCTGCACGCCGAACAGGGCTTCGGCGACGCCATCCAGTTCGCACGCTACGCCCCGCTGGTGGCGCGCGCCGGCGGGCGCGTGATCCTGGAGGTCCACCCGCTGCTGTCCCGCCTGATCGGCACGCTGGGGCCGGAGGTGCAGGTCGTAGAGCGCGGACCGGAACCGCCGCCGCACGACCTCCACTGCCCGCTGATGAGCCTGCCGCGCGCCTTCCGCACCGATCTGGCGACGATCCCGGCTGCCCGCTCCTACCTGTCGGCCGATCCCGGCGACATCGCCCGCCAGCGCGCCCGTATGGAAGAAGGTGATGGCCTGCGCGTCGGCCTCGTCTGGGCCGGCAATCCGAAACACCGCAACGACCGCAACCGCTCCATCCCGCCCGACCGGCTACGCCCGCTGCTGGCGGTGCCGGGGGTGCGCTTCTTCAGCCTGCAAGTCGGCGACGCGCGCGACGCCTTGCCGGACGGGGTGACCGACCTGATCAATGGGGTACACGACTTCGCCGACACGGCGGCGATCCTGGCAAACCTTGACCTTCTCATCGCGGTGGATACGGCGACCATCCATCTGGCCGGGGCGCTCGGCGTGCCGGCGTGGCTGCTGCTGCCCTTCGCGCCGGATTGGCGCTGGCTGCTCGACCGGGGGGACACGCCCTGGTACCCCAGCTTGCGCCTCTATCGCCAGCCGCGCCCGGACGACTGGGACACGGCGCTCGCCACCGCCGCCGCCGTCCTGCGGGCCATGACGGCGAGGCGATAGCGGCGGCTTACGCCTGCTTGGCGTCGATGATGCCGCGACGGATGGCGCGGGTCTTGGTGAAGTGGTCCTGAAGCTGGTCGCCCTCGCCCCAGCGGATGGCGCGCTGAAGGGCGGTCAGATCCTCCGTGAAGCGCTGGAGGATCTCCAGCACGGCTTCTCGGTTGTTCAGGAACACGTCGCGCCACATCACCGGGTCGCTCGCCGCGATGCGGGTGAAGTCGCGGAAGCCGCCAGCCGAGAACTTGATGACCTCGGACTTGGTGTCGTCCTCAAGGTCGGAGGCGGTGCCGACGATGGTGTAGGCGATCAGGTGCGGCAGGTGCGAGGTGATGGCGAGCACGCGGTCGTGATGGTTCGCGTCCATGATCTCGACCGTCGAGCCGAGGCGGCGCCACAGCTCGGTCACCTTCTCCACGGCGTCCTTATGAGCGCCGGGGGGCGGGGTCAGGATGCACCAGCGCCCGTCGAACAGGGTGGCGAAGCCGGCCTCGGGGCCGGAATGCTCGGTGCCCGCGACCGGGTGGCCGGGGATCAGATGCACGCCGTCCGGAATGTGCGGGCCGATGTCGCGCAGCACCGCCTGCTTCACCGAGCCGACGTCGGTGACGATGGCGCCGGGACGCAGGTGCGGGCCGATAAGTTCGCCCACCTCGGCGAAGCTGCCGACCGGCGTGGCGAGGATCACGAGGTCGGCGCTGTCCAGCGCCTCGCCCAGATTGGTGGTCGCCCGCTCGACGATGCCCAACTCCATCGCCTTGGCGCAGTGCGCCGCGCTGCGGTCGGCGCAGACGACGTGCCTCGCCACCCCATAATGGCTGAGCGCCCGCGCCAGGGAGGAGCCGATCAGGCCGATGCCGACGATGGCAACGCGGTCGAACAGGGGGGCGCCCGGGGACGTGGCGGTGTCGCTCATGATGGGGTACCGACTGCGGATGGAGGTTTGCGAAACGCTCCGCTTTAAACCACCAAGGCCGCGTGGGACCAAGCGAAAGTTTGCCGCGCACCCGAGCCGAAACAGCATCGGGCCGCCCCGAAGGACGGCCCGATGTCTTGTACACCGTGTGATCGATTGGCCGCTTACGCCGCCAGGAAGTCCTTCAGCGCCGTCACCACCTCGCGCATTTCGGCTTCGGTGCCGATGGTCACGCGCAGGCAGCTCGGCAGGCCGTAGGCGGGCATCTGGCGGACCAGGATGCCGCGCCCCTTCAGGAACTGGCGGGCCGCCTCGGCGTCGTCCTTGCCGGGCTTCTGGCCGGCGAAGTCCACCAGGATGAAGTTGGTCACGCTGGGGTGCGTCTTCAGGCCGAGGCCGTGGACTTCACCCGCGAACCACTCCCGCCACTGCTCGTTGTGGGCGCGGGAGCGTTCCAGGAACTCGCTGTCCTCGATGGCCGCGACGCCGGCCGCCTGGGCCGCCGCCGAGACGTTGAAGGGGCCGCGCACGCGGTTCAGCACGTCGGCGATAGCCGCCGGGCAGTAGGCCCAGCCGAGACGCAGGGAGCCCAGCGCGAAGATCTTCGAGAAGGTGCGGGTCATCACCACGTTGGGGTGACGGTCCACCAGCTCCTGACCCGCCGAATAGTCGTTGCTGTTCATGTACTCGGCGTAGGCCGCGTCGATGACCAGGATGACGTTGGACGGCAGGCCGGCGTGCAGGCGGGCCATCTCCTCGGCGGTGATGTAGCTGCCGGTCGGGTTGTTCGGGTTGGCGACGAAGACCAGCTTAGTGCGCGGCGTCACGCGGGCCAGTAGCTTGTCCACGTCGGTGGTCAGGTTCGTTTCCGGCGCCTTGACCGGGGTGGCGCCGACCGACTTGGCGCCGATCGGGTACATGAGGAAGCCGTGCTCGGTGTAGAGCACCTCGTCGCCCGGACCGGCGTAGGCGCGGATCAGCAGGCTGATGAGTTCGTCGGAGCCGGCGCCGCAGACGATGCGCTCCGCGTCCAGGGCGAAGCGGTTGGCGATGGCCTTGCGCAGCGCCGTCGAGCCGCCGTCGGGGTAGCGGTGCAGTTCGCCCGCGACGCGCTGGTACGCCTCCATGGCGCGGGCGCTGGGGCCGAGCGCGCCTTCGTTGGAGGCGAGGCGGATGTGCCCCGCGTGCTCGCCGCCGACATAGGGGGCGATATCGAGGATCCCCGGACGAGGAACCGGGCCATTCGACTGGGTCATGACAGATCAGGCCTTGCGGGCGTCGTTGGACAGGTGAAGCGGGACGGCGTAGCCGCCCACGATGTTGACCCGCACCGGGATCTCGCCCAGCCGCTCGGCGAAGGCGGACAGGCGCGGGTCGGTGTGATCGACGAAGTCGGCGATCTCCACCAGATGGATGGACGGACCGGACAGGTCCCTGGCGTGCCAGGTGCAAAAGCCGGTCGGCGGCAGGCCGCAGGCCTCCAGATGGTCCTTCAGCCGGCCGCGGCTGAGGTCGTGGCCGAGCTCGACGCCGAGCAGCGTGCGGTCGTCGCCGGTCGGCTCGTGCGGGACCAGCGCGATGGCCAGCGCGTCGCGGTCCTCGCCACGGGCGTTGCCGCGCGCCCCGAAGGGCAGCCGGGCCACGACCCGGGGCGTGCGCGCGTCGGACGACAGCAGGAACCGCCACCAGGGATCGCCGTCGTCCTCCGCCGGGTAGGGAACCACGCCGACGGTGGCCGTCCCCTCCGACACCGCGCGGATGGCGGCGACCGGGGTGTTCACGGCGGTCATGGCGACGAAGCTGCCGTAATGGTCGCGCGCCACGTCCCAGAAGCCGCGCCGATCCTCCGGCGCGTAGACGGCGACGGCGAAGGGCCCCTGAAGGCGGGTCAGCGCGGTGATCATCTCGCGCCAGATTCGCACGATCACGGCCGCCGGGAAGGAGCCGGCGTGACGCGCCATCAGGCGGCGCAGGATCACCGCCTCGCGCGCCGGGCGCAGATAGATGGACTGGGCGTTGGCGTGGGGGTCCGCCTGCCCCTTGGCGGCGCCGATCCGCTCCGCCACCGACGCGCGGCGCATCAGCAGGTCGTGGATCGCATCGTCGATGTGATCGATCTCGCGGCGCAGGTCGTCGAGGGGAGACTTGGGCGGGGGCATGGGGCGGGAGACCATCGAAATCGGGCCAGCGAAAACCGGGCCGGCGAAAACTCAGCCGGATAGTAGTAGTCCGCATGCTCCCTAAAATCAAAGAAAACGTTGACACCCCCAAGCCTTGCTCCGTAGCTATACGCTCCCTGTGTCCGGAGGCCTTGCAAACCGCCATGTCCGCGCCGAAACCCGCCGTCGTCGCGCCTGCCGACGCTGGGTCCTTGCCCGGCCACCGCGTCACGCTCGGCGTCGATCGGCCGATGCGGCTCGACAGCGGGGCGGAGCTGGGTCCCTTCGAGGTCGCCTACCAGACCTACGGAACGCTGAACGCCGACCGTTCCAACGCCATCCTGATCTGCCACGCGCTGACCGGCGACCATTACGTGCTGGACCAGCACCCAGTCACCGGCAAGTCCGGCTGGTGGGAGATGCTGGTCGGTCCCGGCAGGCCGGTGGACACCGACCGCTATTTCGTCATCTGCTCCAACGTCATCGGCGGCTGCATGGGCTCGACCGGTCCGAAGGAGATTGACCCGGCGACCGGCAAGCCCTACGGCCTGAACTTCCCGGTCATCACCATCGGCGACATGGTCCGCGCGCAGAAGCTGCTGGTCGAGCATCTGGGCATCGAGCAACTGTTCTGCGTGATCGGTGGGTCCATGGGCGGCATGCAGGTGCTGCAATGGGCGGTCGCTTATCCCGAGTCCGTGTTCGCGGCGGTGCCCATCGCCACGGCGGCGCGCCATTCCGCGCAGAACATCGCCTTCCACGAGGTCGGCCGCCAGGCGATCATGGCCGATCCGGACTGGGCCGGCGGCAACTACCTGCTGGAGGGCACGCGCCCCCACCGGGGACTGGCGGTGGCGCGCATGGCCGCGCACATCACCTATCTGTCGGAGCCGGCGCTGCACCGCAAGTTCGGCCGCAACCTGCAGAACCGGCAGTCCTTCACCTACGGTTTCGACGCCGATTTCCAGGTGGAAAGCTACCTGCGCCACCAGGGCATCACCTTCGTGGAGCGGTTCGACGCCAACAGCTACCTCTACATCACGCGGGCGATGGACTATTTCGATTTGGCCGGGGACCACGGCGGGTCGCTGCCCAACGCCTTCCGTAAGGACGGGCGCGGCACGCCGGTGCGCTTCTGCCTCGCCAGCTTCTCCAGCGACTGGCTGTTCCCGACCTCGGAATCGCGGGCCATCGTGCACGCGCTGAACGCGGTCGCCGCCAACGTCAGCTTCGTGGAAATCCAGACCGACAAGGGCCACGACGCCTTCCTGCTGGACGAGCCGGAGTTCCATCAGGTGGTCCGCGGCTTCCTGGAGGGCTGCGCCGAGCACCGGGGCCTGACCGCCCGCCGGCGCGCCCCCTGACACGAGTGCAGCAACGATGAGCCCCCTCGACGACAGCAGCGCCGCCTCCGTCCGCACCATCAGTGGGAACGGCAACGGCAACGGCATCCGCTTCGACCTGAAGCTGATCGCCGAGATGGTCGAGCCGGGCAGCCGCGTGCTGGACGTCGGCTGCGGCGATGGGACCCTGCTGGCCTTCCTCAACCGCGAGAAGGGCGTGGACGGGCGCGGGATCGAGCTGTCCATGGATGGCGTGCACCAGTGCGTGGCGCAGGGCCTGTCGGTGATCCAGGGCGACGCCGAGACGGACCTGAAGGACTATCCGGCCGATGCCTTCGACTATGTGGTCCTCAGCCAGACGCTTCAGGCCATGCGGCAACCGCGCACGGTGCTGGAGAACCTGACGCGCATCGGCCGGCGCGCCATCGTGTCGGTGCCGAACTTCGGCTACTGGCGCATCCGCCTGCAACTGCTGCTGACCGGCCGCATGCCGGTGACGGAGAAGCTTGGCTACCAGTGGTGGGAAACGCCCAACATCCACTTCTGCACGATCAAGGATTTCGTGACCCTGACCGAGGAAATGGGCATCCGGATCGAGCGCTGCATGATCGTGGACCGCGTCGGCCGCGTGACCGGGCACGCCCATTCGGGCTTCGCCAACCTGCTGGGCGAACAGGGCGTGTTCCTGTTGCGCCGGGGGTGAGACAACGGGCTGAGGCAACCCGTCCGGGGTTCGGGGTGTTTAAGGGCAAGGTCTTCGAAACGGGAGCTTTGCACCATGCGTATCGCCGCCGCCCTTCTGGCACCCTTCCTCATCGTGGGGGCGGCTTCCGCCCAGACCACCGGCGCCCAGAACACCGCCCCGGCTCCGGCGGCGGATCAGGCGCCCCTGATGACCGCTCCTCGCCCCGACGACACGCCGACCACCGACCCGACCAAATCCCAGGAGGGCGTCAGCGGCGCCGCCCCGTCGGATGAAATGCAGAAGGCGGCGCCCTCCGTCGCCTACAACCCGCGCGGACTGACCACCGCCGAGGCCCGGACACTGATCGGCAAGGAGTTGCGGACCCGCGACGGCCAGACCGGCGGCGCCATCCGCGACTTCACGCTGAGCGGGGACGACGGGCCGGTGGACCGTGTGGTGGTGGAGTCCGGCGCGAAGCTGGTCTCGTTGCCCGCCGACATGCTGCGCGTGGACACGGGCGGTGGCGGCGCGACGGTCGATGTGCCGCAGGCGGCTCTGACCTCCGCGCCGGAATACACCTACAGGGACGGCGAGAAGACGCTGGTCGGGAAGCCTTAGATCTCACGTACGGCTTCAGCCCGGGCTTACTTGACGGCGGCGTTTCCTCCGTCGGCGAAGAGGGCCGATCCGGCTACGAAGCTCCCCATGGGACCGGCGAGGAACAGCGCTGCCTGCGCTATTTCCTCGGGCTGCGCTATCCGCTTCAGCGCGTGCAGTCCAGCGGCCCATTCCTTTTGCGCGCTGTCTCCGGCCATCGCGGTGTCGACCCCGCCGGGAAGCAGCGCGTTCGCCCGGATGCCGTGGCCGGCATAGTCGGCGGTGAGGCCCTTCACTAGCCCCATGAGGCCGGCTTTCGCGGCGGCATAGGCCGCCATGCCGGGAAGGCCGACGCTGGTTCCCACGAAGCTCGACGTGACGATGATCGAACCGCCGCCCCGATCGAGCATGGCGGGAACCTGACTGCGCGCACCAAGGAAGGCCGCCGTCAGATTGATCGACAGGACCTGCTGCCATTCCATCGGCGTGATCGCCGCAAGCGGTTTGAGGGGACCGACGGTTCCCGCGTTGTTGAAAGCGATGTCGAGCCCTCCGAATTCCTTCAGCGCGGTCTCGACCAGTTCCTCATGCGTGTCCGCTTCGGCGACATCTCCGGCCACCGCCCGCGCACGGCCGCCGGCGGCCTTGATCGCCGCAACGGCTTTGTCCAAAGCGGCGCCGGTCCGCGCGTTGACGACCACGGCGGCCCCTTCTGACGCGAACAGCTTTGCCGTCGCGAGGCCGATCCCGGCGGACGCGCCCGTAACGATGGCCACCTTGTCTTGCAGCATGGGCATTGCTTCTCTCCTCGGTTGGATGAGCATGCCTAAGCAACTCGGTAGATGTCCGACACCCGATTCTTGCTACGCAGGGGTGTTTGCCCGGTATCCGGCCTTCATCGGAAATCGGCCTGCGTCCCCACCTCCCTCAACAGGTCCAGCACCAGCCGCTCGCCGTCCGGCCAGGGGCCGAGGCCCGACGCCGTGTTGATGTGGCCAAGGGGGCCGGCGTCGATGAAGTCGGCTCCCCACCCGACCGCGAAGCCGCAGGCGCGGTTGATGGCGCAGTAAGGGTCGTTGTTGCCCGCGATGACCACGGTGTGGAAGGGCAGCGGGTCGTCGGGCACCGGGGCGAAACAATGCACCTCCGGCGGGGTATGCTTCGCCGATTCGACGTCGGACGGGGCGACCAGCAGGGCGGCGGCGACCTTGCCGACCGACGGGCTCGTGCGCGCCCAATGGGCGACCAGCACGCAGGACAGGCTGTGGGCGATCAGCACGACCGGGGCTCCCGAGTCGGCCACGGCGGCTTCCAGCGCGGCTTCCCAATCCTCCCGATTCGGGGCGTCCCAATCCGCCTGTTCGACGCGGCGGAAGGCCGGGTGGCGGCCCTGCAACCACGTCTGCCAATGCTCGGGCCCCGAATTGCCGAGCCCCGGCAGGATCAGAACGCTCGCCTTCGCCATTTCTTCAACCTCGCGTTAATGTCATATCACTATGCTAGCCAAACGATAAGGCCGGACAACAGTGCCCCAAACCCTCGATAGGGAGGAACAGCTTGGAACTCAGCGCCCGCACCGCACAAGAGATCTGTGACAACATCGGCCGCGAGCTGGAGGTTGTCGTTTCCTTCATGGGGCCGGGGGGTTCGATCATCGCCTCCACCGCCCGCGAGCGGATCGGCAGCACCCACCCCATCGCCGCCGACATCATGGCCGGCCGCACCGACGAGCGCGCGGTGACCAGGGAGGAGGCGAAGGCCAACCCCGCCATGCGCGAGGGCTACAACGTCTCCATCGACGTGGACGGCAAGCGGGTCGCCTCGCTGGGCGTCGCGGCACCGGTCGATCAGGCCCGCCGCTACGCCCGCATCGCCCGGCACTGGGCCATTTCGACCATCCGGGCCGAGGTGGCGGAGACGCAGCGCACCCAGCTGCTGCGCGAGCTGTCCGACCGGCTGGAGCGCGACGTCGGCGGGCTGATGAGCGAGGCGGCCGAGGCCGGGCGCAAGCTGGACGAGGCGGTCGGCGGGGCCAAGCGCGCCAGCGGCGACTGCCTGCGCCAGACCGGCGATGCGGCGGCGGCGGCGCGCGCCGTCGACGGGTCGGTCAGTGCCATCGTCGGCGTCATCGACCGGCTGTCCTCCACCGCCCAGCGCATCTCCGGCGACACCGCCAAGGCGCGCGAGATCAGCCAGGCGGCAGCCGTCGATTCCGACCGCGCCACCACGGTCATGACCTCCCTGCGCGCGGCAGCGGAGCAGATCGCCAGCGTGGTGAAGCTGATCAACGCCATCGCCAGCCAGACCAACCTGCTGGCGCTCAACGCGACCATCGAGGCGGCGCGCGCGGGCGAGGCCGGCCGGGGATTCGCGGTCGTGGCGAACGAGGTCAAGGCGCTGTCCCGCCAGACCGCCGACGCCACCAAGCAGATCGCCGATCAGGTCGCCAACCTGCAACGCGAGACGGCGGCGGTGGACGAGGCGCTGGGCCGCATCCATTCGACCATCGGGTCGATTCAGACCATCAACGACACGGTGGCCGCCGCCATCGACGAGCAGGCGGGCCTGACCGCCGAGGTGTCGCGCAACATCGACCGTTCCCGCCAGGACGCGACGGAGGCCGAGCGCAGCATCGGCGACGCCGAACGGACGGTCGGCGGCGTGTCGCAGACGTTGGACACGCTGAGCACGCTGGCGCAGACCCTGACCACGCGCGTCAGCGGCCTGAACGCCCGCGTCGGCGACGTGCTGCGACAGATGCGAGGGTAAGGCTCAGGGCTCCTCGGACACCCGCCATGCGCCCGACCCCGCCGGCCGGCGGGCGGGGGCGGTTCCGCCGGGAAGCGGGACGATCAGGCGGCGCTTCGTCGGCTGCGCCTTGCGCGCCACGCCGGCGAAGATCTGCTTGGACGCCTCGATCATGGTGACGCCGGCGAAGGCCTTGAACCAGCGCTCGCCCACCTCCTCCCACGCGGGCGCGGTCTTCAGCAGGAAGCGGGAGCGTAGCGGCGGGATGAACAGGGCGTGGCCGGTGCGCTCCGGCACGAACATGGTGTCGCGCAGAACCTGCTTCAGTTGCGAGGCCGAATAGGGAAAGCCATGGCCGAAGGGCGTCCAGTCGGCGCGCGCCCACAAGCCGCGCCGGTTCGGCACCACCGCCAGCACGCGCCCGCCGCCGGCCAGCACGCGCCAGATCTCGCGCATCATGGGGCGCAGTTGCTCCGTGCCCTCCAGCCCGTGGACGAGCAGCACGCGGTCCACCGACATGTCGGCCAGCGGCAGGTCGGCCTCGTCGCCCAGCGCCACCAGCCCCGGCCCCTCCGGCGGCCAGAAGGCGACGCCCTGGCTGGCCGGCATGATGGAGATGACACGCTCCGCCTCGCTCTGGAAGGGGCGCAGATAGGGTGTGGTGTAGCCGACCCCCAGCACGATCTGACCATGCACGTCCGGCCAGATCATGCGGATGCGCCGGCGGATCATCCGCCGCGCCGCCTGACCCAGGCTGGACTCATAGAACTCCCGAAGGTCTACAATATCGGTGTACATGGTCATCCGAAGTTACCACGTTTCTCTGCGGGAGGGGCCCTCGGCCATGGAGATCCACCTCGTTCCGGCTTTCGCCGACAATTACATTTACCTGCTTCGCGATCCGGCCAGTGGCGCCGTTGGTGTCGTGGACCCCGGAGACGCCAAATCGGTGGAGGCGGAGCTGTCGCGGCGCGGCTGGACGCTCACGCACATCTTCAACACCCACCACCACAACGACCACATCGGCGGCAACCACGACCTGAAGACGCGCACCGGCGCCGACGTGATCGGGGCGCGCGCCGACGTGGCCCGCATACCCGATATGGAGACGTGCCTGGGCGAAGGCGAGACCATTTCGTTCGGATCGCAGACCGCGCGCGTTCTTTTCATCCCCGGCCACACCTCCGGCCACATCGCCTTCTGGTTTCCGGAGGCCAAGGCGGTCTTCTGCGGTGACACGCTGTTCGCGCTGGGCTGCGGCCGGCTGTTCGAGGGCACGCCCGCGCAGATGTGGGATTCGCTGAAGAAGCTGCGCGACCTGCCCGGCGACACGCGCGTCTATTGCGGGCACGAATACACCCTGTCCAACGCCCGGTTCGCGGTGACCATCGAGCCCGGCAACGCCGAACTCCAGGCCCGCGCGAAGGAGATCAAGGCCACGCGGGATCGCGGCGAGCCGACGATTCCCACCACCATCGAGCTTGAGCGGCGCACCAACCCGTTCCTGCGCGCCGATGTGGCCGAGGTGCAGGCGTCCATCGGCATGGCCGGCGCCGATCCGGTGGAGGTCTTCGCCGAAATCCGCCGCCGCAAGGACAGTTTCTGATATAGGCTTGCCGCACCCCGCCGGGAGGAGACGAAGAATGAAGCTGCGCTGGAGCCCGACCTCGCCCTACGTCCGCAAGGTCGTCATGGTGGCGATCGAATGCGGGCTTGAGGACTCCATCGAAAGGCAGGAGACCAACGCCTGGTCGCCGGACACCGACCTGCCGCAGGACAACCCGCTGGGCAAGGTTCCGGCGCTGATCCTCAAAGAAGGCACGGCGCTCTACGACAGTCCGGTCATCGCCGAGTATCTGGACACGCTGCACGACGGCCGGCGCCTGTTCCCGCCGACCGGCCCGGCGCGCTGGACGGCGTTGCGCCTGCAAGCTCTCGCCGACGGCATCTGCGACGCGGCGATTCTGCGCCGGCTGGAAGCCAACCGCCCGGACGGCGAGAAGTCGCCGAGCTGGATGGAACGCCAGCGCCGCGCCGTCGCCCGCGCGCTCGACGTGCTGGAGGGCGAGGCCGCCGGGCTGGGCGATGAGCTGACCATCGGGACGCTATCCGTGCTGGTGGCGCTGGGCTATCTCGACTTCCGCTTCGGGCACGAGGACTGGCGGGAGGGCCGGCCGGCACTGACCCGGTGGTTCACCGCCATGGCCGACCGCGACAGCTTCCGCCGCACCGCGCCGCCGCCCGCGTGAATCGATGACGCCGGAACGCATCATTGAATTGCTGGGGATGCAGCCGCACCCCGAGGGCGGTCACTATGTGGAGACCTACCGCCACGCCCTGGAGGGCGGCGGGCGCGGGGTGAAAACCGGCATCTACTTCCTGCTGCGCGCGGGCGAGCGCTCGCACTGGCATCGGGTGGACGCGGTGGAAATGTGGCACTGGCACGCCGGCGGCGCGCTGGAACTGTCCATTTCCGAGGACGGGCGGTCGGTGGACCGCCTGATCCTCGGCATGGATCTGGAGCACGGCCAACGCCCCCAGGGCGTCGTCCCGGCCCACGCCTGGCAGGCGGCGCGTCCGCTGGACGGCTGGGTGCTGGTCGGCTGCACCGTCTCGCCGGCCTTCGAGTTCGCCGGTTTCGAAATGGCCCCGGAGGGCTGGGAACCGGGGCTGTAAGCCGCTTTCAGGAGCAGGCCGCGTTTCAGGAACAGCAGGAGCCGGCCGCCTCGTCCTCATGCGCCAGATCGTTCAGGATGGGGCAATCGGGGCGGTCGTCGCCGTGGCAGGCGTGGGCGAGGTGCTTCAGCGTGTCGCTCATGGTGCGCAACTCGGCGATCTTGGCTTCCAGTTCGGCGACATGCTCCAGCGCCACCCGCTTGACCTCGGCGCTGGAGCGGCTGCGGTCCTGCCATAGGCCGACGAGGGTCTGGATGCGCTCGATGCTGAAGCCCAGCGTGCGCGCCCGCTTGATGAAGCGCAGGACGTTCACGTCGTTCGGCGTGTAGACCCGGTAGCCGGAGGCGGTGCGGCCCGCCTCCGGAATCAGACCGATGGACTCGTAGTAGCGGATCAGCTTGGCGTTGACGCCGGACGCCTTGGCGGCTTCACCGATGTTCATGGTTTCCATCCACGGGCTTCCATCCACGGAGAGTGAGTGCGTTGGTGACGACGCTGACGGAGCTGAGCGCCATGGCCGCGCCGGCCAGGACCGGGCTGAGATAGCCGAACGCCGCCAGCGGGATGCCGACCACGTTGTAGGCGAAGGCCCAGAACAGCCCCTGCTTGATCTTGGCGTAGGTCCGCCGCGACACGTCGATGGAGCCGGCGACCAGACGCGGGTCGCCGCGCATCAGCGTGACGCCGGCCGTGTGCATCGCCACGTCGGTGCCGGTCGCCATGGCGATGCCGACGTCGGCCGCCGCCAGCGCGGGGGCGTCGTTGATGCCGTCGCCGACCATGCCGACCACCTTGCCCTCCCCCTTCAGGGTCGCCACGACATCGGCCTTGTCGCCGGGCAGAACCTCGGCGAAGACGCGGTCAATGCCCAGCTCGCGGGCGACGGCGTGGGCAGCACCCTTGCTGTCGCCGGTGACCATGACCGTTTCCACGCCCTGCTCCTTCAGCGAGCGGATGGCGGCGCGGGCGCTGTCCTTCACCGTGTCGCCGAAGGCCACGAGGCCGAGCGGGCGGAGGGTCGGAGCGGTTTCGGCGAGCCATGAGACGGTGTGACCGGACGCCTCCAGATCGGCGGCGCGGGCGTCCAGCGCCGGGTCGGCGATGCCGGTCTCCTGCATCAGGCGCTTGCTGCCGAGCAGGATGGAGCGGCCGTCCACCGTGCCCGACACGCCCCGGCCGGCGAGCGCCTTGAACTCCGCGAACGCGGCGGGGGCGACGCCCTGTTCCTCCGCGCGGGTGCGGACGGCGTGGGCCAGGGGGTGTTCGCTGCCGGACTGGAGGGTCGCGGCGAGGCGCAGGAGGTCCGCCTCGGTGATGCCCCCGGCGGAGACGAGGTTGGTGACGCGGGGCTTGCCCTCCGTCAGGGTGCCGGTCTTGTCGAAGGCGACGGCGGTGATGGCGTGGGCATGCTCCAGCGCCTCGGCGTCCTTGATGAGGATGCCGTGCCGCGCGGCGACCCCCGTGCCGACCATGATGGAGGTCGGGGTGGCGAGGCCCAGCGCACAGGGGCAGGCGATGACCAGGACCGACACCGCCGTGACGATGGCGGCCTCCACGTCGCCGGTGGTCGCCCACCAAGCGGCGAAGGTCACGGCGGCGATTACCAGGACGACCGGCACGAAGACCGCGCTGACCTTGTCCACGAGACGCTGGATCGGCGCCTTGGACGCCTGGGCGCCCTCCACCATGCGGACGATCTTCGCCAGCATGGTTTCGGAACCGACGGCGAGGGTCTCGATGACCAGAAGGCCGTCCACGTTGATGGACCCGCCGGTGACGCGGGAATCCGGCGCCTTCTCCACGGGCAGGCTCTCGCCGGTCAGCATGGATTCGTCCACGCTGCCCGCCCCCTCGACCACGCGACCATCCACGGGGATGCGCTCGCCGGGGCGGACGACGACGGTGTCACCGACGCGAACCTGCTCCACCGGGATTTCGGCCTCCGTGCCGCCGCGGCGGACGCGGGCGGTGTCGGGGCGCAGGTCCATCAAAGCGCGGATGGCTGCCGCCGTCTGGCCCTTGGCGCGGGCCTCCAGCCACTTGCCCAGCAGCACGAAGGCGGTCAGCACCGCCGAGGCTTCGAAATAGAGGTGCGGCGTGTGACCGGGATGCGCGGTCAGCATCATGTAGACGCTGAGGCCCCAGGCCGCCGAGGTGCCGAGCGCCACCAGCAGGTCCATGTTGCCGGACCCGGCGCGCAGCGCCTTCCAGCCGGCGCGGTAGAAGCGCCAGCCCAGCCAGAACTGGACGGGGGTGGCGAGCAGGAACTGCGCCCAGGGGGGCAGCATCAGGGGCACGCCCATCAGATCCCCGACCATGCCCACGACCAGCGGGGCCGATAAGGCGGCGGCAATCAGGACATGGTTCAGTTCGCGCCGGCTGCGGTCGGCCGCCGCGTCCGTGGCGGGGGCGGCGTCGGTGACGACGGGGGCGGCGGTGAAGCCGGTCATTTCGATGGCTTCGGCCAGCCGGCTCGCATCCACCGCGCCGGTGTAGGCGACGACGTGCGCGCGTTCGGTGGCGAGGTTTACGGCGGCGCTTTCCACGCCCGGCACGCGCAGCAACGCCTTTTCGACGCGCGCGACGCAGGAGGCGCAGGTCATGCCGCCCACGGTCAGATCGAATTCCTGCTTCTGCGGCTCGTAGCCCGCCATCTCGATGGCTTCGGCCACGGATTTGGCGTCGGGCCGGTCCGCGAAGGTGACGTGCGCGCGTTCGGTGGCAAGGTTGACCGAGACGCCGGTGACGCCGGGCACGCGCGACAGCGCCTTTTCCACCCGGCCCACGCAGGACGCGCAGGTCATCCCCGAAACGCCGATGTCGAGCGTCGCGGCGTCTGTGTTTTGGCCGGTTTGGACAGCTGCGGTGGACATGGTGGTCCTTCCCAATAATCTTGCGCTGCACCCCCATATGAGGCTTCCAGCGATTGGAAGGTCAAGGGGCTGAATTCAGCAGGCTGAATCCGAGGGGCTGAATTCGGGTCTCCCAGGGACACATGACGGAAGTGGGATGGAAACTTGCCACGTTCCTCCGTAGCTCTTAGGGCACGAACCAGAGGAGGACCCGTCCTTATGCCCACCGAGACAAAACTGCAGCCCGGCGTCGTGACCGGAGAGGACTACCGCCGGCTGGTCGCCGCCTGCCAGGAGGGTGGGTACGCCCTGCCCGCCGTCAACGTGGTCGGCACCAACAGCGTCAACGCCGTGCTGGAGGCGGCCGCCAAGAACCGGTCGGACGTGATCGTCCAGCTGTCCAACGGCGGCGCCCGCTTCTTCGCCGGGGAAGGTATGAAGGACGCGCTCCAGGCCCGCATCCTGGGCGCCGTGTCCGCCGCCCAGCACGTCCATCTGCTGGCCAAGGAATACGGTGTCTGCGTCGTGCTGCACACCGACCACGCCAACAAGGGCCTGATCCCTTGGGTCGAAGGCATGATCGCCCACGGCGAGGAGTTCTTCCGCCGCACCGGCAAGCCGCTGTTCAGCTCCCACATGCTGGATTTGTCGGAGGAGCCGCTGGAGGAGAACCTCGCGGAATGCGCCCGCATCCTGAAACGCCTCGCCCCGCTGGGCATGGCGCTGGAGATCGAGCTGGGCGTTACCGGCGGCGAGGAGGATGGCATCGGGTCCGAGGACCTGGAGGCCGCCGACAACGCCCGCCTCTACACCCAGCCGGAAGACGTGCTGCACGCCTATGAGCTGCTGTCACCCATCGGCACCTTCTCGGTCGCGGCGTCCTTCGGCAACGTGCACGGGGTCTACGCGCCGGGCAACGTGAAGCTGCGGCCGGAGATTCTGGGCGCCTCGCAGGAGCTGGTGGCGCAGCGCCACGGCGGCGGGAAGAAGCCGCTGGCGCTGGTATTCCACGGCGGTTCCGGCTCCGAGAAGGAGAAGATTGCGCAGGCCGTGGGCTTCGGCGTGTTCAAGATGAACATCGACACCGACACCCAGTTCGCCTTCGCCGAGAGCATCGGGCGCTTCGTCCTGGAAAACGAGGCGGCCTTCCGCCACCAGATCCATCCGGAAACCGGAAAGCCGCTGAAGAAGCTGTACGACCCGCGCAAGTGGCTGCGCGAGGGCGAGGCCGGCATCGTCCGCCGCCTGGACGAAGCCTTCGCCGACCTGGGATCGGCCGGCCGGACGCTGGCCGGCTGAGCGACGGCCACCCCTCTTCCGCCCGTTGGCGGGAGAGGGGGCTGCGCAAAAGACGTAGAGAGCAAAGAAAGCAAAAAAGGGTCGAGGCTCTGGAAATTTTCCTATTTTCCTTTGGGCTCCGCACGCAACCAACGCATGCAAACACCTGAAATCATGGTATAACGAAGAAACTGCGCACGAGATAATGCGCGCGTCATGTGTAGTTTCTAAAAACTACGAACAAGCAAAAGATTAAAAGGGATCTCGCGAAGCTGCAAAATGCAGTGAAAAAGCATTGTCTGACCATTCAATACCATATTACCCTTGGTTTTCTAAGCGCTCGAGTCTAGCGTGGCGCCATGAAGCTGGATACACGCCTTTCCACGCTTGCCGCCGTTGCCGCGTTGCCAGTCGTACTGTTTGCAGCAGTGCTGCTGTTTCTCTACGGGAACGAGCGACGGACGGTGGTGGAACAGGCGCTGCACGCCAAGGCCAGCGGCGCTGTGTCCGCGGTGGAACGGCAGATCGCCAACGAATTCGGCGTGCTGAACGCCCTGGCGACCTCGGAGGCGCTCGACAAACCCGACCTGACCGCCTTTCGAATCCAGGCCCAGCGCGTGCTGGACACCCAGCCGACATGGGGCGCCATCGTGCTGAACCAGCGCGATCGGCAACTCATGAACACCCGGATCCCTCACGGCGAACCGCTGCCGATGACCATCGAGGCGGAAAGCCTGGACCGCGTCCTGACCACCGGCCGCCCGCAGGTGAGCGACATCCTGCGCATGCCGGAGTGGAGCCCGGTGCCTTTCCTGCTGGTCCGCGTGCCGGTGATCCGGGATGGCGCCGTGCGTTACGCGCTGACCGCCTACATGCCGGCCTATCCTCTGGCCCAACTGCTGCGGGAACAGGTGTCGCCCCAGGACTGGCGGATGGGGATTCTCGACCGGAACGGCCGGTTCGTGGCGCGGACCGCCTCGCCGCATGCGCTCGACCCGGCAATCGGCGCCCTGCCCCCGCAACGCGTGCGGGACGGTCTTGCCGAAGCGTCCGCCAGAAACGGCATCTTCACGATCCCGGCGTCCAACGGCCGGCCCGTCACGGGCGCCGCCGTCCATTCCGAACTGACCGGCTGGACGGTGATGGCCGGAAACGACACCGACACGGTCACGTGGGCGACGCACCGCTCGGTCATCCTTGCTGGGCTGGGCGGCCTGCTGGCGGTGTGCTGCGCCACCGCCTTGGCCTGGGGACAGATCCGCGCCCACCAGCGCCAGCGTGAGGCGGAGCGCATCGTGGCGGAGGTCGAAACCGAACGCGCCGTGACCAACCGGCTGAGTGACATCGCCGCGCATTTTCCGGGAGTGCTCTACCGACGCGTCCTGAAGGACGGCGTCATCAGCTACCCCTACATCAGCAATTACCGCCACGTGGTGGCGGACGCGACCGGGATCGCGGCCGGCAGCGTCGATGGCGAGGCCTTCGCCCGCGCCATCGAGACCCGCATGACCCCGGCCTCCCGCCAAACGTGGAAGGACACCATCGAGCGGTCCGCCCGAACCGGGGAACCCTACGCCGCCGACCTGGAGATCCTGGCGCCCGACGGCTGCATCCGCACGCTGCGCAGCCTCGCTCAGACGCGCCGGGCCGCCGATGGTTCGGTGATCTGGGACGGGTTGATCCTGGACGTCACCGAAGCGCTGGAGGCCGAGACCCGGTCGCGCGTCAACGACGAACGCCTGCGGCTGGCGGCGGAGGCCGCGCGCCTCGGCACCTTCGACCTGGACATCACCGCCAGGAAGCTGACCTGGTCGCCGCGCTGCAAGGCCATGTTCGGACTGCCGCCGGACGCGGAGGTGAACGGCGCCGTCTACCTGTCGCGGGTCCACCCCGACGACATCGCCAAGGTCCGCAAGGCGGAGGCCGGCGCCTTCGATCCGGACGGGCCGGGAGAATACAACGTGCGCTTCCGCGCGCTCTGGCCCGACGGCACGGTCCGCTGGCTGGAGGCGCTGGGCAAGGTGCTGTTCGAGGGCGAGGGAGGCGAAGGACCGAACAGGCGTCACCCCGCCCGCCTGATCGGCACAGTGATGGACGTGACCGAGAACCGGCGCGCCGAACGCGCGTTGAAGGATGCGCGGGACCGCGCCGAACAGGCCAATCGGTCGAAGTCCAAGTTCCTGGCCGCCGCCAGCCACGATCTGCGCCAGCCGCTGCAGTCGGTGTTCCTGTTCACCGAGGCCCTGCAGCCGCACATCCGCGACGCGGGCGGCCGCGAGAAGCTGATGCATCTGGAACGCGGGCTTGACGCGCTGAAGGGCCTGCTGGACAGCCTGCTGGACGTGTCGAGCCTGGACGCCGGCATCGTCACGCCGGTAATCGAGGACGTGCCCCTCGCCAGGCTGTTCGAGGAATTGGCGGTCGCCTACACGCCGGTGGCGTCCGGCAAAGGGCTGAGCTTTCACATCGACGCGGATTGCGCCTGCGTCCGCAGCGACCGGACGCTGCTGGCGCGCATGCTGCGCAACATCATCGAGAACGCCATCCGCTACACCGCCAAGGGCGGCATCCGCATCGCCTGCAAGCGGACCGGCGACCGCGTGGTGATCGACGTGGCGGACACCGGCATCGGCATCCCCCCGGAGCATCTGGAGCGCATCTGGGAGGAATTCCATCAGGTCGGCAATCCGGAACGCGACCGCCAGCAGGGCACCGGCCTTGGGCTGGCCATCGTGCGGCGCATCGCGTCCCTGCTGGATCACCCCGTGTCCGTCCGCTCGGCGCCGGGACGCGGGTCGGTGTTCAGCATCGATCTGCCGGCCGGCCATACCGCCGCGGCGACGCCGTTCATCGCCGCGCCCGCGCGTGAGCGGCCGGGAACCGGCCAGTTCGCGGTCGTCGTGGACGACGACGCCATCGTCCTGCTGGGCCTGAAGACGATGTTCGAGGAATGGGGCTACGACGTGCTGGTGGCCGGCTCCACCCAGGACGCCGTGCAGAAGCTGGAGGGCATGGGGCGGCGGCCGGACGTTCTGGTGGTCGATTACCGGCTGCGCAACGGCCGGGTGGGAACCGAGGCCATCACCGCCATCCGCCGGATGTTCGACGCCGACATTCCCGGCCTGATCCTGACGGGCGAAACGGCGGAGGACTGCCGCAAGGACGCGGCCCAGCATGGACTGGGGCTCATCCACAAGCCGGTTACGCCGCGTCAGCTCGGCCAAGCGCTCCAACGGCACCGGACGAAGACGAACGCGGCGGAGGACGCCGGCCGGGAGGCGGTCTCCCTGCCCCCCTTGCCGTGATTCAATCGCGTCCTTAGGCGAGCCCTTCGGCGTCGAAACCAGCGTTGGACAGAGCCTTGCGCAGGGCCTCGGCATCCGGGGCGCCGGTCACGCGGACGTCCTTCGTCGCGACGTCGATCTGCACATCCTCGACACCGGCGACGGCGCCGAGCGCCTTGCGCACGGACGCGGCGCAGCCGCCGCAGGTCATGCCGGGAACCTTGAACGCAACCATGGTCGATCTCCTTCGTTGAAAGGTGGTCATGCAAGGAGCGTCCGCCTTCCAGCGATGGGAAGGTCAAGCGGGAAATTCACGGACCTTCCAGCCCTTCCCGGTGTTGATGCCGGCAGTCTTTCAGGAAGGGGGCGGACGATGCGGTTGGCGGGTGTCGCGGTGCTGCTGGGGGCGATGTTTCCGGGGATGGCGCTGGCGCAGGCGCAGGATGCGGAGCACATGAAGCTGTCCACCGGCCTGCCGATCAGCATCGAGGACGCCGCGAAGATCGAAAAGGGCAGCGTCGATGTGAAGATGCGCGGCTATTACGACCGGCTGAAGGAAAATGGCGGACGCAACCTGTTTACCCTCGATCCGGAATTCGAGGTCGGAGTCGCCGACGGCTTGGCGCTGAAGCTGTCACCGGCCTACCGCCTGGGCAACGCTGAGGACGCCCAGCAGGGTGACCTGGAACTGAAGGCCGAATACAACATCCTGGCGCCGACGCAGGGACGACTCGGCCTTTCCATCGAGCCGGTGGTCGCCCTGCCCTACGGGTCCGGCGGCAAGACGACCGAGGCCGGGGCCTCGTTGCGCGTGACGCAGCCGCTGGGCACGTCCGACACGGCGCCGCGCCTGCATGTGAACCTCGGCTGGCGGCACCTGTTCGACCCGGCCCCGGACGAGCGCGACAACCGGTTCCTGAAGGCGGCGGGCGTGAACGTCGCGGTGGCGCCGGTGACGGCGGTGGCCTTCGACGTGGTGCGCGAGGAGTCGAAGGAAGACGGCAAGGCCCGGAATTTCGTGGAGGCCGGCGTGCGGCACATGCTGGCCGAGAAACTGGCGGTTGGTGCCGGGGTGGGCGTCGGGTTCGGTCCCGATTCGCCGCGCTACCGGGTGCTGGTCGGGGTGCAGAAGTCGTTCTGACGCGCCCTGAACCTATAACGAAACAGCCTGCAGCGAAACAGCCTGTACCGAAACGCGCACACGACAAAACGCGCGCGGGACCTTGCGGCCTCGCGCGCGACACTCACAACCGGGAGTCGGAGTCGTCCTGGCTTGGGGCTCTATCGCCCGTGGGCGGAAGGCGGACCTTCCGCCGCAGCAACACCAGACGGTCGGGAGCGCGAAGAGCGCCCCCGGGCCGGGATCAGGCCGCGACGGCCTGCTTGTCCTGCGCCTTGGCGATGCGGCGCTTCAGGCGGCGCGCATCGTCGCTCAGGACGGCGTCCTTCGCGTCGAGCAGGAAGGCGTCAAGGCCGCCCTTGTGCTCAATCGAACGGATCGCGTTGGTGGAGAGGCGCAGACGCACCATCTGACCCAGCGCATCGCTCAGCAGCGAGGTTTCCTGCAGGTTCGGCTGGAAACGGCGGCGGGTCTTGTTGTTGGCGTGGCTGACGTTGTTGCCAAACTGCGTGCCCTTGCCGGTCACGGAGCACCGACGTGCCATCGGACTGATCCTTTATTTTAGCAAATGAAACCCGGTTCCGGGCGTTATGCCACCCGAAGAGAGGCGGCGTTATAGTCGAACAAGCGCGCGCCCGTCAAGGAAGGAAGAGACGGGCGCGCGCCGATCGACGGACCCCTGGCTGGAGAGGCCCGCGATGCCGGTGTTACTCGGCCACGGGCGCGGCGGCCTTCGGGGCTTCGGTCTTAACCTCGGGGGCCTTCACCTCGGCCTTCGCTTCGGGGACCTTCACCTCAGGAGCCTTGGGCGCGGGAGCCGGGGCGGGCTTGGCGGCTTCGACCTTCGGGGCCTCAGCCTTGACCTCGGGAGCCTTCACTTCCGGAGCCTTGGGAGCGGGCGCCGGAGCGGCGGCGGGCTTCGGAGCCTCGGCCTTGGGGGCGGCCTTGGGCGCCTCGGCCTTCGGAGCGACCTTCTTCGGCGCGGCGGCCTTCGGGGCCGGCTTCGATTCGACCTTCGCGGGCGCCGGAACCGGAGCGGCGGCCGGGGCCGTCGCCTTCACCTCGGGGGCCTTGGGCACGGCAACCTTGGGCGCGGGGGCCTTGGGAGCCGGAGCGGGAGCCGGGACCGGGGCGGCCTTCGGAGCGGCCGTCTGGGCGGGGATCGGGGCAAGGACGGCGGAGGCCTGCACGGCGCCAACCTCGGCGGCCAGCTTGGAGGACACGTCCAGGAAGGTCTGAACCTGATCGGTGACGCGGGCCTGGGCGACGCTCAGCCACTCGCGCTGGAGGGCGGTGAGATCGGCGGGGTTGCGGACCTTGCTCAGCTCACCGACGAGGCGGGTGGTCTCGCCGACGCTGGCGGTCACGCCGTCGAACCAGCGACGGTAGCCGTCCTGCAACACGCCCGCGATGCGGGTCGGCAGAGCGGCGTTGGATTCGGTGTTGTTCTTGGCGAGCGTGCCGAACTGCCCGAGAAGGCCCAACAGATTGGCGTTCATCCCTAAAGTCTCCTGACTGCGAATCGACGCGGAGGCTGAAACGGAAAGGCCAACTCCGGCGAACATTCCGGGAGACTGCGGGCAAAAACCTTCGCCCAAACGCCAAAAAGGCGCTCCTTTCCCGCCCATTGCACCTTATGCACGGGAATGACGCGTTGCAATAAAAATGTTGCAGCGCAGCAAGAGCGCTGCGCGGCCGCGCCCTACTCCACCGGGCGCCCCAGGAACTTCTCCAGCAGCGCGCGGGCGGCAGCGGTCGGGGTAATGGCGCCGCCGGTCACCCGCGCTTCCAGCGTGGCGAGGTCGGCGCGAACGGCCGGATGGGCCTGGAAGGCCTCCACCAGCGTCTCGCGGATCTCGTTCCACAACCAGGCGCGGGCCTGCTCGGACCGCCGCGTGACGCGAGCGCCGGAGGCCTCCATGGCGGCCTTGTGCTCGCCGATGGTGGTCCAGACCTGATCGATACCGGCCTTGTTGACCGCCGAGCAGCTGAGCACCGGCACCCGCCAGTCGCCGTGCCGCAGCAGCATCAGCGCGTGCCGGTAGTCGGCCACTGTGTGGCGCGCGGTCGCGGCGAGGTCGCCGTCCGCCTTGTTGACGACCAGGAGGTCGGCCAGCTCCACAATGCCCTTCTTGATGCCCTGAAGCTCGTCGCCGCCGGCGGGGAGCAGCAGGAGCATGAACAGGTCCACCATGTCGGCGACCGCCGTTTCCGACTGGCCGACGCCCACCGTCTCCACGACGATCACGTCGAAGCCGGCGGCCTCGCAGATCAGCATCGCCTCGCGCGTGCGCCGCGCCACGCCGCCCAGCGTGGAGCCGGCGGGAGACGGGCGGATGAAGGCGTTGGCCTCGCGCGACAGGTCCACCATGCGCGTCTTGTCGCCGAGGATGGAACCGCCGGTGCGCTGGGATGTCGGGTCGATGGCCAGAACCGCAACGTTGTGGCCGAGCCCAATGACGTGCAGCCCGAACGCCTCGATGAAGGTGGACTTGCCCACGCCCGGGACGCCCGAGATGCCGACGCGCACCGAATTGCCGGTGTGGGGCAGCAGCGCCTCCAGCAACTGGTCGGCCTGTGCACGGTGGTCGCGGCGGGTCGATTCGATCAGCGTGATGGCGCGGGCGAGCGCGCGGCGGTCCCCACGGCGCACCGCTTCGGCGAGCGCGGCGGGGGTGTGGGCGGAGGAGGTCGTCATGGAAGGGAAACTAGCGGGGCGGAGCCTTAGGATAAAGCCTCCATGCGACCGTCCAGCCAGCGTTCGAGCGCGGCGAAGAGCGCGACGGCGGTGGCGCAGGCCTCGTCCCTGGATTCCGGCTTGGCAAGGTCGGTTTCCAACTGGGAGAGGAGCGCCTTCCAGCGGCCGGCCATGTCGATACCGGACGAGGCCAGAAAGCGCGCGCCGCGGGTGCCGTCAAAGCCGAGGCTTCGCGTGATGTTGGGCAGCATGGCGCGTCCGCCGTGGGCCGAGCCGTCCAGCACGTAACGGGCGGCAAGGCGCGCGGGGCGGCTGTCCAGCGGCGGAAGGTCGGTGGCGACCGGCTGCGAGTCGGCATCAAGGCCGAGGTCCGCGAGATCGGCGCGCAGCAGGTCCAGGCGCGCGCCCTCACCCAAGGTTTGCTCGATGGGGGCGTTGAAGCCGTGCAGCGCGACCAGGGCGGCGCGGTATTGGGCCACGGTGATCGCGGGGCTGGTCAGCGGACGCAGGACCGGAGCCTTGTCCAGCCGGTCGTGGATCACTTGAGTCGCCGCGCGCAGGGCTTGCCGGGCCGGTCCCATGGGGGCTCCGTTGGTGTTTGGCGGTCAGGTCGGGGCGAGGACTTCGGGGACGGGCTCGGGGCCCTGTGAGGTCTCCTGCTGGCGCGCCCACAGCGCGGCGTAGGCACCGCCGCGCGACAGCAGGTCGGCGTGGCGGCCCCGCTCAATCACGCGGCCGGCTTCCAGCACGAGAATCTCGTCGGCGTCGATCACCGTGGACAGGCGGTGCGCGATGACCAGGGTGGTGCGGCCACGGCTGACCTCGCGCAGGTTGGCTTGGATCTCGCGCTCGGTGTGGGTGTCCAGCGCGCTGGTCGCCTCGTCGAACAGGAGGATGCCGGGGTTCTTCAGGATGGTGCGGGCGATGGCGACGCGCTGCTTCTCACCACCGGACAGCTTCAGCCCGCGCTCGCCCACCGTGGTCTGGTAGCCGTCGGGCAGCGCCATCACGAAGTCGTGGATGTGGGCGAGCTTCGCGGCCTGCTCGACCTCCACCGGGGAGGCGCCGGGGCGGCCGTAGGCGATGTTGTAATAGACCGTGTCGTTGAACAGCACCGTGTCCTGCGGAACGATGCCGATGGAGGCGCGGAGGCTCGATTGGGTCACGTCGCGCAAATCCTGCCCGTCGATCAGGATGCGGCCGGCCGACACGTCGTAGAAGCGGAACAGCAGGCGGCTGATGGTCGATTTGCCGGCGCCGGACGGGCCGACGATGGCGACCGTCTTGCCGGCCGGCACGGTGAAATCCACCCCCTTCAGAATCGGACGGCGCGGGTCGTAGCCGAACTCGACGGTCTCGAACCGGATTTCGCCGCCGGTGACGACGAGCGGCTTGGCGTCGGAGCTGTCGGCGACCTCCCGGTCCACGGACAGCAGCTTGGTCATCGCCTCGATGTCGGTCATCGACTGCTTGATCTCGCGGTAGACCACGCCGAAGAAGTTCAGCGGCTGGTAGAGCTGCAACAGGTAGGTGTTGACCAGAACGAAGTCGCCCAGCGTCATCGAACCGTTGGCGATGCCGCGCGCCGCCATGCCCATGACGACCGCGAGGCCCAGGGAAATGATCGCCGACTGGCCGATGTTCAGGAACGACAGGCTCTGCTGGCTCTTCACGGCGGCCTGCTCGTAAGAGCCGAGCGCAGCGTCGTAGCGGCGCGCCTCGTGCTCCTCGTTGCCGAAATATTTGACGGTCTCGTAGTTCAGAAGGCTGTCGATGGCCTTGGTGTTGGCCTTGCTGTCGGTGTCGTTCATGGCGCGGCGGAACTGGATGCGCCATTCCGACACGAAGAACGTGTAGGCGATGTAGCCGAACACCGTCACGAAGGTCGCCAGCGCGAACCAGCCGTTGAACATCCGCCACAGGATGACGCAGACCAGCCCGATCTCCACCAGAGTCGGCACAATGGAGAACAGCGTGTAGCGCAGCAGCGATTCGATGGCCCGCGTCCCGCGCTCCAGCGAGCGGGTCAGGCCGCCGGTCTGCCGTTCGAGGTGAAAGCGCAGGGACAGGGCGTGCAAATGGCGGAAGACCGACAGGGCGACCCGCCGGATCGTGCGTTGCGCCACCTTGGCGAAGACGGCGTCGCGCAGTTCCGCGAAGACCAGCGACATCACGCGCGCCAAGCCGTAGGCAACGATAAGGCCGAGCGGGATCGCCACTGCCGCCCCGGTTTCCGCCGGGGCCAGCGCGTCCACCGCCTGTTTGTAGAAGATGGGAACGTAGACGTTCGCCGCCTTGGCCCCGACCAGCAGCAGCATCGCCAGCGCCACGCGGACGCGCATCTCGACCGAATCGCGCGGCCAGAGATACGGCAGGAGCGAGCGCAGGGCCGCGAACTCGCCCGTGCTGGACGCCGCCTCGGCGTAGTTGGGGACGGGGCTGGCGGATCGGCTGCGGCGCATGGAAACAGACTCAGGGGGAATTTCGGGGAGACGGGCTGCCCTAACCTAGGCGCCCGGGGCGCGTTCGCAAAGGGTTGCCGTGCCCCCGCGCATGGCTGCCCTGCGGTGAACCGCCGCAAACATTAGATTTTCGTCAAAAAGTAAAGAGAGTTGAAACACGGATCCCGTATGGTCACGGCATTATCGCTCGCTGGGATTCATCCGACCATGCAGAACGCCAGCTTTTCCGGCCGCTTCAAGGTGGGAACCCGCATCTATTCGGGCTTCCTGCTGATCCTCGCGCTGCTGGGCCTCGTCGTCGCCGTCGGGGTGCGCGCGCTGTCCACCACGGACGCCGATTTCGACCGCTATGCCAGCATCTCCGACAACTCGCTCCGCGTGGCGGAGTTGGAGGCCAAGGTGGCGGAGATGCGGCGCAACGTCCTGAATTACTCCTTCACCGGCGACGACGCGATGATCGGCCGGGTCAAGGAGATCCAGAAGACGCTGGAGCATGAGCTGCGGACCGCCCGCGACGCCACGCTCGATCCTGGCCGCCGTGCCAACCTGGACCGGATGATCCAGTATTTCCAAAGCTATCAGGCCAATTTCGGCAAACTGGCCGAGGTGCGCGAGCGGCGCGACCAGTTGGTGGCCGAGCAGTTGAACCCCATCGGGGCGAAGGCCACGGCCAACCTGGAAAGGATCCTCGCCACGGCCGCCGCCGACGGCGACCAGGAGGCCGCCGCGCTGACCGGCGCCGCGCAGGAAAAGCTGATGGGGGCGCGCCTCGCCGCCCTGCGTTTCCTGATCGAGCCGAACCAGACGCTGGCGGACGAGGTGAAGATCCGGAACGACGCCTTCAACACGCTGCTTCACCCCCTGGCCGAACGGCTGCGGAACCCGGAGCGCAAGCGGCTGGCGCAGGAAACCGACCAGCTGTCCGACCGCTATGTGGAGACGTTCGCCCAGGTGGCCGCCGCCGTGATGGCAACGCAGGACCTGGCTTTCAACGTGATGGCCAAAGAGGCGGCGGAATTCGGCGATCTGGCCGCCAAGACCGTACAGATGCAGACCCAGGCCCGCAAGGTCATGCATGACGAGATGCAGGCGACCATGGAAGGCACCATGTCTGCCGACATCTGGATCGCCGTGGCGGCCCTGCTGGTCGGCCTGCTGGTGGCGTGGGCCGTGGCACGCTCCATCGTCAAGCCGGTGGTCGAGATGACCGGCACGATGACCAAGCTGGCCGAGGGCGACCTGACCGTGACCATTCCGGCCCTGGCCAACCGGGACGAGATCGGCCGGATGGCCAAGGCGGTGGAGGTGTTCAAGGACAACGCCATCCAGAAGAAGCGCATGGACGAGGCCGAGCGCGAACGGCTGGAAGCCGAGCGCCGCGCCGACGAGGCCCAGCGCGCCCGCGAGAAGGCCATCGGCGAGGAGATCGCCGCGCTGATCGACGGCGTGTCCAAGGGCGACCTGTCGCGCCGCCTCGATCTGGCCGGCAAGGACGGCTTCTACAAGACCATGTCGGAGGGCATCAACCGCCTGACCGACACGGTGGAGGCGGTCATCGACGACCTGGGCACGGTGCTGGGCGCGCTGGCTCAGGGCGACCTGAACAAGCGCGTCGAGCGCGATTACCAAGGTGCCTTCCAAAAGCTGAAGACCGACGTCAACGCCACCTCCGCCAAGCTCTCCGAAATCGTCGGGCAGATCACCCAAGCGGCCGAGACCATCGCGTCGGCTGCTGCCGAGGTGTCCACCGGTTCCGCCGACCTCGCCGAGCGGACCGAGCAGCAGGCCTCCTCGCTGGAGGAGACGGCGGCGAGCATGGAGGAGCTGGGCGCCACCGTGCGTTCCAACGCCGACAACGCCCAGCGCGCCAACACCATGGCCAGCGAGGCGCGGACGGCAGCCGAGTCGGGTGGCGGCGTGGCGGACTCGGCCATCGAGGCGATGAAGCGCATCGAAGGCGCCAGCCGCAAGATCACCGACATCATCGGCGTGATCGACGAGATCGCCTTCCAGACCAACCTGCTGGCGCTGAACGCGGCGGTGGAAGCGGCGCGGGCGGGCGATGCCGGGCGCGGCTTCGCCGTGGTGGCGCAGGAGGTGCGTCAGCTGGCGCAGCGCTCCGCCCAGGCGTCCAAGGAGATCAAGGGCCTGATCCTGGACAGCGACAGTCAGGTGAAGGACGGCGTGGAACTGGTCAAGAAGGCCGGCGACGCGCTGGAGGGCATCGTCTCCGGCGTGCAGCAGGTCGCCAGCCTGATCGCCGAGATGGCGTCGGCCAGCAGCGAGCAGGCCTCCGCCCTGGACGAGATCAACGCCACCGTCGCCCAGATGGACGAGATGACCCAGAAGAACGCCGCCCTGGTCGAGGAAACCACCGCCGCCGCCCAGGCGATGACCGGTCAGGCCGCCGACCTGAAGACGCTGATCGGCTTCTTCAAGCTGGACGCGCGCGCCGTCCAGGCGGTCGCCACGGCGACACGGCCTGTGGCGCAGCGGACCATCGCCGCGACCCGGCCGGCAGCCCGCGTGGCCGCAAAGCCGGCGGCGAAGCCGGTCGCCAAGCCCGCCGGGGCCGGCAGCGCGTTGAAGCGCAACATCAGCGACGACGACGATTGGAAGGAGTTCTGAGGGACTTCCAACGGCTTGGCAGCGGCCCGGCATTAGAGCGGATTTCGATCCGCTCTGGACCGCAACCGCGGGCCCGGACGCCCATGCGTCCGAAGCCCGGCCGGCAAGTGAGGCCATATGAATTTAAAGTGAACGACAGTTCGCTTTAACGGAACGGTGGCGATTGGCGTGGTTCAATCGCCACCGTTCTCGTTTCTGGAGCAAGCATCATGCGGCGCTGGTTTCTGCTTCTCCCCCTGACGGCGTGGCTGGCCGGCTGCGGCGTGGTCAGTGGTGCGGCCAGCGTGGCCGGCACGGCCGTCAGCATCACCGGCAAGGCGGTCGAGACCACCGTCGATGTGGTGACCTACCCAATTCGGTGAGCGGAGGCCGATTCGGTATCAGTTGGGGATCGGCGCCGCTTCGATCTTGCGGCGGGGAGCGGCCTTGATGGTCGGGCCGGCGTTGTCCACGGGCTTGGCGAGGGTGGTCGTCGTGCCCTTGGTGGTCCGGGGCTCGTTGCCGCGTAGGCGCAGCAGGTGCATGCGGACGTAAGCGGTCGAGCCGCCGGCCTGCACCGCGACCCAGTCGGTGCCGCGCGCGCGGCCCAGAGCCTTCACCGGCTGGCCGGCGGCCAGCGAGGCGACGATGGGGGCGCTGTTGGACGGCTGTGAGCGCAGTTGAGTGGCCTTGTCCGTCTCCCACTCGCCGAACATCTGGTCGAGACCCGGACCGGACGAAGGCGCCGTCTGGACGACGGGCGGACGGGGAACGCGGTCGCGCGTTTCGCAGGCGGGAAGCAGAACCGCACCGGCCACCGCCAGGGACAGAGGAAGCAGACGCACGAGCCGAGACATCTTCGATCCTATGGGCTAGCCCTTTCGATGGCGCGACCATACAGGATGCGGGTGCCGCCGCGCCACCGCGCCGCAGCATGAAGGCTATGCACTGTTTGTGGCATGACCTCAGCCAAGAACGCCAAGCTGCCAGAAAAAGAAGGTCGCGAGCGCCACGACGATGGTCAGCAGCTGTCGCCCCGTCGCGACGCAGACGAGGATGGCGGCGATGGAGCCGACCAGCTGCGGGTTGCGCCACGTCAGCTCCAACCCTTCTCCGTTCGGAGCCAGCGCCATCGGCACGATGATCGCCGTCAGGACGGTCACCGGCACGAAGCCCAGCGCCTCCTTCAGCAGAGGCGGGAAGGTGATGCGGTCGCCGGCGATGAACAGGGCGGCCTTGAGGAACACCGTCACCGCCGACATGCCGAGGATCATGATAGTGTTGGTCATGCGGCCTCCTCCTGCCGGGCAAGGCCGCGCGCGCGCCAGCGCGTCAGGGCGAGGCCGACGGCGACGCCGACCAGAACCGCTGCCATCAGGCCGAGCTTGTAAGGCAAATCCTGGCCGATCAGGGCGACCGCCCCGGCGGCCAGCGCGGCGGCGAGATGCGGCAGGCTGGCCAGCTGCGGCACCACGATGGCTATGAAGGTGGCGACCATCGCGAAATCCAGGCCGAGCGACTGAAGCTGCGGGAAGGCCGCGCCGAACAGCAAGCCGACCAGCGTCCAGAGCTGCCAGTTGCCGTACATGGCCAGCGCCGACCCCAGGAAATACCAATGACCGAGCGGCGCCTTGGGATGGCGGGCGTAGTAGCCGGCCATGACCGCGAAGGTCTCGTCGGTCAGCAGGAAGCCAAGAAGCCAGCGCCAGCGCGCCGGCAGATGGGCGACGTGGGGCAGCAACGTCGCGGCGTAGAGCATGTGCCGCAGGTTGACGATGAAGGTGGTCAGCCAAATCACCGCCAGCCCGGCGTGCCCGGCCACCAGTCCCAGCGCGATGAACTGGCTGGAGCCGGCATAGACCGACAGGGACATCAACTGCCCCTGCCAGGGGGCGAGCGGGCCGGCCGTCACCAGCGTGCCGTAGATCACGCCGAAGGGGGCGGCGCCCACCAGCATGGGCACGGTGTCGCGGGCGCCCGCCGCGAGGCTGGACAGTCGGGTCATGGTCATTGGAATGGTTCAGACGCGGAAGGCGGACATTAGCGCCGGGCGCGACGGACTTCCTTAACTTTCTTGCACAAAGGAAGACAGGTTGTGTCGCGGCACATCCATTTGGTCCGCCTGAAGGGTTAGGATACAAGAGCGCGGCCCCCTCCTGGAGGGGAATTTTCTTCCGCACGCCATTCCGGCAGGCTGAAGGGCATGGTGGCGGACGCTTCCCATGATTTTCCCGTCTATACGGCGCGTGAGCGCGCGGCGGACCTGATCGTCCACGCGCTGGGCGTGATCGCGGGGCTGGTCGGCGCCTCGTGGCTACTGAGCGTCACGGCGGGCCGCGTGTCCGCCGCCGAGATGGCCTCGCTGGTCGCCTATGGGGCCGGTCTGGTCGGCATGCTCACGGCCTCGGCAGCCTATCACGCGGCACGGCCCGGACCGCGCAAGGCGATGCTGCGCCGGATCGATCACGCCATGATCTATGTGATGATCGCCGGCAGCTACACCCCCTTCACCGTGAACCGGCTGGACGGTGCAAGCGGACCTGTGCTGGGCGTCGCCGTGTGGGCGGTGGCGCTGGGCGGAGTCGTGTTGAAGCTGGTCGCCCCCTGGCGGTACGAGCGGTTGGGCTTCGCGCTGTATCTTGGGCTGGGCTGGGCTATCCTGTCGGTCGCGGGACCGATGTGGCGATCACTGGCGCCGACGACGCTGGCGCTGCTGGCGGTCGGCGGCGTGATCTACACGGTCGGGGCGGTCATCCACACCAAGCAGCATCTGCCCTACCACGTGCCGGTGTGGCACGCGCTGGTCGTCGTGGCGGCCGCCTGCCATTTCGCGGCGGTGGCGCGCGAATTCGTCGCGTGAGACGCGAGCCGACAAACGGGCTTGCCCGCTGGCCGAGCCTTGGCGGCTTTGCTAGGCTGGGCGCCGGTTGCCGGGAGAGGACGGTTCGCATGAACGACAAGACCAATTGGTTGGACACCGCGCGCACGGTGGCCGTGGCGGTGCTGCTGGCCTTCGGCGTGCGCACGGCGGTGGCCGAGCCGTTCCATGTGCCCACCGGCTCCATGGAGCCGACGCTGCTGGTCGGCGACTTCCTCTTCGCGAGCAAATTCCCCTACGGCTACAGCCGCTATTCCCTGCCGGCCAACGCGCGCCTGTTCGAGGGCCGCCTGCTGGGCCACCCGGCGGAGCGCGGCGACATCGTGGTCTTCCGCCTGCCGCGCGACACCGAACAGACCTATGTGAAACGCGTCGTCGGGCTGCCCGGCGACACGGTGCAGGTGACCGGCGGGGTGCTGCGCATCAACGGCACACCGGTGACGCTGGAGCGCATCGCCGATTTCGAGGACGCAGGCGCCGGTGGTGTGGCACGGCGCATTCCGCAATACATTGAGACCCTGCCGAACGGCGTCCGCCATCGCATCCTGCACGACGGGCATCTGACCGCCGTGGACGACACGCCGCCCTACCGCGTGCCGGAGGGCCATTACTTCATGATGGGCGACCACCGCACCAACTCTCTGGACAGCCGCGTGCCGGAGCAAGTCGGCGGCGTGGGCTTCGTCCCGGCCGAAAACCTGATCGGGCGAGCCGACCTGCGCCACTTCTCTGTGGACTTCAACACGCGCCTGGACGATCCGTCCGGCTGGCTGAAGGCCCTGCGGCTGAACCGGATCGGCTTGGTGGGGTAAACGATCTCGACAGCGATCCAATTGCTTTCCCCCATCGTATAAAACGTTGGGCAGTACTCCGCACCAAGCGTTATTAAGACGAAATCACCTTCGCCATAATGAATTGCAGTGCTGTTTGATTTTTCGAGAGGGAACGTTTCGGGAAGTTGGCAGTTGATGGCGCGTATCTGGTTATATGATGGAGTTCAAAGACATGACTTCGTCCAGCGCCATACGCGACATTCTTGTTGCCGGCCTCCACAACACCCACGCTTTGGAAATGGAAGCGTTGCAGATCATGAACCGGCAGGTGGAACGGCTGCAAAACTATCCGGAGCTGGAACAGGCTCTGCGCGCGCACATCCATGAGACCGAACAGCAGCGCCAGCGCCTTGAAGAGGCGATGAGCGAGTTGCAGACCAGCCCATCCACCATCAAGCAGGCCATTTTCGGCCTGATGGGGAACGTGGCCGCCGTGGCGCACACCCCCGCCAAGGATGAGATCCTGAAGAACATGTTCGCGAACCACGCGTTCGAGAACTATGAGGTTGCGGCCTACAAGGCTCTGATCGTCATGGCCGAGGCCGCCGGATACAGCAAGATCACCGGCTTCCAGCAGTCTCTTCGCGAAGAAGAGGCCATGGCGCAGAAGATGAAGGACATGGTCGAGCCGATCACACGGAAATACATCAGCCTGGAGCAGCGGGAGACCACGGCCAGTCACTGATGCTTCCGAGCCGTCTCCGTTCCCTCCCAGCCATCACCCTTCCCATGGCCCCTTCCCATGGCCACGCCATGGGTCCCTTCCCTCTCCCGCCGAGGCGGGAGAGGGATTTTCGTTGCTTTAATGCACCGTCGTAACCGGCTGCGTCGACGCGGCGCGGACCTGCGCCGAGACGGGTAGGCCGTTGATGGTCAGCTCGCCGGCCTCCGCGCCCACCTTCACCGTCTGGCCGTCGTTGACGCGGCCTTCCAGGATCATGGTGGCGAGCGGGTTCTGAAGTTCCCGCTGGATCACGCGCTTCAGAGGCCGCGCCCCGTAGACCGGGTCGTAGCCGGCCTCAGCCAGCCATTCGGTCGCGGGCTCGTCCACCTCCAGCGTGATGTCGCGGTCGGCGAGCATCCTGGTCAGGCGGCCCAACTGGATCTTGACGATCCCGCCCATGTGGCTGCGGTTCAGGCGGTGGAACAGCAGGATTTCGTCCAGCCGGTTCAGGAATTCCGGCCGGAAGTGCGCCCGCACCACCTCCATCACCTCGTCGCGCACGGCACTTGAGTCCTGGCCCTCCGGCTGGCTGGCCAGCACGTCGGAACCGAGGTTCGAGGTCATGATGATGACCACGTTGCGGAAGTCCACTGTCCGCCCCTGCCCGTCGGTCAGGCGCCCATCGTCGAGCACCTGGAGCAGCACGTTGAAGACGTCCGGGTGGGCCTTCTCCACCTCGTCGAACAGCACGACCTGATAGGGCCGGCGGCGGACCGCCTCGGTCAGCGCCCCGCCCTCCTCATAGCCGACATAGCCCGGAGGCGCGCCGATCATGCGGGCGACGGAGTGCTTCTCCATGTATTCCGACATGTCGAGGCGAACCATCGCGGTCTCGTCGTCGAACAGGAACTCGGCCAGCGCCTTGGTCAGCTCGGTCTTGCCGACGCCGGTGGGGCCGAGGAACAGGAAGGAACCGATGGGGCGGTGCGGGTCCTGCAACCCGGCGCGCGCCCGGCGGATGGCGTTGGACACCGCCACGATGGCCTCGTCCTGGCCGACCACGCGGGTCTTCAGGCGGGTTTCCATCGCCAGCAGCTTCTCGCGCTCGCCGGCCAGCATCTTGTCCACGGGCACGCCGGTCCAGCGGCTGACCACGCTGGCGATGTCGGTGTCGCGCACCTCCTCGTTCAGCATGCGGTTGGCCGCGTGTTCCTCGGCGTGCTTCAGCTTCTTCTCAAGCTCCGGGATCACGCCGTAGGCGAGCTCGCCGGCCCGGCCCCAATTGCCATCGCGCTGGGCTTGTTCCAACTCCGTGCGGGCGCGTTCCAGATCCTCCTTGAGCTTCTGGGCGCCCTGGAGCTGGTCCTTCTCCGCCTGCCACTTGGCGGTCAGTTCCGCCGATTCCTGTTCGAGGTCGGCCAGTTCGCCTTCCAGGTTGGCGAGACGGGTGCGTGAGGCCTCGTCGGACTCGCGCTTCAGCGCTTCGCGCTCGATCTTCAGCTGGATGATTCGGCGGTCCAGCTCGTCGATCTCCTCCGGCTTGCTATCCACAGCCATCCGCAGGCGGCTGGCCGCCTCGTCCACGAGGTCGATGGCCTTGTCGGGCAGGAAGCGGTCGGTGATGTAGCGGTTGGACAGGGTCGCGGCCGCCACGATGGCGCTGTCGGTGATGCGCACGCCGTGGTGGACCTCGTACTTCTCCTTCAGACCGCGCAGGATGGAGATGGTGTCCTCCACCGTCGGCTCGGGCACGAAGACGGGCTGGAAGCGGCGGGCCAGGGCCGCATCCTTCTCGATGTGCTTGCGGTACTCGTCCAGCGTGGTGGCGCCGACGCAGTGCAGTTCGCCGCGCGCCAGCGCGGGCTTCAGCATGTTGGAGGCGTCCATGGCGCCGTCCGCCTTGCCGGCCCCGACCAGCGTGTGCAACTCGTCGATGAAGACGATGATCTCGCCGGCCGCCGCCTGGATTTCCTGGAGGACTGCCTTCAGCCGCTCCTCGAACTCGCCGCGGTACTTGGCGCCGGCGACCATCGCGCCGAGGTCGAGCGAGAGCAGCTTCTTGTTCTTCAGGCCTTCCGGCACGTCGCCCTTGACGATGCGCTGGGCGAGGCCTTCGACGATGGCGGTCTTGCCGACGCCGGGCTCGCCGATCAGGACGGGGTTGTTCTTGGTGCGGCGGGCGAGGACCTGGATGGTGCGGCGGATTTCCTCGTCGCGGCCGATAACCGGGTCGAGCTTGCCTTCGCGCGCCGATTCGGTGAGGTCGCGCGCGTACTTCTTCAACGCGTCGTAGCCCTGCTCGGCGCTGGCCGTGTCGGCGGTGCGACCCTTGCGGATCTCGTTGATGGCGTTGTTCAGCGCCTGCGGGTTGACGCCCGCGCGCTTCAGGACATTCGCCGAGGGCGTGCCGTCGGCCATGGAGAGGGCGAGCAGGATGCGCTCGGCGGTGACGTAGCTGTCGCCCGCCTTTTGGGCGATCTGTTCGGCCTGTTCGAAGACGCGCGCCAGTTCCGGCGACAGGTACACCTGCCCCGCCCCGCTGCCTTCCACCTTCGGCTGCTTGTCCAGTTCGGCGTCCACGCCCGACAGCGCCAGTGCCGGGTCGCCGCCGGCCGCGCGGATGAGATTGGCGGCCAGCCCTTCCTTATCGTCCAGAAGGGTCTTCAGCAGATGTTCGGGGGTGAGCCTCTGGTGCCCGCGGCGCAAAGCCAGAGTCTGCGCCGCCTGCACGAAGCCACGGCTGCGCTCGGTGTACTTTTCGAAGTCCATGATGTGCTCCCTTTCATGGCCGACCGTCCGCTAGGCAGCCCGGTCAGCCCGATCCACGTGAGGTGTGCGATCCACAAGGATGCTGTGTTGCCGTAGATGTGGTATAGCCCAGGGCGGTTGCAAGACCACCCTTGATGCGTGGTTATTGAAGGATACGACCGCCGCCGAGGCTAAGCCTTACGCCCCGCATGCGCCGAATGCGTGTCTATCGCAAGAGGTGTGTGAGCGGCTAGGGTTTCGGACTTCCGGCCGCGAGGCCCGACGTTCTGCCCCGACAGCGGATCCGCTTCATGACGGCCATAGACCTCACGACCCGCCGCCCGACCGTGCCGCCGACCCTCGCCGCCCCCCTGCTCCGCCTCGCCTGGCATGCCCGCAACCTGTGGCACTGGGTCGCCCGCCCGCTGACCATGGGGGTGCGGGCGATCATCGTGGACGAGTCGGAGGATGGGGCCCGGCGCGTGCTGCTGATCCGCCATTCCTACATCGGCGGCTGGCACTTCCCCGGCGGTGGCGTCGACAAGGGCGAGACGCTGGTCGAGGCCATGCGCCGCGAGGTGCGCGAGGAAGTGGGAATCAGCGTCGAGGCCGACCCGCAGCCGTTGGGCATGTACGCCCGCTTCCGCCATGGGGCGAGCGACCATGTGGCCGTCTTCATCGCGAAGTCCTGGTCGGGAACGCCCAAGGCGGATGGGGTGGAAATCCTGGAAACGCGCTTCTTCCGGCTCGACCAGCTGCCGGACGACCTGTCCCCGGCGACGCGGCGGCGACTGGAGGAGTTCCTGGGCCGGCAGCTTCCCGCTGAACGCTGGTGACGGTTTCCGTTTGCACCGGTTGACAGAATCGAACCAGTGCCACCATTGTGCACTGCAATGAACGCGACCGTCGCCGCCATCCGCCGCTACCCCGTCAAGGGCCTGAGCGGCCAAGACCTGCCCGCCGTGGACCTCGCCAGCGGGCAATCCCTGCCGTTCGACCGACGTTTCGGCCTGCTGCACGGGCCGGCGGCGCTGGACCCGGATTTCGAGGGCTGGCGGCCCAACGAGGACTTCTTCACGCTGGACCGGAACGAGAAGCTGGCGCTGCTCGACACCGAATTCGACGAGGCGACCCAATCGCTGATCATCCGGCGCGCCGGCAAGCAGGTCTCGCGCGGCCGGCTGGACCAGCCGATGGGCCGCATGCTGATCGAACAGTTCTTCGCCGCCTATCTGGCGGGGGCCGCGCCCGGCCTGCCGAAGTTGGCCGAGGCCAAGGGATTCGCCTTCACCGACCGTGAAGAGGCGGCCATCTCCATCCTGAACCTCGCCAGCGTGCGCGATCTGGAGGAGCGGGTGGCCAAGCAGCCGGTCGATCCGCGCCGTTTCCGCGCCAACCTGATGATTGACGGGCTGGAACCGTGGGTGGAGCGCCAGTGGATCGGGGGCTTGCTGCGAATCGGCGGCGCGACGCTGCGCATCTGCGACCACACGGAATGCCGCCCGGCCTGCGAGGTGAACCCCGCCACCGGCGCGCGCGACCTGAACGTGCTTCCGATTCTGGAACGCGGTTACGACCACACCCAGTGCGGCGTCTACGCCCGTGTGGTCGAGGGCGGCCGGGTCACGCTGGGCGACCCGGTCGCGCTGTCCTCGACAAACGACGCTTAACTGTTAAGCGTTGAGCGCTGCGCGCTCGTCGGCACCGTCCGACTCGTCGCCGGCCTCGCCAGCCACGTCATCCTCAACCGACGAACCGGCGCTCTGCGGCTGGCCCTGGCCGTTGCCGCCCACGCCGCCACGCTGGCGGTTCTCGGATTCCTGGATCTGGCTGATGATGCGGAAATAGTGTTCCGCGTGCTGCAGATAGTTTTCCGACTGGACGCGGTCACCCGACGACGCCGCGTCGCGCGCCAGCGCCAGATATTTTTCGTGGACCTGCCACGCGTTGCCGCGGATGCGCACGTCCGGGCCGTTGCTGTCGAAGGTCTGGTGACGCAGCGGGACGTTCTGGCGACGGTTGCCACCGCCACCACCGCCACCGCCTCCACCACCGCTGCCGCCGCCGCCGTTGCCCCGACCGCGCGAGCGCCTGGAGTTCGGTCCTTGTCTCATTCGGCTCTTAAGGCCCCATCTAAGAGAAGCGCATTCCCCGGATCGCTCCGGCGGCCGTCCCGGCCACCGGGCCCGCCGTGGAAAAGGTCCACGGATGGGTCGCGGGGATCAAACGACGTGCCCGCCCAAAATATCGGCTGGTCAAGCGGTTCTCTGCCCAAAGGTTCAGAGTCTCCGGTAACCCTGGGATCGCCGTCGTACGATGCACCCTAATGGGGACGGCGGGGCAATCCAACCTTTTTTTTGGGGGATACCCCGGTTTCAACGATCATTCCGCCCCCGAACGCATCGTTCCACGCCGCCGAGGTCGCGGAAAATCCCGGTGACGGCGATGCCGGCTGCGGCGAGCAGCCGCGCCACGTCCCCCGCCTGCCCCTGCCCCACCTCCAGCGCGGCAATTCCGCCGGGGGAGAGAAGGCTTGGCAGTTGGCGCGCGATGATCCGGTAGGGGGCGAGCCCGTCCGGCCCGCCGTCCAGCGCGCGGAGCGGGTCGTGCTCCCGCACCTCCGGGGCGAGGGTGGCGATGTCGGCGCTGGGGATGTAGGGCGGGTTGGAGACGACCACGTCGAACCGCTCGGCCAGGCCGTCGCCCCAGTCGCCGGTCTGGAAGCGCGCGCGGTCGGCGAGCCCATTGCGCGCGGCGTTGGCGGTGGAGGCGGCGACCGCGTTCGGGCTGAAGTCCACGCCAAGGCCGGTCGCGTTCGGCAACTCGGCGAGCAGGGCCAGCAGGATGCAGCCGGTCCCCGTGCCGAGGTCGAGGATGCGCAGCGGCGCCTTGGGGTCGGGAATGTCCTTCAGGACCGCCTCAATCACCGTTTCGGTGTCCGGGCGCGGTTCCAGCGTGTCGGCGTTGAGCGCGAGGTCGAGGGTCCAGAACTCCCGATGGCCGAGAATGCGGCCGACTGGCTCGTGCGCCGCGCGGCGGTCGATCAAGGCGAGCAGGCGCGCGGCGTCGGACTCGGGGACCGGATCGTTGGCTCTGGTGAAGAGGCCCTCGCGGGTGAGGCCCAGCGCGTGCTCAATCAGCAGGCGCGCGTCGAGGTCCGGCGTGTCGATGCCGGCGGCGGCAAGGCGGGACTCGGCGAGGCGGCGAAGGGCGCGGAGAGTGGTCATCGCGCGCCATCCAACCCGGACATTATGTCCCCTCCCCTGCGAAGCGGGGGAGGGTTAGGATGGGGGCAAGTATCCCCCCGAGACCACTGATGAGAGATGTGACGCTCAAGTACCGCGCTCGCGACCTTCGCACCCAGCCGACGGATGCGGAGACGATGTTGTGGCGGTTTTTGCGCAGGGAGCAGTTGGGCGGATGGAAGTTCCGGCGGCAGCACCCTATTCCGCCGTACATCGCGGACTTCGCCTGTATTGAGGCCAAGCTGCTTGTCGAAGTGGACGGGGGCCAGCATGCGGATTCCGCCTACGATGCGGCGCGGAACAGGCATTTGCGGCTGCATGGCTGGCGGGTCCTGCGATTCTGGAACAATGAGGTGTTGGGCAATCCGGAGGGGGTTGCACAAAGCGTTCTGGATGCTCTTGGAGGGATCCGGGATGCGGACACTTGCCCCCACCCTAACCCTCCCCCGCTTCGCAGGGGAGGGGATTAGGTTACTGCAACTCGGACAGGCGCGCGGCCTCGTCCTCGGCGATCAGGGCGTCGATCATCTCGTCCAGGGCTTCGCCGGCCATTACCTTGTCGATCTTGTAGAGCGTCAGGTTGATGCGGTGGTCGGTCACGCGGCCCTGCGGGAAGTTGTAGGTGCGGATGCGTTCCGACCGGTCGCCGGAGCCGACCTGATTCTTGCGGTCGGCCGCGCGGGCCGCGTCCTTGGCGGAGCGTTCGGCCTCGTACAGGCGGGCGCGCAGCACCTTCAGGGCCTTGGCCTTGTTCTTGTGCTGGCTTTTCTCGTCCTGCTGGCTGACCACGATGCCGGTGGGCAGGTGCGTGATGCGCACCGCGCTGTCCGTCGTGTTCACCGACTGGCCGCCGGGGCCGGAGGAGCGGAACACGTCGATGCGCAGATCCTTCTCGTCGATGTGGATATCGACTTCCTCGGCTTCGGGAAGCACGGCGACGGTGGCGGCCGAGGTGTGGATGCGCCCCTGCGTCTCGGTCGCGGGAACGCGCTGGACGCGGTGGACGCCGGATTCGAACTTCAGGCGGGCGAACACGCCGCGCCCGGTGATGTTGGCGATGGCCTCCTTGTAGCCGCCGATGCCGGTCTCGCTGACCTCCATCGTCTCGAAGCGCCAGCCGTGCAGCGCGGAATAGCGGCGGTACATCTCGAACAACTCGGCGGCGAACAGCGCGGCCTCGTCGCCGCCGGTGCCGGCGCGCACCTCCAGGATGGCGTTCTTCTCGTCCGCCTCGTCCTTGGGCAGCAGCGCGATCTGGACGCGGCGCTCCAGGGCGGGCAGCCGCTTGGTGAGGTCGTGGAACTCCTCCTCGGCCAGCGCCTTCATCTCGGCGTCGGCGGCGGGGTCGGCGATCATGCCGGCGAGGTCGGCGGCCTCCGCCCTGGCCTTCTTCAGCTCGCCGATCGCCTCGGCGATGGGGGTAAGTTCGGCATACTCCCGCGACAGCCGGGCGAAGTCGCCAGGGTCCGTGGTGCCCGCCGCCAGGGCATCGCGCAACTCGTCATGGCGGGCCACGACCTTATTGAACTTCTCGTCCAGGCTCACGTCGCTCGTCCTCACTCGTTTCTTCGTCACCCAGCCCGAACAGGCGCAACAGCAGCCGCTCGGCAGCCGCCCGTTCGGTCAGGCCCGCTCCGTCGCCCTCGGCGGCCAGGGAGCGCAGCACCTCCGACGGACGGTGCAGCAGCCGATTGACCAGCAGCCGCGTGGCCGCCTGCGCGTCCAGCCCGCCATGCTCGGCCAGGAGCCGCCGCCGCTCCGTCTCGAAATGCGCCCGCAGCGCCGCCACGGCGGGCACGGCGGCGCGTTCGGCGCGGGTGCGGACGAAACCGGCCAGAGCCTCGTCCACGATGGCCCAGGCGGCCCGCGTCGCGGCCTCGCGCCCGACCCGGCCTTGCAGCGCCACGCGCTCCAGATCGGCGAGGTCGTAGACGAAGGCCTCGTCCAGGCCGGTCACGCCCGGATCCACGTCGGCCGGGATGGCGGCGTCCACCACGAACATCGGACGACGGCGGCGGCGCTTCAACGCCGCCTCCATCGCCGGGCCGGTAAGGATATAGCGCCCCAGACCCGCCGCGGTCACCACGATATCCGCACCGGCCAGCGCGGAATCGAGATCGGCCCAAGGAACGAAGTGGCTGTTCATGCGCCGGGCGGCGGATTCGGCTCGGCGGTCCACAGGAGAGGCGACGGTCAGGCGGCCGAGGCCAGCTTCTCGCAAGCCGTCGAGCACCAGGGCGCCCATGTCGCCGAGGCCCATGAGCAGGCCGGAGCAGCGCTTCAGGTCGCCGTGCAGGTCGCGGGCCACCTGGACGGCGGCGGCGACGAGGGAGGTCGCACCCTCGGCGATGGGCGTCTCGCTGCGCACGCGCTTGGCGGCGGCATAGGCGGCCTGGAGGGCGGCTTCCAGTTCGGGGCCGGTCAGGCCGGCGGTGGCGGCGTGGCGGTGTGCCGCCTTCAATTGGCCGAGGATGTGGGGTTCGCCGACGATCTGGCTGTCGAGGGAGCAGGCGACCGCGAAGAGGTGACGGATCGCGTCCGCGCCGGTGTGGGTGTAGAGCTGGTCGGCAAGGTCCGGCTCCGGCACGCCCGCGCGGTCGGCCAGCAGGTCCGCGACGGCCAGCGCAGCCTCGTTGGGGCGCTCATGGGCCGCTTGGACCTCCACCCGGTCGCAGGTGCTGAGCCAGACGGCTTGGGTGAAGCCGAGGTCACGCAGGCGGCCGAGCATCAGGGGCACCTCCGCCTCTTCCGTCGTCAGACGGTCACGGAGCGCGCCCGAGCAGGTCCGATGGCTGGCGCCGATGACGAGGTAGGAGGTGGTGGTCACGGGTACGCGTTTGTTGTCCACAGATGAACACAGATAAACACAGATCGCGATTCAGGGTGAGCCTGATCGCTCTGTGTCCATCTGCGTTCATCTGTGGATCTGAAAATTACTCAGCCGCCGACGCAGCTTCCGCGGCCGCCTTGGCGGCTTCGATCTCGGCGGCCTTCTTCTCGACAAGCCCGACGAGGTGCTCGACGATGTCCTGGTCCTTCAGGCGGTGATCGGTCACGCCGGACAGATAGACCTGATGGGTGTTGTTGCCGCCGCCGGTCAGGCCGATATCGGTCTCGCGCGCCTCGCCGGGGCCGTTCACGACACAGCCGATCACGGAGAGGGTCAGCGGCGTGGTGATGTGGGCGAGGCGCTGTTCCAGCACCTCCACCGTCTTGATGACGTTGAAGTTCTGACGCGCGCAGCTCGGGCACGAGATGACCGTCACGCCACGACGGCGTAGGCCCAGCGACTTCAGCATGTCGTAGCCGACCAGAACCTCCTCGGCCGGATCGGCGGAGAGGGAGACGCGCATCGTGTCGCCGATGCCCGACCACAGCAACATGCCCAGGCCGATGGACGATTTCACCGTGCCGGCGCGCAGGCCGCCCGCCTCCGTGATGCCGATGTGCAGGGGGTAGTCGCAAGCCTCGGCCAAGCCCTGGTAGGCGGCGACGGCCAGGAAGACGTCGGACGCCTTGACCGAGATCTTGAACTCGGTGAAGTCATGGTCTTCGAGGATTTTAGCGTGGTTGAGCGCGCTTTCGACCAGCGCCTCCGGGCAGGGCTCGCCGTACTTCTCCAGCAGATCTTGTTCCAGCGAGCCGGCGTTGACGCCGATGCGCATGGAGCAGCCATGATCCTTGGCCGCCTTCACCACCTCGCGCACGCGCTCGGCCGAGCCGATGTTGCCGGGGTTGATGCGCAGGCAGGCCGCACCGCTCTCCGCCGCCTCGATGGCGCGCTTGTAGTGGAAATGGATGTCGGCGACGACCGGCACCTTGACCTGCCGCACGATGTCCTTCAGCGCCAGCGCCGATTCCTGATCGGGGCAGGAGACGCGGACGATGTCGGCGCCCACCCGCTCCGCCGCCTGGATCTGCTCCACCGTCGCCTTCACGTCCGCCGTGGGCGTGTTGGTCATGGTCTGGACGGAGATCGGCGCGTCGCCGCCGACGAGCACGTTGCCCACGCGGATCTGGCGGGACTTGCGGCGGTGGATCTCGCGGTAGGGGCGGACGCTCATGGGGACAGGCCTCGGGGCAGCGGGACAGGAGCACAATAGCCGGAACGCCGGACGCGCCCTTATAGCGCAGCCGGCGTTACGCCTGAAGTGCGGTCCGGCGCGCCGGATTCAAGGGTCAATTCGGCTGGGGTGAATCCGGCGGGCGTGGGGATCAGTGCGTGCCGCTGCCGCGCAGGGTCGGGGCGTGCTGGTCGAGCGCCACATCGCGCAGAACCTGCCCGACCGCGCCCAGCGGAGCGCCTTCCACCCCGTCGGTCACCACGGTCAGGCCGCCGGCGTTGCCGGTGCGCACGCGGATGCCGGAGCGGTCGGGCACGCGGTACACGTCGCCCGGCTTCAGCACGCGGGTGAAGATGATCTCGCCGTTGCCGTCGCGGACCTGAATCCAGCTGTCCTGCGTGGCGCGGAGCTGGACGCGGGAGGCTTGGTTCTGGCTGCCGTAGACCTTGGACGGCAGTCCGCCGGCCTGTTCGCCGGGTGCGCGGGCGGCGGGCGCGGTCGGGGCCGTGTTGGCCAGGGCAGTGGCGCCCGGCGACAGGGGTGTCGGTTCCTGAGTCGTCGCCTCGGCCTCGTCCTCATCGGACGGTGGGGGCGGAACGACCGCCATCACCGGGGGAGCGGCCGGCGGAGCGGCGGGGATCGCGGCGGCGGGAGCCGGGCTCAGCGAGGGCTTCATCGCCGGAGTCGGGGCCGCCGGAACGGAAGCGGGCGCGGGTGCGCTCGCGACGGGGGCTGGGGCGGGTGCCGGAACGGGAGTTGCGACCGGAGCAGGAGCCGGGCCGGGTGCGGGCGCCACGGCCACAGGCGGAACGCTGGGCGGCGGGGGAGCCGGCGGGGCCGAGGCGCCGCCGGCCGCAGGCGGAACGGCGGGGGGGGCTTCGGCGGTCGTGACGGGAGCGGACACCACCGGAGCCGCCACCACGGGCGCCGGAGCCGGATCGGCGGAAACCGGAGGCTGGCTGCCGGAGCCGAGCGGCAGGGTGTCGAGCAGCGAGACCAGCCGGTCCGGCAGCGTGGGAACGAGGTCCACCATGCTGCGGTCGGTCGCCGACAGATAATACCAGCCGCCGTAGACGATGCCGGCCAGCACCATCGTGACGAGCAGGACCGTGCCGCCGGGAATGCGGCCTTCCGGAACAGGCGTCGGGAAATAGAGCTGCTGGCTGCGCGTCTTGCCGGTCGTCTCTTCCTTGTAGCGGGTGACGACGGACTCGGGATCCAGGCCCAGATACTCGGCGTAGGAGCGCAGGAAACCGACGGCGTAGGCGGTGCCCGGAAGCTCCTCGAACCGACCGGACTCGATGGCTTGCAGGTAGGGGTAGCGGATGCGCAGCATGGCGGCCACGTCGCGCAGTTCCACCCCGATGCTCTCGCGCGCTTCGCGCAGCGTGTCGGACACGCTGGGGCCGGTGGCGACGGCGCCTTCCTGTACGGCGGGGTCGAGAGTGCCAAAAACCTTGCGCTTGCCCATCATGTCAGCCGTACCGTCGCTCTGGAAATCAGGCGGATGCACCCCCCGGATGGGTACGCCGCCGCAGGTGCGCGCGCAACCGGGAATGACCGCGAATTAAGCGACGTTGTATACGCCAATCGGCCGAGCCGTTGTAACAAAACGTCGCAGTTACGAACGATTTTGGAGAGGTGTGTTTCTTTGGATCAACAGGTCCGGATCAACACTCTCTAGATCAACACGCCATGGTCCTTGGCGAAGCTGCACAGCTTGTCGCGCAGGCTGTGGTCGCCGCGCTGATAGAGCCCGGCCATGTACTGGCGCAACGCCGCCACGTCCAGCGAGCGCAGCATGGTCTTGACCGGGCCGACCGACGGCGGGGCCATCGACAAGGTGCGGAAGCCAATCCCGATCAGCGCCATGGCGTCGAGCGGCCGGCCGGCCATCTCGCCGCAGATGCTGAGCGACACGCGGGCCTCGCCGCAGGCATCCACCAGCCGGCGCAGCAGGCACAGCATGGCTGGCGACAGCGGGTCGTAACGGGTCGCCGTGCGCGGGTTGCCCCGGTCGCTGGCGAAAATGTACTGCGTCAGATCGTTGGAGCCGACCGACAGGAAATCGACGCGCGGCAGCAGGGCCGGCAGCTGCCACAGCAGGGATGGAACCTCAATCATCGTGCCGACGCGCAGGCGGCTCGGCGGCTCCACGCCCTGCGACCCCAGCCGCTTCAGCTCCAGGTCAAGCAGACGCTTGGCGGCGTCGAACTCGGCCACCTCGGCGATCATCGGGAACATCACCGACAGGGGGCGCCCGGCCGCCGCCCGCAGCAGCGAGCGGAGCTGCTGCCGCAGCAGAGACGGATGGTCGAGACCGATGCGGATCGCCCGCCAGCCGAGCGCCGGGTTCTCCTCCTCGCCCGCCACGATGTAGGGCAGCATCTTGTCGCCGCCGACATCCAGCGTGCGGAAGACCACCGGCTTGTCCCCGGCCTCGTGCAGGATGCGGGCGTAGAGGTCGGTCTGCGCCTGAACGTCCGGGTAGGACGAGCGCACCATGAAGGGAATTTCCGTGCGGTAGAGGCCGATGCCTTCCGCCCCGCTGGCGTGCAGGTGCGGCAGGTCGATGAGCAGGCCGCAGTTCAGCTGAATCGAGATGGGCGTGCCGTCGCGCGTCACCGAGGGCAGCGCGCGGATCTCCGCGTACATCTGCTCCTTCCGGGTGCGGAGCGCGACGCTCTCCGCGAAGGCCATCTGAATGTCTTCGGCCGGGCGCACGAAGACCTGTCCATGGTCGCCGTCCACGATCACGGGGTCGAGCGGCTCCACGCGGTTCAGCGCGTCGGACGCCTGGACCACCGGGATGTTCAGCGCGCGGGCGACGATGCAGACGTGGCTGGACGGCGAGCCTTCCTCCAGGATCACCCCGCGCAGGCGGCGCTGGTCGTAGTCGAGCAGTTCCGCCGGCCCCATGGAGCGGGCGACCACCACGATCTCGTCCGGCAGGGTGCCGCCGTCCGCCTCCGACTTGCGGCCGGCGAGGTGTTGGAGCAGACGGTTGGTCAGGTCTTCGAGATCAAGCAGCCGTTCGCGGATGTAGGGGTCCGTCAGGTGGCTCATGCGGGCGCGGGTGTCGTTCTGCACCTGCTGCACCGCGGCTTCCGCCGTCAGGCCCATGCGGATCGCCTCGCGGATGCGCGACAGCCATCCCCGGTCCTCCGCGAACATGCGGTAGGTTTCCAGAATGTCCTTCGGCTCGCCCAGGCCGGCCAGCGCGGCAGCGGCCAGAAGATCGTCGATGGCGCTGTGCATGGTGGCCAGCGCGGCGTTCAGCCGCTCCAGCTCGACCTCCGCGTCCTCGGCGACCATCTGGCGGATGGTCAGCTGCGGCCGGTGGATGACCGCGAGACCCATGGACAGGCCGCCAGTCAGCGCGGTGCCGGACAGGCGCGCCGGCAGAAGCGCCGGATCGCCGGTGGAGGCGACTTCCTGCGGGTTGACCAGCTCGCCCTGGGCGACCAGCTCGGCCACCACCATGGCGATGGTCTGGAGGGTCTCGACCTCCTCCTCCACGTAGCGGCGGCGGTCCTTGTGCTGGATGACCAGAACGCCGCGCACCTTGCCGCCGCGCAGGATCGGCACGCCCGCGAGGGAGAGGAACGGATCTTCACCCGTTTCCGGGCGGTAGGCGAAGCTGGGGTGCGAGGGCGCGTTGTCGAGCGCGATGGGCCGCGCGTGCCCGGCGATGTCGCCAACGATGCCTTCGCCGACGCGCAAGCGTGTGTTGTGCACGGCGTCCTTGTTCAGACCTTCGGTCGAGAACAGCTCCAGCACCTCGCCCGCGCGCATGACGTAGCAGGAGCAGACGTCCGCCCCCATCTCCATCGCGATCAGCGAGACGATCTTGTCGAGCCGGTCCTGTCCGGTGCCCGAACCGGCCATGACATCGCGCAGCCGCGCGAGCAGGCGGCGCGACGCGGCGCCGTCGAAACCGGGGGCGCCATCCTTGCCAGTGGGAGGAACCTCGCCGACGGCGCTGCTCATGTCACGCCGCTCCTAAGACAGCCGGTTCACCGAAGGGAAGCACCGCGCCGCCCTGGCGTTGGACGAGCGCCGATTCGGCCTGGGCCACCAGATCGGCGATGATCTCGGCGACCGGTTGTTCCCGTGTGACGAGGCCGACGCTCTGGCCGGCCATGAGGGAGCCGGTCTCGACATCGCCGTCAATCACCGCGCGGCGCAGGGCGCCGGCCCAAAAATGTTCGATTTCCAGCAGGCCGGCGTCGCGGCTCATCTCACCCCGGTCCACCTTGGCGATGACCTCGCGCTGAAGCTCGATGAAGCGGCGGGCGCCCGCGTTGGCGAGCGCGCGCACCGGGATCACCGGGAAGCGCGGATCAAGCTGCACCGACGCCTGGGCGTCGCGGGCGGACGCCCGGATGAAGGTCTGCTTGAAGTTGGGATGCGCGATGGATTCGGTCGCGCAAACGAAGCGCGTGCCGATCTGCACGCCCGCCGCACCCAATTCCAGATAGGCGACAATGGCCTCGCCCCGGCCGATGCCGCCGGCCACAAAGACCGGGACCTCGCGCAGGTCGGGTAGGATTTCCTGAGCCAGCACGGTGGTGGACACCGGGCCGATGTGGCCGCCGGCCTCCGTGCCCTCGATCACCAGGGCGTCGGCGCCGATCTTCACCATGCGCCGGCCGCTGACCAGGGTGGGGGCGAAGGCCATGACCTTGGCGCCGCCGTCCTTGATCTTCCGGATCGTGGCGCCGGACGGAAAACCGCCGGCAATCACCACGTGGCCCACCGCCTGCTCCCGGCAGACGTCGATCAGGTGATCGAGATCCGGGTGCATGTTGATGAGGTTCACGCCGAAGGGCTTGTCCGTCAGCCCCTTCGTTCCGGCAATCTCCGCCGCCAGCTGGTCCGGCGTCATCGACCCGCAGGCCACGACGCCGAAGCCGCCGGCGTTGGAGATGGCGGACACGAGGTGGCGTTCCGACACCCAGCTCATCGCACCGCCCATGATGGCGGTCCGCGTGCCGAGGAAGGCGCGCCCCCGCGCCCACAGCTGGTCGAGCCGTGCCCGTGCCGCCGCGTCGGATATGACGTCGGTCATGACCGGCTCTCCCCTTCCCTATCCGCTCAGGCCGCGTCCAGGCCGTAGGCGGTGTGCAGCGCGCGCAGAGCCAGCTCCGCGTACTCCTCGGCGATCAGGACCGAAATCTTGATCTCGGAGGTGGAGATGACCTGGATGTTGATGCCCTTGTCGGCCAGCGCCTTGAACATGCGCTGCGCGACACCGGCGTGGCTGCGCATGCCGACGCCGATCACCGACACCTTCACCACGTTGGCGTCCGACGCCAGGCGCTGGTAGTTCAGCTCGGCCTTGGCGTCCTCCAGCACCTTCACGGCGCGGGCGACGTCGGCCTTGCCGACCGTGAAGGTCAGGTCCGTGGACTTGCCGTCCTCGGACACGTTCTGGACGATCATGTCCACGTTGACGGCGTTGTCGGTCAGCGGGCCGAAGATGCTGGCCGCCACGCCCGGACGGTCGGCGACGCCGATGAGGGTGATCTTCGCCTCGTCGCGGCTGTAGGCGATGCCGCTCACAACTTCCTTTTCCACGATCTCGTCCTCGTCAACAACAAGGGTACCGGGAAGCGCGCTGCCGGCGGCCTCCTCGAAGCTCGACAGAACCTGCACGCGCACGCGGTGGTTCATCGCCATTTCGACCGAACGGGTCTGCAGGACCTTGGCACCCTGCGAGGCCAGCTCCAGCATCTCCTCGTAGGTGATCTTGGAGAGCTTCTTGGCCTTCGTGACGATGCGCGGGTCGGTCGTGTAGACGCCGTCCACGTCGGTGTAGATGTCGCAGCGGTCGGCCTTCACCGCCGCAGCCACGGCCACCGCCGAGGTGTCGGATCCACCACGGCCCAGCGTGGTGATGCGCCCGTCCTTGGTCACGCCCTGGAAGCCGGCGATCACGGCGACTTCGCCGGTCTCCATCTGCTTCTCAAGCTCGGTCGTCTCGATGGAGACGATGCGCGCCTTGCCGTGCGTGTCGTCGCTGTAGATGGGAATCTGCCAGCCCAGCCACGAGCGGGCCGGGATGCCGATCGACTGCAGCGCGATGGCCAGGAGACCGGAGGTCACCTGCTCACCCGACGCGACGATCGCGTCGTATTCGCGCGCGTCGTGCAGCTTGTCGATGTCGTTGCAGTGCTTGACGAGCTGGTTGGTCACGCCGGACATCGCCGACACGATGACCGCCACCTGATGGCCCGCCTTGACTTCCTGCTCGACCTTGCGAGCCACGTTCTTGATGCGGTCGATGTCGCCGACCGACGTGCCACCGAACTTGAGGACGATCCGCGCCATACCTCACACCATTTCTGGGCCGGAACCAACGCCGGCCTGCCGCGCCCCCCGCTCTACCGTTGCCGGCGCGGGGCGGCGTATCCATACTCTGTCGCTCACAGCGAGGCAAGTTCGCCCCGCAATTGTTTCGATCCAACCAGCATACGGAATTTCTTCCATGACCGCGACTGCCGGGACCGCCGGGACCGTAGACCCAGAGGATATTGCCCGCTTCTCCGCCATCGCCGCGGAATGGTGGGACCCCACGGGCAAGTTCCGGCCCCTGCACCGCCTGAACCCGCTGCGCCTGACCTACATCCGCGACACCGTCTGCGCCCGGCTGGGCCGCGATCCGCTGGCGCCGGAGCCGTTGAAGGGCCTGCGCGTGGTGGACATCGGCTGCGGCGGCGGCCTGCTGTCCGAACCGGTCGCGCGCATGGGCGCCACGGTGGTCGGCGTGGACGCGGCGGAAAAGAACGTGAAGACCGCCGCCGCCCATGCGGCCGAAACCGGCACGCCCGTGGACTACCGCGCGACGACGGCCGAAGCCCTGGCGGCCAGCGGTGAGCGATTCGACGTGATTCTGGCGATGGAGGTGATCGAGCACGTCGCCGACGTGGACCTGTTCGTAAAATCGCTTTCGGAATTGCTGGCGCCCGGCGGCGTGCTGTTCCTGGCGACTCTGAACCGCACGCCGAAGTCCTTCGCGCTGGCCATCGTGGGGGCGGAGTACATCCTGCGCTGGCTGCCGCGCGGCACCCACAACTGGCGCCAGTTCCTGCGCCCCAGCGAACTGGCCGCCGCCGTACGCGCGCACGGGCTGGCCATCAAGGACCTGACCGGCCTGACGTACAGCCCGCTGTCCGACGAGTTCAAGCTGAACGCGCGGGACCTGGACGTGAACTACATGGCCTGGGCCGAGCGGGCGTAAGGGGCGCGGGCGTAAGGGAGGATCGGGCGGTTGGGCCAAGCGTCAGCGCGGCCCAACCGACGAGTACACGTACACCGTTGCCGCGCCTGCAGAATGAGATTTCCTAAGTGAAAAAGAAAAACGGGAGAGCTTTCGCTCTCCCGTTTTTTCTTCACACCGCGTGGCTGGCTTCGTGTTGGGTCAGCAGAGCGTAGATCGCATCCGCCGAGTCCGAGCCGCGCAGTTTTTCGCACATGGACTGATCGCGCAGCAGCCGCGAGACGCGGGCGAGCGCTTTCAGATGATCAGCGCCGGCGTGTTCCGGGGCCAGCAGAAGAAAGATCAGGTCGACCGGTTGCTCATCGATCGCATCGAAGTCGATGGGCCGTTCCAGCCGGGCGAAAACGCCGTGGACACGGTCGAGGTTGGGCAGCTTGCCGTGCGGGATGGCGATGCCATGGCCCACGCCGGTGGTGCCCAACCGCTCGCGTTCCAGCAGGACGTCGAAGATCGCCCGTTCGTGCTGGCCGGTCAGCTCGGCCGCCTTGCGCGCCATGTCCTGCAAAGCCTGCTTTTTGCTGCCGGCCTTGAGGTTGGGGATGATGGCGTGCGGCGTGATGAGATCGAGCATGACGCGTCGAATGTGGTTGAGACGGAACCCGACAGATCAGGCGCCGGCCTTCTCCGCGGGGTCGACCCAGCCGATGTTGCCATCGGCCCGGCGGTACACCAGGTTCAGGCGGCCATGGGCGCTGTTGCGGAACAGGAGGGCCGGCGCTTCCGCCAGTTCCAGACGCATCACAGCTTCGCTCACCGTCGAGGTCACGATGGAGGTTTCCATCTCGGCGACGACGATGGGCTGGGCCTTCTCGGCCAAGGCCTCGTCCTCGACATGGTGGTCGTCCTTCTCCGCTTCCAGGACCTGGTAGCGGGCGGGCACCGGCTCATGCGTGGCATCGCCGTTGTGGTGATCGCGCAGGCGGCTCTTGTAGCGGCGCAGGCGCTTGGACAGCTTGTCGCACGCGGTGTCGAAGGCCGGATACGGCTCGGTCGCCTCGGAAGCGCTCTGCAGGACGATGCCGCGGCCCACATGGACCTGGATGTCGGCCTTGAACAGGTGGGCATCCTTGGTCAGGACGACGTTGGCCTCGATCGGCTTGTTGAAATACTTGCCGACGACGGTGTTCAGGCTGTCCGCGACATGGGTGCGCAGAGCATCGCCAACGTCAAGCTGCTTGCCTTTGACGGTCAGTTGCATTTTGGGAGGTTTCCAAATTGGTCCGCGATGGACAGAAAACGACGGCGGGCCGCCATGTGCGGACCGGGACCATAGTGGTCAAGGCTTAGGCTGTCAACGAACGACCGCCCTATCCCGAACCGCCTACATGCGTGACATCTTGGCACGGCGTCGCTGCACCGATGACGGTATGCGCATGGCTTCACGATACTTCGCAACCGTCCGGCGCGCAATGTCGATCCCTTCGCCGCGCAATATCTCGACGATTTTGTCGTCGGACAACACGTCCTCGGGCTTTTCGGCGTCTATCATGGTCTTGATGCGATGGCGCACCGCCTCCGCCGAGTGGGCGGCCTGCCCATCCGCCCCCTGGATCGCGGATGTGAAGAAATACTTCAACTCGAACACGCCGCGCGGGGTCGCCATGAACTTGTTGGTGGTGACGCGGCTGACCGTGCTTTCGTGCATGCCGATGGCCTCGGCGATGTCGCGGAGGATCAGCGGCTTCAGGTGCGAAACGCCGTGGATGAAGAAAGCGTCCTGCTGGCGAATGATCTCCCCCGCCACCTTCAGGATGGTGGTCGCGCGCTGGTGCAGCGACTTGACCAGCCAGTTGGCCGACTGAAAGCGTTCGGTGATGTATTCCTTGTCGGCCTTGTTCCGGGCCGTGCCTGAGATGCGCGCGAAGTAGCGGTGGTTGACCAGCACGCGCGGCAGCGTGTCGGGGTTCAGGTCGATCAGCCAGCCGCCGCCGGGGTTGGCGCGCATCAGGATGTCCGGCGTCACCAGCTGGGCCGGGGTGTGGTCGAAGGACAGCGCCGGCTTCGGGTTCAGCTTTCGGATCTCCGACACCATGTCGGCGATGTCCTCGGCATCCACCCCGCAGACCTTCATCAGGGCCGGCAGGTTGCGCGCCGCCAGAAGCTCCAGATTGTCGAGCAGCGCCGCCATGGCGGGGTCGAGCCGGTTCTTCTCGCGCAGCTGTATGGCGAGGCATTCCTTCAGCGAGCGGGCGAAGATGCCCGGCGGGTCGAAGCGCTGGACGGCGGCCAGCACCCGCTCCACCCGCTCCGGCTCGCAGCCGAGCTGGCCGGCGAGCGCGTCGACCTCCAGCCCCACGAGCCAGCCGGCCTCGTCCAGCATGTCGATCAGGGCAAGGCCGATCAGCTGGTCGCCATGCGTCGGCAGATCGACCTTGAGCTGTTCGATGAGATGGTCGCGCAGGCTCTTCTGGCCGGTGAGCGTGGCCTCCAAGTTCGAGTCGTCATCCTCGAAGCCGCCGCGCCCGCCGCGCTCGTTCCACTGGCCGTAGACGTCGCTGGAACCGTCTGTGCCGTCGGAAAAACGGTCGTCGGAATAGACGTTCTCGAAATCGGTGTCGAGCGGCGAGTCGGAGGAGGAGCCCATCGTCTCCGACGAGGTCATCTCCACCGTGTCGCGGGTGCGCCCGTCGGGAATGGGTGCCGGCGGTTCGTCGAGGTTGGAGCGTTCCGCGCCGGCCGAATCCGAACCGCCGTCGCCGCCACCATCGGACCCGCCCGAATCGCCGGGACCGCTGTCGCGCTCAAGCAGAGGGTTCTGCTCGATCTCCCGGTCCACGAAGTCGGACAGCTCGATGTTCGAGAGCTGCAGCAGCTTGATGGCCTGCTGCAGCTGGGGCGTCATGACCAGAGTTTGGGCCTGACGGAGATCGAGACGTTGACTGAGCGCCATGGGCGGGAGGACCAGGCTAGAGGCTGAACCGGTCGCCGAGGTAGACCCGGCGCACATCCTCGTGCGCCACGATCTCCGACGGCTCTCCCTCCATTAGTACCACACCATCGTGCAAGATGTATGCCCGATCGACGAGGTCGAGCGTTTCTCTTACGTTGTGATCCGTTATCAACACCCCGATACCCCGGTCGCGCAGATGGCCGACCAATTCGCGGATGTCGTTCACGGCAATCGGGTCGATACCGGCCAGCGGCTCGTCCAGAAGGATGAAGTGCGGCTGCGAGGCCAGCGCGCGGGCGATCTCCACGCGGCGGCGCTCACCGCCGGACAGGGCCAGCGCGGGGGCGCGGCGCAGGTGCGTGATGGAAAATTCGGCCAGCAGCTCGTCCAGCATCGCCTCGCGGGCGTCGCGGTTGGTCTCGACCACCTCCAGCACGGCGCGGATGTTGTTCTCCACCGACATGCCGCGAAAGATCGAGGCTTCCTGCGGCAGGTAGCCGATGCCGAGCCGAGCGCGCCGGTACATGGGCAGCGCGGTGATATCTTGCCCGTCGAGCAGGATGGTGCCCGAATCGGACGCCACCAGCCCGGTGATCATGTAGAAGCAGGTGGTCTTGCCCGCGCCGTTGGGGCCGAGCAGCCCGACCGCCTCGCCGCGCTGGACGCTGACGGAGACGTCGCGCACCACGGGGCGCTTCTTGTAGGCCTTGCCGAGATGCAGGGCGACAAGCCCCTCGGTCGGCACGGCCGCCTCTTTGGCTGGGCCGGCGGCCGGCGCGGCGCTTGGCGCGGTGGCGGCGTAATCGGGCCTGTCTTCGATGTCCATGGCCATTGGTTCGTTACCGGCGGTCAAGGCTTCGCGGCCGGCTTGGCCGGCACGGGCGCGGCGCCCGGCTGCTGGCCCTGGCCGGGGATGAGCAGGCCCGACACCCGGCCGCCGGTCGCCGGGCCGGCGATCACCCGGTTGATCTTCGTCTTCATGTTCATCTCGGCCGCTTCGCCGTTCAGCTGGTTGTCGCCGCGCGTGATCTTCACGTCGCCGATCAGCACCGCCGTCTCGTCGGCAACCGAATAGACCAGCTTGTCGGACAGGGCCACGTCGGTGGCGGTGGTGACGACCACATGGCCGGAACCGTCGATCCGCTCCATCACCGTCGAGCCGTCCGGCCCCTTCTTGAACTGGCCGATCAGCACGTCGGCCCGCAGCGTGTCGTTGCCGCGCGTCGCCACGGCGTCGCCGCGCGCCACGGCCATCTCCCTGGCCTCGTAATATTCCAGGCTGTCGCGGGCGGTGACCACATCGGTCTTGGTGACCAGCTTCAGGTTCCGGCCGGTGACCACGGCCACCTGCTTGTCCACGTCATAGACGCCACGGTCGCCGAACACCTGCTGGGCGTTGCCGAGGATCTTGACGTTGCCGTCGGCGACCAGCTGGAACACCTCGTTCCCCTTGCCGGGAACCTCGCGGTAGTAGGCGGTCAGCACGTCGGCGTAAAGCGTGGTGTCGCCGCGCTTGGCCGAGGCGTTGCCGCGCGCCACGTAGGCGCGCACGTCCTGGTGCCATTCGATGGCCTGATCGGCGTTGACCTCGACCGGCATGCCGCCGCTGCCGGACATGCCGGGAAGCCCCTGGGCAAAGGCAAATTCAGGTGACAGCGCCAACAGGGCGGCCAGCGCCGCCCCCGCCGTGAGGGAACGTGCACTCAACGCTTCTTACCTCCCGGACGTTCGGCGGCCTGAACGTCGGCCTTGGATTGGTTCAGGAACACCACGGTCTTGCCGCGGTCGGACAGGCGGAAGCCCTGGGCGTTGATGACGCCCTGCGGCCCCTGCCCTTCCACATGCTGGTCGCCCCAGGCGGTGCCCTTCCGCACGTCGGCATCGGCTTCGGTCGTCGTGAACTCGTTGCCGTCGTCGCGCAGGACGCGGACGTTGCCGCGCATCTTCAGAATGCCGGTGGTCTGATCGTACCAGCCCTTGTCGGACCGGATGGTCACCCAGGCCCCGTCGTTCTGGGTCATCTCCGCCTCCGGCTGGTCGAGCAGGATGATGTCCGGCTGGTCGGCCGATTTGTCGGCCTGGACGGCAACCACGGAGAAGGGCTGGTTGTGCTCGTCCGCCGCGATGTAGCGCGGCTTGATCATTTCGAGCTGCCCCTTGTCGGCGGAAATCTTCGGGGTCGGCAGTTCGGTCAGCGACGGCCAAGCGGCGAGCAGGGCCATGAGGGCGAGCGCCGCCGCCGGCAGAGCGAACTTCATCATGGTGACGAAGCGGCTGTAAACGCGGCTGACCGGCCGGATTTCCCGACGCCGGTGGGCGCGCGCGGCCGGCGCGGGCCCGCGCGGCGGGGCCGATGCCCCGGTCCGCGGCCTCTCGTCCGTCTGCAGGTCGTGCGCGCTCATGGCTCTTTCCTATTCCGTCCCCGGTGCTCAGGCCGCCCCGGCGCGCAAGCAGTCGTGGATGTGCACGACGCCCAGCGGCCGGTCCGCCTCGATCACGAACAGGGTGGTGATCTGCTTCTCGTTCATCTCCCGCAACGCCTCGACGACGAGCGCCTTGGGGCGGATCGTCTTCGGCCGGGGCGACATGATGCTGTCGGCACGCTCCACCAGCAGTTCCGGCGCCAGATGGCGGCGCAGGTCGCCGTCGGTGATGACGCCGACCAGCGCACCGGAATCGTCCAGCACGCCGACGCAGCCCAGCCGCTTGGCCGTCATCTCCAGAATGACGTCGGACAGCGAGGTGTCCAGACGGCACAAGGGCATATTCTCTCCCTTGTGCATCACGTCGGTCACCTTCAGCAGCGCCCGGCCGAGCTGCCCGCCCGGATGCAGATCCTTGAAGTCCGACGCGGTGAAGCCTCGACGCTCCAACAGCGCGACCGCCAGGGCGTCACCCAGAGCCAGCGTCATGGTGGTCGATGTGGTCGGCGCGAGACCCAGCGGACAGGCCTCCGGCGCAGCCGGCAGGATCAGCGCGATGTCCGACTGCTCGGCCAGCGAGGAGCCGGCGCGGCGCGTGACCCCGATCAGCGGGATGGCGAAGCGGCGCGTGAAGGCGACGACGTCCGACAGCTCATTCGTCTCGCCGGAATTGGACAGGGCGATGACTGCGTCGGCGCGCGTGATCATGCCGAGGTCGCCATGGCTCGCCTCGCCCGGATGGACGAAGAAGGCCGGCGTGCCGGTGGAGGCCAGCGTGGCGGCGATCTTGCGCCCGACATGGCCCGACTTGCCCATGCCGGTCACGACGACGCGCCCCTCGATGCCGGCCAGCGTGTCGAGCGCGCGGGTGAAGGCGCCGTCCAGGCTGGCGGCGAGCGCGGTCAGCGCCTCGGCCTCCATGCGCAGAACGCGCACGGCGCTGGCGAGGTCGCGGTCGGGCACGGCCGTGGCGAGCGTGTCCCGCTGCTCCGTGGCGGCCGGACGGTCGATCAGGCTGGTCAAGGCTGCGCTTGCCTCTTTCAAGTTATCCAAACAGGTATGGTGCCGCCGTGCTGTTTTGCATATGCACGAACGGGCATGATCCGCGCGGCAGTATGCCCGCCAGCGCGTCCCCGGTCAAATTAAGGCGGTCAAATCAAGCCCGTCACATCAACGGCCGGGGCACCGAGACTATTCCCGGTCGGGGTACGCTCAGTGCGCCAGAATGTCCGGCTGCTCCCAGCCGCCGAGGTCGAGCGCGCCGCGCGCCGGCAGGAAGTCGAAGCAAGCCTTGGCGAGGTGCGTGCGCCCTTCGCGCGCCAGCATCACGTCCAGCTTCGCCTTCAGGTCGTGCAGGTGCAGCACGTCGGAGGCCGCGTACTTCATCTGCTCCGGCGTCAGCTCGTCGGCACCCCAGTCGGAGGACTGCTGCTGCTTGGACAGCTCCACTCCCAGCAGGTCCTTCACGAGGTCCTTCAGGCCGTGCTTGTCGGTGAAGGTGCGTACCAGCTTGGACGCCACCTTGGTGCAGTAGACCGGCTGGCAGACCACGCCGAGATACTGCTGCATCACCGCCACGTCGAAGCGGGCGAAGTGGAAGAGCTTGGTAACCTCGGGATCAGCGAGCAGGCGCTTGAGGTTCGGCGCCTCGTAGCGGCCCTGGCGGAACTGCACCAGATGCACTGTGCCGTCGCCGGGCGACAGCTGGACGAGGCACAGCCGGTCGCGGTGGGGGTTCAGCCCCATCGTTTCGGTGTCGATGGCGACCGCGTTGTCGCGGGCGAGGGATTTCAGGTCGAGACCGTCCGGCAGGTCGCCGTCATGGAGATCGATGGGCATCAGTGGCATTCCCGCGTGTCACGGTCCCCGGCCACGGACCCCAGAAACGACGAACGCCGCTCTGCTTCCCGCCACCCCCGGAGGGGAGGTCTTGAGCATGCGGCGCAGCCGGGTAGATATGGTGCCCAGGAGAAGACTCGAACTTCCACGACATTTCTGCCACAGGTACCTGAAACCTGCGCGTCTACCAATTCCGCCACCTGGGCTCGGTGTGGGCCGCTTATGTAGCCGTCCGGCGGATCCCCGTCAACAGCTTTTTTGAACTTTCTGCGTCGACAGGCCGCGACCTCGCGCGCCTGCGATTTTGAACAGGGGGCCACGCAGGGGGCCTAGCCTCTTCGGGGCGGTTTCTATATAAGCATCGACCGATCCGTTGGCCTTCCGCAGGGATTGGGCACGGGTCGGGATGGAATGTTGCGGGCCCAAAACGGCACGGGAGAAGGTCGATGTCCTATCGCTATCAGATTGTCACGGTGTTCGGCGGGTCGGGCTTCATCGGCCGCCACCTGATCCGGCGCCTTGCCAAGTCCGGCGCCATCGTCCGCGTCGTCACGCGCCACCCCAATCAGGCCAATTTCCTGAAGACGGCCGGCTCGGTCGGGCAGATCGTGCCTATGGCCGCCGACGTCACCAAGGACGAATCGGTCGCGCGCGCCATCCAGGGCAGCGACACCGTCATCAACCTGATCGGCGCCCTGTACGAGACCGGCCCCTGGAGCTTCCAGACCGTCCACGTCGATGCCCCGGCGCGCATTGCCCGCATCGCCAAGGCCAACGGCGTGCGCAAACTGGTCCACGTCTCGGCGCTCGGCGCCGACAGCGCTTCGGCATCGGCCTACGCGCGCTCCAAGGCGGCCGGCGAGCAGGCGGTCCTGAAGGAATTCCCGGACGCCACCATCCTGCGCCCCAGCATCGTCTTCGGCCCCGAGGACCGCTTCTTCAACAAGTTCGCCTCGATGGCGCAGATCTCCCCGGTCCTGCCGCTGATCGGCGGCGGCAAGACGAAGTTCCAGCCGGTCTATGTCGGCGATCTGGCCGACGCCATCGGCGCCGCCGTCTATCTGGACGAGACTAAAGGCAAGACCTACGAGCTGGGCGGTCCGCGCACCTACAGCTTCCGCGAGCTGATGGAGCTGATGCTCGGCGAGATCCACCGCAAGCGCCTGCTGGCGCCGGTGCCCTGGGGCGTGTCGGAAAAGCTGGGCGCCTTCTTCGAGAAGATCCCCTTCTTCGCCCCGCTGCTCACCCGCGATCAGGTCGAGCTGCTGAAGAAGGACAACGTCGTCGCGCCGGGCAAGCCGGGCTTCAAGGAGCTGGGCATCAACGAACTGGCGGCCTGCGAGGTGATGCTGGAGACCTATCTTGCGCGCTTCATCGTCGGTGGCCGCACTTCGACCCTGACCCGCGACGTGGGCAAGTTCCACAAGTACCCGAGCGCGCACTGAGGCACCCTGCCCTGCTGGCATAAAAAAGCCCCGGCCGATTGGCCGGGGCTTTTTTCGTTTCGGGGCTTGTTCGCTTGGGGGTGGCGGCGCCTTACAGATAGAGGAACGCCAGCATCCCGGAGCCCAGCGCGATGCGGTACCAGCCGAAGGGGGCGAAGCCGTAGCGGCCGACAAAGTCCACCAGCGTCTTCACCACCACGGCCGCCGCGATGAAGGCGGTGACGAAGCCGACCGCGATCAGCGCACCGGAATCGAAGCTCATCGCGTTCCAGTTCTTGTAGAGATCGTAGACCGTGGCGCCGGCCATGGTCGGGATCGCCAGGAAGAAAGTGAATTCGGCTGCCGTGCGGCGGTCCACGCCCATCATCAGCGAACCCAGGATCGTGGCACCGGAGCGCGACACGCCGGGCACCAAGGCCAGACATTGGAACAGGCCGATCTTCAGCGCCAGCGGCGCCGGGAATCGCTCGATCGCGTGGAAGCGCGGCGACGGCACGAAGCGTTCGATCAGCAGGATGGCGACGCCGCCGACGATCAGCATCACGCTGACCACGGTCGGGTTGAACAGCGTGTTCTTGATGAAGCCATGCAGCCCAGCGCCCAGCACCATCGCCGGCAGGAAGGCCAGAAGCACCGCCAGCACGAAACGGCGGGCGTTGGGATCGCTGGGCAGCCCGGTCGCGACACGCCACAGCCGGGCGAAATAGACGACGCAGATCGCCAGGATGGCGCCGAGTTGGATGGTCACCTCGAACACCTTTCCGGGCGGGCCTTGGAAGCCCAGGAAATCGCCGAGAATAATGAGGTGCCCCGTCGAGGACACCGGCAGGAATTCGGTCAGCCCCTCGACAAGGCCGAGGAGAATGGCATCGAGAAATTGGTCAATGAGCATGCAGCGCAGCGCCTCTGGCGAGATTGCGGACGGCAATGTGCGGCTTATAGCAGTGGGGAACCGCTTTGGCGACGGACATGGGTCGGTACCCCGAAATGGGGATTGGGTCCGTTATGGGACTAATTTTCTTTCTGTTTTCCGGATGGGAGTCTGGCCCGAAATCAAGCCCGTGACATCCCTCCGAAAAAAGGTCAGTACGCGTTACCTAATGGCCGTTTTTTGCTCGCGCGGCTTGTTCTCTTGCGATATATGACGTCGTGCCCGCGTGACCGCGGACAATCGTTTTCACCGCGGCCACGCCCCTTCGGGCGCCCGGCCGCCAGCACCGTCCCGGAATTCTCGGGATACGCGAAGAAGGAGCAGGCGTCATGGCGAACCAGAGGATGTTGGGCTTCGTGCACACCGCGCAGCGGATGCCCGACAAGCGTCCCGCCACCGAGCGCCGCCAGGACTTCGCCGAGATCTACGCCCGCTTCACGGATGAGCGCGCCAACGAGCAGGCCAACCGCTGCTCGCAGTGCGGCGTTCCCTTCTGCCAGGTGCACTGCCCGGTCTCCAACAACATCCCCGACTGGCTGAAGCTGACGGCCGAGGGCCGGCTTGAGGAAGCCTACGAGGTTTCCCAGGCGACCAACAACTTCCCGGAAATTTGCGGCCGCATCTGCCCGCAAGACCGCCTGTGCGAGGGCAACTGCGTCATCGAGCAGTCCAGCCACGGCGCCGTCACCATCGGCTCGGTCGAGAAGTATATCAACGACACCGCCTGGGATCAGGGCTGGGTCAAGCCGCGCACGCCGTCGCGCGAATTGGGCCTGTCGGTCGGCGTGATCGGCGCCGGCCCGGCCGGCCTCGCCGCCGCCGAGGAGCTGCGCGCCAAGGGCTATGAGGTACACGTCTACGACCGCTACGACCGCATGGGCGGCCTGCTGGTCTACGGCATCCCCGGCTTCAAGCTGGAAAAGACGGTCGTCGAGCGCCGCGTCAAACTGCTGGCCGACGCCGGCGTGGTGTTCCACCCGAACTTCGAGGTCGGCCGCGACGCCGCCATGGCGGACCTGCGCCGCAAGCACGTCGCCGTGCTGGTCGCCACCGGCGTCTACAAGGCCCGCGACATCCAGGCACCGGGCTGCGGCCTCGGCAACATCGTGCCGGCGCTGGAGTATCTGACCACCTCCAACAAGGTCAGCCTGAGCGACACGGTCGAGGCGTTCGAGAACGGCTCGCTGAACGCTGCCGGCAAGAACGTCGTGGTGCTGGGCGGCGGCGACACCGCCATGGACTGCGTGCGCACGGCCATCCGCCAGGGCGCCAAGTCGGTGAAGTGCCTGTACCGCCGCGACCGCAAGAACATGCCGGGCTCGCAGCGCGAGGTGGCGCACGCCGAGGAAGAGGGCGTGGAGTTCATCTGGCAGGCCGCTCCGGAAGGCTTCAACGGCGACACGGTGGTGACCGGCGTGCGCGCCGTGCGCATCCATCTGGGCGTCGCCGACGCCACGGGCCGCCAGACCCCACAGGTGATCGAGGGCTCCGAGTTCACGGTCGATGCCGATCTGGTCATCAAGGCGCTGGGCTTTGAGCCGGAAGACCTGCCATCGATGTTCGGCGAGGCCGATCTGAAGGTGACCCGCTGGGGCACGCTGCTGATCGACCACCGCACCAAGATGACCAACCTCGAGGGCGTGTTCGCCGCCGGCGACATCGTGCGCGGCGCCTCGCTGGTGGTGTGGGCCATCCGCGACGGCCGCGACGCGGCGGAAGGCATTCACGCCTACGCCCAGGCGAAGGCCGCCGTCCCGGTCGCCGTGGCGGCCGAGTAAGCCAATCCATCCATTATTCGCGGGATCCAAGGGCCGATGGCCCTTGGCGGGGGTGAAGGGGGCGGTGCCCCCTTCAAAACAGACTGACGGAAAGGGTCCACCGATGACCACCGAGATGAACCAGGGTGAGCAGTTCGTCGCCGAGTATCGTGCCAACGCCGCGGCGCTGACCACTGCGAACGCCTACGATCCGGCCGACGAGCACGACGCCTGCGGCGTCGGCTTCATCGCCGCGATCGACGGCAAGCCCCGCCGTTCGGTGGTCGAGAAAGGCATCGAGGCGCTGAAGGCCGTCTGGCACCGTGGCGCTGTGGACGCCGACGGCAAGACGGGCGACGGCGCCGGCATCCACGTCGCCGTCCCGCAGAAGTTCTTCAAGGACCACGTCAAGGTCATCGGCCACCGCGCGCCGGACAACAAGTTGGCGGTCGGCCAAGTGTTCCTGCCGCGCATCTCGCTCGACGCGCAGGAGGCCTGCCGCTGCATCGTCGAGACCGAGATCCTGAGTTTCGGCTACTACATCTACGGCTGGCGTCAGGTGCCGATCAACGTCGACATCATCGGCGAGAAGGCCAACGCGACCCGGCCGGAGATCGAGCAGATCATCGTCGGCAACAGCAAGGGCGTGTCGGACGAGCAGTTCGAGCTGGACCTGTACGTCATCCGCCGCCGCATCGAGAAGGCGGTGAAGGCCGAGCAGATCAACGACTTCTACATCTGCTCGCTGTCCGCCCGCTCGCTGATCTACAAGGGCATGTTCCTGGCGGAGCAGCTAACGACCTTCTATCCGGACCTGCTGGACGAGCGGTTCGAGTCCGACTTCGCCATCTACCACCAGCGCTATTCGACCAACACCTTCCCGACCTGGCCGCTGGCCCAGCCATTCCGCATGCTCGCCCACAATGGCGAGATCAACACGCTGAAGGGCAACGTCAACTGGATGAAGGCGCACGAGACCCGGATGGAGCATCCGGCCTTCGGCGCGCACATGCAGGATCTGAAGCCGGTGATCGGCGTCGGCCTGTCGGACTCGGGCGCGCTCGACACCGTGTTCGAGGTGATGGTCCGCGCCGGCCGCACGGCCCCGATGGTCAAGATGATGCTGGTGCCGCAGGCGCTGACCAGCTCGCAGACCACGCCGGACAACCACAAGGCGCTGATCCAGTACTGCAACTCGGTTATGGAGCCGTGGGACGGCCCGGCCGCTCTGGCCATGACCGACGGCCGCTGGGTCGTCGGCGGCATGGACCGCAACGGCCTGCGCCCGATGCGCTACACCATCACCACGGACGGCCTGATCATCGCCGGGTCCGAGACGGGCATGGTGAAGATCGACGAGACCCAGGTGGTCGAGAAGGGCCGCCTCGGCCCCGGGGAGATGATCGCCGTCGACCTCCAGGCCGGCAAGCTGTTCCACGACCGCGAGCTGAAGGATTACCTCGCCCTTCAGAAGCCGTGGGGCAACTGGGTCAAGAACACCACGCATCTGGACGAGCTGGTGAAGACGGCCTCGCAGAAGGGCGAGCCGTCCGACATGGAGAAGGCCGAGCTGCGCCGCCGCCAGATGGCCTTCGGCATCACCATGGAAGACATGGAGCTGATCCTCCACCCGATGGTCGAGGACGGTAAGGAGGCCATCGGCTCAATGGGCGACGACAGCCCCATCGCCGTGCTGTCGGACAAGTATCGCGGCCTGCACCACTTCTTCCGCCAGAACTTCTCCCAGGTCACCAACCCGCCCATCGACTCGCTTCGCGAGCGCCGGGTGATGAGCCTGAAGACGCGCCTGGGCAACCTCGGCAACATCCTGGACGAGGACGAGAGCCAGACGCGCCTGCTGCAGCTGGAATCGCCGGTCCTGACGACCGCCGAGTTCCGCGCCATGCGCGACTACATGGGCGACACGGCGGCCGAGATCGACGCCACCTTCCCGGTGGACGGCGGTCCGGATGCCCTGCGTGACGCGCTGCGCCGCATCCGCCAGGAGGCGGAGGACGCGGTGCGCGGCGGCGCCAACCACGTCATCCTGACCGACGAGCGGATGGACGCCACGCGCGCCGCCATCCCGATGATCCTGGCCACGGGCGCCGTCCACACGCACCTGATCCGCAGCAACCTGCGCACCTTCACCTCGCTGAACGTGCGCTCGGCCGAGGCGCTGGACGTCCATTACTTCGCCGTGCTGATCGGCGTGGGCGCCACCACGGTCAACGCCTATCTGGCGCAGGAAGCCGTCGCCGAGCGTCACCGCCGCGGCCTGTTCGGTTCGCTGCCGCTGGAAAAGGGCATGGTCAACTACAAGAAGGCCATCGACGACGGCCTGCTGAAGATCATGTCCAAGATGGGCATCTCGGTCATCAGCAGCTATCGCGGCGGCGGCAACTTCGAGGCCATTGGCCTGTCGCGCGCCCTGGTCGCCGAGCATTTCCCGGCCATGGTCAGCCGCATCTCCGGCATCGGCCTGAACGGCATCCAGAAGAAGGTGCTGGAGCAGCACGCCACGGCCTACAACGAGGAGGTCGTGGCCCTGCCGGTCGGCGGCTTCTACCGCTTCCGCAAGACGGGCGACCGCCACGGCTGGGAGGGTGGCATCATCCACACGCTCCAGCAGGCGGTGACTAACGACAGCTACACGACCTTCAAGAAGTACAGCGAGCAGGTCAACAAGCGCCCGCCGATGCAGCTGCGCGACCTGCTGGAGCTGCGCTCGACCAAGCCGTCCGTCTCAGTGGACGAGGTCGAGAGCATCACCAGCATCCGCAAGCGCTTCATCACGCCCGGCATGTCCATGGGCGCGCTGAGCCCCGAGGCGCACGGCACGCTGAACGTCGCCATGAACCGCATCGGCGCCAAGTCCGACAGTGGAGAGGGCGGCGAGGATCCGGCGCGCTTCCGCCCGGACAAGAACGGCGACAACTGGAACTCCGCCATCAAGCAGGTGGCGTCGGGCCGCTTCGGCGTCACCGCCGAGTACCTGAACCAGTGCCGTGAGCTGGAGATCAAGGTCGCCCAGGGCGCCAAGCCCGGCGAGGGCGGCCAGCTGCCCGGCTTCAAGGTGACGGAGATGATCGCCCGTCTGCGCCACGCGACGCCGGGCGTGACCCTGATCTCCCCGCCGCCGCACCACGACATCTACTCGATCGAGGATCTCGCGCAGCTCATCTACGACCTGAAGCAGATCAACCCGGACGCCAAGGTCACGGTGAAGCTGGTCAGCCGGTCGGGCATCGGCACCATCGCCGCCGGCGTCGCCAAGGCCAACGCCGACGTGATCCTGATCTCCGGCCACAGCGGCGGCACGGGCGCCAGCCCGCAGACCTCGATCAAGTTCGCCGGCCTGCCGTGGGAGATGGGCCTGTCGGAGGTGCATCAGGTCCTGACTCTGAACCGTCTGCGCCACCGCGTGCGGCTGCGCACCGACGGCGGCCTGAAGACCGGCCGCGACATCGTCATCGCCGCCATGCTGGGCGCGGAGGAGTACGGCATCGGCACCGCCAGCCTGATCGCCATGGGCTGCATCATGGTGCGCCAGTGCCACTCCAACACCTGCCCGGTCGGTGTTTGCGTGCAGGACCAGAAGCTGCGCGACAAGTTCGTCGGCACGCCGGAGAAGGTGGTCAACCTCTTCACCTTCCTGGCCGAGGAGGTCCGCGAGATCCTGGCCGGCCTGGGCTTCCGCTCGCTGAACGAGGTGATCGGCCGCACCGACCTGCTGCATCAGGTCAGCCGCGGCGCCGAGCATCTCGACGACCTCGACCTGAACCCGCTGCTGGCGCAGGTCGATCCGGGCGAGAACGCGCGCTACTGTACGTTGCAGGGCCGCAACGAGGTGCCGGACACCCTGGACGCGCGCATCGTCGCCGACGCCCGCCCGCTGTTCGAGGAGGGCGAGAAGATGCAGCTCGCCTACAACGCCCGCAACACGCAGCGCGCCATCGGCACGCGGCTGTCCTCGATGGTGACGCGCAAGTTCGGCATGTTCGGGCTCCAGCCCGGCCACATCACCGTCCGCCTGCGCGGCACGGCGGGCCAGTCGCTGGGCGCCTTCGCGGTGCAGGGCATCAAGCTCGAGGTGATGGGCGACGCCAACGACTACGTCGGCAAGGGCCTGTCGGGCGGCACCATCGTGGTCCGTCCGACCACCTCCAGCCCGCTGGAGACGAATAAGAACACGATCATCGGCAACACGGTCCTCTACGGTGCGACGGCCGGCAAGCTGTTCGCCGCGGGCCAGGCCGGCGAACGGTTCGCCGTCCGCAACTCCGGCGCCACGGTGGTGGTCGAGGGCTGCGGCTCCAACGGCTGCGAGTACATGACCGGCGGCACGGCGGTCATCCTGGGCAAGGTCGGCGACAACTTCGCCGCCGGCATGACCGGGGGCATGGCCTACGTCTACGATCCGGACGACTCGCTGCCGCTCTACATCAACGACGAGAGCGTCATCTTCCAGCGCATCGAGGTCGCGCACTACGAGCACGTCCTGAAGAGCCTGATCGAGGAGCACGTCGCCGAGACGCAGAGTCGCTTCGCCGCCGAGATCCTGAACGACTGGGCGCGGGAGCTGACCAAGTTCTGGCAGGTGGTTCCGAAGGAGATGTTGAACCGTCTGGAAGTGCCGGTGACCCTGCCCAAGGCCATCCCGGCGGAGTAACCCCGGTTATTTGTGCAGATGCGAACGGCGGCTCGGATCATCCGGGCCGCCGTTTTCGTTCGGGCTGTTGCACAGACGTCCTATCTTTTTTGGATTGCTGGAATAATCTGTTTCTTGGATGGTTATTAGGGCGGCTTTGGTTCGAAGGGTCGCAGAAGGAGGCGCCATGGCGTCGTCGGAAGGCTTGCGCATCGACATCCGGTTCGCCCTGGCTGGGGACGGACCGCGCTGTGCCGAGATCTTCCTGCATGGCCGCCGCAAGGCCTTCTCCTGGCAACCGGAAGACCGCTTCGGGCTGGATGACTATTACGACTGCGTGGACGGCGAGGAGGTGCTAGTCGCCGAGGTGGAGGGCGACGTGGTCGGCTTTGTCTCCATCGACGCGCCGGAACGCTTTATCCACAACCTGTTCATCGACCCGGCGTGGCGCGGCCGGGGCATCGGCTCGGCCCTGCTGCGCGAAGCGCTGAGCCTGTTGCAGGGATCGGCGCAATTGGCCTGCGCGGCGCGCAACGCGGCGGCCCGCGCCTTTTACGAGCACAACGGCTGGACACCGGTGCCGGGCGGGCATCGCGACGCCGCAGACCCACTGGTGATGTATCGGAAGTCCGCCGTCTGAAAATTCGCGACCTGAATTCACCCGAGTCAAGGGGTAATCCATAAGCCGATAGAGAAGGGGCACCGGCCAAAGCGCAGACTGTTTTCATGGCTTTCCTTGCGCTACAGTCCGGCCCGGCATGCGTATCCTATTTCACCACCCCCTTCACCCCTTGTCCCGCGTCGCGCGGGTGATGCTCGCCGAGAAGGGCCTGCCCTTCGAACCGGTGATCGAAAAGCCGTGGGAACGGCGCGAGGAATTCCTGACCCTCACCCCCGCCGGCGAGCCGCCGGTTCTGGTGGAGGACGACGGCACCGTCGTGGCCGGCGGGCTGGCCCTGATCGAGTATCTGGAGGAAGCCTACCCCGACGTGGCGCTGATGCCGCGCGAGGTGGCGCTGCGCGCCGAGGTGCGCCGGGTCGCCTCCTGGTTCCTTCAGAAGTTCGACCGCGAGGTGACCGAAAATCTCGTCGGCGAAAAGCTGATCAAGCGCCTGTCCGGGCAGGGACATCCCTATGCCCCGGCGATCCGCGCCGGTCTGGCGAATATCCAGTACCATCTGGAATACATCGCCTTCCTGTCGGAGCGGCGCCCCTGGCTGGCCGGGCCGGCCTTCACCGTGGCCGACATCGCGGCGGCGGTGCAGCTGTCCTGCCTCGACTACATCGACAACGTGCCCTGGGACAAGAACCCGGAAGCCAAGGACTGGTACGCCCGCATCAAGTCGCGGCCGAGCTTCCGGGCGCTGCTGGCCGACAGCATCCCCGGCTGCCCGCCGCCCAAGCACTACGCGGATCTGGATTTCTGAACGGGCGGGCGAGGAAGGCTACTTCTTCACCCCCGCCCCATCGCCCGGTCCCTTCGATTCCGGCAGCTTGCTGGGTTTGGGCGCCTCTTTCTGCTGCGCTTCTTCCATCCGCGCTGCGCGCTCCAGGTTCGCCGCCGCCGTCTTCGCTACGCTGGCGTCGGGGGCGAGGCGCTGGACCAGCTTCCAATCATCCTTGGCGCCGGCCACGTTGCCAATCTGCGCCTTGATGTTGCCGCGCAGGAGCAGGGCTTCCGGGTCGTTGGGGCGCAGTTCCAGCGCATGGTCGATGTCGGCGATGGCCTGCCGGTCGTTGGCCAGCGCCTTGTGCGCGGCGGCGCGGTAAAGGTAGGCGTCGGCGCGGCGCGGATCCCTGGCGAGCGCCACGTCCAGGTCGGCAATGGCGTCCCAGAAGCGCTCCGTCTCGGCGCGGGCGAAGGCGCGGTCGATGTGGAGGTCCACGTCGTCCGGCTGGCGCTCCAGCGCCTGGGTATAGAGCCGCTCGGCGCGCGAGTAATCACCGGCGCGCAGCCACGCCCAACCGGCCCGGCCGAGGATGGAGGCCGCCGCCTTCGGATCGTCCTTACCGAGGATGGGGGCCAGCTCCTCCAGCCGCGCGCCGGCCGCCTTGAAGTCGCCCTTGTGGAACAGGGCCAGCGCCTGACACAGCCGCGCGAGGTCGCCGCCGCCCCGGTCCTGCCAAGTCAGCGCGCTTTCGAAGGCCTCCGCCGGCTTCTTCTCGGCCAGCGTCACGCAGGCGCGGAATTCCTTGTCATGGTCGATGGCGGCCAGCGCCGGGCTTGCGAAAAACAGCGCGAGCGCGGCCGGAAGAAGGTAAGCATTGCGTCGGGTCATGGCGGCCTTACACTCCGCCATTGCCGCTTCCGACGCAAGGATCCGAGAGAGATGACCGAACCCCGTCTGTTCGTCTTCGGCCTGGGCTTCACCGCCCGCGTGTTCGCCGACGCGCTGAAGGCTGAAGGCTGGCGGGTCGCCGCGACCTGCCGCGGCGAGGAGAAGCGGGCCGCGCTGGAGGCCGCCGGTTACGAGGCGTTCCTGTTCGACCGGGGCCGGCCGCTGGCCGACGCCAAGGCGGCGCTGGAGGGTACCACCCACCTGCTGGTCAGCGTGCCGCCCGACGACAAGGGCGACCCGGTGCTGGACCATCACGGGGCGGATTTGGCCGACCTGCGGACGCTGGACTGGGGCGGTTACCTGTCCACCACCGGCGTCTATGGGGACACCAAGGGCGAATGGGTCGGCGAGGCCGCGTGGCTGCGCCCGACCGGCGAGCGGCAGAAGCGCCGCGTCGAGGCGGAGCGCGGCTGGCTGAACCTGTACCGCCAGTACGGCGTGCCGATGCACCTGTTCCGGCTGGCCGGCATCTACGGCCCCGGCCGCAGCGCACTGGACAGCGTCCGCGACGGCACCGCCAAGCGCGTGGACAAGCCGGGACAGGTGTTCAGCCGCGTCCATGTCGAGGATATCGCCGCCACCCTGCGCGCCTCGCTGGCGCAGCCGACACTGGGCGCCGTCTACAACGTGGCCGACGACCTGCCGACGCCGTCGCACGAGGTGGTGGAGTACGCCTGCACGCTGCTGGGCGTCGAACCGCCGCCGCTGGTGCCCTTCGAGAAGGCGGAACTGTCGCCGATGGCCGCAAGCTTCTACGCCGACTGCCGCCGCGTGAAGAACGACCGCATCAAGCGGCAGTTGGGCGTGGTTCTGAAGTACCCGGACTATCGGGCGGGGCTGGACGCGCAGCTCGCGGCGGAGACGGCGTAGGCTGGGGTGGGAGCAACAGGATTCACACGGATTTCACGGATTGAAACACGGATTTCACGGATTTTTTTGATGCTTGGCCACGCCGTGGCTTTTCCGTAAGACGCGCGCTGAGCAAGCCGATAAAAATCCGTGCAATCCGCGTTCAAATCCGTGAAATCCGTGGAAAATTTGTACTCCACCCTCCGACCTACACCCGCGCCGACAGCCCCCGCATCCGCAGGAACTCGGCGAACTTCTGGTCCACGACCATGATGTGCATCTTCAGCCATTTGCCGATGAAGCCCAGCACCAGGAAGCGGCCGAGGTAATCGTCGGGATCGTCGCCCTCCCGCACGAAGGTCCAGATGTCGTCCACCTGACTCATGAAGGACTCGTGCAGCTTCCGGTGCGCGACGCGGTCGGGGTAATCGACCGTCTCCATCAGATCCTCCTCGCGGCGGAAATGCTCGCGGGTGAAGCCGATCAGATCCTCGCAGATGGTCCGCAGGTCCGCGTCGGGCTCCTGCCCACGCTCCAGCGAGGCGCGGATGTCGTTGTAGAGGTCGAACAGCTGGTGGTGCTCTTGGTCGAGTTCGCCATGACCGAGCCCCCAGACATCGCCCCATTCCAGATCGACCTTCTCGCCCACGCCCGCCTCCGTCTTCCCCCTGCCCGCTGCCCCGCCCGCCACTGTAAATAGGGGGTGACGCTTGCGCCAAGCGGCTATTTGACGCAACGAAACAACCCGCGTCGCGCAACCTGCGACCAAATGCGCGGTCACTTTCGGCAGGATTGCAACCATAGTGATCCAGACCGATAACCGGTGCGCTGGGGAGGCGCATGACCCGCAGGCCGGAGGACACAACGCAGGGCGGCAGCAGCGGCGCGGCTGGAACAGCGGCCATGGCCGAGTTGCGCCGCCACATGGACGATCTGGTCGCCCGCGTGCCACGCCACGCCATTCGCGCGGTGATCGACGAAATCGACAACACCAGCGTCCCCAATGGGGAGCGCGCCCGCCATCTGCGCGACGCGCTGGTCGAGCATTTCAACCGCCTGCGTCCGATGAAGGCGCGCCGCCTGTTCACCAGCCTGTTCGAACCCTTTCTGGTGGACGACCATGTCCTCTACCGCGCGAGGGAGCCGATTCCGGGGTTGATCCAGCGGGTGGACATGGGCGGCATCTGGCAGGCGCTGTCGCGGCTGGGCTTCCCGACGCTGGCGATGGAGGTGCAGAACCGCTTGGACGACCTGTCGCAGGACGCCATCCTGGATCAGGTTCTGACCGGCCCCGAGGCCATGGCGATGCGTGAGGCCATGCGGGGCGAGGCGGCGCGCTTCCTGGCCCTGCTCCAGACCAGCCGCAAGGCCGCCGAAGAGTTCCTGATCGTCGCCAACCGGGAGGCGCTGAAGGATGCGCGCCAGCGCACCCCGCACCTGACCGCCAAGGCGCCCATCGACGTGCGCTCGCTCGCCTTCGTCCAGGCTGTGCTGGAGGACAACGCCGCCCTGCTGCCACTGGCCGAGCGGATGCGGCAGGACATCGCCGAGATCGGGGCGGTCGGCGAGTTGCGGCAGGCGGAGGTGGACGGGCAGGCGGCCATGCTGGTCGGCTATGTGCGCGAGGTGCGCAAGGCCTGTCCGGCGCGCGACATGGACGAGCCGGTCGCCTGGCTGCCCCCCCTCGTCGCGTTGAACATCAAGCACCGCTACGACGTGATCCTGCGCTACGTGCGGGAATACGGCGGGCCGATGCCCGGCGACAACCATCCGCTGCATCAGGCTTTGTTCGGCCACTTTTCCGCCTGCTGCACCACCATCGTCCAGGTGATCCGCGCCGTGTTCGGCGATCTGGCCGTGCAGGAGGGGCACGTGCTGTCGCTGCACCGCCCGGTGCGGGAGTTGCTGGACACGGCGGTCACCCGATTCGAGCAGTCGCTGGCCGCACTGTCGGGCGCCGGGTTCCTGTCGAATCGGCTGATCGGCCCGCGCATCCGCCCGATGCTGGCCGAGGTCAGCCGCGCGCTGACCTCCATCGTCATGCCCCTGGCGGTGGAGCGCGCGCAGGCGGCCACGACCGCCCGCAGCGGGCCGGCCCCGGATCACGACGACCTGATCTGGCTGCTGGACTTCGTCTGGCGCTGGGGCGCCACGCTGGGCAGCGTCGGCTATGCCAGCCCGGAACTTCAGGCGATGCGCACCCGCATGCTGGACAACGGGCACGCGGCCTTCCTTCAGGCCATCAAGATCGACGAGGACGAGGATCTGCCCCGCCGCATGGACCATCTGGTGCGCATCAACCGCGTGCTGGCCGCCATCGGCGAGAGCGTCGGCCCGTGGATCAGCCCGGTCAGCCAGGGGCTGCACCGAGTCGTCGATTACCACCTGGACGTGGTGGACGAGATCGCGCCGGAGGCGCAGTTCGTCATCGACCACTTCATCGGCGCGGTGCGCAAGGAACTGGGCCGCTCCCGCCACTGGCAGAGCGTCGATCTGGTCGCCATCCTGCGGCTTTACGAGTCGCGGGCGGGGTGAAACGGGTCCTTGCCCGCCGCAAAACACGAATTTGGTTCGGCACAACCGACGTTGTGCTATGATGCGCCCCCGTTCCGTGTCGCCGCGAGCGGCCGGGCCGGCGGGCGACGACCACGAATCGCTCAATACGAATCGCTCCACAAGAACGACCTGCCGAGACGACGACCAGCATGAACATCATCATCGAACGCGCCGCCCTCCTTCGGTCCCTGGGTCACGTGCAGAGTGTGGTGGAGCGCAGGAACACCATTCCGATCCTGTCCAACGTTCTGCTGAAGGCGAACGACGGCGAACTGTCGCTGGCCGCCACCGACATGGACCTGGAAATCGTCGAGATGGTGCCGGCCACCGTCACCCGCGCCGGCGGCACCACCGCCCCGGCCCACACGCTGTACGACATCGTCCGCAAGCTGCCGGACGGCAGCCAGGTGGAGCTGGACATCGGTGGTGACGGCACGATCCTGACGCTGCGTGCCGGCCGGTCACAGTTCAAGCTGTCCTGCCTGCCGGTGGAGGATTTCCCGCAGCTGTCCGGCGGCGATCTGGCCCACCGCTTCGATCTGGCGGCGAACGACCTGCGCGCGCTGGTGGACCGCACGCGCTTCGCCATCTCCACCGAGGAGACGCGCTATTACCTGAACGGCATCTACCTGCACGCCGCCAAGGCCAAGACCGGCGGCGCGGAGCTGCCGGTGCTGCGCGCCGTGGCAACCGACGGCCACCGTCTGGCGCGGGTCGAGATGCCGCTGCCGGACGGTGCGGCGAACATCCCCGGCGTCATCGTGCCGCGCAAGACGGTCACGGAAATCCGCAAGCTGATCGACGAGGCCGCCGACCGCATCGAGCTGTCGCTGTCCGACAACAAGATCCGCTTCGCCTTCGATTCGGTGGTCGTGACCTCGAAGCTGATCGACGGCACCTTCCCGGACTATGAGCGGGTCATCCCGGTCGGCAACGACAAGGTGATGGAGGTGGACGCCAAGCTGTTCGCCGCCGCCGTGGACCGCGTCGCCACCATCTCCACCGAGAAGAGCCGGGCGGTGAAGCTGTCGCTGACGCGCGGCACGCTGACCCTGTCCGCCACCAGCCCCGAGGCCGGCAGCGCCACCGAGGAGCTGGAGGTCAATTACCAGGAAGGCCCCCTGGAAATCGGCTTTAACTCTCGCTATCTGCTTGACATCACGCAGCAGATCGAGGGCGAGGGCGCCCGTTTCACGATGGCGGACGCGGCCTCCCCGACCATCATCCGCGACGTTGCCGACGCCGCCGCGCTCTACGTGCTGATGCCGATGCGTGTGTGATCGGCCCGATGGACGGGGTCCAGGGGCCTCATGGCCCCTGGTGGGGTGCAGGGGTGACGCCCCTGCAAACCGGAACGGACAAGTTGCTCGACGCCAGAACGACCCACACTCCGGACGCCGCCGAAGCCCTGGCGGTGACGCGCCTGACGTTAACGCGGTTTCGCGGCTACGACAGCGCGCGGCTGGAGCCTGACCGGCGCCCGGTGGTACTGATCGGCCCGAACGGCGCCGGCAAGACCAACCTGCTGGAGGCCGTCAGCTTCCTCGCCCCCGGCCGGGGCCTGCGCGGTGCCAAGCTGTCGGAGGTGGAGCGCATCGGCTCTCCGCCCGGCGCCGGCTGGGCGGTCGCCGCCGTGCTGGAGACGCCGACCGGCCCCGTGGACATCGGCACCGGGCGCGAGGTCGCGGCCAATGGCTCCGGAGGGGGCGACCGCGACCGCCGCGTCGTCCGCGTAGACGGCCATCCGGCCAAGGGCCAGACGGCGCTGGCCGAACATGTCGCCATCGTCTGGCTGACCCCGCAGATGGACCGGCTGTTCCTGGAAGGCTCCAGCGGGCGCCGTCGCTTCCTCGACCGACTGGTCTTCGGCTTCGATCCGGCGCACGCCGGGCGGCTCAGCCGCTACGAACACGCGCTCCGCGAACGCGCGCGCCTGCTGCGCGACGGGCGCGTGGACGAGGGATGGCTGTCCGGCCTGGAAGACCAGATGGCGACCACCGGCGTGGCCGTCGCCGCCGCCCGCCGCGACGTGGTGCAACGCCTGCGCGCCGCCTGCGGCCGGGCCGTGGGGCCGTTCCCCGGCGCCGATTTGGCCGTGCTGGGCGCCGTGGAACGCTGGCTGGACGAAGGCCCGGCGCTCGCCGTCGAGGATTCGCTGCGCCAAAGCCTGCGCGACAGCCGCCGGCTCGATTCGGACACGGGCGGGGCGGCGGTGGGGCCGCACAAGAGCGACCTTGCCGTGCGTCACACGATCAAGGACATGCCGGCGGCGCTGTGTTCCACGGGGGAGCAGAAGGCCCTGCTGATCGCCATCGTGCTGGCCAACGCCCGCCTGCTGGCGGCCGAGCGCGGGGCGGCACCGCTGCTGCTGCTGGACGAGGTTGCGGCGCATCTGGACCCGCACCGGCGCGAGGCGCTGTTCGACGAGATCCTGGCGCTGGGCGCGCAGGCCTGGATGACGGGGACGGACGACAACGTCTTCGCCCCGCTGGGCTCCGCCGCCGTACGCTTCCACATCGAGGACGCGCACGTGACGCCGGGGTAGAATTGCCGAAAAAATGCTGCCCGAAAAAACACCATGGGCAGCGCCGTAAATCGCCGAAACCGCAACGCAGTCTGTTATAGTCGCACCATGGCACAGGAAGCTTTGAAGAACGATCTCCCGCAGCAGGACTACGGGGCGGAATCGATCACCGTCTTGCGCGGGCTGGACGCCGTGCGCAAGCGGCCCGGCATGTACATCGGCGACACCGACGACGGCTCGGGCCTGCACCACATGGTGTACGAGGTCGTGGACAACGCCATCGACGAGGCGCTGGCCGGCTACTGCGACAAGGTCGTGGTGCAGTTGAACGCCGACGGATCGGTGACGGTGCGCGACAACGGGCGCGGCATTCCCACCGACATCCACCCGGAGGAAGGCGTCTCGGCAGCCGAGGTCGTGATGACCCAGCTGCACGCGGGCGGCAAGTTCAACCAGAACTCCTACAAGGTGTCCGGCGGCCTGCACGGCGTGGGCGTGTCGGTGGTGAACGCCCTGTCGGAGATCCTGGAGCTGCGCATCTGGCGCAACGGCCGCGAATGGTTCATGCGCTTCCGCCACGGCGTGCCGGAGGCCGGTCTGGCCGACGTCGGCCCCGCCCCGATGGTGGACGACAACAAGGGCGGCCAGAAGCAGCTGAGCGGCACGGAGGTCACCTTCCTGCCGTCCAAGGAAACCTTCACCAACACCGAGTTCGATTTCGCGACGCTGGAACACCGGCTGCGCGAGCTGGCCTTCCTGAACTCCGGCGTGCGCCTCGTCCTGACCGACGCGCGCGGCGTGGAGCCGAAGGTGCACGACCTGCATTACGAAGGCGGGCTTGAGGCCTTCGTGAACTGGCTCGACCGCTCCAAGGTGCCGCTGCACAAGCCAGCCATCGCGATCCGCGCCGAGCGGCAGACTGAACACGGCGGCATCGTCACGGTGGAATGCTCGCTCCAGTGGAACGACAGCTACCACGAGACGACGCTCTGCTTCACCAACAACATCCCGCAGAAGGATGGCGGCACGCACCTCGCCGGCTTCCGCGCGGCGCTGACGCGGGCGATCAACAACTACGCCAACGAATCGGGCATCGCGAAGAAGGAGAAGGTCAACCTTTCCGGCGACGACGCGCGCGAGGGTTTGACCTGCGTGTTGTCGGTGAAGGTCCCCGACCCGAAATTCTCCAGCCAGACCAAGGACAAGCTGGTCTCGTCCGAAGTCCGCCCGGTGGTTGAGACGGTGGTGGGCGAGGCGCTCGCCCTCTATTTCGAGGAGCATCCGGCCGACGCCAAGCGCGTCGTGCAGAAGGTCGTCGAGGCCGCCGCCGCCCGCGAGGCCGCACGCAAGGCGCGCGAGCTGACGCGGCGCAAGGGTGCCTTGGACATGGCCTCCCTGCCCGGCAAGCTGGCCGACTGCCAGGAGCGCGACCCGGCTCTGTCCGAACTGTTCATCGTCGAGGGCGATTCGGCAGGCGGGTCGGCCAAGCAGGGCCGCTCGCGCCAGTTCCAGGCCATCCTGCCGCTGCGTGGCAAGATCCTGAACGTGGAGCGGGCGCGCTTCGACAAGATGCTGTCCTCGGCGGAGATCGGCACGCTGATCGCGGCGCTGGGCACCGGCATCGGGCGCGACGAGTTCAACCCGGACAAGACGCGCTACCACAAGATCATCATCATGACCGACGCGGACGTGGACGGCAGCCACATCCGCACGCTGCTGCTGACCTTCTTCTTCCGGCAGATGCCGGAGCTGATCGAGCGCGGCTACCTCTACATCGCCCAGCCGCCGCTTTACCGCATCAAGCGCGGCAACGCGAAGGAACGGTATCTGAAGGACGACCGGGCGCTGGAAGAGTATCTGATCGAGGCGGCGCTGGGCGACCTGTCGGTGACGCTGTCCGACGGCACGCTGCTGACCGGCCAGCCGCTGAAGGATCTGGTCGAACAGGCCCGCAGCGCCCGCCATCACATCGACGCTCTGGCCCGCAAGGCCGCCAGCCTGAACGTGGTCGAGCAGGCGGCGGTGAGCGGCGCCCTGTCGGCCGCTCTCGCCAACGACTCCGCGCAGGCGCTCCAAGCCGCGCAGGGCGTGGCCGAGCGGCTGAACCGGGCGGACGCCGAAGGCGGCTGGCGCGGCGAGGCCCTGCCGCAGGGGGGCTACGCCCTGGTCCGCACCCGCCGTGGCGTCACGCACCGCCACAACTTGGACGCCGACCTGCTGAAGAGCGTCGAGGCGCGCAAGCTGGACGCCATCGCGGCGGACCTGAAGCGCGTCTACGCGGAGCCTGGCCGCGCTTTCGAAAAGCAGAAGGAAACCCGCAGCCTGACCGGCCCCTTCGCCCTGTTCGAGGCGGTGATGGACTTGGGCCGCCGTGGCGTGACCATCCAGCGCTACAAGGGCCTTGGCGAGATGAACCCGGACCAGCTGTGGGAGACCACTCTGGACCCGACCAAGCGTTCGCTGCTGCAAGTGAAGGTGAGCCACGCCGATCAGGCGGAGGAAGTCTTCTCGACCCTCATGGGCGACATCGTGGAGCCCCGCCGCGAGTTCATTCAGGAAAACGCGCTGAAGGTGGCCAACCTCGACGTGTAAATTGTGTGTGTGGTCTTTAACGCAAAGTTTGAGAAACCGAACTCTATGACTGAGAAGCTTTAACTCTATGATTGAGAAGTCTAACTCAATGATTGAGACAAGCTAAGTTCGGCCGAAGCTGGAGCTCGACAGGACAGATGTCAATTGAGGGCGGACCCCACCGGGTCCGCCCTTTTTGTCACTCCCCTTACTAAGCGCTGGGTTGCAGTCCGGACCCGCTCTCTCAGTCCTTGGGACGCTTCCGCCGCGGCGGGTCGACGCCCCCCTCGCCCCCCTCAATGATCAAGCCGGCCAGCATGGCGGACGGGTGCGTCGCCAGGGCACGCGCCAGGTCGACCACCATGGCCAGCGACGGGTTGGACCGGCCGCGCTCCAAGTCGCTGAGATAAGGCACGCTCATTCCGGCGCGGAACGCGAGTTCCTCCTGGGAGAGGCCCTGGGCTGTCCGCAGGTCGCGCAGAATGGCGCCGAACTGGTTGGCGATGCTGTCCATTCCGAGGAATGCACGGCGTTGCGGTGCTAACCACCATAAGATATATCCTATGTTGCGAAAGACGGCTCCCAGTGAGCGGCTTGCCCGATCAACCCTTGGTGCTTTGAAGGACACGGAAAGAACCACCATCCGATGTCGAACGCGTTTGCCCCATCCCATCCGGTCGCCCCGGCAACGGATGAAGCTTTTCACGCCATCCTCGCCGCGTTGGCGGACAAGCATGCGGAACTCGACGCGCGCCGGTCGGACCTTGCCCGGCAGATGGCCGCGCTCGAGCAGGAGTTGACGTGCCTCGAAGGGAGCATCCGGGTGTTCAGCAACTGCCGCAACCCGATGCCGGCTTCGGTCGCGACGATCGGTTCCATGGGCCCGCGCCGCTCGGCCGAACGGAGCGAGATCGCCGACGACGCCCTGCGGGTGCTGCGGGACGCCTCCCGTCCGCTGTCGACCTCCGACATTGTCCGCGCGCTCTGCACCAAGTGGAACGTCGTGCTTCGCCCGCTGGAGTTCCGGCGCATGGCGGTGGCCGTGATCGCCGTCCTCCGTCTCCGCGAGGCGCGTGGTCTCGTCGCGGAGGTTGGCCGCGCCCAGCGGAACGCCGTTCTGTGGGCGGCAATCAGCGCGCATGATCGCTCACGGCATCCCTGAGCCACAGGAACCGCCAGCCCCCCTCGCCATTTTGCCGGTAGCGAGTGCCGCGTGATGATCGGCGGCGAGCCAATCACCTCAGCCATCGGCCGGCCCGGTGCCGCACATCCGCCAGACCGGCACCACCCGACATTCTGTCCGGATTCGCCGTTTCCGCTCCCATACGGGTGACTTCCTCCGATCGCCTACGCGCAAAAGACTGGCTATGCTAGAGACTCGCAGGGTCGCTTCCGGAACCGCAGGGTTGCCCGGGTGCGCCAACCGATAACGGCTCGATAATCGCAGTTATTAGGGCGTTATCAGCCGCTCCCGCCTGTTGTCGGCGCAGGACGCCGGCGCCTCGGGCCGGCCCGCCGCGCCGGAGGCCGCCATGCCCGCCGTTCCCCCGCCCATCGCCATTCCGTTCGCCCACCTTCCGCACCTCAGCGCCACCGACCTCGCCCGCCTGCGCGCCGCCTTGGCCACCCGCCCCCTGGCCGCGGCGACGCGGCGGGCGCTGCTCGGCGACGCCCGCCTGTTCGTCCGCTGGTGTGCCCAAACCGGGCACCGCGCCCTGCCGGCCAGCCGGGCGACGGTGACCGCCTTCCTCGCCGCGGCGGCGGCGGCCGGTCGCGCCCCGGCGACACTCCGCCGCTACCGCAGCTCGCTCGCTTGGTGGCACGCCGCCGGCGGCTACGCCAACCCGTGCGCCGCGACGGTGCTGAGCGCGCCGCTGCCGGACCCCGCTCTCACCGATGCCGGCCTGGCGGCGTTGCGCCGCTTCCTCGACGTGGCGCAGCGCGGGCTCGCCCCGGCCACCCTGCGCGCCGTGCGCGCCGACGCCCGCGTCTTCGCCGCCTGGTGCGGCGCCCGCAGCCTGTCCTGGCTGCCCGCCACGCCGGAGACGGTGCGCGCTTTCATCCAGGACGCCGGGGCCACCCGCAAGCCGGCGACCCTCGCCCGCTACCTCGCCTCGATCGCCCTGCTGCACCGGGCCGCCGAGCACCGCAACCCGTGCGACCACTGGAGCGTCGCCCTGGAACGCCGCGGCCACGCCCGCGAGCGCGGGAGCGCGCGGCGGCAGGCGGCACCGCTGACCGACGCGGTGCTCGGTCCCATCCTCGACCGGCTGACGCCCGACGGGGAGCGGCGACTCCGCCCCATCGACCTGCGTGACCGGGCGCTGCTGCTGGTCGGGCGCGACACGCTGGCCCGCGCCGACGAGCTGGTGGCGCTGCGCTGGGCGGACCTTCAGCCGGTCGATCCCGACGCCCCGGAGGCGTGGCCCGGCGAGGGCACGATCCGCATTCGCCGCTCCAAGACCGACCCGGAGGGCGAAGGCGCCGAGGCCTGGCTGTCGACCGAGGCGATGGCCGCGCTCGCCGCGTGGCGGGCGGTGGCGCCCCGCTGGCCGGACCCGGCCACCGGCGCGGCCATGCGCGAGGGAACGTTTGTCCTCAGCCATCTGCGGCGTGGCGCTCCCGGCGAGCGGATGAGTCCGGCGGCGGTGCGCCGCGTCATTCTCCGGCGCACCGGCGAGGCCGACCCGCAGGCCACCGGCTTCGGCGGGCACAGCCTGCGTGTCGGCGCCGCCCAGGACCTGCTCGCCGCCGGCGTCGACCTCGCCGGCCTCATGCAGGCCGGGCGCTGGACGTCGCCGCAGATGCCGGCGCGCTACACCGAGCGCTTGCGCGCCGCGCGAGGGGCGGTGGCTCGAGTCCGTCGTGCCCGGCAGGACGCTTTAGGCAAAGCTGGACTCTGACGGGAAGGCGGAAACGCCGGTTTGTGGCGCGGTGAAAGCGTGGCCTTTTACCACACCCGCGATTCGGAACCCGGTCCCCCGGAGGGGTGTTGCAGAAGTCGTGGCAAAACGTCGTGGTGAAAGGGCATGGGGAAAGCCGCTGCCGCACGTACCACTCCGCGTCTGATCGGGTATGCCCGAGTGTCTACCGACGACCAGCGGTTGGATCTGCAGATCGATGCCCTCACCCAGGCGGGGGTGGCACCCGAGGACATCTGGACCGATACCGCGTCGGGCCTGACGGTTGCGCGCCCCGGCTTGGCCGGCGTGCTGAAGGCGGTGCAGCCGGGCAACGTGCTGGTGGTGTGGAAATTCGACCGCTTGGCTCGGTCAACCTTGGAGTTGCTGAAGATCGCCGACCAGCTCAAGCGCAAGGACGTCGGCTTGCGCAGCTTGACGCAGGGGATCGACACCAGCGGCCCGGCGGGAGCTCTGGTCTTCGCGGTGCTCGCGGCCGTCGCGGAGATTGAAGCCACCATGATCTCCGAGCGGACCGTCGCCGGTATGGAGGCGGCGCGATTGCGCGGTGTTCACCTCGGGCGCCCGCGAAAGCTGACCGACAAGCAATGTGCGATGATCGAAACCCTGCTCAGGAACCGCCATGGTGGCCAGACGGCCCGGCAAATTGCTGAACAGTTCGGGGTGGAACGCACAACGATGTATTGTGCTCTTCGGGAACACCGCGCTCGGACGGGCAAAGAGTAATAGGGAGAGGCAACCAGCGCCATCATATCTTGATCAAGTCGCCTTTGGTCTCCGTCGGCTCTGCCTTTGGCGCCGCTGGAGAGGCCGGTGCAAACCGGTCGGTGGCGCGCTTGAGGGCCTCCCACCCGGCCTTGGCGGACCCTTTCGCCTCCTGAAGCGCCTCCGTGACCGCGATACAGAAGTCGAGTCTTTGCTGAGCATCCTGGCGCGTGGCATCGAGTGCCCGGCTGATCGCGGTGGTCTGTTCGTCTGTGCCGGGCGTCGATTTGTCCACGCCGAACAGGGGCAGAAGGTACTCGCGTCCCGCCGTGCGGGCCGCTGCGACGGCCTTGTCACCGAACCTGCCAGCCGCCACCAAGCCGGTGTCCCAAGTCGTCAACGCAGCCGAAACGGTGGGCGAGCACAACGGACCGCTTATCGGCTTCGGATCGCCTGCCAGTGCTGGAGCGGAGACGAAAACACCGATGGCGATCAGGGCGGCGGCGATGCGGGGGACCGGCATGACGATTGTTCCCAAGTGGCCCGGTGCATGTGGTGGCATGGGCGTCGCTGTTCCAGACGCAGCGTGCATGCCGGACAATCTCCATCGGCCATCGTATCGGCAAGACACGGTTGCTCCAATAGAGCGATCGGAGCACGGACGCTTGGAGCGGTCTTCCTGTCCGCCTGCAGCCTGTGGCGAAAACGGGCGACGATTCCGGAGCCGCTGATGGTCCGCTTTTCGCCGATATCGTTGAAAAAGTCGGGTGCTGATCGAGTGCTGCTGCGCCGATTGTAAGGGCCGAACGGGCAGAGGCCCCCCTCATACCGGCCTGGGTTCCGGCATCGGGATGAGCTTGGCGAGTTTGCGGAGGTTCTGGGCGGCGGCCGCGAGGTGGAACTCGTCGCGGGCGACGTTCGCCCCCCTCAAGCACAGCCGGTCGAGCCTCAGGATGCGTTTGAGGTGGGCAAACAGCATCTCGACCTTCTTCCGCTCGCGCCGTGAGGTGGCGTAGGCGTCGGTGGCGG
>NZ_JAGINQ010000011.1 GCF_017876165.1 Azospirillum soli
GCTATCTGGCCGGCACCAACCTGCCGGTCCCGGTGGTCATCGGCGCCATCTTCGTCGTCTGCGTCCTGCTCTTCCGCCGCGGCATCGTCGGCGAGGTGCTTCACCGCTGGCGTCGGTAAGCGGCGTTCGTCGTCAAGTGTCCGAACGGCTGGCGTTGCCGGCTTCTCCAAACAGATCGCGGAACATTGGGGCAGGATATGATGTCAGGACCAGCCGATATCAGCGATTCGTTGCACACCGATGCCGTCACGGGGGGAACCCTCGCCCTGCTGCGCCAGCCGGTCGTTCACTATGGGGCGCCGCTCCGTGCCACCCTGACCCGGTTGGTTGCGGAGCGTGGATGCGCGCGGGTGCTGCCCGTCGTGACCGGCTCGCTGTCCCGCCATCCGATGGTCGAAGAGGCGCTTGGGGCGCTGGCCCCGGCCGCGCTGCCGATCTTCAGCGACCTGAAACCGCACACGCCGTTCGACGTGGTGCTGGCCCTGGCGGAGACAATCGCCTCGACGCGGCCCGACCTGATCGTGGTGATCGGCGGCGGCAGCGCGCTCGACGCAGCCAAGGTTGGCGCGCTCGCGGCAAAGGCCGGGGCGGCCGATCGGGAGGCGCTGCTGGAACTCCGGTCGGTGCCCGGTCCCCATGGCGAGATGAGGCCATCGCCGGTCCATCGCGACGTTCCCATCGTGGCCGTGCCCACGACGCTGTCGGCGGCGGAGTTCGGCATGATCGGCGGAGCGACCGACACCGCGACCGGCATCAAGCACATCTTCAAGTCGGACACGCTGGCGCCCGATATCGTGGTGTTCGATCCCTGGCTGTCCGGCGCGACACCGCAGGACCTGTGGCTGTCCACCGGAGTCCGGGCGCTTGATCACGCCATTGAAACGATCCTGTCCCGCGATGCCAGCCCCTACACCGACGCGCTGGCGTTGCGTGGCCTGACGTTGTTGTCCGACGGACTCCGCCGGTCGCACGCGCAAGCGGAGGACGTGGCGGCGCGGCACCTCTGCCAACTGGGCGTCTGGCTCGCCGCCTGCGGCATCGGACGTATCCGCTATGGGGCCAGCCACGGCCTCGGACATCAGCTCGGCGCCTTGGCCGGTGTTCCGCACGGCCTGACCTCCTGCGTGCTGCTGCCGGCGGTCCTTGCCTTTAACCAGCCGGTGTCGGCCGACCGACAGGCCTGGATCGCCGAAGCCTGCGGCGGAGCCGGTCTGCCTGCGGCGGACGCCGTGCGGGCGTTGATCGCCTCGCTGGGCTTGCCGACCCGCCTTTCGGAGTTGGGGGTGGCGAAGGACGTTCTCCCGCGCGTCGCGGAAAGCGCGCTCGGCAACGCGTTCGTAAAGGCCAACCTGCGGCCGGTCCTCTCCGTCCCGGACGCCCTAGAGATCCTTCAGGCAGCTTTTTAAAAGCAGATCGCGACCGGCCCTTTCGGGCCGGTCGCGATCTGCGTCAGCCCGTCACGAACCAAATGGATTGCACCTGATCGCGGCGGACCCCCGCGAGCGTCACATCATCGTTGCTGGAGAAGACGATCACCGCGTCTCCGGCGCCGTTGGCGGTCAGCGTGTAGGTCAGCCCGCCCTTCAGCTGGATGCGGTCGCCCTCGGCGGCGTTGAAGTCGGTGATCACGTCGTGCCCGTCGCCGAGCCCCCCGGCGAAGCGCTGCCCGAAGACGAACACGTCCGCCCCGCCACCGCCGGTCAGGGTGTCGTTGCCCAGATCGCCGAACAGCAGGTCGTCGCCCAAGTCACCGAACAGAAGATCGTCGTCGCGCCCGCTGTACAGCGTGTCGTTGCCCATCCCGCCGTACAGCGTATCGGCCCCCATGTTGCCGAACAGAAGGTCGCTGCCCGTGTTGCCGAAGACGAGATCGGCACCATCGCCACCTGACAGTGTGTCGTTGTCGGCACCGCCTGTCAGTGCATCGTCGCCCAAATCCCCGTTCACGACGTCGCTTCCGTCGTCTCCGAACAGCGCGTCGTTGTCGCGCCCGCCATACAGGGTGTCGTTGTCCCGGCCCCCGTACAGGGTGTCCGCGCCCGTGTTGCCGAACAGCACATCGGCGCCGGTGTTGCCGAGCAGCAGGTCGTTGTCGCTGCCGCCGAACAGGGTGTCGTGGTCCTCCCCGCCCTGGACGGTGTCGTTGCCCTCGTCGCCGTACAGCACATCGTTGCCGGTCTTGGAGCCGACGAAGTCGTCGCCGCCGCCGCCGTGCAGCGTGTCGTCGTCAGCCCCCAGCACGATGTACTGGCTGGCGCCGTCGCCCCAGACGCTCTGCGAGCCCTCGCCGCCGGTCACCCGCGCCGCGCCGATCACCGCCGCGAACTCGACGTTCTGCAACTGGATCTCGGAGCCACTGGGCAGGTTGCGGGTGTCGATGACCAGCGCGGTGGTCGGCCCGGCGCCGGCCGGGGTGCCGGTGATGACCAGCGGTGTACCCGGCGCGGTGGCGCCGGGGGCGGTGGTCGGGACGATGGTCTGGACCAGCAGGGGCGCGTCGGCCGGCAGGCCCTGCAGGAAGCCCGAGCCGCCGCCGGTGAGCTGGGCCTGATCGGCCGAGCCGGCGGTGGTGCGCGTCTGGATCTCGCGGATCAGGTCGCTGAGCGAGGAGCCGGCCGCCTTGGGGGCGCCGGAGCCGCTCACCGTCAGGCCGAAGCCGGTCGGCACCTGGGCGGTCAGCAGGTTGGCGCCGCCGCCGGTGACCAGCGGGATGTCGGCCATGTTGTTGTTGCCGACTTGGTCGGTGCGGGATGCGGTGACCACCGGGATCGTGATCGTCTGCGAGGTCGTGCCGTCGCTGTTGGTCACCGAGCCGGTCTGCACCGGAACGCCGTCAACCGTGGTCGGGCTCGGGGGCGTCGGGTCCGATGTCGGTGGAGGCGGGGGCGCGGCCGTGATAAAGCTGTAGGTGCTGCCGGTCACGGCCGTGTTGAAGTTGCCACGACCGTCGTTGAACGCACCGTCCTGTATTTCCAGATAGTAGACTGTCGAATAATCGAGATCGGCGGTTGGGTTGATGGTGACGGTGCTGCCATTGATCGCGACCGGGCCGAAATCCGCGGCAGTGAAGGTTTCGATCTCCGCATGGTCGGACAGCCGCTTGAGCGTGATCGCGCCGCCGCTGCCGTTCACCGCTTCACTGAAGGTGAGCACGAGGTCGGCGCTGACCGGTACACTCCCACTGTTGACGCTGACAAGTTCCGGGGGGATGAGGTCGGCTTCGGTCGTGAAGTTGAAGGACGTGCTGCCGCTCAGTCCCTCGAAGGGCGAACCGTCAGTTTCGCTGAAGAACGCGAACTGATCGACTTCCAGGTAGTAGGCCGTCGCGTAATCGAGATCGGCGGTGGGGTCGATGATGACGGTGCTGCCGGATATAGTGACGCGGCTCGCATCCGTCGCCGCGAACGTCTCGACGACCGAATCGTTGTCGACCCGCCTGAGCGTGATGGTGCCGCCGCTGCCATACACCGGATCAGACAACCAGAGCTCCAGGTTGGCTCCAATTTGAACGTCGGTAGCGTCGTCTGACGGATTTGATCCGTCAAATTGTAGAGTCGCGACCACGCCTCCAGCACTCCTTGCTATGAAGAACTGTTATTCCCCAATGCCGTGCCGGCAATGAGGCAAAGAATTCCAGGAAAATTTATTTCTCAACGAGAGACTTATCAATAATAAAATTGTAAATGCGGTGTTAACATTTAAGACCGTACGAAAATTGAGAGAGTTACATTCCGTTTCAATTGGCCGTAATTGCGCCTGTTCTCTGTACTAAATTCTCGCCTCTGTTGAGTGGGCGCGGATTTTCGAAAGCCGAAGGCGTGGTGTAGACAGCCAAAAATTGTGGGCGAGCGCATGGTGGTCCGGCTTTTGGCTCGGCCTTTTGGCTCGGCGTTCGACGGATGGACCACCAATCGCTTTTGGGGCGCGTCGGACTACTCCCGAACGTGCAGGATCTCGACATCGGGCAGGCCCCAGCACGACACGCCCATGTCCTTGGCCATCATCGCCAACCCTTCGGTCTCGATGTAACCACGGTAGCTGAAGGCCGGGAACACCAGCCCTTCCCGGTGCAGTGCTGCGCGCACCAGCAGCATGGTGCCGCCGACGCCGTCGAGCCGGACCGGCCCCTGCCCCCGGAGTTCGTGGAGGTAGCGCCGTCCGACGCCGCGCGGCGGCTGGATCAGCCCATTGACCCAATGCCGGGGATCGGTCGCCGCCGCCTCGTCGGTGAACTGGAAGCTGTTGAGGTCGAAACTCGGCCCGCCGGGTTCGGTGACGCAGTTCGGCGTCACGATGTCGTGCCCGGTGTCGAGCAGCCGCGTCAGCACGTCCGGGGGGAAATCGACGACGTCGGCATCGATCCACAAGGCCCACTGCTCGTCGCGCAACGCGCCGGTGAGCAGCCGGTTGCGGGCGCGGGCGATCGTCGCACGGCGCAGCCCCTGGACCTCGGGCTTCCAGCGTGGGCCGGACAGACGGACGCCGAAATCGTGCCGGTGCAACTCGACCCGGCGATAGCGCGTACGGAGTTCCTCCAGCCGGCCGTCGAGATACGCGGAGGACCCGTCCTCGCTGTCTCCCTCCAGGAACGCCAGAGACAGACGGTCGCGCGGGTGGTCGAGACGGTCGAGCGCCGCGAGGTAGGCGGGCAGGTGGCGGCGGGCGTTCTTCACCGGGGTGAGGACCAGAACCGTCGGCGGTTCCGGGCACTGCGGGGCGGCCAAGGGAACCGCGACCGGGCGCCGCAGACGGTCGCCGGCCCGGCGGTGTTCGAGCGCCACCGCGATGCGTTCCCGCATGCGCTTGCCCACGGCCTCGGCCGAAAGCGTCGCCCGTACATGCGCCGCCGCGCGGCGGCCGACCTCCCGCGCCTCCTCCGGCTCGGCCGCGATAGTGCGCAGAAGGTCCGCCGCGACGGACAGGTCGGGTTCGGCCCACAGGGTGCCCCGGGGGTAATAGCCCTCGTCGGCCTCGGTCGTGATGAGGCGGTAGGGAACCGAGTAGGCGCAGTCCGGCGCCATGAAATCCAGGTTTCCGGAATAGCCGGTGGCGATGACCGGTTTCGCGAAGTGCATCGCCTCGGCGATGGTCAACCCGAAGCCTTCGGAACGGTGCAGGGAGACGTAGGCGTCGCAGGTGGCCAGCAGGGCCAGCGCCGCCTCCCGGCTTTCGCTGCCTTCGCGCAGGATGATCGACGGGCGCCCTTCGGCGGCGGCCAGCAGGCGCGCCCGGTTCGCGGCCGACAGGGTGCGCGCCTTGATCACCAGCACCGCGCGCCCGTCATCCTGCGGGAACGCTTGCTTGAAGGCCTCAATCAGGCCGAGCGGGTTCTTCCGGGTGAAGCCGCTCAACTCGTCGAAGGAGAAGGCGAACAGGAAGCCCGTCTCGGGCAGGCCGAGGTCGCGCCGCGTCAAGGCCGGCACCGGCGGGGCGACGACGTGGGGCATCACCACCACCGGCACTGGCGCCTGGACAGCCAAGCTCTCGGCGGCGAAGCGGCTTGGCACCCAAATCTCGTCGAACAGGGCGTAGGCCCGCCGCCAGGACTCCGGGAAGGTCGTCGAGCTTTCCCAGGCCCAGCAGCCGATGGCGAGGCGGTCCTGGAACAGTGTCTGGCTGAGCGGTCCCGCCTTCCCCCAGCGGGCGGCGTCCAAAAGCGCGTCCGGGTTGGTGTGGACGATGGTGACGGGATGATCCGGCATGACCCTGGCCGCCGGGGCCGGACGGTCGAGATCGACGGCGGTCGTCGGCACGCCGGCCGCCGCCAAGGCTTCCAGAGTGCCGAGTGCGGCGGTGCCCAGGCCGACCGGGGCGCAGAGGTGGCCGAACACGGCCGCGTTGGGACCGGGCTCGGGCTCCGGCTTGGGTTCGGGCTTGTGTTCAGGCTTGGGGGCGGGCGCCGGAATGGCGGCGTAGCGTTGCGTGAAATGCAGGCTGCGCGTGGTGAAGCCGCACCAGTAATCGACCACGCTGCCGAGATCGAGCGCGATGCCGCCCTGCTCCTTGATACGCTTGCAGTACATCTTGCCGAGGAAACCGGCGGCGACCAGGACGACCTGCCCCGGCTCGTCGACGGTCAGCGTCTCCATCAGCCGCTCGTAGGCGGTCGGGAAGTGCGGTTCTCTCTCCCCGTAGCGGAAGATGCCGCCGTATTTGGTTTCGTGCGGGATGAGGTGGACGCGGCTGACGGTCAGCCCGAAACGCTCGGCCAGCCGCTCCGGCAGCGTGGGGTGGCAGGTCACCACGGCCACGCGCCGGATCGTCGCGAACAGGCGCTCGTACAGGCCCCAGGCCGACAGGTCGGCGTGGATGTGGCAGGAGGTGATCGCCTGCGTCGGCGCGAACAGGCCATTCCCGCCCGTCAACAGGTTGCGGATGACGGTCAGCAGCCCGCGATAGTCGTGCCAGCTGTGATAGAGGTCGGCGGCGGTGGGAACCGGCAGGCTGTAGCACAGGCGCGACAGATCCGGGATCCCGACCACGTCGGCGTTGCGGACCGCCGCCTGGAGGGCGTCGGACAGCACGTCGGCGGCGGCGCCGGTCAGGCGCGGCTCGCCCCACCAGATGCACTGGGTCGCGGCGCGGTCGGCCTCCGCGAAAGCGGCGTGTTCCGCCGGATAGGGCAGGAAGTTGCCTTCCCCGTCGCCAAGCCGGATCAGGCTGAAGGGGCGGCGCGCCTCGTAGCTGTCCAGGATGCGGGCGACCACCGCCTCGGCCTGCGACCGCCGCCAGCCGGTATCGACGTCGAAGGCCGGGTACAGGTCGCGCAGGCGCTGGACCATGTCCACCAGACCCCGCACGGCCTCGCGCCAATGGCCGAGCGGGATCCTCGGGTCGCCCGAGGCGGCGAGCGCGCGCAGCGCGGTTGCGGCATCGTCTCCGCCTTCCCGCCTCAGCCGCTCGAACACCGCCAGCAGGCGCATCTTCACCGCGCGCACGTCGGTGAGCGGCATCCCGTCCACGGCCTTCAGGATGGCTTCGACGCCGGCCGGGCCTTCGGCCTGCGCCACCGCTTCGGCGATGAGCGTCAACAGATCGGGCGACAGGATCGCCAGCCCATGGCGGTGCCACAGGTCGATCAGTTGCGCGCGCGTGCCCTCGCCGATGCCCTGCGGGGCGTGGGCGCAGGCAACCGCCTGGGCCCAGGCCGGCAGCGCGCCGTCCGGTTCCGGCGGGGCCAGCAGGGCGGCGGCCTTCGCGGTGTCGCCGTGCGTGGTCTGCGCGGCGTGGAAATACAGATTGCGCAGGGTCGGGTTGGCCTCGACCACGTCGAGATGCTCGTCGAGCAGCGCGAGCAGGGCCGCCCCGTGATGGCGCCTCTGCAACAGCATGGCGCGCGCCAGGACCGTATCGGCCCGGCCGAGATGCGGCGCGGAGTCCGCGAGGAGTTTCTCGGCCTCGTTGAGCCGTCCAAGCTCGCATAGCGCGGTCAGCAGCCCGACGATCGCCTGCGCCGAGGTGGGGGTGTGGGCGAGAACCGTCTGCCAGCGCTGGCGCGCGGTCTCCCAGTCGCGGCGGCGGGCGGCGGCTTCGGCAAGGCCGATGGCGCCGAGGGGCGGCTGCGGCTGGCGGCGCGCCACCTCGGCGAACAGCGCCTCGGCTTCCTCGAACCGGCCGATGTCGAGCAGCGTCTGGGCGTATCCGAGCATTCCCGGCCAGTGTTCCGGAAAGGCCGCCAGCGTGGCTTCCCAGCGCTTCAGCGCCTCCAGCCACTGGCGCCGGCGCGCCGCCACGCGGGCGAGCCCGTCCAGCCCGAAGGGTTCCTTCGGGTGGGCGGCGCACAGGTCCCGGAACGCCGCTTCGGCCTCCTCCAGACGGTCGAGCTGCATGAGGGCACCGGCGCGCCGGGCCTTGGCGCTGGGGTTCGCCGGATTGGCGTCCAAAATGGCCGTCGCTTCCGACAGGATGCGCTCCCAGGCCGCGCCCCGGCCGGTATTGGGCCGGGAGGGGGCCGGAGGGCGGAGGCGGGCGTACGCGTCCAAGGGCAGCCGCTTGGCCAGTTCAGCCAAGACGGCCCGATAGCGCTCGCCCAGCCAGCGGTGCGCGGCGCTCTCCCAATGGGCGTCGAAATGATCGCCGCCGAAGGTGTTGCGGCCGTGCGCGACGTAGAGATAGAGGCGCGGCTCGTCGAGGTGCGCGACGCGGACGGTCCGCAGCAGCTCATCGACGGCCGGGGTGTCCTCGCCACGGCGCAGGGCGGGGTAGCGGGGCAGCACCGCCTTCTCGCACAGCAGCGAACCTTCCCAGGCCCGCCGCCCCGAAATGGCCAACCGTCCGGCGTCGGGCCACCAGATCGTCCACCGGCTGAGCATGCAGGCGCGCGCCCGCGCGCCCAGCAGCGCCGCCACCTGCAATTCCAGGCGCAACGGGTCGTAGAGGTCGTCGTCGTCCCACTGGCAGACGTGGGAGCCCTTCGCCAGATCGACGGCGCGGTTGCGCGCTTCCCCCAGTGTCGGCGCGGGCGTGGGCGAGCGCTCGATGACGATGCGCGGGTCGCCGAGTGCGGCCACATGGCCGACCAGCCGGTCGTCGCGGCTGTCGTCGATGATGACCAGTTGCCGGTTCGGATAGCTCTGCCGCAGAAAGCAGTCGATGGACAGGCGGGCCTGTTCGAAGCGGTCGCGCGTCACCATCAGACAGGACACCAGCGGCCTGTTGTCGGACGGCTCGGCGGCCCCCGCGAGCGGCCCGCTCCCCTCGCTGAGATTGAGGCGCAGCCGGCGCGGCCGTTTGGCTTCGAACGCCGCCTCTCCAAGGAACCAGGTGCCGTCCCAGTGGTGCAGCGCGTGGGCGTCGCGGGTGGCCGCCTCCCAATGCGCGATGTCGAACAGGCGGCCTTCCAAGCACTCCATCTTGTCCACCGGGTAGACGGTCTCGGCCGGCAGCAGGGTCACCGGCTCCGGTCCCCGGTAATCCTCGTAGGCCCGCGTCAGCAGGAATGGTCCGGTCGCGTCGAGCACGTCTGCCTCGCCGGCGTTGCGCCGGATGTGGCCCAGCACATGGTCCCAGAAGGGATGCTCGGGGACCGAGGCGATCAGCGACGGGCAGAGCACGCGCTCCATGCGCCGCTGCACAGCCTTGCCGAGCGCCAGATGGGACGCCGGTTCGAGGCCGATGGCGAAGGAGCTGGTCCCGAGCAGCCCGTCGATCGGCTTGAAGCATTCGAAGTCGAGATCGACGTACAAACCGCCATGGCGCTTCAGGATCAGGTAGCGGGCCAGGTCGGCGCGGCAGATCGGCTGCGCGTATCCCTCGAACACCGGCAGGAGTTCGGGAAAGTCCCGCGTCACGAAGGCGGCGATGTCCGCGTCGGTCCACAGCCGGTACTCCCATGTCGGGTGCCGCGCGAGCCAGCTCTGCCGGAGCGTTTCGAACCGCGCGGGAATGGCCGCCGTCTTCCAGAGTTGGTGAAGAATTTTCGGAATCACGCGACGGCACCGTCGATCTGGTTCATGGGCGGGAAGGCCTGGTGGCAGCGGTATGGCACCACCGTCCGAATAGCGGCCAGCGATAGATTTTGTCCAACGGAGTCGCCCCGGAGTCCCCGGAAACCGAACACGGCGCCGTCGCGGACAGGGCGTTCAATCCCCATCCCGTTCCAGAACGGCGAGGCGGTGCGCCGCGTCGGCATGGTCGGGGGTGAGGGCGAGCAGCCGGTGGAAGAGCTGGCGGGCCAGGGTGCGGTCGCCGAGCTGTTCGGCGGTGATTCCGTAGCCGTGGATCGCCTCGATGCTGCGCGGCGCCTTCTGGAGAATGCCGGCGTAGATCCGCGCCGCCTTGTCGGGATGCCCGGCGTCCGTGCACTGCCTTGCGGCGGCAAGCGCGTCTTCCAGCGAAACCACGCCGCGCAGGACACCGGTCTGGTGAAAGTGCCGCCGCACCTCCGGGGTGAGCCGGATGCCGTTGCAGACATTGAATCCGTAGCCGTCGTGAGGGGGGAACGGCACGTCGGCGAACAGCCCCCGATAGTCGTCGGCGAGCACCCGGAGGATCGCGGCCTGGGGATGGTTCGTCAGATCGTACCGCTCGTCGTACACGGACAGCCGGTCGCGATTGTCCGGATCGAAGCCGCTCATGTGGAAGAAGGCCACGCGCTGTTCGTTGGCGAAGTACGCTCCGGCGCGCTGCGTGATCACGCGCTCGAGCAAGTTCCAATAGCCGACGTTGTAGCCTTCCAGGGTGATTGGCCGGAAGCGGTCCTTCAGGAACGCCACGCCGAGGTTGAAGAACCGCTGCTCGCAGAACATCCCTTGCGAAAAGGCGTTGAAGCCCCGGCGGTGGACGCGTTCGGCCATCCACCTCAGGAGGTCCAGGACCGCGGGCGTCCGCCGGAATCCCATGAAGCCAGTGTTGTAGGCGCCGTTGGCGGCGACGGTAAGGTCGCTGGGCTCGCGTCCGTCGTCCGGGAGAGGGGACAGGGTGTGGGGAGCGGCGGTGACGTCGTGCGTGTCAAGGGTTGCGATGGCCGTCCACAAGGGGCCGGTGATGAATAGGTCGGAGTCGAGGTAGACGACCTTGCGCGCCGCCGTCCGCTCGAAAAGATGCAGGAGGAGATAGGGCTTGATGTTCCCGCACAGCTCGTACGCCGAATAGTAGACCGTCATGTCGGTGATCTTCGGCGACGCAAGGGCTTGCAGGCCCAGGATGGGGACATCGAAATGCGCGCTTTCCGACAGGGAATCATCGGCCGGCGCGTCAAGAACGAGGATGCAGAAAGGCTCCTCGGGATGATGCCGCCGCAGGGCCTGACGGAGCACCCAGGCGTACTTCAGGTGTGAACGGGTGACGACGGTGCAGAACAGCACGCCCGTTCGTTGGATGGAGCCTGCAATCTCGGCAAGGGTGGTCACGTCACGGGGTCCGTCGTCATGGCGCATGCGGGAAATGGTGGCATATGTGCCTTTCCCTACGGAAATGCCACGGGCTTTACGGCGCCGGTGAAGTCAAATTGCCGACGTGGCGGCGGCTACCCGGCCGCCGCCCGCATCCATCTTGGCCCCCGCGCGGGTCGCAGGGCGTCAGCGTCACGATATGACGCCGCGATGACGAGGATGGCGCCGGCCTTCCGCCGCGAACGGTCGGGCGACGGAAGGCTCGCGCGCGCTGTCCTGCGCGGTCGGGCGCGATCTGCTCTAACGCCGGCTCACGCCGGTGGCGTGGCGGGTGACGAGGACGGCCACTGCCGCCAGAGCTTGACCGCGCAGACGGCCAGCGGAATGGACAGGGTGATCCAGCAGATCCAATGCCAGAAGCCGTCGCCGAGGATGGCCGCGCTCAGCCCCACGAGGGAGAGCGCGCCCAGAATCACTGGAATGCGCCAGACGCTGTTCATGCTTTGCCCTCCGACGCCCCGTGCGGCGATCGTTCCAGCACCGCTGTCCGCGTTCGCGGACGTTTCAGCCAGACCACGAAGCCGGTGACGGTCACCGCCGTGGTGACGATGGTGAACAACGCCCAGATGATCTGCAGCGGCAGGCCGCCGTAGTCGCCGAAATGGAAGGGGCCGGACAGCAGCAGCGCCGTGATGTACCAGGGCGTGTCCGCCGTTTCGACCACCGTCCCGGATTCGGCGTCCACCAGGGCGACGCTGAGGATCTTCTTGGTCAATTCGGTGTGGCCGCGCACCATCACGCTGAAATGGCGGTCGCTCGAATAGTTGTTGCCCGGATAGGCGATGAAGGCGAGGTCCTTGCCGGGAAACGCCGCCAGCCCCGCCTGCGCCGCCTGGTCGATGCTGATGGCCGTGCCGGTCATCGGTTCAGTGTGGCGCGCGGCCATGGCGACCAGTTCCGTCTGCTGCCAATAGCCGATGATCAGCGGCGAAAAGGACAGGATCGCTCCCGTCAGTCCGACCACAAAGGCCCAGACCAGCGTCGCGACACCGAACAGATTGTGCAGGTCGATGTTCGCGATGCGCGGGCCACGGCCGAAGCGCAGCAGCCCGAAGGCCAGCTTCTTCATGAAGGGGCCGTAGACGACCAGCCCGCTGACCGTGCTCACCACGAACAGGATGCCCATGACGCCGACGAACATCTGGCCGGCAAAGCCGGCGAACAGATCGACGTGAAGTTTCAGCAGGAAGCCCGTCAGGGTCTCCTCCGGCTTCTTCAGCACCTGGTTATTGCCGGTGAAGCTGTTCAGCACCACCCAGCGCCCGTCCTCGAAATCGCGGGCGCCGGGGGGACCGATGTAGATGTAGTTGGCGCCCGCGTCCTCCGGGTCGAAGGAGACGAGCTTGGGCGCCAGCGTCGGATCGGCCTTCTGCGCGATATCAACCAGGGTCTGGAGGGGCAGGCGAGCCTGCCCTTCCGTGTAGGAGGTGTCGAGTTCCTCGCCCATGATGTGCTGAATCTCGTGGTGGAACACGAGGATCAGCCCCGTGACGCAGAGGATCAGCAGATTCACCGTGCAGATCAGGCTGGTCCAGCGATGGACAAGGCGCCAGCCGCGCAAGCTTGCAGGCGTCATGACAGCTTCCTTTGCCAGGATTGGAGAAACAAGGGGATCACCAGCGGTAGCGCAGGCCGGCGGTCACCGTCCGCTCGTAACCGTAGGCGCACCAGTCGCCATAGTAGCAGGAGGCCACATATTCCTTGTCGAGCAGGTTCTTGGCGTTGAGCGAGACCTCCGCCCCCTTCAGCTTGTCCGACAGCGCGCCGAGGTCGTAGGACACCGCGGCATCGACCAGCGTGACGGACGGCACCTTGAAGGTGTTCGCCGTGTTCAGGGTGCTGCCGGTGAAGCGCAGACCGCCGCCGACGCTCAGGCCCTCCAGCGACATGCCTTCGGCCATGCGGTACATGGCCCAGCCCGACGCCTGATGGCGCGGCACCGCCGGCGGCTGCTTGCCCTGCAACCCGGTGTTGTCCTTGGTGTATTCGACGTCGAGATAGGTGTAGGCGCCGATGAGGTCGAGCTGCTTGGTCACGCCGACGCGGGCCTCAAGCTCGATGCCGCGCGACCGGACTTCGCCGGTCTGGACGGAAAAACCGGGATGGATCGGGTCGGCGGTCTTCAGGTTGCTGCGGGTCAGGTCGAACAGAGCCGCCGTGAACAGGCTGTTGAGGCCCGCCGGCTGGTATTTCACGCCGACCTCGTACTGCGTCCCCTTCTCGGGCTCGAACGGCTTGCCGGAAAAGTCGGTCCCGGTCTGCGGCACGAAGGCTTCGGCGTAGCTGACGTAGGGCGCGATACCGTTCTCGAAGACGTAGGTCAGGCCGGCCCGGCCGGTGAAGGCCTGATCGTACTGGCGGGTGCTGCCGCGCGCGGTGGTCGAGGTGGTCTCCGCCCAATCCCGGCGGCCGGCGAGCGTCAGGACGAAGCCGCCCAGCCGGAGCTGATCCTGAAGGTAGACGCCGGCCTGGTTGCCATCGACGTCGGTCCGGTTGGTCGCCGGGCGCGTGATGGCCATGCCATAGGTCGGTGCGAACACGTCCAGCGATGGGGCCGCCCCGAAGCCGGCCGCGTAATGACCGTCGAGTCGCTGGTAATCGAAACCCGCCAGCAGTGTGTGCTGGACCGGGCCGGTGGAGAAGCGACCTTCGAGCTGGTTGTCGAAGGTGTAGGAATTCATCGCCTCGCGCGACGTGGCCACACCACGGAAGAGGGTACGGTTGTCGCGCGCGAGGCCGTTGGCGTACACGCTGTCGTAGGCGACCTTGGCGTGCAGCCACCGGCCGTTCAGGCGAACGCTCCAGACATCGCTGAGCCGCTTGTCGAAGGCGTAGCCCAGCGAGGTCTGGCGCCGGTCGAAGGTCTCGAAGTTCGGGTCGCCGTCGTAGAAATCGACCGGAATCTTGCCGAGCGGGTTGTACAGCACCGTTCCCTGGGGCGGAATGCCGCCGTAGGAGTTGCCCTTGGGGTCGTGCTGGTAGAAGCCGAGCAGGGTCAGGCTGGTGTTGGCGTCGGGGCGCCACGTGAAGGACGGCGCGATGGCGATGCGCTCGTTCTCCGTCATCTTCATCTGGCCGTCCTCGCTGAGTCCGACGGCGCTGAAGCGGTAGAGAAACTTGCCTTCGGCATCGATCGGGCCGGAGAAATCGGCGGTGCCGCGCACGTGGTTGTTCGTGCCGTACTCGATCCCGACCTCGTTCTGGGCGGTTGCCGTCGGCCGCTTGCTGACCTGGTTGATCAGCCCGCCGGCCGGTGACTGGCCGTAGAGCACGGACGACGGTCCCTTGAGGACCTCCACACGCTCAAGCAGGAACGGATCGATCTGCGGGGCGGCGTAATACAGGGACTGGAGCTTCAGCCCGTTCAGGTAGGTGACCGCGTCAAAGCCGCGAATCTTCAGCTGGTCGTAACGGGTGGCCACCGCACCGCGCGTTTCCGCCGTCACGCCGGCGGTGTAGCGGACCACCTGATTCAGCGTCTGCGCGTTCTGGTCCCTGATCTGGTCGCTTGGGATGACCGAAATCGACTGCGGCGTCTCGATCAGGGGAGTGTCCGTCTTGGTGCCGGTCGCCTGCTGGTTGGCAACATACCCCGTCACCGGCGTCAGGGCGGTTTCCCCCTGGCCGCTCACTGTGACCGCCGGCAACTGGACCGGCGTGTTCGATGAGCTGGCATTGGCGCTCTGCGCGTTCGCCATGGTCGGCATGATGAGCCCGGTCATCATGACGGCGCCGAACGCCTTTCGCAGCGACCGCCTGTCGCTCTCTGCTCGTGTCTGCACTCGTTCGCCCCGCTCTGATAATGAGAATCATTCTTAAGCTCACTTGCTTTTAATGCGAACGAGTCTCATTTGCAACGTGGTCATCGTGCGGGTGAAACGGCGGAGGCAAGGCCAACGCTCGGTCATCGAGTTGTTCTGGGAGGGAGTGCGCGCACGGGCGCAGTCGAACCGGGCCGGAAACCGGTTCGTGACGGTCACGCGCCTATGGCTTGGACCGTGACGAAATCACGGCCTAGACGAAGCCCAGCATGGCGGGGCAGGGAGGATGAGCGCGGCTCACCCGGCGGTTCGCGGACCGGCGTTCTGATTGCGGAAAAACTCCACGCCCATCTGGATGCTGCGGCCGATGCTCTCGGCGCGGTCCTGGAAGAAAGCGGCGGCTTCCGGGGTGCAGACTTCGGCCGTGGTTTCGCGGAACAGAGCCAGCCAGCGGGCGAAGTGGTCCGGCCCGATGTCGAACCGCACATGGGCCGGCAGCGGGCGGCCATCGTAACGGTGGGTGAGCAGCGCGACCGAGGACCAGAAATCCATCATCTTGCGCAGATGCGGCTCCCAGTCGGTGATTGCCGCGCCGAAGACCGGCCCCAGCACCGGGTCGCCCTGGATCTTGCCGTAGAAGGTGCGGACGAGGTTTTCGATCATCGCCTCGTCGATGCCGGTCTTCGCCACGCGCTCGGCGATGGTGGCGTCCTTGGGTGACGGCTGCTGGTCCACGCTCATGTCGTCCTGGGTGAAAGAGGCTTGCTCGCGCCGGACTATAACCGGCGCGAGCCTTCTTTTTCTACCCGAACAGCGCCAGACCGATGATGGTCGCCACCAAGGCGCCGATGCCCGCACCGAGGGCGGCGGCGATCATCGGGCCGTTGTTCGGCGCAACCTTGGCCTTCAGCGCCTCGTCCAGGTTGCGCATGCTGGCGTCCATGCGCACCAGGAAGACCTCAAGGCTGCCGACCCGCTCCTTCAACTCGTTGAAGGCATCGAGCAGTTCGGCCTGCTGGGCCTTGTCCTCTCGATTGGCGTCCTCGCGGTTGGCGGCGATGCGGTCGTGCATGTCGCGCAGCAGCCGGGCAAGCCCCTGCTGGGACGAGGCGAGCCGCTGCTGGTCGCGGCGCGACGCCTCGACGCCGTCGGCAATGCGCAGCAGGTGCGGTGCTAGCGTCCGCTGGAGAAGTTGCTCATCGGCGCTCGGCTGCACGAAGGTTTGGATCGTTCCGGTGCTCGGCGCGTGCACGACCGCGACGACCCGCGCGGGCTCGAGGCCCGGCGGCAGGTCGATGGCGGCTTCAAAGGCGTGCTGCCCGTCACCGTATCCACCGCCCACCAGATCCTCGCGCGCGCGGTCGGCGACGGCGCGGCCCAGCACCAGCGGGCTGCCATCGGGTCCTTCGGCGCGGAACTCCACCTCCAGCCGGTCGGCCGGGTGGGCGCGGTCCCAGGCCCAGCCGTAGACGCGGCCCCCCTGGATGGCGTCGATGCGGCCTTCGATGGCGGATTCGGTCGCGGCGGGCGCAACCTCGTGAAGGGCGTCGGGCATAATGCAGTCTCCCGTATCAAAAACCCTCTCCCGCCGGGGGCGGGAGAGGGGATTGTCGGTCCTTACGCCGCCTTGCGCTGCGGGGTCCTGCGGACCGCCGGGCTGGGCATGCGGTGGGGGATGTAATTCTCGTCCAGGAACTCCCGCATGTCGCGGTAGCGCTGGTAGTAGGTGCGGTTGAACTTCTCGAACAGGCTCTGGTCCCAGTATTCCTCAAGGACGAAGGGCTTGTTCGAATAGACGTCGTAGCAGGGAATCGCGAAGGTCTCCGCGAACTCCGCCGTGCGGCTGTCGTAGCTGAAGTAGACCGACGGCGTTCCGTTCGACAGGGCCATCAGGTTGCCGTGCAGGCGGTAGCCCAGCACCAAATCCTTCGAGCGCACGATGCTTTCGTAGTCGGCGACGACGTCCGAGTACCACAGGCGAGTGCGGTACAGCTCGTCCATCTCCTCGTCGAAGTACCAGTTCTTCAGCCACTCGTTCTCGTGCAGATGCGCCCAGGCCTCGGCCTTCTGCTCGTCGGTGCCCCAGAGCAGCTTCTTCTCCTCGACCTCGCCCTGCATCATCAGAACGGTGTCGAAGCGGCCGGCCATGTCCTTCACGAAATCGCGGTGGCGGTTCAGATAGGTCTTCACGTCCGGCGAATAGTGGTCGGACACCTCGCGGCGCATGGTGATGCCGACGTTGCGCACGCTGTCGAGCGAGGGCAGGTCGATGCGCAGTTCCGGATCGCGGTTGCGGAAGGCGGTCGGGCAGCCGACGATGCGGACGTTCTTGATGCCCAGATCCCACAGCACTTCGGCCGTGTAGGTGCCGCGCACGCCCAGCGTCGTGGACTTATCGGCGAACAGCCGCCAGATGCGCTTGCTTTCCTCGGTCAGCTGGATCTTGCCGGTGGCCGGAGCCTGCGCGCCGACGCCGAAGGCGATGACCGGGATGCGCAGCTTGGACAGGACCTGCTCGGTCGCTTCCGGCCAGACCATCTGGTCGTGGATGTAGTTCGACCCACGCAGGAACACGTAATCGTATTCGGCGTTGGCGCGGTCAACCAACTCCTGCTTGAATTCCCGGATTTCCACGACGTCCAGACGGTCGTAGGTCAGCAGCTTCAGCGAGGAGTCGTAGACGAACGCATCACCGATGTTATGGTAGTGGTTGATGCTCCGCTGAATCTCTTTGTAGCTGTACCACCGCACGCAGTCATGGTCATAGACTTCGCCGGAGGGAATCATGACGAGGATGTTGGCCACTGTGATTCTCCTGGGGTCGAGGTGGTGGGACTTTAGCCGCCGTCGGCCGGGCTGACGCGGATCATTATTCGGACCAGATCACGGTCGCGGCTCGCCTTGCAGCGGGATTGCGTGATCCGGGTCAGGTACAGGAAGGCGTCCCCGTCCGTGTCCTCGAAATTGCGGGACATGGCGTCCGGATCGAGGATCGACGGATAATAGAAGGTCTCCCGGTCGGCGCAGTCCTTGTGAGTCAGCAACGGTGCCGCCCAGGCAAGGCGGGGCTTTGACCAGTTGACGAGGTTGGCGGAGGTCGAGGTCCACACGCCGGACACCGGCTCCGCTCCCGGCCGCTCCGCCCGCTGCCCGGCCATGACCGCGACGAACTGGCCGGTGGCCCTGTGACGGACGAGGCCGGTGACCGTGAAGGGCAGGCGGTCGGACGGCAGCGGCGCGCAGGCGTGCGCGGCCGGGTCGGCCTTGCCCTCCGCGTAGGGATCGAGGAAGCGGACGGTGAAGTTCCGCCCGTCCCAACCGCGCCAGGAGGCCGGATCGGCGAGATCGCGCGTGCGCATCAGGCAGACGCCGCGCTTTTGCGCGCCCAGCTTCTCGGCGAAGGACATGGCGTAGTACCAGCCCTCATGCTCGACGATGTTGCTCGGCCCGAACAGCCCGGCGCGGCGGCCGAGGTCGCCCCGGAACCGGTAGGGCACGCCCGCCACGTAACGGGCGGGGCCGAAACTCTTTCCGCCGTCCGTGGAGACCGACAGGGTCAGCGCGTTCCACCAGCAGGCCATATAGTCGCCGGCCGGGCAGAGGTCGCGGCGCTTGTGACCGTGATACTCGTTGTGGACCAGCGCGTAGATGGTCGTTCCGTCCGGCGAGTAGGGCGAGGCCAGCCAGCCCATGTCGTCGTACCGCGCCGGATCGTCCTGCTTTTTGGATTCGTAGACGACGCGGCAGTCGTGGCGGACCGCGTTCAGCGACGGCCCGTTCAGCGTGCGTGCGCGCAGGTGTGCGGCGAGCAGATGGACGGTCCCATCGGCGCCCTTCCAGGCGCGCGCCGGGGCGTCGGGCACGTCCCACGCCTCGCAGGCCTGCGTGCCGTGGTCGTAGACCGTTTCGAGCTGGGCGCCGGGGGGAACGGTGGCGCGCAGTTCGGCGGCGTGCAGGGGGGTGGTGAGAAGGGCAAGCGTGAGTGCAAGCGCTTGCCCCCACCCTCCCCGCGCTCCGCGCGGGTCCCCTCCCTCCCCCGCCTTGCAGGGGAGGGCGAGATTCCCTCCCCTGCGATAGCGGGGGAGGGTCAGGGTGGGGGCAAGCGTTTGCCGCATCACGACCGCTGCGCCACCGCCCGCTCGGGCATGGCGGGCATGGCGACGGGACCGCCGCCCGCCGCTGCGATCAGCGCGTCGTAGACGTCCGCGTGTCGGCGCGCGCACTCGGCGCGGTCGATGGGGCGGCGGATGCGCATGCGCAGGCGATCCCACAGGTCGGGGGTGGTCAGCGCCTCGGTCATGCGGTCCACCAGATCCTCAACGCTGGCGTTGCGGAAATGCAGCCCGTCCACGCCGTGCGTCACCTTCTCGGCCATACCGCCGATGTTGCTGGCGATGATCGGGCGGCCGTGCAGGAAGGCCTCCTGAATCACGACGGGCGAGTTCTCCCACCAGATGGAGGGCATCACTACCCAGTCCACGTCCTTCATCAGGCCGGGCAGTTCTGCCGAACGGTAGCTGCCATAGAAGCGCACGCGGTCGCCGGCACGCTCGACCGCCTCGTTGAACTTCTTCTGATAGGCCTCCGGCTGGCGTTCCAGGTTGCCGCCGAAGATCATCAGCGCGCCGTCCTCGCCCCAGGCCTTTTCCGAGATGCGGCCGATGGCCTCGACCAGGACGTGGGCGCCCTTGAACTCGGTCAGCTGGCCGAAGAAGGCGAAGCGGTTGCGCTTGCCGCCGCGCGCCAGCGGGCGGGGCGGGGCGATGCCCTCGATGGTCAGGCCGTTCTCGATCATCCGGAACTTCTCGCGGGGCAGGCCCCAATCGACGTAGCGGTCGATCAGGAAGTTCGACGGGCTGATGTAGTAGTCGGCCTGCTCCAGGAAGGTCTTCAGGAACAGCTCGCGCTTGAAGAACTCCGCCTCGCCGATGTGCGGGAAGCAGCCGGCGCAGTCGGCCGGGCTGGCGCGGTAGCACAGCGTGTTGCGGCTGGTCTTCACCATCTGGCCGTGGTGATGGCAGATGGACAGATACTCGTGGAAGGTCACCACGATGGGCACGCGCGGCAGCGCCTGCCGGATCGCTTGGATCGTCTCGATGCCGAGGCCGAGGAAATGGTGGAAGTTCACCACGTCCGGCTGAAGGTCGCGCACGTAGCGGACGAAGTCCTTCTCCAGCCCCGGCAGGTTCCGGTTCGACAGGCGGAAGTGGTCGTAGTCGTTGGCGTAGTAGAGAACCTCCCGCTCCTTCTGGCGCAGCGCCATCAGGGCGGAGCTGCCGTGCGGCCGCACCGGCGGGGAGGTGCGGGCCAGATAATGGCTCTCCCAGCCCGGCAGGTCGTGCAGGCCCTGGTGAAGGTTGTAGGAGGCCACCTCCGCACCGCCCAGCGAGAAGGCGGGGTGTCCGTGGCTGATGATCAGGACGCGCTTCGTCTTGCTCATGATGGAACCAATCTTAAAGCTGGGGGTCAGGCGGCGACGCGGGCGGACCAGGTGTCTTCGAAGCTCCACCGGTCCACCATGGCGCCCGCGCGGCGCCAGCGGTCGGCGTGGGCGTCGCGCGGCTGCTCGTCGAGCGCCACCAGCGTGACGCGGGGCAGCCACACACAGGCCCCGCCCAGCGCGCGCAGGCGCAGGCAGAGGTCCAGCCCCTTGTGGTCGGCCCCCATGTAGGAGCCCATGGTCGCCAGCACGCGGGCCAACGTGTCCTTCGGCAGCAGCGCGCATTCCGGCGCCGCTGCATCCACCGCGTTGGCGTCGCGCTCCTTCAGCCAGTCGCGCGGGTAGCCGGCGAAGCGGCGCTCGTAGGTCACGGAACCCTCCGGCCCCTCCACCGCCATGATGCCGGCGAAGCGGATGGAGTGATCCTCGTACAGCAGCGTCGGGCTGACCATCACCGGCCCGCCGGACTTGCGCGACACCCGCTCCAGCGCCGACAGCCAGCCCTTCTCGACCGGCAGGACCGAGGGGGAGAGCAGCAGCACCCGCTCGGCCCGCGCATGGGGCAGGGCGGACGCGATAGCCTGGAACGGGTCGGTGGCGTCCGGCGCGGTGACGAAGGTGACCGACAGGCGGTAGAAGGCGGCGGCCTGCCGCACCGTGCCGCCCAGCCGCTCGTGCGTGCCGCTGGCCGCGACGACCAGCACCTCGGCCTCCGCGAAGTCCGGGTCGATGGCGAGGCGGGCGAGGTTCAGGTCCACGTCTTCGCGGCCGTCCGTCACCGGCAGGATGACCGACACGCGCGGGCTTTCCACCAAGCGGCCCATGGCGTGGGTTCCGGTCGCGGCCACCTCGGACCCCTTGGCCCCGGCGGTGCGCAGCATCGGGCCGACGTGGCGGGCGATGATCTGTTCGATGGACGGGCTGTCCAGATTGACCACCGACAGCATGCGGCGCAGCACGTCCGGCGATGGCGGCAGGCAACTCAGCGGCAGGAAGGCGAAGCGGTCGTCGGCGAGTTCGAGTTCCAGGTGGAATTCGGCACCCTCCGGAATGCCGGCGGGCTCCGACGCGAAGGCGGTGAAGCCGTGGCTGTCCTGGCCGGGGACGAGGCGCCCGGCGAACAGCGGGTCATGGGCGAAGGCGTCCGTCACGTCGCGCCGGGCAAGCCGCGTCCACTCCGCGTCCAGGCGGGCGGATACGCCCGGCCCCTTCAGCGTGACGGTGCGAACCTGCCGGGTCGGGTCGAGCAGCCAGCCGCCGACGAACAGACCGGCACCCGGCACGCGCAACGCCATGTCCAGGCCGATGCGCACCGGCACCTCCAGCCGCGACACCGTCTCCACGCCGTCGTAGCGGGACGCCGCGAGGCGGGCGACCGCCTGACGCGCCTCGCCGTCATGCAGGTTGCCCAGCATGTCGCTGACATGGGCGGAGGCCACGCCTTCTGGCAGGATGGTGCGGTGCTCGAAGATCTCCAGATGACGCCAGCCGTCGGCGGCGCGGTAATGGATGCGGCGGATGGCGCCCGGCGCCGGGGTCGTGTCGGTCAGCACGGCCAGCACGCCCGACGCGTCGCCCGGCAGATCCGGCCGCGCGAAGGCGGCGGCGGCGCCCCGGTAGACCTGGACGTCCTCGGCCTCGATCAGCAGCTTCTGCACGCCGGTCTTCAAGGACCGTGCCCAGCCCTGGAGCATCAGGCTGCCGTCGCGGAAGCGGCCGAACACTTCGGCGAAGCCGTCCGGCTGCGACACCTCCTGCACCAGCCCGGCCAACAGCCGGCCGATGCGGTCGGACGGCCCGTCCGTCGAGGCGGCGAGCGCCCCGGCGAAGTCCAGCGCCAGCCCCATGCAGCCCGGCTGGAACTCCTTCAGCGCGACGATCAGGTGCGCGGGGTTGGTGCGGACGTTGGACAGGCGCGGCAGGACCATGCGCTGGCCATCCTCGCCGTCGATTTCGACGCGCGACGGGCGCATCTGGGCGAGGCCCGGCACGCGGATGCCGGCCAGGAACCAGCGCTCACCCTCCGCGTCCGTCCAGCAGCGCCCGCCGAAACGGCCTTCGACCGACCCGTCCAGATGCACGGAGGCCGTCGCCGGCAACGGCCGGTCGATGGCGCCGAACAGCACCAGCGTGTCGTCGTCCAGCAGAATGGCCGCAGTGATGTCGGCCTTGGTGATCGGTTCCTTCATCGAGCAATGCTCCCGCTACTCACCTCGTCACGGAGCGCCCCCGCGCCGCCGGTCGAAAGTTCGTCGTAAAGAATGATATGTTTGGCCGCCGCCTCGTCGGTCGTGCGCACGGCTGGAATGTTGGAGACGAGCCGTTCCCAAAGCCCCGGCTCGGTCATCGCGCGGGTCATGACGCGCGCCAGATCGGCGGCGTCGCCCGCGCGGAAATGCAGCCCGTCCACCCCGTCGCGCACCGCCTCGGCCATGCCGCCGATGCCGCTGCAAATGACCGGGCGGCGGTGCTGGAACGCCTCGCGGATGACCAGCGGCGCGTTCTCCCACCACACCGACGGCGTCACGACCCAGTCGGCCCCGGCCATCAGGCCGGCCATCTCCTCGCGCCGGTAGGGACCGTGCTGAACGGCAAGCCCCTTGGCCGCTTTGAAGCCGTCCTCGATCTTCGCCTTGAAGGCGTCGGTCTGGAAGGGCGCGCCGCCGTGCACGGCCAGCGACAGGTCATGGCCGGACTTGGCCAGCTTGCCCACCGCGTCCAGCGCCACCGTGATCCCCTTGAAGGGGTTCAGGTTGCCGAAATAGGCGAAGGCGTTGCGCGTCTCGCCCACGGGAATGGTCCGGTGAGGCGCCGGCTCGACCGCCGGGCGGCCGTTCTCCATCACCTCGATCCGGTCGGGCGCAATGCCCCAGGCGATGTAGCGTTCCCGCAGGAAGGCGCTCGGCGCCAGGAAGCGGTCCACCAGCCCGAACATCGATTTGATGTGCTTCTCGCGCAGCACGAACTGGTCGGCCGGCCGGTCGGGGAAGCAGCGGTGGCAGGCGTCGGGCGAGGCGGCGCGGCACAGCGCGCGGTTGCCGACCGTGACCATCTGCCCGTCGTTGGCGCAGATCGGGTAATAGTCGTGCAGCGTGTAGACGATCTTCGCCTTCGGGCAGACGCGCCGGATCAGGAACAGCATCTCCACGCCCAGCAGCAGCGTGTGATGGACGTGCACGATGTCCGGCTTGAAGGCGCGCAGCAGGTTCGACAGATCCGGCACGATTCCGTGCAGGTCGATCTGGCTCTGGTGGAAATGGTCGAAGTGACCGGCCCACAGAACCACCTCGTCGGCGCTGCGCCCCAGCGTTTGCAGGTTGGTGCCCGGCTTGCGGTCGCGGTGGATGCCGTTGGTGCAGGCGAGGAAAAGCGCCTCCGCCCCCGCCGCCTTCAGGCCACCGAACAGCTCGTGCGCGAAGATCTCCGTGCCGCCGGGATGCAGGCTCGGGTGGTTGTGGGCAATCACCAGGACGCGGGGATGGCTGCTCATGCCTGCTTCTCCAGCACCAGGATGTCCTGGAAGTTCTCGGCCATGCGCTGCCCGCTCCAGTGGCCGCGCAGGATGGCGCGGGCCGGGCGCAGGCCATGGCGGGCGAACAGGCCGAGCAGGAAGGACTCGCCATAGGCCACCGCCGCGTTGGGGTGGGCCTCGTCGGCGATGTATTCCGGCCCCGGCGCGTCGATGAAGGCCGGGCGCGCGGTCTTCTTCGCGATGCCCTCGCGCGCCCTGGTGTCCACAAGGAAAAGGCTGAGGAAGCAGCGCCCGCCGGGCTTCAGCACGCGGGCGATCTCGGCGGCGTAGCGCGCCGTCTCCTCCGTCCGCAGATGCGTGACGACTGAGGTCAGGATGACGAAATCATGCCCGGCGTCCGGGAAGGGCAGGGTGGTCTTTGACGCCTGGACAGCGCCGCCCGGATTGTACAGCCCGTTCACCACGTCCAGCCGCTGGAAGCGGAACTCCGGGTAGGCCGGCGTGATGGTTTCCCGGCACCACTGGATGCCGTCCTCGACGATGTCCACGCCGTCGTAGGAGGACTCCAGATACTGGGTCAGCGGCAGCGCCATGCGGCCGATGCCGCAGCCGATCTCCAGCACGCGGTGGTTCGGCTTCAGCCCGCCGGTGCGGACGAAGTGGCGCAGGAACTCCGCCCCGATGGCGCGAAAGTCGCCGTCGCCGATGAAGACGCGGTCGGGCGGCGGGACGGGCAGGAAGCGGTTGCGCGCGATCTGGGCGCACAGCCATTCCAGGCGCGGGTCGGCGCGGCGGCGCAGGATCGCCAGCTTCTGGCCGGTCAGGACTTCGTTCACGGGATTACCTCCGTTTCCGGTGCGCGCGGCCGGAACGGCGCGACGGTTGCGGGTCGGATTGGGGCTGGGATGCTGGGGCGGGAGCGCAGGGCGGCCCGAAGGACGGCCCCAGGGACGGTGGTGGGGGAGGGCTGTCCTCGTCCCAGTCGCGCGCGGTCAGTTCCTCCATCAGGGCGGACCAGCGGCGGGCGTGGAGCCAGCAATTGTATTCCGACGCCACGCCGCGCGTGTAACCCTGGTGCTTGCTGATGGAGCGGCGTTCCAGATGGTACAGCTCCACCGAGGGGACGTAGCGGATGTCCAGCCCCGCGCCGCGGATGCGCAGGCACAGGTCCGAATCCTCGAAGTCGCCGATGACGTAGTCCTCGCAGAAGCCGCCGACCGCCTCGAACGCGGTGCGCGACATCAGCAGACAGGCCCCCGTGACGCCCGGCACGCTGCGCGCCCGGCAGGCCGGCAGGAAGTCGCGCGGCATGCCCTTGAAGAAGTGATGGTTGAACCACCGCCCGCGCACGTCGCGGTCGAAATAGAGGCCGGCGTGCTGAAGACTGTCGTCGTCGAACAGCAGCTTCGGCCCGACCGCACCCGTGCCCCGCCGCTCCTCAAGGGCCGCGACGAGATCGCCGAGCCAGCCCGGCCGGTCCGGAATCACGTCGGAATTGAGGAACAGCAGCTTGCGCGCGTGGCTGGCCGCCGCACCCGCGTTATTAGCCGCCGAATAACCGTAGTTCGCGGACTGCACCAACAGCACCATCGGCAGACCGTAAAGGCCGTGGAAGCCGTGCAGCATGTGCACCAGCTCGTCGCGCTGCTCCGGGCTGTCCAGCACGAAGATCAGCTCGGCTTCATCCATGCCAGGATCGGTCGCGAAGCTGGAGAGCTGGAAGCGCAGGAACTCCAGCGTCTTGTAAAGCGGGATGATGACCGACACGGTCGGATTCTCCGGCCGCTTGCCGAAGACCACCATCTCCGGCTCGCGCCGGGTCGCCATGTGGGCGGCGTGCAGCGGCGCCACGGCCGGGCCGATCACCGTTTCCAAAACGTGGGGCGTGGCGAAGTGCGGCGGCAGGCTGCCCAGCACGGCGGCGCGGGCGTCGGCCGGGGCCATCGGGCGCAGCGGCGGCACCAGCTTGATCGACCCGCCGGAGCCCAGCAGCAGTTCCGCATGAACCTGAAGCGAGGCGGCCGGCTCCGGCGCACCCGGCAGATAGGCGATGAAGCCGCTGCGGTCGGCATGGTCGCTCTTGAACAGCTTCGCCACGTCCTCGCGCGGGAAACGATGCTCCAACACTTCCAACCGGCGCTCGCCGCCGAACGGCGTCTGCACGCTAAGGCCGTTGCTCAGCCCGTGCGGGTCGTGCACCCAGCCGGCCAGGAACAGCCCGCCGTCGCCGGTCGGAACGGCCAGATCAAGCGAGGCGCCGATGGACCGCTTGGCGTCAGCGACCTGCCGCTTGGGCAGCGGGACCAGAACCTGCAACTCCCGCACGGCGGCGGCGGCGGTGGCGTCGGACCGGCCGCGCTGGGCGAGTCCGCGCAGGATGTACTGGCGCAGGGCTAGCGGCGTGTCACGCTTCGGTGTCCCCAGATGCTCGGTCAGGGCCGGCAGGGTGGGGGGCACGGCGCCGAAGGCGCGGCAGGCCAGCCCGTTGCGGCCCAGCAGAACCAGAAGGTTGCCCGGCAGGCACAGCGCCCGGTCCACCAGCAGGTCCATCGACGTGCGCCCGCGCCGGTCGATGGTGGAGCCGACGCAGACCTCGAACGGGGCGGGGCCGACGGCGCCCGGCGTGATGATGACCGCGCCGGTCACCTCGCCGAAGCCGGAGGAAAGCGAACCGCCGCACAGCAGCAGCTCGTCCGTCGCGGTGGCGCGGGCGGTCACGGGGGAGGGGGTGGGCGACAGCTCCAGCACCATGCGGCGGCACACGCCGGCGAAGCCGGCATCGCTACGCAAGCTGGGGGTGGAGCGCGCGAAATCGAACAGAAAACGGACCACGCGCAGCCGGGCGGTCGCGTCCAGGCTGCCCAGCAGGAAGGCGGGGTCGAGATCGGGGGATTCGGGTTCCGCCTGGGCTTCCGCGATGACGCGGCCCTGAGCGATGAACCGCGCGGTGGCGCCGGGCTTTCGCGGCGTCCGCAGGATGGAAAGCACCCGCTGCCCGCCCCAGCTCGTCCGGACGGAGAGCGTCGTGTAGGGCGGCCGGACCTCCTCGCCGTCGAGCGAGGGAACCACGCGGCCGGAGGTCTCCGGACCGTCGCTTTCCCAGGAGGCGAGAACGAAATCATCGCCCAACGCGCTGAGCTGCGCGGGGGCGATGGAGGCCGAGGTCGGCAGGACGGCGAGTACGGTCATGCGCTCCTTGCGGACCAGCCGGCGGCGTGCGGAGCGCACGCCGCCGATCCGGTCCCCCCTAGTGGGTCATCAGTGGATCACGAAGAAGTCGTTCGGGTTGTTGTGCACGTCCTCGGCGGAGACACCCTTCAGCGTGATGGTGTCGCCGTTGCCCAGGTCGATGACGGCGTCGCCGCCCTGGTCGGTGACGCGGGCCGCCAGATCGTCGGCGCTGGCGATCTTGAGGCCGTTGATGTTGCGATCGATCTGCAGCAGATCCTCGCCCACCTGGAAGTCGAGCACCACGTCCTGACCGCCGCCGCCGGAGAACACGAAGGTGTCGTTGCCCTCGCCGCCGGACAGGATGTCGTCGCCCTTGCCGCCGACCAGCATGTCGTTGCCTTCGTCGCCGGCCAGGAAGTCGTCGCCGTCGCCACCCTTCAGGATGTCGTCGCCGTTGCCGCCCTTCAGGACATCATCGCCCTTGCCGCCGTCCAGAATGTCGTTGCCGGCGCCGCCGAGCAGCATGTCGTCGCCTTCGTCACCCTTCAGGATGTCGTCGCCGTCATTGCCGGACAGGACGTCGTCGCCCTTGCCGCCGGCCAGGACATCCTCGCCGTTGCCGCCGGTCAGGACGTCGTCGCCGTTGCCGCCGGACAGGATGTCGTCGCCGTCACCGCCGGACAGGACGTCCTCACCGTTGCCGCCGTCCAGAATGTCGTTGCCGGCGCCGCCAAGCACCGTGTCTTCGCCGTTGCCGCCGAACAGGAGGTCGTTCCCCTGATCGCCCTGGATGAGGTCGGCCTTGTTGGTGCCGGTGTTGACGATGTCTTCGTAGCTGCCGCCAGGAAGGGTGGCCATGTTGGATACTCCTTAACGATGCGATTGGGTGGGGCAGCCGATTGTCTGCCTACCCCGAAATGGCGAGTTACGACCAACGATGTACCCAAATGATGGCGAGTCCGGCTGTGATAATGGTGAGGCCAAAGGAAGGGAAAAGTTGAGTTTTAAGAGTCCCCGACCAATAATTCTCAATGATCGTTGCGTGATGCGACGGACTTTGGCTTCAAAGCCTTTCGAAAATCTAAACATCCCTTTTTGAACACAGGTTTTTGGTGGTCGGGGAGGTGATTTGCCCTTGGCTTTCTGTGTGTAATGCAACGATTTTCGAACTTTTAAGCCGCCGGCGGTGGCTGGCGATGCCGATGTTGAAAAGCGCTGGGTGTCGGGCCGCGCCCTGCTCGGCCCAAGCCGACCAAAACGGCACACTGACGCGGATTGGGCCGCCGCAGTTCGGGCCGACAGCCGGGACGGCCCAAAGCCACGCGCTTCTGAAAACGGCTCAAGCGGGAAAGAAAAAGCGCGCTGGTACTTCCCCGCCATTGGCGGGGAAGCAGGACAGCGAAATTTATTGCTCGCGGAAGGCGCGGTTCAGGCCGTCGGTCAGCGGCGTCAGGAAGTATTCGATGGCCTTGCGGCTGTGGCCGCGAATCATCACCTCGGTCGGCATGCCGGGATGCAGCTCCACGTTCGGCAGCGCTTTCAGCGTGGCGGCGTCCAGGCTGACGCGGGCCGTGAAATAGGCCTGCCCCGTCCGCTCGTCCTGCAACTGGTCGGCGGAAACGGCGATGACCTTGCCCGGCACCGGCGGCACCACACGCTGGCGGTAGCCGATCAGCTTCACGGAGGCATCGCCGCCGATCTCGACGTTCTGCACGTCGGCGGGGGACACGCGCGCCTCCACGATCAACCCGTCGTCCTGCGGCACTATGTCGAGGATGCCGACCCCCGCCGGGATGACGCCGCCGGGGGTGAAGAACTTCAGACCGGTCACGCGGCCCGCCTGGGGTGCCGTGACCTCCTGCCGCTTCAGCACGTCGCCGGCCCCGCGCAGGCGCTCGGTCAGGTCGGAGACGGTGGCCTGGACGGTTTGCAGGTCGTTTCCGACCTCCGACCGGCGGGTGTTGCCGAGGTTGATGATCTCCAGCTCGGCCGCGGCGATGCCCTGTTCGGCCTTCGACCGGTTGGCCTGGATTTCGCCGAGCTTGCCACGGCTGTCGGCGACGTTGCGCTGAAGCTCCAGAAGGCGCGGCTTGCGCTCGTAGCCCTTGGCCAGCAGACCTTCGACGATTCGCAGCTCGTCCTCGGTGTAGCGCAGGCGGTCGGCGGTGGCGGTGCGCTGCGCGTCCAGCGCCACCATCTCGTCGCGCAGCTGCTCGATGCGCTTGCGCTGGATCGCGATCTGCCCTTCGTAGCTTTCGCGGCGCGACTCGAACAGACGCTTCTCGGCGGCCAGCGCCTCGGCGGCGACGGGGCTTTCCGTGGCCGCCTTGACGAGTTCCTCGGCGAAGACCGGGGCCGGGGCGTCGGTCTGTTCGGCGCGCAGCCGCGCCAGCCGTGCCAGAGCGGTCCAGTACTGGCCGTACAGCTGCGAGACCACGGCCTGGCTCTGCGTGGTGTCGAGGCGCAGGAGCACTTGCCCCGCCTCCACCATGTCGCCGTCCTTGACCAGCAGCTCACGGAGGATGCCGCCTTCCAGGTGCGACACGGTTTTGCGATGGCTTTCCACCATCACCGTGCCGGCGGCCAGGGCGGCGCTGTCCAGATCGGCCAGGAAGGCCCAGCCGAGGAAGCCGCCGAAGCCGATGGCGACGGCCAGCGCGCCGGCCAGCGCGGTGCCGCGCAGCGACGGTTCGGCCGGCGTCACGTCGATGACCGGCGCCCAGTTCAGGGGAGGCTGGGCGGAAGCCAGCGGGGCGGTGGGGACGTTCGTCATGCGGATTCTCCCGAACGGACCAGACGGGCGACCTTGGGGGCGCCACCCGGCTGGACCAGCTTCAAGACGTCGGTGCGCTCGCCGAAATGCTCGACGGCGCCATCCTTCAGGACCAGCAGCTTGTCGGCGATCGACACGATGGAGGGGCGGTGGGCGACCATCACCACCGTGGCGCCCTCGTTGCGCGCCTGTCCGACCGCGTGGAGCAGCGCCTGTTCCCCTTCGTGGTCGAGATTGGAATTGGGCTCGTCCAGCACGATCAGGCGCGGGCGGCCGAACAGCGCGCGGGCGAGCGCGATGCGCTGCCGCTGTCCGCCGGACAGGGCGAAGGCGTTGTCGCCGACCGGCGTGTCGTAGCCGAAGGGCAGGCGCCCGATCATCTCGTGGATGCCGGCCAAACGGGCGGCGCGGACGATTTCCGCCGGGTCGGCCTGCCCCATGCGGGCGATGTTCTCGCCGATGGTGCCGTCCAGCAGCGCCACCGACTGCGGCACATAGCCGACGTAGCGGCCGAAGCTTTCGCGCTCCCACAGGAAGGTGCTGGTGCCGTCAAGATAGATGCCGCCGGCCGTCGGTTCCCAGATGCCGACCATCAGGCGGGCGAGCGTCGATTTGCCGGCCCCCGACGGGCCGATGATGCCCAGCACCTCGCCGGGTTCCAGCGTGAAGGACACGCCGCGCAGAACCGGGCGCGACAGGCCCTTCGGCAGATGGCTGACGCGGTCGACCTTGATGCTGCCCTGGGGCTGGGGCAGCGGCATGGTGCTGCGCATCGCCCTTTCGCCGTTCAGCAGCTCCCGGATGCGCTTGTGCGCGGCGGAGGCCAGGACCCACTGGCGCCAGTTGTCCACCAGATGCTCGAAGGGCTGGAGCAGGCGGGCCATCATGATGCTGGACGCCATCATGCTGCCGGGCGACGCATCGTTGTGGATGACCAGCGCCGCGCCGGCCGAAATGGTGCCGACCTGGATGATCAGGCGCAACGCGCGCGATGCCGAGGCCATGGCGCGCGACAGCGCGGCGCCCCGGTCGATCAGCGAGGCGGAACCGTTCTGCGCCACCTGCCAGCGCCGGGCGAGCGCCGGCAGCATGCCCATCGCCTCGATGGCCTCGGCGTGGCGGACGGCGCCGGCGATGTCGGCGAACACCTTGGCGGAGGCCTCGTTCGCCTCGGCCATCGGGCGGCGGGTCAGCGCATCGGTCAGGGCGTTCATGCCCAGCAGCAGCAGCGCCGCACCCACCGCGATCCAGCCGTAGATCGGGTGCAGCAGAAACAGGATGACCAGAAAGACCGGCGACCACAGCAGCTCCAGCGGCACGGTGACCGCACTGCTGGTCATGAAGTTGCGCAGTTCGTTCAGGTCGCGCATGGTCTGGCCGGCGTTGCGCTGCCCGCCGCCCAGCGCGTCCACGATGGCCGCCTCCAGCGCCGGCACGTTGAAGCGGTGCGAGATCACCGCCCCCGTGACCAGGAAGGCGCGCGCGCGGATGAAGTCCAGAATGCCGAACAGCACCAGACCACCCACGGCGATGATCGCCAGCATGGTCAGCGTGTCGAGACTCCGGCTGTTCATGACGCGGTCGTAGATCTGCATCGTGTAGAGCGGAACCACGAGCATCAGGAGGTTCACAAAGAAGCTCAGCGCGCCGGCCAGGAGAAGCCCGTGCCTGATCTTCCGATAGGCGCGGTTCAAGTGCGACCGATCCATTCCGCTCATCCGAAATCCTTCCCGCCTATTCCTGTCCTTAGGCAAACCCCGACCATGCGCAGTCATGGTTAACGAAATCTTGCCCGGACATCGGGGTGCCTGAAGCCGTTTTGGGACGACGGCAGGCACCGCTGCAGCACGGCGGAATCGCCGCCCGCACCGCTTTCGCTTACGGCCGGGACGCTCCGGCAGCGTGTGATAAGTTTAGGCTGCTACCCCTTTCGCGCAATCTCGGAAGGGGCTTGAAAACGGTCATAACTAATTGATTCACCTAGAATTTTGCTTCGGCCCTCGGCCGTGTAATTGTTTGCATCCCCCCGTTTTCGTTAACTGGTCATTAGTCCAGACAAACGGCATGCTGCGCCACGGAACATTTGCGCCTGCCACCACGGGTGTTCCTCTCCTTTGATGCCGGCGGGCGCAACGCCTGACAATTATTGGACAAATTCAAGGAATATTTGCGATGACCTCGTCCCAGACTGTGCTGGTCACGGGCGGCGCCGGCTATGTCGGCAGCCATTGCGTGGCCGAGCTGCTAGAGCGCGGCTTCAACGTCGTGGTGCTGGACAACCTGCGCCAGGGCCACCGCGCCGCCGTCCCGGCGGAGGCCGCCTTCGTGGAAGCCGACCTCGCCGACACGGAGGCGCTGAAGCGCACCTTCGCCGAATGGAAATTCGACGCCGTGTTCCACTTCGCGGCGCTGTCGCTGGTGGGCGAGTCGATGCGCAACCCGCACGCCTATCTGCACGGCAACACCGTCACCTCGCTGAACCTGATCCAGGCGGCGGTGCAGGCGGGCGTGGGCAAGATGGTCTTCTCCTCCACCGCCAACCTGTTCGGCATGCCGGAGCGCCTGCCCATCGACGAGGACGCCACCATCGATCCCGGCAGCCCCTACGGCGAGTCGAAGTACATGATCGAGCGCGCCCTGCATTGGGCCGACCGCTGCCACGGCCTGCGCTCCGCCTGCCTGCGCTACTTCAACGCGGCGGGCGCGCACCCGAACGGCCTGCTCGGCGAGGATCACTATCCCGAAACGCACCTGATCCCGCTGGTGCTGGATGCCGCCGCCGGCAAGCGCCCGCACATCGAGATCTTCGGCGACGACTACCCGACGCATGACGGCACCTGCGTGCGCGACTACATCCACGTCTGCGATCTGGCCGACGCGCACCTGCGCGTGCTGCCGCTGCTGGAGGAGCGCAGCGTCCGCTACAACCTCGGCAACGGCAAGGGCTACAGCGTCCGCGAAGTGATCGAGGCGACCGAGCGCGTCACCGGCCGCAAGGTTCCCGTGAAGGTCGGCCCGCGCCGCGCCGGCGACCCGGCCGTGCTGATCGCCTCGTCGGAGCGCATCCGCAAGGATCTCGGCTGGGAGCCGCGCTTCCCCGATCTGGACAGCATCATCGGCGGCGCCTGGGCGTGGCGCCAGCGCAACCCGCAGGGCTATCGCGGCCCGGCTGCCCTCGCCGCCGAATAAGAAGAACAAGAGGAGCAGACCGGCCATGAACGCGCCGCACCGGGACGATGCCGCCGAACTTTCCGATCTCGCCGACTACCACGGCGTGGCCCGCCTGATCGAGCGGATGCACCGCCGCTTCCTCGACGTCGTGCGGGCGGGGCTGCTGAAGCAGGGAATCGACGATATCGGGCCGGTGCAGGCGCTCATGGTCATGCTGATCGGCGACGACGAACCGTCGGTCCGCGACCTGATGGAACGTGGCTACTATCTGGGATCCAACGCGTCCTACAGCCTGAAGATCCTGGTGGAGGCTGGCTACATCGACCGTGGCGCCAGCCAGCGCGACCGCCGCACCGCTCGCCTGCGCCTGTCCGAGAAGGGGCAGGTGTTGCGCGCCGAACTGACCAAGCTGGAGCAATTCCAGGCCGCCGCCCTGGTGCGCAACGAAAACGAGGCCGCCGACCTGAAGGCGGCTTACCGCACGCTCCGCCGCCTCGACCGTATCTGGGGCGACATGGTCCGCTACTCCGGACAAGGGCTGGATTAAGGGATTGGATTGATATGAGCGAGAATTTCCTGTCATCCCGCGACATCGAACGGCTGCTCACCTCTCCCTCTCCGGAGGCGCGCATCGAGACGATGACGAAGCTGGTCCACGACTTCGAACAGGGCGGACTCAGCGAAGCGGAACGGTCGCTGGCCCTGGAGGTCATGCACTGCTTCGCGGGCGACGCCCAGGCCGCCGTGCGCGAGGCGGTCGCTTGGCAGATCCGCAACAACCCCGTGCTGACCGAGGAATTGGCCGAGCGGCTAGTCAAGGACGTGGCGCGGGTGGCCTTCCCGATCCTCCGCGACGCCGACGGGCTCAGCGACGACCTGCTGCTGAGCCTGCTGGCCGATCCGGACGCCGGCAAGCACCTCGCCATCGCCAACCGCCGCGTGGTGTCGGAGCGGGTTTCCGGCGCCATCGCGGAGACCGGCAACGTCACTGTGGTGACCGCGCTTTTGCGCAACAAGGGCGCTGCGGTGTCCGAAGGCTCGATCCACCGCGCGCTCGACCGTTTCGGCCGGGTCCGCATGGTCAGCGAGGCGGCTGCGACCCGCCCCGGTCTGCCGCTGGCGGTGGTGGAACGGCTGATCGCCTTCGTCTCCGACGCCGTCCGTACCACGCTGGCCCGCGCGCATGGCCTGTCCCGCGATCTTGTCGAACGCCTCGTCGAGAACGGCCGCGAGGCCGCGACCATGCGCCTTTTGCGCCCCGCCCTGCGCGGGTCGGAGGATGTGGAGGCGGTCGCCCAATGGCTGCACGCCAACGGACGCATTTCCACGGCGCTGCTGTTCCGCGTGCTGTGCGCGGGAGACCTGTCGCTGTTCACGGCGGGCCTCGGCGTCAAGGCCGGCATCCCGGCGGAGAACGCGCGCCGGTTGGCGTGGGACGATGGAGCCCTTGGTCTCAACGCGGTGCTGAAGAAGGCCGGCGTCGGCCCGGTGCTCGTTCCGCCCTTCCAGGTCGCCATGGGTGTCGCCAAGCGCATGGAATACGAGGGCAGCGACAACCGCCGCGACGACTATCAGGCCGAGGTGATGGGCGAACTCTTCGCCAAACTGACCCCGACCAACGACTGGGCGGTGGACGAACTGCTGGTGCAGCTCTTCGACCAGAAGTCCGACGAGGTCATCGACCGCGCGCTGGATCAAGCGGGCTTGCCCTTCGCCCCGGTGATGACCGGGACGTGAGCGTTAAAGCGGATTTCGATCCGCTTTGGACCGCGACCGCGGTCCCGGCCGCACGTGCGGCCGAAGCCCGGCCTCTCGCGGGAACTTCGTTCCCGCTGGCGGCAGGCGGATGCCAGAGGCATCCGCTGAGAGCCGGCACATGAGGCCGTTTGAATCTAAAGCGAATGCAAATTCGCTTTAGCGCCCGTCTTCGTGCATGGAAGCCGTCGCTGCACGAGGCCGTTGGAATTCCAACGGCCTCAGTCGGAGATACCACTTCGCTTTAAACGGTCGCACCCACGATGCCTTGATATTCATCTGGTCACACCGGCCGAGCGCGGGTGATTGCTCACCGTCAGTGGCGGGCAAGTCCGGATGAATGCAGGAGGGCGCCATGAACGCCATGCAGCCGTTCTTTCACTCTCTCCATCGTGATTGGGCGTCCTGGAGCCGCATCGAACGCATCAGCGCGCTTGGGCTTTTCGCGGGCGGTCCGTTGGCCGCGTGCCTTGCCTTTGCCGTCCTCATCGCCTGACAACCCCCGAACGACGCGACAGCGACGATGAAGACGGCTCCATTCGGCCCGTGATTTGCGGTCCGGGGGATTGCGCTTTCTTTTTTGCTGTCTGGGCATCGGTTTGACGGGTGCCATATACTGTTCGGAATGGCGGGTCGCGGTTCTGTCGTGACTGACGGCCGGATCGGGAGTCCTCATCACGGCTGGACTGCGCCGCCCCTCGAACGAAGCGTTCGGGAGGAGCGCACATGACAATTCGAAATCCCATTGAGTATGGAATGGACCAATACCGGCAATGGTCCCAGGCCGTGGCGTCGGGGAGCCATGCCGTCTATGGAGCGGACGACGAGGTGAAGGTCCGGCCACCGGCAATCCGCCGGATCACGGCGGCGGACCTTCGTGACGTTCTGGCGAAAGGCCTTCAGGACTTCGGGGCGTGCCGGACCGACGTCATCTTCATCTGCCTCATCTATCCCATCGCCGGCCTCGTTCTGGCGCGGGCGGCGTTCGGTCGCGACATGCTGCACCTGCTGTTCCCGCTGGCGTCCGGCTTCGCGCTGGTCGGCCCGTTCGCGGCGATCGGCCTCTATGAGATGAGCCGGCGGCGCGAGCAGGGAGTCGCTGTCCGATGGGGCGACGCGTTCGGCGTGCTCGCCTCCCCGTCGTTCGGGGCGATTTTGGTGCTGGGGGTGATGTTGATGGCGATCTTCCTGCTCTGGCTGGTCGCCGCCCAAATCATTTACATGGTCACCCTCGGCCCGGCACCCCCCGTTTCGATCGAGGCCTTTGCACGCGACCTGTTCTCGACGCGAGCGGGCTGGATGTTGATCGTCGCGGGCGTCGGCGTCGGCTTCCTCTTCGCCGTGCTGGCGCTGGTGGTCAGCGTGGTGTCGTTTCCGCTTTTGCTCGACCGCAAGGTGGGGGTCGCGTCGGCCGTGGGAACATCGGTCCGCGCCGTGATGGCGAACCCGGTCCCCATGGCGATGTGGGGTCTGATCGTCGCGGCCGGTCTGGTGATCGGATCGATTCCGCTGTTCGTCGGCCTCATCATCGTGCTGCCGGTGCTTGGGCACGCCACATGGCACCTGTATCGCAGGGTCACGGCGGAATGAAAAACCGCCGGCCTCCCTGAGATGGGAAGCCGGCGGTTTGGGTAGCGCGGTCTGGTGTCCGGTCGGTCACTGGGCGGAGGAGGTGATCCCCGTCCAGCCGGGCGGAACGTCCCTCATGTCGGGCAGGCGGTGGGCGATGCCCTTGTGGCAGTCGATGCAGGTCTTCTGATCGGTGAACAGATAGGTTTCGTGCATCTTCGCCGCGCGGGGGTTCTGGCGGGTGATGTCCATGGACTCCGCGCTGTGGCAGTTGCGGCATTCCAGGGAGTTGTTGCTCTTCAGGCGGTTCCATTCGTGGCTGGCCAGTTCCAGGCGCTTGTCCAGGAACTTTTCCCGCGTGTCGATGGTGCCGAAGATCTTGCCCCAGACCTCCTTGGACGCCTGCATCTTGCGGGCGATCTTGTCGGTCCAGTTGTGCGGCACGTGGCAGTCCGGGCAGGTCGCCCGCACGCCCGACCGGTTGGTGAAGTGGATGGTCTGCTTCAGCTCCTCGTAGACGTTCTCCTTCATCTCGTGGCAGCTGATGCAGAAGGCCTCCTTGTTGGTGGTCTCCAGGGCGGTGTTGAAGCCGCCCCAGAACATCACCCCGGCCAGGAAGCCGCCCAGCGTCAGGAAGCCCAGGCTGAAATGGACGCTTGGCCGGGAGAAGGTGCGCCAGCAGCGCACCGCGAAATCCTTGATGCCCATTTACTTGCCGCCTTCCTTGCCGCGGAGCACCGTGTCGATGTCCTTGAACATGTTGCCGGTGATCGGCCGGGCGTCGGTCTGCGGGACATGGCACTGGGTGCAGAAGTAGCGGCGCGGCGACACGGCGCCCAGAGCCTGCCCGTCCCGGTCCTGGAAGTGGGTAATGGAGATCATCGGCGCCTGCGCCCCTTCGCTGTTCTTGCGGTCGTGGCAGGTCAGGCACTTGTTGACGTTGAGGTCGAGCTGGTAGTCGCGGATCGCGTGCGGGATCAGCGGCGGCTGGTCGGCGTAGTTGCGGGTCCGCTTCACGTCGTCGACGATCTCGCGGGGCATGGGATCGGCCGGGACGTCCTGCACCATGGGGTGCGGCCCCGAGGGGAGCTTCGGCGCATCGGCGGCGCCCGCCCCCGCCACCAGGACGGGGAGAGCGGCCACCAGGGCGAAGGCGGCAAGCAGAATGCGGATCTTCATGGTCGGGGTCCTCAGGCGACGGGAACGATTTTGACCGCGCACTTCTTGAAGTCGGTCTGCTTGCTGATCGGGTCGGTCGCGTCCAGGGTCACCTTGTTGATGAGCACGGTGTGGTCGAAGAACGGCACGAAGACGAGGCCCTGCGGCGGCTTGTTGCGGCCCCGCGTCTCGACGCGGACGCGCACCTCGCCGCGCCGCGACACGACGCGCACTTCCTGGCCGCGCCGCACGTTCAGCGCCTTGGCATCGTCCGGGTGCATGAAGACCACGGCGTTCGGGAAGGCCTTGCGCAGCTCGGGAACGCGCAGCGTCATGGAGCCGGAGTGCCAATGCTCGACCACGCGGCCGGTGGAGAGCCAGAAGGGATAGTCGGCGTCGGGGGATTCCGGCGGCGCCTCGTAGGGCAGGGCGAAGATGTTCGCCTTGCCGTCCTTGTTGCCGTAGAACTTCACGTCCTCGCCGGCCTTCACGTAGGGGTCGTAGCCCTCGCGGTAGCGCCACTTGGTCTCCTTGCCGTTGACCACCGGCCAGCGCAGCCCGCGTTCCTGGTGATAGACCTCCAACGGCGCCAGATCGTGGCCGTGGCCGCGCCCGAAGGAGGCGTACTCTTCGAACAGACCCTTCTGCACGTAGAAGCCGAAGTGCTTCGCCTCGCGGTTCTCATAGGCGCTGTCGCACTCCGCCACCGGGAAGGCGTTGACCTGACCGTTGGCGAAGAGGACGTCGAACATGGTCTTGCCGCGGTATTCCGGCTTCTTGGCGAGCAGTTCCTCCGGCCACACCTCCTCGATCTTGAAGCGCTTGGAGAACTCCATCAGCTGCCACAAGTCGGACTTGGCCTCGCCCGGCGCATCGACGAGCTGGTGCCACGCCTGGGTGCGGCGCTCGGCGTTGCCGTAGGCACCTTCCTTTTCCACCCACATCGCCGTGGGCAGGATCAGGTCGGCGGCCAGCGCCGTGACGGTCGGATAGGGGTCGGAGACGACGACGAAATTGTCGGGGTTACGGTAGCCGGGATAGGTCTCGTTCGCCGTGTTCGGGGCCGTCTGCATGTTGTTGTTGCACATGACCCAGTAGGCGTTGATCTTGCCGTCCTTCAGCATGCGGTCCTGCTGGACGGCGTGGAAGCCGATCTTGTCGGGGATCGTGCCTTCCGGCAGCTTCCAGATCTCTTCGGCGTGCTTGCGGTGTTCCGGGTTGGTGACGACCATGTCGGCCGGCAGGCGATGGGCGAAGGTGCCGACCTCGCGCGCCGTGCCGCAGGCCGACGGCTGGCCGGTCAGCGAGAAGGGACCGCAGCCCGGCAGGCTGATCTTACCGGTCAGCAGGTGGATGTTGTAGACGAGGTTGTTCGCCCAGACGCCGCGCGTGTGCTGGTTGAAGCCCATGGTCCAGAAGGACATGACCTTCACCTTGGGGTCGGCGTACAGCTCGGCCAGCGCCTCCAGGCGATTTTTGGGCACGCCCGACAGCTCGTGCGCCTTGTCCAGCGTGTAGGGTTCGACGAACTTCGCGAATTCCTCGAAGGAGATCGGGTCGGAGTCGTTCGCCTTGGCGGCGTTCTTTGCCTTCTGCTCCAGCGCGTGCTCGGGACGCAGGCCGTAGCCGATGTCGTCGCGGCCGCGCTTGAAGTTGCAGTGCTTGGCGATGAATTCCTTGTTGACGCGACCGGTCTGGATGATGTGGTTGGCGATGTAGTTCAGGATCGCCAGATCGGTCTGCGGCTTGAACACCATGCCGATGTCGGCGAGGTCGAAGGAGCGGTGCTCGTAGGTGGAGAGCACGGCGACCTTGGCGCCTTCGTGGCTCAGGCGACGGTCGGTGATGCGCGTCCACAGGATGGGGTGCATCTCCGCCATGTTCGAGCCCCACAGCACGAAGGCGTCGGCCTGCTCCATGTCGTCGTAGCAGCCCATCGGCTCGTCCATGCCGAAGGTCCGCATGAAGCCGGCGACGGCCGAGGCCATGCAGTGGCGCGCGTTCGGGTCGATGTTGTTGGACCGGAAGCCGGCCTTGAACAGCTTCGACGCCGCGTAGCCCTCGAAAACGGTCCACTGGCCCGAACCGAACATGCCGATGGCGGTCGGACCCTTCTTCTTCAGGGTCTCCTTCCACTTCTCGGCCATGATGTCGAAGGCCTGGTCCCAGCCGATCGGCGTGAACTCGCCGTCCTTGTGGTACTGGCCGTCCTTCATGCGCAGCATCGGCCGGGTCAGCCGGTCCTCGCCATAGAGGATCTTGGAGAGGAAATAGCCCTTCACGCAGTTCAGGCCGCGATTCACCTCCGCCTTCACGTCGCCGTGGGTGGCGACGATGCGGCCGTCCTTCACGCCGACCATCACGCCGCAGCCGGTGCCGCAGAAGCGGCAGGGCGCCTTGGACCATTTCAGCTTGGCGTCGTCGCCGGTCGGAAGCACGCCGGCCGAAACGGGCATGCTCACCCCGGCTGCCGCCGCGGCGACCGTCGCGGCTTGAACCTTCAGATAATCACGGCGGGACAAAGGCATGACAGTCTCCTGCGGGCGGTCGTTATTGGGCGGGCGTGGCGGCCACGGGCACGGGAGCCCCGTCTTGGTCGCGGTCCGCGTCTTCGTAGTGGTGGTAGACGAGCGTCGTGGTGTAGACGCCGGCCAGGGCGTTGATTTCGGCCATGCGTTCGACGACCTCGCCCGCGCTCGCGGTCACGACCGTGACGATGGCCTTGCCGTGCTCCGCCGCGTGCCAGTCGGTCCCGGCCAGGGCCGCTACGGCGTCCTTCAGCGCGGCGGTCCGTTCGGGCACATGCTGGATGACGAGGCTGGAAATGTGGATCTCGGGCATGGGCCGGCTCACATCCCGCCGGAGTGGGACAGCATCTGGTACATCCAGACCGAGAAGCCGAAGGCCCCGACCACGCCGACCGCGACGAACGGCCAGATGAGAACGGACAGAGCCAGGAACATCATGGCTTCGAAGCGGCGGCTTGCGGGGGCGTTGGTGCGGGCGGTCGGCGCGTTCATGACACTCTCGTCGTTCGGCCGGACAGGATCCGGAGGGATGTGAGCGGGAGCTATACGCTTTTGCACATCGAACGACTTGACCAAGGTCAAGCCAAGGCTCGCGACCGATAGATCGGCCGAAAAAGCGAGCAACAACGAACGATTTCCCTTGAAATCATCGCGGTATACTTCGCGGCTTCGGCTATTTAGAACAATTCAAAGCATCATATTCTGAGGTTGGAATTCTGTGGACTTGATATCGATCAAGAAGTGGAGGGTGGCGCCATGAGACGGTGTGCGGCAGGGCGCGGAAGGCGCCTTGTCCTGAAACGCAGCTGGATCGGTTTCTATGCGACCGAAAGACCTGGACGCTGTGCGTGATCTTCCGCTCTTCGCCGGGCTGGAGGAGGAGCATTTGGAAGGGCTGACAAAAGGCGCGTTTCTGCAAAGGCTCCCGCGCGACACACTGCTTTTTGAAGAAGGCGACGCGGCCGACTGCCTGCACGTCCTTGTCCGTGGGTCCGCCATGCTGTCGGGCCGGAACGAATCCAGCCAGGAAACCGTCATCGAGATCATGATGTCCGGCGACTGCTTCGTGCTGGCGGCGCCGTTTCGGGATCTGGCCTCGCGGGAACCGCCCCTGGCACGGTCGGTGATGAGCCTGCTGGCGCGGCAATTCCGGGGGATGGTCCGGCAGGTGAAGGATCTGAAGCTGTGCAACACGACGCAGCGGCTGGCCGGTTTCATCCTTGCCCATGCGAAACCAGAGACGGACGGCACCAGCTTCGAACTGCCAATCAGCAAACGGGTGTTGGCAAGCCGGCTTGGCATGTCGCCGGAACATCTGTCCCGCGCCTTCGCCAAACTGTCCGCGCATGACCTTCGCGTCGAAGGGAGCACCATTCAGGTCGGCTCCATCGAACGCCTCCGCCGCTGCTGCCGACAGGATGCCGTGTAGCGGGTTCCAGCTAAATCGATTTCGGCCGCATCGACGTGCCTTTCCGTTCCTTCTTTCTCCTGGCAGCGCTCGATGCCCTGCTGTCCGTTGGCCTCTGGGTGCCGACCACGCTTGGTTGGGAAACGGGCTCGTTCCCCGCTTGGCATGGGCGGGCACTGTTGTTCGGCACGATTCCGGCGGTGATGGCGGGCTTCCTGCGGACCGCCATGCCGCGCTGGAGCGCGCGGCCGTTGGTCTGCTCCCAGGGCTGGAGGCTTCTGGTGCCGCTCTGGCTGGTCGGGCGGGCGGCATCCCTATGGGTGCCGGCGGCCCACGCGCCGTTCCTGGCCTTGCTGGCCGCGCTGGTAACGGGGCAGGTCGTGGTGTGCCGGGACCGGCGCAACGGGATCGTCGCGGCGCTTACCACCGCGTTGGCCGGGGCGGCCCTTTGGGAACTGCGGTGTGATGGTTCCGGTGTTCTGGACCGGTTGGCCCCGGCGGTCCTGCTCGGGCTGGTCATGGTGCTGGGAGGCCGGGTCGCGCCGAGTCTCACTGCTTCCCACCTGGGCCTGCCCGGCAAGAAGGCGCTGTTCGAGGAATGCCCCCTGTTCGAACGGGGCGCCGCAGCGGTTGCCTTTGCCGCGCTGCTCGGCTGGATCGCGGCGCCCGCATCGGCGTTCACTGCGGGCGCAAGCCTCCTGGCCGCGCTGACCCAGGCGGTTCGGTTGATCCGGTGGCAGGGGTGGCGGACTGTCGGCCGGCCATCCGTGCTTGTCGTTCACGGCGCCTATGCCTGCATACCGCTGGGCTTTGCCGCGCTGTCCGTGGCGGGCTCCGCAATGGGGGCGGCGCTCCACATATGGACCGTCGGGGCGATCGGGCTGATGTGCTTCGCCATGATGTCGAGCATGATCCGCAAGCACGCCGGCCACGCCTTTACGCATTCGGCGGTGGTGACGGCCTGCTACGTCTTCGCCGCCACGGCCTGCGTGGCGCGTGTTGCCGCCGATGCGATGGGGGATGGTCGATCGGTGCTGCTCGCCGGGGCGGCGTCCGCGTGGGTCTGTGCTGTCCTGCTGTTCCTGATCGCCTTCGGGCGCGTGCTTCTCAATGGTGGCGCCGTGCCAAAAAAGACGCCCACCGGCTGAACGCCGATGGGCGGTCGAGGCAAAAAGCGGGAGATGTCATCACCAAGTGATGACGCAGTCTGATAAAGACTGAGGGGGGAATCTCCCGCTTTGTCGCTCGGTCATCCTTGACCATGGTCAAGGGGATAAAAAATGGATTCTGTTTATCAGAAGTTCTTCTTCAGACGGTGGCGAAACAACGCTTCATCCCACCTTCCTCACTGGGCGGTTTGAAGTCAGCCGGTCACGCGTCCGTGCCCAGCTCGGCGCCATAGCTGGCGCCCGCCATGTTGTGGAAGAAGCCGTTCTCCAGCGGGGCCGGCGCCGTCCGGCTCAGTTCCGCCGCGACTTCCGCGCCGTCGCGGTCGCCGTCCAGCACGGCCCGGAAGGCCGTGGCCACAGCCACCATGTCCATGTTCTGGGGCGACAGCCGGAAGCGGCCGACGCCCATCTCCATCAGCCGGCCCATTTCGGCGGCGAGTCCGAGATAGCCGTGCGACATTGTCTGCGTGCCGTTGACCGTCAGGAACGGCTGGCCGTCCAGCGTCCTCACCGGCATGCCATCGGCGTCGTTGCCGCAGACGAACTGGCATCCGTCCTTGTGCAGCCCATGGGCGCGCGCGTGGTAGCAGCGGGCGGAGATGGCGAGCGGCGCGCGGCCGAACACCTGCACCTCCACGTCGAGCCCCAGGTCGGCGGCCGCCTTCGCCAGCACGGCCACGGACGCGGCCGGCAGTTCGGCCGGTAGCGACACCGACATGGCCCCGCGCGCAGCCAGCCAAGCGAGCGTGGCTTCGTTGTAGCTGTTGATGAAAGGACCGACCGCGTGTCGGCGCCCCTCCAGCAGGGCGAGCGCGCCCATGTCGTTCGCTTCCATGGGCAGGATGTCGCAGCGCACCAGATCGCGCATCGCCGCGCGTTCCCGCTCGCTGCCGACAAGGATCGGGCTGGCGAGCCAGACCTCCTTGCCCGCCGACGTCAGCCGGGTGAGCACGTCGTCCATCGCGTCGGCGAAGAAGGGGACCCGCTTGAAGCAGACGATCTCGCCCACGACGACGGTGTCCACTGGCGCTTCGTCGGCCATGCGGAAGTAGAAATCGCGCCAGCGGTCCGCCGGCCAGTTGAACAGCACGGGGCCAAGGGTCAGGCGGGGCTTCATGGTATCGTCCTCCTCAGCGCCACGCGCGCTTGTAGGCGCCGGTGGTCTGGGTCCCGCCCTCGACCATCGCGTCCAGGTCGAGCTTCGGAACCGCTTGCCCCTTCGCGAAGGCGTCCAGCGCCCGCCGGTAGGCCGCGACGACGGTGGCAATGTAGGCCTTGCCGCGCTGGCGCCCCTCGATCTTCAGGGCGCGCACCCCGGCGGCCTTCAACTCCGGCAGCAGTTCCATGGCGTTGAGGCTGGTCGGCTCCTCGAACAGATAGGCCGGCGTGTCGTGGGACACGAAGCGGCCCTTGCACAGCGTGGGATAGCCGGCCTGTTCCCCCTCCCCGAAGATGTTGATGGTGAAGCCGCCGAGGCGGGAAGCGAGGTCCCCGCCGCGCGGCTCGTACCGCACGTGGCTGGCGGGGGAGCAGACGCCCTGCTTGTTGGGCGACAGTCCCGTGGCGTAGGAGGAGAGGGAGCAACGCCCCTCCGCCATCGGGCAAAGGCCGCCGAACACGAAAACCTCCGTCTCGATGTCGATCTCGGCGTTGAGGCGGGCGATGTCCGGCACGGTCAGCACGCGCGGCAGCACCACGCGCCGCACGCCGAAGGCGTCGCGGTAGAGCCGGATCGCCTCGACGTTGGCGGCGGAGGCCTGCACGGACAAATGGAGCCGGAGATCGGGATGCCGGCGCGCCGCGTAGTCGAGAAGGCCGACGTCGGCCAGGATGACGGCGTCAGCCTTCAGGCGCGCCGCGTCGTCCACGGCGCGCTGCCAGGGGGCCAGATTGCCGGCCTGCGGGTAGGTGTTGATGGCCACGAAGACCTGGACCTTGCGCGCGTGGGCGTAGGCCACGGCTTCCGCCACATCCTCGCGCGAGAAGTTCAGGCCAGGGAAGTTGCGCGCGTTGGTCTCGTCGCGGAAGCCCAGATAGACCGCGTCGGCGCCTGCGTCGACGGCGGCGCGCAGGGCTGCGGGATTGCCGGCCGGGCAGATCAGTTCGAACGGTTCCATGCCTTCATGCCTCCCGGCGCGGTCCGGCGACCCGACGCTCCAGCGCCGCCAGCCCCCAACGCAGGGGCGGCGGTGCCAAGCGGTGCGCGGTGTCCAGCAGGCGGAGCACCCGGCCCGCGTTGCGCCGCGCGACCGGCAGGGCGTGCCGCAGCGGCCCAGCCGCCGTGGCGACGTCGGCGAACAGGTCCATCTCTTCCCCATCCAGGGTGTTGCGGAGCGCCAGGATCAGGGCGGTGTCCCCTTCGATCGTCAGTTCGCGGCGGAAGAACAGCGCGTCGCCGTCTATGCGGCCTTCCAGTAGGTCGAGCAGCCGCCCACAGGGGCCGCGCACCGTGGCGTCGGCCTGCGCGTCACGCTCGCTGACCCGCAGGGCCAACTGGGGGCCGACGCGGAGCAGCAGGGCGGCGGGCGCGTCCACCGGGTCGATCAGCAGGCGGGCGTCCGGCAACTCCACCAGCGCCGCGAAGGCGCGCGGGTGACGGTCCGCGAGGATGCGGAACAGCCGGTCGAACAGCAGCCCGCCGAGCCCGTCCCCGAGCTGGCGGGCCAGCCTCAGCCCCGCCCGCGTCAGGTTCACCTCGACGGCGCGAGCGCGATCGTCATCCGTCGGTTCGTCAGTTTGCATACCGGGATCGCGCATGGGGCGCTTCCCTCCCATGTCATTTCCTGGCGTGTGATAAATCGCCTCGGCCTCCGACTGTCCTTGACAGTGGTCAAGCCAACGCTGGCTCCAGGGAGAGGCGCAAACCGGGGCTTTGCCTTTCCGGTTATTGGGTGAAGAACATCACGGCCGCCGCGGCGACGGCCGCCAACGACGCCACGGCGGCACCGGCCTTCGTCATGACACCCTGGCGGTAAAGGAGCACGGCCATGCCGACAATCAATGGGGTGACGATCAACAGACCGATTTGCGCCTGATTCATGCTTTCCGATCCTCCGTCGCGGGTCACCGTGCGCGACTGGTCCAAGGGCGCCGGTCCGGGTCCGCCGATGGTAGAAGACAAGGCTGCATGATGCCGCAACTTTGTGTTCCCCGGCCAGATCGGCGAGGTGCCGTCCGGAACTCCCGGGAAGCAATTCAGTTGGCAAAGGGGGTGCGGCACGGTGACCGGGGTGCTTGGATGGCGTCGGCGATCGAGGATTACGCGCTGCTCGGCGATTGCGAAACCGCTATCCTGGTGTCGCGTGACGGGTCCATGGACTGGCTGTGCTGGCCGCGTTTCGATTCCGACGCCTGCTTCGCCGCACTGCTCGGCGGGCCGGAGCATGGCCGCTGGCTGGTGGCGCCGGAAGGCCCGGTGGTGCGGAGCACGCGGCGGTACCGGGGCGACACGCTGATCTTGGAAACCGACTTCGAAACGGCCGATGGCGCGGTCACGGTGATCGACTTCATGCCGCCGCGCGGCGACGCGTCGGACGTGGTGCGGATCGTGGTGGGCCGCGCCGGGCGCGTCGCCATGCGCACCGAACTGATCGTCCGCTTCGGCTACGGCTGCACGGTGCCGTGGGTGTCGCGCCTGGAGGAAGGTGGGCTGCGGGCCGTCGCCGGGCCGGACATGCTGGTTTTGCGCACGCCCGTTCCGCTGCACGGCGAAAAGCTGACCTCGGTCGCTTCATTCACCGTTTCGGCCGGCGAACGGGTGCCCTTCGTCCTGACCTATTCGCCCTCTTACCGGATCGCGCCGGAGCCGGTGGACGCGGAACTGGCGCTGCGCGAGACGGAACTCTTCTGGCAGGACTGGATCGGCCGCTGCACCTATGACGGCGCGTGGGCCGATGCCGTCCGCCGCTCCCTCGTCACGCTGAAGGCGCTCACCAACCGGCCGACCGGCGGCATCGTCGCGGCGGCCACGACCTCGCTGCCGGAACAGCTGGGCGGCGTGCGCAATTGGGACTATCGGCACTGCTGGCTGCGCGACTCCACCTTCACGCTCCAGGTGCTGATGAACGCCGGCTTTTACGAGGAGGCGGACGCGTGGCGCGACTGGCTGCTGCGCGCCGCCGCCGGCAACCCCGACCAACTCCAGATCATGTACGGGCTGGCGGGCGAGCGCCGGCTTCTGGAATGGGAGGCGGATTGGCTGCCCGGCTACGAGGGCGCCAAACCGGTGCGCATCGGCAACGCCGCCGCCTCGCAGCTCCAGCTCGACGTGTATGGGGAACTGATGGACACGATGCATCAGGCCCGGCGCGGCGGCCTCGGCCGGAACGAAGCGGGCTGGAAGCTGCAACGGGCGCTGCTGGCCCACCTCGAACGGATTTGGGACCAGCCGGACGAGGGCATCTGGGAAACCCGCGGCGGGCGCCGGCACTTCACCTTTTCCAAGGTGATGGCCTGGGTTGCCTTCGACCGGGGAATCAAGAGCGCCGAGCAGTTCGGCGTGGATGGGCCGATCGACCGCTGGAAGACTCTGCGCCGACGCATTCACGAGGAGGTCTGCGCCAACGGCTACGATGCCGAAGCGGGCTGTTTCGTGCAATCCTACGGAGCCAAGGAGCCCGATGCTGCCCTTCTGCTGCTGCCCATCGTCGGCTTTCTGCCGGCCGAAGACCCGCGTGTGCGCGGCACCGTTGCCGCCGTCGAGCGTCACCTGCTGAAGGACGGCTTCGTGCAACGCTACGACACGGAAAAGGTCGTGGACGGGCTGCCGCCCGGCGAAGGGAGTTTCCTGGCGTGCAGCTTCTGGCTGGTCGACGCCTATGTCCTGCAGAACCGGCGCGCGGAAGCGCTGGAACTGTTCGAACGCCTGCTGGGGCTGCGCAACGATCTGGGCCTGCTGTCGGAGGAATACGATGCGCGGGCGGGGCGCCTCGTCGGCAACTTCCCGCAGGCCTTCTCGCACATCGCCCTGGTGGATTCGGTTCACAACCTGACCCGCGACGCCGAACCGGCCAAGCAGCGTTCGAGCGATGGCGGCAAGGAGAGCGCGTGAACGGCCCCGCAAGAGGCTTTCATCTCGTGGAATGGGGGACTGTTAAAGCTCGAAAGTTGTTTTAAAGTAAAATGGCAATGTTTTGGCTTTCCGGTAAATAAGATCGGCGCGACAGAGCCCAATATTGTCATGCCGTGATTGGCGTCGTCCTGGTCGATGCTCCATCCGATTGGGAGGGCGCATGGCACAGGCGAAAATCGCTGTCTTCACAGCCACGTTGCAAGACAAGGGTTCAGAGCCCTGGATCACCGACGGCACGCCGGAGGGAACGCGCCTGCTGGCCGACATCAGGCTCGGCGAGATGGGCAGCGCGCCACAGGACGCCGTCGTCGCCGGCGGCAAGGTCTTCTTCACGGCCGACGACGGCCTGCACGGCCGCGAACTCTGGGTCACGGACGGCACCGGCGACGGAACTCGGATGTTCGACGCCGCAACCGGTGCGGCATCCGGCTCCCCGGACGATCTGACCGTGGTCGGTGACCTCCTGTTCTTTACGGCGGATGACGGCGTTCACGGCCGGGAACTGTGGGTCAGCGACGGAAGCTTGGCCGTCACCCGCATGGTTGCCGACATCATGCCGGAGGCTCAGGGTTCCTCACCGTCGACGCTGACGGAGGCGCATGACCGGCTCTACCTGCACGCGGACGGGGGGACCGGCGAAGGGATCTGGGCGTCCGATGGCACGGCCACGGGAACCCGCCTTTTCCATGAAATGGGGCCGCCTCCCGCCTGGGGGATGACGATTCTGGGCTTGGACGACGGGCGGCTGGCGTTCCACGACGGGCAGACGAATTCGGCCTTGAAGCTGACCGTCGCCGCTGCTGACGGCACCACGACCGACTTTGCGGATCTCGGGCCCGGCGGCGGGTACATCCACTACGCCTCCACGCCCGACGGAATCGTGGCGTCGGTGTCCAAGGCGATCGGCTGGACCGGCGATCCGGTGTATCAGACCACCATTTATCGCTCATCCTTCTGGATGAGCGACGGCACGCCCGAGGGCACGCGGCATCTCGGCGACGTGACGCAGGAAGGCTGGAGCATGACTGGCGTCACCGCGCTCGACGGCAAGCTGGTGTTCTCAAGCAGCAAGGACACCTATCGGGTGGAAGAAGGCCACGCCACCCGGTTCGGCGTGCTGGACACGGACACGGGCGAGACGACCGCGCTGTCGTCCATTTCGGGGCCGGAGCTTACCAAGCCGCTCGGCGCGGCGGGGGACCGCCTTCTTTTCGTGGGCGAGGACGATTGGTCGGGCTCCCAGCGCATCCTGGCGACCGACGGCACGCCGGAAGGAAGCGCCGAACTGCACCGGAGCGAGGGCTGGTATCAGGACATCGAAACCGCCGAAAGCCGGGCGTTCTTCCTGACGCAGGGCAGTGGAACCGATCCCGGCGGGCTTTGGGTTACGGACGGCACGCCCGAAGGCACGCACAAGCTGCGGGACACGGCGGAGGGAATGATCGGCGGCCAGCTGCTCGGTGACCTCGACGGACGCATGCTGGGATTCGAGCACGATCGCCAGAGCAACACCAACCGCTTCTACCTGTCGGACGGCACGGCGGACGGAACCGTGGAACTCGTCTCCGGAACGGACGCCACGCCCTGGTATCAGGCAACGCCCGAACTGCTCGGGGTCATCGCGGTGTCGGACGATGCCCGGGACAATGTCCACCGGGGCGGCGAAGGGGCCGACCTGCTCTCGGGTGGTGACGGCAATGACCGAATCCACGGCTTGGGCGACGACGACCGCATCCTGGCGGGCGCCGGGGATGACCGGTTGAACGGAGGAGCGGGCGCCGATTTCATCGACGGCGGGGACGGCAACGACCGCCTCTACGGCATGTCGGGATCGGACACCCTCGTTCCGGGGGCGGGGCGCGACATCGTCGACGGCGGCACTGGGGATGACGTGATCCTTGCCGAGAGGGACGGCGAGATCGACCAGTTCTTCTTCGCGCCGGGCAGCGGCGCCGACCTGCTGACCGCCTTCGACCCGATGCTGGACGTCATCATCCTGAAGGGCTTCCAGCAGGACATCGGAACGGCGGCTTGGCGGGCGGAGCAAGTGACCGATCTGGGGGGCGGCGTGCGGGTCGATCTCTGCGGCGGTGACAGCATCTTCGTTCTGGACGTGGCGGCGCAGGACCTCCGCATCACGGTCATCGACCCGCTGGTGTAATGCCCGCCACCGTTTCGGCCTCCGCCGTGCACCAAGCCTCCCGCAGAGCCGAGGCCAGACGGCGGAAGGATTCCTTGCGGCCGGACGTCCGGCGCCAGACCAGCCCAATCTCACGGTAAGGGTGTTCGCCGCCCAGCGGGCGCACCACGAGGTCGAGGCCGCGCAGGATGCCCGACTCCAACGCCATCTGCGGCAGCAGCGTCACGCCAAGGCCGCTCGCCACCATCTGCACCAGCGTGTGCAGGCTAGTGCCCTGGAAGGCGGTGTTCTGGCGCGTGTCCTCCAGCGCGCAGGCGGACAGGGCGTGCTCACGCAGGCAATGGCCGTCCTCCAGCAGCAGCAGGTCGTCCATGGCCATGTCGGACGGATGGGCGGCTTTCACGCGGCTCAGCCGGTGTCCCGGCGGGCAGACGACGGAGAAATGGTCCTTGGTGATCTCCTCCGTCTCCACGTCGCCGGACGGGTAGGGCAGGGCGAGCAGGGCGGCGTCGAGTTCCCCCGATTCGAGCCGGGCGAGCAGCCGCGCCGTCTGGTCCTCGCGCAGATACAGCTTCAACTGGGGAAAGCTGTCCCGCAGGGCCGGCATCACGCGCGGGATCATGAACGGCCCGATGGTCGGGATTACGCCCAGATGCAGTGGTCCGCCCATGGGATCCTCGGCCAGACGCGCCACGTCCACCAGATCCTCCGCGTCCTTCAGGATGGCGCGCGCCCGCTCGGCGATCTCCTGGCCGAGGGGGGTCGGCAGCACCGTCCGCTTGGTCCGTTCCAGCAGCGGCACGCCCAGCAGGGACTCCAGCTCCTGGATCCCGGCGCTGAGGGTGGACTGGCTGACGAGGCAGGCCTCCGCCGCCTGTCCGAAATGGCAACGATCGACGACCGCCACGAGGTAGCGGAGCTGTCGCAGTGTGGGCAATGGCTTCATGGGCTCATATTAATCGATCCAGTCGATCAAAGCGATCTGTATTTTTCGCTTCTATCGCACGGCCGATATCCATACATTCCCGGAGGTCAAACAACTCAGAGGAGCGACCACCGGTTCGGCATACGATCCTGGTTCAGGGACCCGAAACGGTTCCTGCGTCACGAGCGGCATGCTTCGGCGGTTCAGCCCCTCTGCCCTTCAGCCCTGTGGAGACATCATGTCGTTGATCAACACTGAAATTAAGCCGTTCAAGGCGACCGCTTTCAAGAACGGCAAGTTCATTGAGGTTTCGGACGCCGACCTGAAGGGCAAGTGGTCCGTCGTTTTCTTCTATCCGGCCGACTTCACTTTCGTCTGCCCGACCGAGCTTGAGGATCTGGCCGACAACTACGGTGCGTTCCAGAAGCTCGGCGTCGAGATCTACAGCGTTTCGACCGACACGCATTTCTGCCACAAGGCTTGGCACGACACTTCGCCCGCCATCAAGAAGATCGAGTACACCATGGTCGGCGACCCGACGGGCACGATCTCCCGCAACTTCGAGGTCATGATCGAGGAAGTCGGTCTGGCCGATCGCGGCACCTTCGTGGTGGACCCGGACGGCAAGATCCAGATCGTCGAGATCACGGCCGGCGGCGTCGGCCGCAGCGCCACCGAGCTGCTGCGCAAGGTGAAGGCCGCCCAGTACGTCGCCGCCCATCCGGGCGAGGTCTGCCCGGCCAAGTGGGAAGAGGGTGAGAAGACCCTCGCCCCGTCGCTGGATCTGGTCGGCAAGATCTGATCCGGGCCGGGTTCCCCGGACCTCATCCACAGTCCTGTGGACGTATCCGGGCCCGGAATTTCCGGGCCCGGATCACGAAAGCCGTCAGAGCTTTCAAAAATACGCATTGCCCGGACCCGATGGCGCGCGCCGGGCTCACTTCGGATTTTCGAACCGGGAGAGCGGTCACCATGCTGGATGCCAACGTCAAGGGCCAGTTGAAGGCCTATTTCGAGCGAATCACGCAGCCCGTCGAACTCGTCGCCTCGCTCGACGACGGCGCGAAGTCGCAGGAAATGCTGGCGCTGCTTCAGGACATCGTGTCCGTCACCGACAAGATCACGCTGGTCCGCCGCGACGACGATCCCCGCAAGCCCTCGTTTGCGATCAACCGCGCCGGCACGGACATCGGCGTGCGCTTCGCCGGCCTGCCCATGGGGCATGAATTCAATTCCCTGATACTGGCGCTTCTCCAGGTCGGCGGCCACCCGCCGAAGGAGTCGCCGGAGGTCATCGAGCAGGTCAAGGCGCTGGACGGCGACTACCGCTTCGAGACCTACTTCTCGCTGTCCTGCCAGAACTGCCCCGATGTGGTGCAGGCGCTGAACCTGATGAGCGCGCTGAACCCGCGCATTAAGCACGTCGCCATCGACGGCGCCCTGTTCCAGGCCGAGGTCGAGCAGCGCCAGATCATGGCCGTGCCGTCGATCTTCCTGAACGGCGAGCCGTTCGGCCAGGGCCGCATGGGGCTGGAGCAGATCCTCGCCAAGCTCGACACCGGCGCCGCCGCGCGGGACGCTGAGAAGATCGCGAAGAAGGACGCCTTCGACGTGCTGGTGATCGGCGGCGGTCCGGCCGGTTCGGCGGCGGCGATCTACGCGGCGCGCAAGGGCATCCGCACCGGCGTGGCGGCCGAGCGCTTCGGCGGTCAGGTGCTGGACACCATGGCGATCGAGAACTTCATCTCGGTTTCGCACACCGAGGGGCCGAAGCTGGCCACCGCGCTGGAGCAGCACGTCAAGGACTATGACGTGGACATCATGAACCTCCAGCGCGCGGAAAAGCTGGTTCCGGCCTCCGCCCCCGGCGGCCTGCACGAGGTGGTTCTGGCCAACGGCGCCTCTCTGAAGGCCAAGACCGTGATCCTGTCCACCGGCGCCCGCTGGCGGCAGATGAACGTGCCCGGCGAGAACGAGTACCGGAACAAGGGCGTGGCCTATTGCCCGCACTGCGACGGCCCGCTGTTCAAGGGCAAGCGCGTGGCGGTCATCGGCGGCGGCAACTCCGGCGTCGAGGCGGCCATCGATCTGGCCGGCATCGTCGCCCACGTCACGCTGATCGAGTTCGACTCGGTGCTCCGGGCCGACGCCGTGCTCCAGCGCAAGCTCAACTCGCTGCCGAACGTGACGGTGCTCACCTCGGCCCAGACGACCGAGGTGAACGGCGACGGCGCCAAGGTGAACGGCCTGACCTACAAGGACCGCAACAGCGGCGCGGTGCACCGCATCGATCTGGAAGGCATCTTCGTGCAGATCGGCCTCGTCCCCAACACCGAGTGGTTGAAGGGCACGGTCGCCCTGAGCCCGCGCGGCGAGATCGAGGTGGACGCGCGCGGCGCGACCTCGGTGCCCGGCGTGTTCGCCGCCGGCGACGCGACCACGGTCCCGTACAAGCAGATCATCATCGCCATGGGCGAGGGCTCGAAGGCCGCGCTGTCCGCCTTCGACTTCCTCATCCGGTCGGTGCCGGTGGAACCGGCCGTCGCCGCCTGACGCGGATTGATGACACGAAACGAAACAGCCCGGCGTTGCGCCGGGCTGTTTTGCGTTAAAGCGGGAACGCCGCTATGCCGCCTGCTTCGGATTCACCTCCTCCGGAGCCGTGCCGTCCGGGGCACGCCCGTTGCGCAGCAGGCGGGCGAGCAGGGCGTCGGCCGGCGGGGTCAGGACGCGCGTGCGCGATGCGAGAAGAAGCTGAAGGACGGCCGTGTGGACCGAGCCGCACCCGCCCAGCTCCAGCGCCGCGTCTCCGCCGGCCTGGAGGGCTTCGAGCAGGGGCTCGGCGTCCTCCACCGGGCAATGGCCTTCCAGATGGATCACGCCGTTGTTCACGCGTATCATTCCAGAACCTCCTTCAGATTGAGCACGAGCAGGACCCGACCGTCCCCGAGCAGCGCCGTGCCCAGATAGTCGGGCAGGTCGGTCAGCGGTCCCTCCAGCGGTTTCACGATCACTTCCATGCCCTCGCCGAACGCTTCAATGGCGAGGCCGATCGGCTGCTTGTCCACATGCACGACCAGAACGGCGATCTCCTCGGCCTCCTCCTTGGGCGGCAGTGACAGCGCGCGGTCGAGATGCACGAGGGGGATGATGCGGTCGCGCAGGAGAAACGCCTCCTTGTCCTTGATCGCGACCACGTCGGAGCGGGGAATGCGCACCGTTTCGGCGATCTCGTCCATCGGAATGCCGAACTGGCTGCCCGACACCGACAGCGTCATCACCCGGGTGACCGCCATGCTGAGGGGCAGGTGCAGGCTGACCGTCGTTCCGGCGCCGATCCGGCTCGACACGTCGACGCGCCCGCCGGCCTTCTCGATGGTGGTCCTCACCGCGTCCATGCCGACGCCCCGGCCGCTCACGTCCGTGACCTCGGCCGCCGTCGAGAAGCCGGCGGCGAAGATCAGGTTCACCGCCTCCTCGTCCGTCAAGCGCCCGGCCGCCTCCTCGTCCAGCAGCCCCTTCTCCACCGCCTTGCGGCGCATCGCGGTCGGATCGATGCCGCGGCCGTCGTCGGCCACGCGAATGACCACTTGGTCGTTGTCCTGCGAGGCCGAGAGGGTGAGCGTCGCCGCCTCCGGCTTGCCCATGGCGTCCCGGTCGGTTTCGATGCCGTGGTCGAGGCTGTTGCGCACCAGATGCAGGATCGGTTCGAACAGGTTCTCGATGACCGTCTTGTCGGCCTGGGTGTCCTCGCCCTCGATGACCAGCTCGACGTGCTTGCCGAGCTTGCGGGAGAGATCGCGCACCAGCCGCGGGAAGCGCTGGAACACGGTCGACACCGGCAGCATGCGGACCTGCATGATGGAGTTGCGCAGCTCCAGCGCGATCCGGTCGATGACCGCGTGCTGCTCCTTGATCTCGCGCGCCATCTCGCGCGAGCCGTAGACGTTCTCCGCCCGCCGGGCCAGGAACGGGAGGCCGTTCTTCGCCACCACCAGCTCGCCGATGAGGTTCATCAGCGCGTCGATGCGCGACTGGTCGACGCGCAGCACGGTCGAGGCGCGCTCGTGCGCGGGGTCGTGCAGCGCCGGAACCGCCGCGAGCGAGGTCCCCGGCGTCGCCGCCTTTGGCCGCGCGGCGTCGGACGCCTTGGCGGGCTTCTTTCCGAGAATTTCCTCGATCGCCCGGACGAGAAGGGCGGCGTCCTTCGCCGCGAACGCCTTCTCGCCCGTGTCGGCGATCCGTTCCGCGTCCGCCCGCCGTCCGGCATAGCGGAGCGCCTTGGCCGCGAGCTTGGCGGCGGAGCCGATGCAGCCGCCGATCCACGCGTCGTTGCGCACGGAATGCAGCATCTCCATCTGCTCGTGCAGCAAGCGGACCACCGGGGACGGAAGATCCCCCTCCGCCTCGCTGGCGCCGCCGGCGTCCGCCGGGCCGGCCGGTTCCGGGACCGCCGGGCAGGTCCCCGTCGCGAAGGCCGTCACCAGACTGCCGATCACCGGGTTCGCCACCGTGGGGTTGGGCGCCAGCCGCGCGATCCAGCGCAGCACAGCGGCGTCCGCCGTTCCGTCGAAGGTGTCGAGCAGAGTCGCGGCGGCTTCCGCCAGCGACGCGCGGTCGCCGCGCTCGTGATGAGCGACGAGGGCGCCGCCCAGCTCCCGCGCCAGCGGATCGCCCACCGGCGATCCGGCGAAGCGCACCAGCTGCGCGGCCTCGAACTCGACGACCTCGGATTGGCTGTCGACGTAGCGCAGCAGGTGCCGCACCTCGTCCCGGGGGGCGGCGCTCAGCGCGCGGAAGCCGACGATACAGGAGAACGGGTCGGTTTCGGCGAGCGGCGACCACGCTGCCGGCTCCTCGACGTCCAGATAGAGCCCGTCCGGCAGCTGGCGGATCAGGGCGAACGGGTCGTCGCCCTTGAAGAAGCACTGCGTCTCCGGCCGGTAGGACACGGCCAGCAGGGGCGTGCCGGTCGCGGCGGCCCGCTCCACCGTGTCCAGAAGCACCGCCTCGGGAACCTCCCGCAGCCAGGACGGCAGGGCGGAGCCGGCGCCCTTCGCGGCCGTTTCCACCGGCGCCGCCGGCACTGGCCCACCAAGCCCAGATCCACCAAGCCAGGCGCGCAGGGCGGCGATGACCGGCGTGCCGCGTCCGGCGGCGTCGTCCGGCAGCAGTCCGGTGTTGTCGATGTGGTCGAGCCAGCCCGAGACGAGGTCCAGTGCGGCGAGCACCTGATCGAGCATCGCCGGGTCGAGCACCAGCCGGTGTTCGCGCAGCGCCACCAGCAGGTCCTCGCCCGCGTGCAGGACCGAGGTCAGCGCCGGGAACTCGAACAGGCCCGAAGACCCCTTCAGCGTGTGGACGGAACGGAACACGCCGTTCAGCAGGTCGGTGTTTCCGGGGGCGCGCTCAAGGCCGAGCAGCCCGTCGGTCGTGGCGCCGATCTGCTCGCGGGCTTCCACGAGGAATTGGGCGAGAAGCGGATTCATTCCCCGACGGCTCCCGTCATGATGCCCGCGAACAGGCGCAGGTCGTCCTCGCTGACCGGCTTCACGAGGTAGAGGTTGACGCCGGCGGCGCGCGCCGCCGCGATGTCCCGGTCACGGTCCAGCGTGCTGGTCATCAGCACGGGAAGGCAGGCGATCTCCTTGGTCTCGCGCAGCCGGTGGACGAAGGTGAGCCCGTCCATCTTCGGCATGTTCACGTCGACGACCACGAGGTCGTAGGGGCTGATCAGGGCCTTCTCCAGGCCCTCAATCCCGTTGAACGCCTCGTCCACGAGGAACCCGCCGGGTTCGAGCGCCTGGCGGTAGTAGGCCCGCACCAGCGCCGCGTCGTCGATGACGAGCAGGCGCTTGGCCGGTGCGGGCCGGATCGGGGTCACGTTGCCTTCGCTCATTTCGGCGGCCTCTGATAGACGATCGCGTCCGGAAAGCGCCGGACGTCGAACAGCGGAGAAATGCGGCTCATCGATTCGGAATGCCCGAGGCACACGAAGCCGCCCGGCGTCAGGCTGTTGAACATGCTCTCCGCCACCTCCCGCCGGGACACGTCGTCGAAGTAGATCAGCATGTTGCGGCAGAAGATGACGTCCACGTCGCTCACCGCCGCCATCTGCGCCTTGTCCGACGCGTTGATGCGGGTGAACTCGATGGACCCGCGCAACGATTCCACGATGCGCCACCGGTCGTCCGGCAGGCGCTGGAAATAGCGGTCCAGAATCCAGGCCGGCAGCTTCTGGACGGAGCGCGCGTCGTAGATTCCCTCGCGGGCGGTCGCGAGCACGCGCGTGTCGATGTCCGACGCGATGATCTCGACGTTGTGGTTGTCGACGTCCGGCCAGTTCTCCAGAAGCCAGATGGCGATGGAATAAGGCTCCTCGCCGGTGGAGCAGGGCAGCGACCAGATCCGCACCGGCTGGCCGGGGCGCTTGCGGCGCACGACCTCCGGCAGGATGGACGTGGCGAGGCAGGCGAACTGGTGTTCCTCGCGCCAGAAATAGGTTTCGTTGACCGTCAGGCTGTTGACGATCTCCTCCAGCTCCCGGCCTGTCGCGTCGAAGCGCAGCAGCGACAGGTAGGACTGCACGCTGGTGCAGCCGGTCTTCTCGACGTGGTCGAGGATGCGGCGGTCGATGAAGTACCGCTTGGCCTGGCCGTAGAACAGGCCGGTGCGCCGATAGATGAAGTCGCAGAAGCGGCTGAACTCCTCGTCCGTGACGCTTTCGGGTACGCTTCCGGTGGTCCTTGCGGTCGCCATGTCCGTCCGCCGTTCAGTCGGGCGGAAGCTGCGCGAGCGCGGCGTCCACCGAGAAGGTGAGGAAGGCGTTGCCCGGCATCCGCGCCTTCAGCGCGCGCAGGGCGGGGGGCGTGTCGGCGGTGCCGATGTCGGCCAGCACGTCCACGAAGGCGCAGCACACGTTGACCTCCGTCTCCTCGGCCAGCAGGCGTTCGATCGTCTGGGCGGCGGCGCCGCCGGCATGCCCACGGGCGATCTCCGCCGCGAGAATGCGGACCTGCGGGTCCGGGTCGCGGATCAGCACGTCGAAGAAGGGCAGGGCATCCGGCCCCAGATCCTTCAGGGCCTCGGCGGCGGCGAAGCGGCGCCCGGCATCGTCGGAGCGGAGCAGGGGAGCGAGCGCGGCGGCGGCGGCCGGTCCGCCGACGGCGACCAGATTGAGCACCAGCACTTCCAGGACGCGTGGGTCGGTCTCGACGGCGAGCCGGCCGGCGATGATCTCGATGGAGTCGGGGAAGGCCCGGCAGGCCCGCGCCGCCGTGCGGCGCGCGCCCGGGTCGGCCCCGTCGAGCGCCGCCAGCACGGCGACACGGTCGGCGGGTTCGGCGGCGGTCGGTTGGCGCATGGCGGAAGGTTTGACGAGGGGCATCTCAGCGGACCCATTTTTCGAGTTGCTCGGCGACGCGCTGAACGGGAAGGACGATATCCGCGCCGCCGCGCCGGATGAGGTCCTGGGGCATGCCCCACACGACGGCCGTGTCTTCCGATTCCGCGATGGTTCGGCCGCTGCGCGCGCGAAGTTCGGCCATCGCCTCGGCCCCGTCGTTCCCCATCCCTGTCAGCAGCACGCCGATCAGGCGCGACGGATCGACATGCTCCATGGCGCTCTGGACCATGCGGTCGACGCTTGGGTGCCACACATGCTTCGGAGAGGCCGGAGCTGGCAGCGCGACCAGCCCGGCCGGCCGGCGGGCGACCAGCATGTCGGCGTCCCCCCGGGCGATGTAGGCGGTGCCGGGATGAAGCGGCGTCGGGGCGTCCGCCTCGACCACCCGGATGCGGGAGGCCCCGTCGAGCCGGCGCGCCAGGACGCCGGTGAAGTTGGCGGGCATGTGCTGGCACACCAGGATGGGCCAGCGGAAGTCGGCGGGCAGAAGCGGCAGCACGCAGTCGAGCGCACCCGGACCGCCCGTCGACACGCCGATCAGCACCAGCCCCTTGGCCTCCCCGGCCCCGGCGGGCGGTGCCGCCTTGCGCGGCAGCACCTCCGCGATCGCGGCGTGCTGCCGGCGGATGCGCTGCGCGAGGTTGCGCGTGCGCATCCGCGCCTTCGAGGCCGCGCGCACCTTGGCGACCAGCTCCGCCTCGATCTTGTCGATGTTCAGGGAGACGGTGCCGTCCGGCTTCGGGATGAAGTCCACGGCGCCGAGTTCCAGCGCCTCCAGGGTGGCCATGGCGCCCTTGGAGGTCAGCGAGGACACCATCACCACCGGCCGGGGGCTTTCTGTCATGATGTGGCTGAGGCAGGTGAGCCCGTCCATCTCCGGCATGTTGACGTCGAGCGTCACCACGTCGGGCTGCTGGTCGCGCACGGCCGCCAGCGCCTCGGCCCCGTTGCGCGCGAAGGACACCTGGAAATCGCCCTGCGCATCGAAAATCCGGCCGAGGTGCCGCCGCATCAGGGCGGAGTCGTCGACGATAAGGAGCTTGATCATGGTATCCGTCGCTTTGGTTGGCGGGCGGGCCGTCTTGAGCCGGGGCCGCCCGCCCGCCGGGCTCAGTGCACGGTGGTTCCGCCGGCCTCGCCGACGGCGCTGACCTCGCTCGCGTCGAGCAGGTTGGCGACGTCGAGCAGCAGGATCATCCGCTTGCTCTTCTCAAGGTTGGCGACCCGGCCGATCAGGCGCGCCTGCTCGTCGGACAGCGACGGCGTCGGGCCGATGGCCGAGCGTGCGATCTTCAGCACCTCCGACACGCTGTCGACGATGAAGCCGGTGCGCACGCCGTTGATGGTGAAGACCATGATGCGCTGGCGGTCGTTGCGCTCGATCTCCGGCAGGTCGAAGCGGCGGCGCTGGTCGATGACCGGCAGAACCGCCCCGCGCAGGTTGACCACGCCTTCGATGAAGGACGCCGTCTTCGGCACGCGGGTGAGTTCGTCGGGAACGCGGACGATTTCGTTCACGCTGTCGATCGGCGCCCCGTATTCCTCGTTGCCGAGGCGGAAGACGACGAACTGCTCCTCCTCGTCCACCGTCGCGGACCGGCTCGCCGCCATGGCTTCGGCCATTCCCGTGCCCTCCTCCATTTCACTCGCGGCGGCGACCGCCTTGCGCACGGCGTCGTGCCGGAACAGATGCTCGGCCGACAGGATCGACACCAGGCGCTTGCCATTGTTGAGGCGGCAGATCGACTGGATCTCGCCGCGCCCGTCGCCGAGCATGTTCGGCAGCGGGTCGACGACGTCCTTGCGCACCCGCAGAACCTCGCGGACCGTGTCCATCACGACGCCGACCGAGTTGCGCTCGTCCAGCGGCACCACAACGATCTTGCTGCGCTCGTCCAGCTCGGCGTCCGGCAGCCGGAACATCGACCGCAGGCTGACCAGCGGCAGCAGGCGGTTGCGCAGGGTCATCACGCCCAGCACGTGCCGGTCGGTGCAGGGGATGCGGCTGATGCTTCCGGGCACCTGCACGATCTCCTGCACGCTTTCGATGCCGAGCGCGTATTCCTGCCGGGCCACCTCGAAGCTGACCAGCTGAAGCTCGTCGCTGGCCGCCTCGTCGGCGTCCGACGTCCGGGCGTCGGCGGCGCCGCCGGAGGAACGCTTCCGTTCCCGCGACACGCCCTCGTTGCGGATCAGGCGCGCCGGGTCGATGATCATGATCATCGCGTGCCCGTCCACGCCCTTGATCATCCCACGCAGCAGGTCGGTCTCCACCGTCGCCCCGAGGGACTCGGCGGGTTCGATCTGGTCGGGATCGACGGTGACCACGGCGGCCATGCGGTCGACCACGAAGCCGACGGGAACGCCCTGGTTGATGACGACGACGCGCGTGGCGTCGTCGTGCGGCCGGTCGGCGAACCGGAAGATCCGCCGCAGGCTGGTCACCGACATCACGGTGCCGCGCAGGTTGGCGATCCCTTCCAGGCTCTGTGGGCTTTTCGGGATGCCGACGACGTCGGGCATCCGGATGATCTCCTGGACCTCGGCCAGCGGCACCGCAAACATCTCGTCCTGGACGTAGAAGGTCACGTATTGCCGCGTGTCGCCGCCGATCCCGGTTTCGCCGCCATCGGCGGCGTTCACCATGGTCATGGGTCAGCCCTCCTGTTCACGGGTGGCCTCAATCGGCGGAGTTCTGGAGTTCGTCGGCCAGGCTGGCGATCTCCTCGACGGCGGCGGCCAGTTCCTCGGAACCACGGGCCTGCTGCTTGGCGGCGGTGGCGGCCTCGGACGCGGCGCGCGACGCCTCCTCGGCGGCGGCGGCGATCTGCTGCACGCCCTTCTTGGCCTCCTCCAGGGCGGACAGGATGGCGTCGGCGCCGTTGAGGATCACGTCGTTGCCCTCGACGACGACGGTCATGTCCCGCGTCGCGTTGGTGATGTTGAGGGTGATGGCCTTGTTCTTCTCGACCTCGGCCAGGGCGGAGGCGGCGATCTGTTCCAGGTCGCTGCGCACGGCGACGATCTGGTCCTGCGTGGCCTTGACCACGTCCTTGATGCGGTCGGCGTTCTCAGCGCTGTCGCGGGCCAGGTTGCGGATGTCGGTGGACACCACGGCGAAGCCCTTGCCGAACTCCCCGGCGCGCGCGGCCTCGATCGACCCGTTGACGGCCAGCATGTTGGTCTGCACCGCGACGGTGGAGATGGCGTCGACGATCTTGTCGATGCGGCGGCTGACCTGCTCCAGGTTGGTCATCAGCTGGTTGGACTTGCGGGTCTCCTCCAGCGCCTGGAGGACGCCGGCGATCAGCCCCTCGATGGCCTTATTGCTGTCGCCCAGCAGGGACGACATCCCCTGGGCGCGGTCGAGCGCGAGCCGGGCGTTGTCCTGCGACAGCTTGGCGCTGCGCTCGATCTGGGTGATGGCCGCCGAGGACTGCTGGGTGGCGGCGGACGACTGCTGCGCGCCCTTGGAGATTTGCTCGATGGCCGACATGATCTGGGCGGCGGCGCCGGAGATTTCCTGCACGGCGGCGGACAGCTCCTCGGCGGCGGAGGCCACCTCCTCGGCGCTCTTGGTGATGTCGGTGGAGTTCTTCAGCTCCTCGGCGATGGTCTGAAGCTCGCCGGAGGCGGTCTGCGACTGGCTCAGCGCGGCGGTCTGCTGGTCCACGGTGCGCAGCGCCTCGTCGCAGGCCGACGACTGCTCCTCGGCGGCGGCGGCGATGCTCTCGGAGCCCTTCTGGGCCTCCCGGGCGGCGCGCTCGGCTTCGACGGAGGCGCCGGAAATCTCGCTGGCGCCCTTGGCCAGCGACACCATGTCGCCGCGAATCTGCTCAAGCTGGATGGTGACGGTCCGGCCCTTCTCCACCTCACTCTTGGCGACCCCGGCGGCGCTGTTGATGCCGTCGGCGATCAGCTTGACCTCGGTCTGGATCTGGCCGACGAGGTTTTGGATGTCGCGGGCCGACTTCTCGGAGGTCTCGGCCAGCGTGCGCACCTCGTCGGCGACGACGGCGAAGCCCTTGCCGTGCTGTCCGGCGCGCGCGGCTTCGATGGCTGCGTTCAGCGCCAGCAGGTTGGTTTGGTCGGCGATGCGGGCGACCGCCTTGACGATCTCGCCGATGTCGGCGGCGCGCTTCTCCAGCTCGACCACCATGTCGACCGAGGCCAGCTGGCGTTCGGCGTTGGCGCCGATGCTGGTGACCGAGGCCGAGATCTGCTGGCCGACCTCGGCGAGCAGGGTCTGGAGCACGTCGGACTTCTGGCGGCTGATCTCGGCCCGTTCCTTGGCCTGGAGGATCTGCGAGGAAATGGAGGTGATCGCGGTCAGCGACTGCTGCGCGGCGCCGGAGGCTTCCTGGGCGCCGGTGGCGATCTGCTCCATGGACTTGCGCAGCTGCTCGGAGGCGGAGGCGGACTCGGAAATGCCGCTGGCCATCTGCGAGCTGGCCGAGGCGACCCGCTCGGCGACCTTCTGCTGGCGGGCGAAGGTGCGCGCGCGCTTGCGCTGTGCGTCTGCGACCGTGCTGCTGCGGGTGCCGTGCGTGGAAACGCCGTTGTTCGCGGCCGCCGGGGTGCCGACCTCCGCCTTCTTCACGAGTGCCATGTGATGCTCCGTTCGATCGGCTCGCCATACCTTGGCGGCCGGTCGAAACTGGCACCGCGCCGGATGCGGGTGTAGTTAGGGCGGACCCTATTAGGGTTGGCCCTACTTGGCGGGTGCCCTCAACCCGTCTATGGTGGCCTATGGTCGGCTGCTTCGAGGTTGGTTGTGGAACGCGCGTACCTGCAATGGACCCCGGAGATGTCCACCGGCAAGGCCGCCGTCGACGAGCAGCACCGGAAGCTCATCGAGGTGATCAACCGCCTCCTCGCGCGCTCGACCGGGCCGGACGGCCGGAACGAGGCGTTCTCCGCGCTGAAGGACCTGGACGAGTATGTGCGGGAGCATTTCGCGCAGGAGGAGCGCCACATGCTCGCGGTCCGGTTTCCGGGCTACGCCGCGCACAAGGCGGAGCATGATGAGATGCGCGCGACCGTCGCCACGCTGCGCGCGTCCATCCGTTCGGCCGAGAACGTGTTCGGAGCGACGGTCGCCATCCTGCCGCGCTGGCTCGAACGCCACCTGATGGGAGCGGACCGGGAGTTCGCGGCGTTCCTCAGCAGTGACGCGTGATGGCCTTCAGCGGCGGCCCACCTGCTCCAGGGCCGCCAGCATATGGTGGTCGAGATCGCGCCGGGTGAAGGGCTTGCGCAGGATCTCCGCCGGGCCGGCGAGATCGGCCTGTCCGGGCGCGAGTTCGTTGTAGCCGGACATCAGGACGACGGCCAGACGCGGCTGGAGCCGGCGGGCCTCCCGCGAGAGCACCACGCCCGACATCCCGTGCGGCAGCATGACATCGGCCAGGAGAAGGTCGGCTTCATCGTCGATGAGGAATTCAAGGGCGGCCATGGCGTCCTCCACCGCCGTGATCCTGTGCCCGCCGGAGCCGAGCATGGTCACGACCACCTCGCGCACCTGCGGATCGTCCTCGGCGACCAGGATGCGCAACGGCGGGAAGCGGGCGAGGAGCGCGGCGGCGTGTCCGCTATTTGAGGCGATTGGGTCGGAGGCGATGGGGTCGGGCGCGACGGCTTCCGCAGCGGAGGGCTCCTCCTCCACGGGCGAGCAGGGAAGGCGGAGGCTGGCCCGGGTGCCGGCACCCGGCATGCTGTCCAGCTCGAAGGCGCCGCCGGACTGGCGGGCGAACCCGTTCACCATGCTGAGGCCCAGCCCCGTGCCACGGCCGGGTCCCTTTGTGGTGAAGAAGGGCTCGCAGGCCCGGTCGAGGACGTCGGGCGTCATCCCGACGCCGGTGTCGGCGACGGTCAGGGTGCAGAACCCCTCGGGTCCGCTTTGGGCGCGCACCAGGACGCGCCCGCCGTTCGGCATAGCGTCCCGGGCGTTGATGAGGAGGTTGAGAAGGGCGTTCTGCAACTGCGCGCGGTCGGCGAGGACGCGCGGGTCGCCGGACGCGCACTCCACTTGGACGTCGATGTCCGCGCCGAGCGAGGGTATCGCCATGCGGACGGTTTCCGCGATCATGGTTCGGAGCTGGACCGGCTCCGGGCGGAGCGGCTGCCGGCGGGCGAAGGACAGCAAGCCGTCGGTCAGGTTGCGCCCACGATCCGCCGCCCGGACGATTTCGGCGGCGAGGCTGCGGATGTGGTCGGCGTTGGGGCCGGTGCCGGTGTCCTGCAACAGCTCCGCGTTGGCGCGCATGACCATGAGCAGGTTGTTGAACTCGTGGGCGATCCCGCCGGTCAGCTGCCCGAGCGCCTGCATCCTCTGGGACCGGCGCAGCTCCTCGACGGCCTGGTTGCGCTCGGTCACGTCGCGAATGAACAGCGTGTAGTAGCGCAGGCCGCCGCCGATCCAGCTTCCGGTCGTGATTTCCGCGTCGAACTCCCGGCCTTCCGCGCCGACCGCGCGCATTTCGACCAGGGGCGCGCCAAGGCGGCCCGGATCCTCCAGGCCCGGCAGCAGGGTGCCGATGGGAAGCCCCAGCGCCGCGTCCTGCGCCAAGCCGAACCGGACCTCGGAGATCGGGTTCATGCCCTGGATCAGGCCGCCTTCGTCGACGGTGACAAAGCAGTCCTGCGCGGCTTCGACGATGGCGTGATAGCGGGCGTTGCGCTGGACGCGCAGCTTCCGCTCGCGCTCCACGGCGTAGGTCTGGTCATGGATCTGGATGAGGCAGCCGCACCCGGCGCCGATCTTGACCGGGCGCACGATGATGGACTGGGCGACGAGTTCCTCGCCCTGGTTGTCGGCCCGCATCAGCGGAAGCAGGCTTGCGTTCACATGGTGGGACAGGACCGCCGACAGGCCGGTGTCGATCGCCTCCCGCACGGCGCCGGCAAGGCGTCCGCCCTGCGCTTCGGGAAACAGCTCGCAAAGTTCGCTGCCGATGGCCAGCCGCCGTGGAATGCCCGAGTGGCGGCTCATCCACGAGTTCCAGTGGACGATCCTCCGGCCGCCGTCGAGGATGACGATGCCGAGGTCGAGTCCCTCCAGACAGTGCAGGAGCGCATCGGCGGTCGGCGCGGGGGAACAGGGTTCGGCCATGCCGCGCCTCACCCTCCGGCGCCGCGGCTGAGCGACGCGATGTAGCGGTCGATGGCCTGCCGGAGGTTGGCGATGGCGTTGAGGTCGAGCAGGAGCACGATGTAGCCGCCGATGTCCCGTTCGCGGATCGAGAAGTCGATGGAGGTGAACAGGATTCTGGCATCGCCGTCATGGCGGATGGTGCGGTGGAAGATCTGGTCGGCCGTGCCCTGGTAGCAGGTGGGAAGCGTCGCCTCGATGCGGCAGGCCAGCATGTTGGCCATGCCCGACAGGCAGCTGTTCAGGATCACGTTTCCGACTTCGGCCATCGCCTCCTCGGCCATGTCCATAACCTCCTCCAGCGGGATCCGCTCGCCGAGGATCGCGTGCACCAGACGCAGGCTGCGGGTTTCCGGAAAGACGAGCAGCGCGCTGCCGGAAAAGGGGCCGCTGAACCGCTCGCCGACGGCGACCAGCGGCGACGGCGTTCCGCCGCCGAGCGCGGCCAGCGCCTCGTCGCGCGAGAGGATGCGGAGCACGGGAATCGACATGGAGACCGGTCGGTCGACCATCCGGCTCAGCGCCACCGCCGCCCGGCTGACGGAAACGTTCAGCAGTTCGGTGATCGCGTCCTGCTCCATTTCGCTCAAGCACATGGTCGTCTCACCTCGCGGACAGAAACGTCTGGAGGTCGCGGCGCCGCACCGGCTTCGGAATCAGGGGGACACCGATGATCCGTGCCTCCGCGACGATGGCATCCTGTGCGTTCGCGGTCACCAGCGCAACGCCCGTCTTCGGGAAGCGCGCGCGGATGACGGTGGCGGCGGCGAGGCCGTCCATGCCGGGCATGTTGTAGTCCATGAGCACGGCATCGAACGTCTCGTGCTCAAGTAGGCCGAGCGCGCTCTCCGCGTCGGGCGCCTCGCGCACGTCCGCGTCGGCGCCGAGGTCTTGAAGCTCCGCACGCAGGGCCATCCGCGCGAGCTTGCTGTCGTCGACCAGAAGAATGCGTGTCTGAGCCGTCATCGTGCTGTCCTCGTTGGGCATTGAAACCAGTTACGCGGGCGTCCGTCGCGCATTCCGCAGGACGATCACCGTCTGGTCGTCGACACGCGCGCCGCCGTCGCGCAGCAGCACCGCGGCGGCCAGAGCGGGATCGACGTGCCGCAGGCGCCGCTCCAGGAAGAGTTCGGCGAGCCGGGCGCAGCCGTCGCTGTGCAGGACAAGGTGATCGCCCGGCCCCCAGGACTCGCTGGCGGTCGGCGGCGGCGCACCGTTGTAGCCCACGACGCCCCAGCGTCCTGACAGGGCTGATGTTGTCGTGGCCATCGCGCCGCTTCGGCGGATGATGGTCATGGCGATGTTGCCGACGGACGAATGGTCGATGCGCCCTTCGGTGAGACGCAGGACCGCCGCGACGGCGCCCCGCGTGCCCTTCAGCGCCTCGTGCATGGCCGCGAGCACCGTCTGCGGATCGTCGCCGTGGGCGGCTGCCCCGGCGACCGCCTCCGCCCGGCGGGCCGCGATGGAGGCCGCCTCGCCATGCCCGAGGCCGTCCAAGGCAACGACAAAGCCGTCGGGGCGCACGAGCCAGCCGTCGCCGCAGTGCTCGCCGCCGGACATCGCGAGCATGACGGCGCCCCACGCGAAGGGCGGCCCCTTCTCCCCGGGCCCCCGCGCCAGGACGTGGGACAGGACGGCGGTGCCGACCCCCGCCTCGGAATGGATGTCGAACCGTTCGGACAGGCGGCGCACCGCGCCGAGGCCGTAACCCAGCCCCAGGCCGGCGCGCGGCTCGGGGTCGGTCCGGTCGGCCAGAGCCGCGCCGAGGTCGGCGATGCCCGGCCCCTGGTCGAGGGCGATGCATTCAACTCCGGCGGGCCGCTCCAGCCGCCGCAGCAGGATGGCCCCGCCGGCCTTGGCGTGGCGGAGCAGGTTCGTCGCGAGTTCGGAGACGACGAGTTGGACCCGTCCGGCGACCTCCTCGTCGAGCGCCCCCGACAGATCGGCGGCGACGCCGCGCACCGCCGTCAGGTCGGCCTGTTCGGCCACCCGGACGCGGTGGTGGCAGTGCGCGGGCAGCATCAGCGCCGCCACAGCACGAACACGACGCGCGTACCGATGCCCGGCTTCGAATCGATGAAGAACTCGTGCGCGAGGCGCTTGGCGCCGGGCAGGCCGAGCCCCATGCCCTTGCCGGTGCTGTAGCCGTCCTGCATGGCCCGCTCCAGATCGGAAATGCCGGGACCGCCGTCCTCGAAGGTCAGCCGAAGGCCCCGGCGCCCGGCCCCGGCGGAGTGCTCGATGGTCACCTTGCCATCCCACGCGTACAGCACGATGTTGCGCGCCAGCTCGCTGGCCGCGGTCATCAGCTTGGTCTGATCCACCAGCCCGAACCCGAGTGACCGCCCGGCCTCGTCCACCGCCCGCCGCACGGCGGGGAGGCTCGCTTCGTCGTCGATGCGCAGGGTCTGAGGGACCTGTTCCGTCACATGCGCCTGCCCGCGCGGACGCGGAGACCCGCGAGGCCGTGCTCGATGCTGAGGGCGGTCGCGACGCCACCGAGATCCATACCGAGCTCCACCATGGTGATTGCCACCTCCGGCCGCATGCCGACCACGACGGGTTCGGCGCCGAGCAGTCTGACGGCACCCGCCAGACTGCCCAGCACCCGGCCAAGGAAGGAATCGATGATCCGGGCGTTCGACACGTCGATCAGCACCGCGCGGGCGGCCAGTTCGACGAGGCGCGCGCCGACCTGTTCCACCAGGCGTTCGGCGGTGCCGTCGTCGGTCACCGCCGGCAGGGTGACCACCAGGACGCCGTTGATGGAGATGATGTGCACGTCCGCCATGCGTCAGGACCCACGGACGACCGACAGGTTCAGCCGGTCGAAGCAGTAGCGCAGGCCTTCGGCCAGCGAGAAGCGGGTTGCGATGTTCGACAGGTTGATCCCGAGTGCGACCATCACCTGGGCGATCGCCGGGCGGATGCCGGTGATGACGCACTCGGCGCCCATCAGCCTGGCCGCCGCCACGGTCTTCGCCAGATGCTGGGCGGTCTGGGTGTCCACCGTCGGGACGCCGCTGATGTCGAGCAGAGCGTAGCGCGACCCGGTCCGCGCGATCTCGGACAGCAGCTTCTCGGTGATCGCCTGGGCGCGGGTGGAGTCGAGCGTGCCGATGATCGGCAGCGACAGAATGCCTTCCCACAGGGGGACGACCGGCACGGACAGGTCGAGCAGTTCCTGACTCTGGCGGCGGATGATCTGCTCCCGGCGTCCGATGAAGGCGTCCATGGAGTGCAGCCCCATGGCGTCGATCAGCTTGTGCAGCCCGACGACGGTCGGCGCGGTGTTCTCGTACCGCTCGTTCAGGACGTGTTTGAGGCTGAAGACGAAGGTTGCCGTCTGCGACGGCGTCAGGCCGCGCTCGGCGAACTCGACGGACAGGGCCGACAGCAGGCTTTGCAGGTCATCCGACAGCGTGGTCCGGCCGCTCTCCAGAGCTTCCACCAGACCGTCGAAGAGGCTGGAGCAAAACTCCACAACCGTGCGCCGGTCGATGTGCGGAGCCCGCAGTTCGCGGTCCAGATACTCGTTCCAGGCGCGCAGCGTCTCCTGGCGGTCCCGCCGCAGCAGGGCCGGGGCCGGTTCGGTGCCGGTATCAGTGTGGGTGTCGGTGTCGAGCATGAGACGAATCCTTGTCGGGACGGGCGGCGCACTATCGCGACGGTCATGCGCCCGGTGCCGCTGTCATGTCGGTGACGACGGCGATGAGTTCGTGGCGCTGGAACGGCTTGAAGAGGATCCGGTCGGCGCCGAAATCGGCGCCGTCCCGCGCGAGCTGGTCGGGCGTGACGCTGCCGTTCGGCGCCCCTCCGGTGATGGCGAGGAAGCCGGTGCCGGGGGCGATGCGGCGCCCTTCGGCGATGACCGAGCTTCCGAGGGTGCCGGGCATCCAGATGTCGGTGACGACCAGATCGATGCCGCCGCGCCGGAGCGCGGCCAAGCCGTCCTCGCCGTTGGTGGCGCATTGGACCGCGTGCCCGGCGCCCTCCAGCACGATCCGGAGCGACAGCATCACCGAAGGGACGTCCTCAATGACGAGTATGGTGGACATGATGGTCGTCTTCCTTGGGGATCTCTTGGGGCTTGGGGGTTTCTCGGGGCTTCGCGTCTTCTTGGGGCGCCTCGGGCAGCAGCACCGACGCCGTGGTGCCGCGTCCGGGCGCGCTGTCGAGGATGATCTCCCCGCCCATCTCCTTGACCAAGCCGTAGGCGACGGACAGGCCGAGCCCGGTGCCCTGGCCGACGGGCTTGGTGGTGAAAAAGGGCTCGAAGGCCCGCTCGACGGTCTTGCGGTCCATGCCGCTGCCGGTGTCGACGACGTCGATCCGGGCGGATCGCCAGGCTTGCGGGGCGCCGTCCGGCGGATGGGCGCGCAGGACGATTTGGATGACCCCGGCGCCTGCCATGGCCGCCGCCGCGTTCCCGGCCAGATTGAGGAGCACCTGGGTGAACGCGGTCCGGTCGGCCCGCACCGCGATGCCGCCGTCCCGGATGTCGAGTTCCGTGAGGATGCCCGGCCCGACGGCCTTGCGGACGAGCACCAGCGCGTCCCGCAGAAGATCGTCGGCCAGCAGTCGCTCGGCCCGGCGGCTGCCCGGCCGCGAGAAGGCCAGCAGGTCGCCGATGATGCGCCGGGCGCTGAGCGCGCAGTTCAGGACGACGTCGAGGTAGGCGCGGTCGGCGTCCCCGGAATGCCGGGCGATCAGCTCCTCGGTCAACAGCGTGACCGGCTGGAGCAGGTTGTTGATCTCGTGGGCGACACCGCCCATCATTCGCCCCATTGCTTCGATGCGCTGGCGCTGGCGTTCGGCATCCTCGCGCCGCGCCTCGTCGGTGATGTCGGCTTGCAGCCCCAGATAGGCGGTCAGCGCGCCCTGCTCGTCGTGGATCGGCGCAAGCACCAGACGGTTCAGGAAGGCGGTTCCGTCCTTGCGGTAGTTGACCAGCCGAATCTCCGCCTGAACGCCGGCGGCGACCGTTTCGCGGATGGCCTGGACGACCGCCGGATCGGTGTTCGGCCCCTGGAGGAAACGGCAGTTCCTTCCGAGCACCTCGTCGCGGCCGTAGCCGGTCAGGGTTTCGAACGTCCGGTTGGCGTAGATGAGCGGCAGATCCGGCAGACGGCCGTTGGAGACGGTGATGCTGATCGGGCAGGCGTCGATGACGGCCAGCAGCATCTCGCGTTCCCGCAGGGTGTCGGACAGGCGATCCTCGAACCGGTGGCGGGCGGTGACGTCGTGCAGCGTGCCGACGATTCGCGCGGGATGCCCGTCCTCCCCCATGTCGACGTTGGCGTCGCAGTAGAGGAAGGTCACCCGCCCGTCCGCCGGGCTGATGCGGAATTCGCCGCCGCGGGCCGTCCCCTGGCCCGGACGGAAGACGCCGAGGAAGCTTTCGCGGTCTTCGGCGAGCACCGCGTCCGCCACGGCGTCGAGGCCACGGCTGTCCAGATCGCGGATGCCGAAATGGGTGCCGACCCATTCGAGGGTCCCGGCGAGGCCCAGGGTCCCCGCGAGGGTTTGCGGATCGCGCGGCCGGTCCGGGACATAGTCGAAAAAGGCGATCCGCGCGCTTTGCAGTGCTCGCGTCAGGGACTCGGCGTGGGCCATGGCCTCACTCCGCCGCCGCCGCGAGCGCCACCGCGTGGACGGTGCGCTGGGCCTCCGTGACGTACAGCTCCGGCAGCCGGTCGGTGTCGATGCCGTCGGGCAGGAGGGAGAGCGCCTGGACGACCGCCGCCATCATCTGCCGGATGAGGTCGTGTTCCTGGGCCTGGGCGAAGAGGAGGCTGTCCAGCGCGTCCTGCAACGCGGTGGCCGCGCCGCCGCCGTCCGCCGCCATCTCCGCCGCCACCGTCGCCTCCAGCTGGCCGAGGGTGGCGATCAGGGTGCCGCTGGCCGTCTCGAAGCGGGCCTGCACCTCCGTCAGTTGGGCCGCCAGCACGCGGCAGACCCTGGCGCAGTCCTCGTGGTCCTGCATTTGGATGCCTCACGCGGGCAGAAGCTGCTTGATGGTCTTGATGAGGTCGTCGGGCTGGGTCGGCTTGGTCAGCCAGCCGGACGCTCCCGCTGAGCGCGCCTCGGTCTGCTTGCCGGCCACCGACTCCGTGGTCAGGACGACGATGGGGACGAAGCGGGTGGGGGCGAGCTTCCGCACCTCCTTGATGAAGGTGACGCCGTCCATGACCGGCATGTTCAGGTCGGTGAGGATCAGGTTGGGCTTCATTCCGGCCTTGAGCTTGTCCATCCCTTCCTTGCCGTTCGCCGCCGTCTCGACGGTGTAGCCGGATTTGCTCAGGATGCGGGACAGGCTCATCACCATGGTGGGGGAGTCGTCGAGCACGAGGATCGTGTTCATCGGTCAGGCTTTCTTCTGGAAGTCCGTGGCGTTCGCCATCGGAACGGCGATGGCCGTGGCGTCGACCGCCATGCCGGAACCGACCTGCTGGAGGCGGTCGCGGAGGCTGTGCATGTGGGATTCGACCTCGTTGGCGGTGTCGAGCACGAGTTCGGAGAGCATGCCGCTGTTCGCGGCGATCTGCGCGGCCTCGCGGATCTCGCGCGACAGGCTGAAGACGGCCTCGCGCATCTGGCCCAGGCTGCCCGAAACGTCACGGGCGAGCGATTCCTGCCCGTGCACGGCGGTGGCGATGCGCTGGCTGGCGGCGTCCGCCTGGGCGATGGTGGCGACGAGGTCGCGCAGGGCCTGGACCGAGGCGTCCGTGGTCTCGCGCATGGAGGCGATGCGGCCGCTGATGGTCTGTGTGGCGTCCGCCGTCTGGTGGGCGAGTTGCTTCACCTCGTCGGCGACGACGGCGAAGCCCTTGCCCGCCGATCCCGCGCGGGCCGCCTCGATGGTGGCGTTGAGGGCGAGCATGCGGGTCTGGCGGGCGATGTCGCCGATCAGGCCGACGGTTTCGCCCACCTCCTGCGCCAGGGCGGCCATGGTGTCGACGCAGCGGCGGGTCGCCTCGGCCCGGCCGGTGGCTTCCCGGACGACCTCCACCGTGCCCTCGACCTCGCCGACGATCACGCCGATGGCGTCCGTCAGGCCTTCGCCGATGCTGCCCAGGCGCCCGATGCACTGCTCGGCGGCGGCCGCTCCGTCCATCGACCGGCGGAACTGGTCGTTGGCCTGGTTCGCGGCGGCGGCCATCTCGGCGGCCATCTCGCGCATCTGGCTGTTTTCCTGGACGACTGCGGCGACCGAGGTGTCAACCTGCTCGACGATCACCGATCCGAACAGGCTCATGGCCGTCCGCAAATCCTGGGGGGTGCCTCCCGGCTGCGCGGCGTGCGCGGGTGGCGCTGCCGTGTCGGAGGCGGACGGAACCACCGTTCCCGGGGCGGGACGGGAGACCGTTTCGGCGCTGGCGACCGCTTCGGCGGGGTCGTCCGACGCCCTGCGGAGGAGCGCCACGCCCAATGCCGCGACGGCCACGACGGCCAGCGACCGCACCTGCCAGGGAAGGTCGGTGCCCGCCAGCGCGCCCAGACAGACGACGCCGGCCGCCGCCAGCAGAGAGCGCAACCGGATCTGTGGAAGCAGCGTCCGGCCGCCGGTCGTGTCGAGGTCGGCGACTGCCGCCATTGTCATGCCCCCGGTTGTATCCTTCAGGCAATGGTGGCATCGCCCGCTTGGCCGCGCCAGTTAGGGCGGACCCTAATTGATGCGGGCGGCGACCCGTGCCGAACCGGTCATGGCGGGCGACGCGGCGGCGTTCGGCTCCGCATCGTTCTCGCAGCCGGCGGCTTCCCAGAGACGGCCGAGGTCGATGACCGACCCCGCACCGGTCTTCTCCATGATGTGGGCGCGGTGGGCTTCGACGGTCTTGATGCTGATGTCGAGTTCCCAGGCGATGACCTTGTTCTGCTTGCCTTCGATGACCAGCCGCAGAACCTGGCGCTCCCGGTCGGAGAGGGAGGCCAGGACGTGTTCCGCATGCCGTGCGCGCTGACGGCGAGCCGTCCGGGCGCGCTGGACCATGAGGCAGGCGTGGATCTTGTCGAGGAAGGTCGCGCGGCCGAACGGCTTGGCGAGGAAGTCGACCGCTCCCGTCTTCATCGCCTGCACGGCGGTGTCGACGTCGGCCCGCCCCGTGATCACCAGGACCGGGCAGTCGGTCCGCCGTGCTTCCAGGGTGCCGACGAGCGCGATGCCATCCATGTCCGGCAGGTGGACGTCGGCCACGACGCAGCCGTCGATCTCGTCCACGACCGCCAGGAGTTCCTCGGCGCTGCCATACGTCCGATAAGCAAGGCCGTCGGCCAGCAGCATGCGCTCCATTGCGGCCCGGACCTCCGGCTCGTCGTCAACGATATGGATTGTTGGAGCGTGTCCCATGCCATTGCTCATCTTTGAAAACGCGACACCGCCAGTGTGCGGCGGGAATAGGTGGTATCACTAAAGCAATAGCCATGCCGCCGAGGGCCCACATGGGCTGGGGCCGTTTTCATACCAAAGGATGAAAAAACCCGTTGAGCGATTGCTTCATTTTTGTGACGACATGCATTTTGATTTGCGAAATGCGAACAGGGAGCGGCGTCGGGTTGACAACGGCGGAGTGCCTGTTCCCAGGCATTCGGGCGCTGGGATCGGGAACTTCCCGGAAAAACGCGATACGAGACGGCATGCCCCCCACTCCCTGGAGAAAATCGCCCAGCGTCAACGTGACGGTGCCTCAGGTTGAAAGTGGTCGCGGAAGGGTGTATGCGGCGCTCGATGGGCCAACCCGTCGCGCGCCGTTGTGCGAGGCCGGAGGAGCCCACCGGATTGATCCCTTGCCTTCAATCCTCACCCGAGGACGCGATGCGCATCATACCCCGATTGAAGTGTCTGGCGCTGGCTGGTGCGCTTGTCGGCTTGTGGGTGGGCATAGCCACGGCTGCGGAACCGCCCATCCGCGTCGGTGTGCTGGCCTACCGGGGTGGCGACCACGCGAACGCCGCCTGGGAACCGACCGTCCGGTATCTGGCCGAGCGGTTCCCCGAGCGCGGCGCGGAGATGGTGCCGCTGGATCTGCCGGGCATGGAAGCCGCCGTCCAGGCCCGTACCGTCGACTTCGTCCTGACGAACACCGGCAATTATGTGGAGCTTGAGGCGCGCCACGGCGTGACCCGTATCGCCACGCTGCGTTCCTCGCGGGCCGGGGCGTCGGGCGCCGCCATCGGCTCCGCCCTGATCGTCCGGGCTGACCGCACCGACATCCGCGAGGTCGGCGACCTGAAGGGGCGGACCGTCATGGCAATCGATCCGGACGCCTTCGGCGGCTTTCAGGTGGCCTGGGGCGAGATGCTGAAGGCCGGTGTCGATCCCTACCGTGACGTGAAGGAACTCCGCTTTTCCGGCTTTCCGGTGGATCGTGTTGTCTTCGCGGTTCGGGACGGCACGGTGGACGTCGGGGTGCTGCGCGCCTGCGTGCTGGAGGAGTTGGCCGCCGAGGGGCGCGTGGATTCCAGTCAGTTCCGGGTTCTGGCGCCCAGAACGTCGCCGGGCTTCGACTGTGCCCTCTCCACCGACCTGTACCCGGATTGGCCTCTGGCCCGGCTGGCCTCGACGCCGGAGGAGCTGGCGAAGGCGGTCGTCGTCGCCCTGTTCCAGATGCCCGCCGACCATCCGGCGGCCAGGGGCGGAGGCTATGACGGCTGGACGGTGCCGCTCGACTATCAGCCCGTCCACGCGCTGTTCCGATCCCTGCGCATCGGTCCCTACCGCTACCTGCGCGAGGTCTCGCTGGTCGACATCGCGCGCGCGCATTGGGAGTGGCTGGTGGTGGCGGCGCTGGCTCTGCTGTGGTGGGCGATCCACTCGCTGCGGGTGGAGCATCTGATCAAGGTGCGCACCGCTGAACTGCGGTCCGCCAATCGGGATCTCGTCCGCGAGATGGCCGAGCGCCGCCGCGCCGAGGAGACCGCCCGCGAGCGACAGAAGGAGATGGACCACGTCGCCCGCCTCTCCATCCTTGGCGAGATGGCCAGCAATCTGGCCCACGAGCTGAACCAGCCCCTTGGGGCCATCGCCAACTACGCCCGTGGCTGCACCCGGCGTCTGGAAATGGGGACCGGGGAACCGGCCCAGCTGGCGGAGATCACGCGGGCCATTGCGGAACAGGCGGAACGCGCCGGGCAGATCATCGCGCGCATTCGCAACTTCGTGCGCAAGCGGGCGTCCCAGTTGGAACCGATGGACGTCAACGAGGCTGTCCGCGCGGCTATGTCCTTGTGCGAATCCCGCGCCCGTGGCGACGGCGTCGCGATCGTGCTGACGCTCGCCGACGACCTGCCGCCGGTTCTCGCGGACACCGTCCAGATCGAGCAGGTCGTCCTGAATCTGGTTGTGAACGCCCTCGACGCGCTGGAAGGCGCGCAAACTGGCGCGCCGGAGGTCACCGTCCGCACCGGGCGGGACGAGGCGGGGCGGGTCGAGGTCGCCGTGGCCGACCGGGGGCGCGGTCTCACCGACGAGGCGCGGTCCCGCCTGTTCGATCCTTTCTTCACCACCAAGCCGGGCGGCATGGGGCTGGGGCTGTCGATCTGCCGCACCATCGTCGAAGCCCACGGGGGGCATCTCTGGGCCACCGACAACCCTGGCGGAGGCGCCGTGATGCGCTTCGTCCTGCCCGCCGCAGGCAAGGCGCAGCCGGTCGGCAACGAGGAGCAACACCATGCACGCTGACACGAACCACGCTGGCGCGTCCCGCATCGTCGCATCCCGCATCGTCTATGTCGTGGACGACGATCCCGCGATGCGGCACTCGCTGGCTTGGCTGATCGGTTCGCTCGGCGTGCCGGTGGAGTCCTTCGCCTCGGGCGAGGAGTTCCTTCGCGCCGTCCGCCCGGACCAGCCGGGATGCCTCGTCACCGACGTGCGGATGCCGGGCATGAGCGGGCTGGAGTTGCAGGACACGCTGACGCGCGCCGGGTCGTTGCTGACGGTCGTGGTCATCACCGGGCACGCCGACGTTCCCATGGCCGTGCGCGCGCTGCGCGCGGGTGCGGTGGACTTCATCGAAAAGCCGTTCAACGATCAGGTGCTTCTCGACCGGGTGCACGAGGCGCTGGAACAGTCCCACCGCGCGTGGGAGGAGCAGGCCCGCAAGGACCACGTCCGGTCGCTTTTGGCGCGCCTGACGCCGCGCGAGCGGCAGGTCGCCGATCTGGTCGTGGCGGGAAAGCCGAACAAGGTGATCGCTGCCGAGATCAACATCAGCCTGAAGACGGTCGAGGTCCACCGGCACAACGTCATGGAGAAGCTGGAGGTCGGCTCCATCGCCGATCTGACGAGGCTTCTGATCGAGGCTGAGTAAGGTTTTTAACAAAACGTAACCGGCCCTCAAGACGGGCCTGCGACATAGTGTCCTTAGGGTAAACCCTAAAAGGTCTAGGGTTCCCCCCAATGGGATGGCCGGCTCGTCCCCGGTACCTTCGCACCGTAGGGCTCGCGCAATGCGGCGGGCCACGGAATACGTGCGAAGGGGTCTGCCATGGACCAATCACGACGCAACTTCTGTCTGGGCGCCAGCGTTGCGACCATCGGGGCCGCTGCCATCGGCGCGGCCACGCTGACCCCAGCGCCGGCCGGGGCCGCGCAGGCGCGCAAGGGCGGCGACGCGGCGCACCGCTGGGGCATGGTGGTGGACGTGCGCAAGTGCGTCGGCTGTCAGGCCTGCACGGTCGCCTGCATCATGGAGAACGACGTCCCGGAGAACAGCTTCCGCACCATCGTCTCCACCTATGAGGTGACGGAGCAAGGCAAGACCGGCTCCTACATGCTGCCGCGCCTGTGCAACCACTGCGAGGACGCCCCCTGCATTCCCGTCTGCCCGACCGGCGCCACCTTCCAGCGCCAGGACGGCATCGTGGTGGTGGACAACACGGTGTGCGTCGGCTGCGCCTATTGCGTCCAGGCCTGCCCCTACGACGCGCGCTTCATCAACCACGAGACCCAGACGGCGGACAAATGCACCTTCTGCGTCCACCGCGTTGACGCCGGGCTGCTGCCCGCCTGCGTCGAGACCTGCGTCGGCGGCGCCCGCATTTTCGGTGACCTGAACGACCCGGACAGCACCGTCTCCACGTTGATCCGCGAGGAGGCCCCCAAGGTGCTGAAGCCCGAGCAGGGCACCCAGCCGCGCGTCTTCTACATCGGCCTCGATCCGAAATTCCAAGGCAAGGTGGACGGCACCCCGACCCTGTGGCGCCCGGCCCGCGAGAAGGAGCATGCGTGATGGACACCAACATCGTCGAGGTCATCAACGTGACCCGCGAGGTCGCGTGGCTTCCCTGGGCCGTCCAGTATTTCTTCCTGATCGGCCTGTCGGTCGGCGGCGTGCTGCTGAGCCTGCCCGGCTACGCCTTCGCGAAGGATGAATGGCGCAAGCTCGGCCGCGTCGCCCTGCTGGTGGCGCTGACCTGCGGGCTGGCCGCGCCGGTGGCGCTGCTGTCCGACCTGCACCAGCCCGGCCGCTTCTGGCACTTCTACGTCGTGTTCCGGCCGACGTCCTGGATGTGGTGGGGCTCGGTCTTCATCCCCTTCTACGTCACGGGCCTGCTGGTCTACGCCTGGGCCTGCTTCCGCGAGGAGTTCCAGGAGCAGGGCCGCATCGACAGCCGCCTCGCCGCGCTGTACCGGCTGGCCGCCCTGGGTGGTGGCCGCAACGACCGGCTGATCCGCGTCATGGGCTTGGTCGTGCTCGCCGGGGCCGCCCTGGTCGCCCTCTACACGGGCGTCGAGGTCGCCGTGATCAAGGCGCGCCCGCTGTGGCACACGCCCTTCCTGCCGGTGCAGTTCCTCATGACCGCCCTGGTCGGCGCCGCCGGTCTGGTGCTGATCCTGAACCGCTTCGCCGCCGACAACGACCGTGCGGTGGAGGCTCAGGCGAACCGGCTGCTGGCCGGGTTCCTGGGCGCCGTGATGGCGGTCGGCGGGCTGTGGCTGGCGCTCGGCCTGTTCGGGCTTGAGCGGACGCACGCCGAGGCGTTGGAGAGCGTGGCGAATTCCGAGGCTTGGCGCGTCACGGCGCTCTGGGCCGTACTGGCGACCGTGCTGCCCTTCGTCATCGCCGTCGCCAAGCCGATGGGGACCGGCCTGCTGAGCGGCCTGATCGCCGTCCACAGCGCCTGGATGTTCCGCTGGACCGTGTTCATCGGCGGCCAGACCGTGCCGAAGACCGGCGCCGGGTTCTACGAGTACGCGCTCCCGGCCGGTCCGGACGGCCTGCTCGGCATCCTGGGCACCGCCGGCCTGTGGTTCTTCCTGCTGCTCGTCATCACCGCCTTCCTGCCGACCCCGCGCCGCTCGGCGCCCCGCCCGATCCGTGCCGCTCATGCCGCCGACCGCGCCGTGGCCGCTGCCGAGTGACCGTGCACGGGATCAAAGCAGAGGGATCAAAGGAGTCACCGCCATGTCCATCACCCGTCGCCTTCTCCTGAAGACCACCGCCGCGGGCGGCGCGCTCGCCGCCTTCGTCGGCGGCTTCTCCGAAACCGGCCGCAAGCTGGTGAAGGGCGCCTGGGCCGGCGAGCGGCCCGACCACGCCATCTCCGGCAACGCGCCGAAGCCCGAATTCCGCATCGATCCGAAGACCGGCGACATCGCCCGGACGCCCGGCCAGATCGTCGCCAACGTCGCCTGCCTCGGCTGCACCACGCTGTGCGGCGTGCGCGTCCGCGTGGACGTCGAAAAGAACAAGGTGCTGCGCGTCTCCGGCAACCCCTACAGCCCGCTGTCCACCGACCCGTTCCTGCCCTACGGCACGCCGATCAAGGAGAGCTTCAAGTCGGTGTCGCGGCTGGACGAGAAGGGGCTCCAGGGCCGCTCGACCGCCTGCGGGCGCGGCAACGCGGCGCTGGAGATGCTGACCTCGCCGTTCCGCGTCACCACGCCGATGAAGCGTGTCGGGCCGCGCGGCTCTGGCAAGTGGGAGCCGATCGCCTTCGAAACGCTGGTCGCGGAGATCGCGGACGGCGGCGACCTGTTCGGGGAAGGGCACGTGGATGGCCTGCGGGCCCTGCGCGACCTGAAGACGCCCATCGACCCGGCGGCCCCCGAGCTGGGGCCGAAGGTCAACCAAGTGGCTCTGCTGTCGTCCGTCAACGACGGGCGCGAGCCCTTCGTGCGCCGCTTCTTCAACCAGGCGCTGGGCACCATCAACTTTGTCGGCCACGGCTCCTACTGCGGCGGCGCCTACCGCTCCGGCTCGGGCGCCGTGTTCGGCGACGCCAAGAAGATGCCGCACGCCAAGCCCGACCTTCAGAACGCGGAATTCGTGCTGTTCATCGGCACCGCCCCGTCGAACGCCGGCAACCCGTTCAAGCGGCAGGCCATGCTGCTCGCCAAGGGGCGCACGGACGGCGTGCTGAACTACGTCGTCGTCGATCCGGTGCTGACCAACGCCGACAACCGCGCGGTGGGCGAGCGGTCCAACTGGATCCCGATCCGGCCGGGCACCGATGGCGCCCTGGTCATGGGCATGATGCGCTGGATGTTCGAGAACGGGCGCATCGACACCAACTACCTGTCGCAGCCCAACGGCAAGGCCGCCGAGGCGGTGGGCGAGGCCGGCTGGTGCAACGCCACCCACCTCGTCATCGCGCAGAAGGGCCACCCGCGCGAGGGGCGCATGCTGCGCGCCTCCGACATGGGGTGGGTGACGCTGGACGAGAAGGACCGCTACGGCGACAAGGACACCTTCGTCGTCCTGGACGGCGAGGGCAAGCCGGTCGCGCACGACGCGCCGATGGGACCGGCGACGCTGTTCCACGACGGAACGGTAACGGCGCCGGGTGGGGATCTCGCCGTGAAGACCAGCCTGACGGTGCTGCGCGACGAGGCGATGAGGATGGAGCTGCGCGGCTACGCCGAGGCTTGCGGCATCCCCGCCGACGTCATCGTCGGCTTGGCGCGCGAATTCACCAGCCACGGCAAGAAGGCCGCTGCCAACGCGCACGGCGGCATGATGGCGGGCAACGGCTTCTACAACGCCTTCGGCGTGGTCACGCTGAACACGCTGATCGGCAACCTGAACTGGAAGGGCGGCACCATCTTCGGCGGCGGCCGCTTCCCCGACGAGCAGGACGGCCCGCGCTACAAGCTGGCCAGCTTCCCCGGCGCCGTGAAGCCGTCGGGCGTCGCGATCAGCCGCCCCGTGCCCTACGAGAGGTCGAGCGAGTTCAAGGCGAAGAAGGAGGCGGGCAAACCCTACCCGGCCAAGGCGCCCTGGTACCCCAACGCGCCGCAGCTGACGACCGAGTATCTGACCAGCGGCGTCGTCGACGGCTACCCCTATCCGCTGAAGGCGCTGTTCCTGTGGAACAGCAACCCGATCTACGGCATCCCCGGCGTCCGCGCCGCGGTTGAGGCGAAGCTGCGGGATCCGAAGGCGCTGCCGCTGATCGTCGCCATCGACCCTTTCATCAACGAATCCTCGGCCTTCGCCGACTACATCGTGCCCGACACGGTGCTGTACGAAACCTGGGGCTGGGCCGCGCCCTGGGCGGGCGTGCCGACCAAAACGACCACCGCGCGCTGGCCGGTGGTGGACTCCCGCACCGCCGCGCTGGCGGACGGCCAGCACGTCCAGATGGAGACCTTCCTGATCGCCACGGCCAAGCGCCTGGGCCTGCCGGGCTTCGGCCCGGACGCCATCGAGGACATGGAAGGCAACAAACATCCCCTGGACCGGCCGGAGGACTGGTACCTGCGCGGTGGCGCCAACATCGCCTGGCTCGGCAAGCAGCCGGTGCCCGACGCCTCCGACGATGACATCGGCTGGTCCGGCGTGGAGCGCGTGCTGCCCGCGCTGAAGGCGACGCTGCAGGAGGAGGAGTGGCGCAAGGTCGCCTTCATCCTCGCCCGTGGCGGCCGTTACCAGAACCAGGGCGAGGGCTTCGAGGGCGACAAGGCGGCCCATCGCTTCAAGGGCGGGCTGCTGGTCTACAACGAGGCGGTCGGCGCCGCGAAGAGCAGCATCACCGGCAAGCGCTGGACCGGCACGGCGACCTGGATGGAACCGGTGTTCGCCGATGGCACCCCGGTGCGGACCATCCACAAGCCGGAGGAGTGGCCGTTCCAGTTGATCAGCGCGAAGTCGGTTCTGGTCAGCGCCTACACGATCGCCGCCAGCCGCCTGCGCCATCTGCACCCGGAGAACCCGGTCGGCATCAACGTGGAGGACGCCCGCCGCCTGGGCATCGAGACCGGCGACCGCATCCGCATCGCCACGCCGGGCGGAAGCGAACCGGCGACAGCCATCGTCCGGTATGGCGTGATGCCGGGCGTGCTGGCGGTCGAGCACGGCTTCGGTCACAGGGAGTACGGCGCCCGACCGCACGTCATCGGCGGCCGGAGCCAGCCGGACGTGCCGGAGATCGGGGCGGGCATCAACCTCAACGACCTCGGCCTCGCCGACCCGACCCGCCAGGGCGCGTCGATCTGGGTCGATCCCATCGCGGGCACCTCGGTGCGCCAGGGCATTCCGGCCAAGCTGGAGCGCGTTGCCGCCGCCGCATAACCCCCGTCCCACAGACCGATTCCGGAGCAGGGAGGCCACGGGTTGGCCGCCCTGCTTCGGCGTCTCCGGCGAATGCAACGCACGGAGACTACTGGCAAATTAGCATGTACTTATAGAATGGAGCGGGTGAATGTAGTCGTCAACACAGGGCGACGCGGCCAAACGCCGCACGCCGGACAACGAAAAGACAAAAGAGACACACAGGAAGGGTAGAGACACCCCATGAAGACCATCCACACACTGGCCGGCGCGCTCGTCGCCCTGACCATCGGTACGATCACGCTCGCCACGTCACACGCGGCGGATCCGCAAAAGATCGACCTGACCAAATGGACGCCGCCGGACATCGCGACGGTGAAGGACGACGACCTGGGCAAGCTGATCAAGTACGGCCACGCGCTGACGACGGAGACCCACAAGCATCTCGGCCCGGAGGCCGCCGATCCGGCCAAGCGGTATGCCGGGAACAACCTGGCCTGCCAAAGCTGCCACCTGAACGCCGGAACCCAGCCCTACTCGATGCCGTGGACCGGCGTGCATGCGGTGTTCCCGCAGTACCGCGCCCGCGAGGATGCCATCAGCACCATTGAGGAGCGCGTCAACGGCTGCATGGAGCGCAGCATGAACGGCAAGGCGCTGCCGCTGGAGAGCACCGAGATGAAGGCGTTCGTCGCCTACATGAAGTGGCTGTCCACCGGCATCCCGGTCGGCGCGAAGATTGAGGGGGCGGGCACCCGGCCGATCAAGGAACCGGCCCGCGCCGCCAACCCGGAACGCGGCAAGCAGGTCTACGCCGAGGTTTGCGCCGCCTGCCACGGCGAGGACGGCCAGGGTGTGCGCAAGGGGCAGATCGGTGATGGTGAAGGCTATCAGTTCCCGCCGTTGTGGGGGCCGGACAGCTACAACGACGGCGCGGGCATGTACCGCCAGCTGACCGCGTCGGCCTTTGTCCACAACAACATGCCGCTGGGCACCACCCACGAGGCGCCGGCCGTCTCGGACGAGGACGCCTACGACGTCATCGCCTTCGTGAACAGCCAGCCGCGTCCCCACAAGGCCAACCTCGACAAGGATTTCCCGAACCGCCTGCGCAAGCCCGTGGACATGCCGTTCCCGCCGTTCGCCGACGGCCTTCCGGCCGAGCAGCACAAGTACGGCCCCTACGATCCGATCCGCGCCAAGCTGAAGGAGTTGCAGCGGGCGACCCAGTAATCGTCAGGCGTCCCCTCGGCGGAGGAGCTTATGGGTTTCTCCGCCGCTCATGCCAGCCGCCGGACAGAAGGTCGTGGATGGAGAGGAACCGCTGAACCTGACGGGCCGGTTTGATAGGCATCCAAAAGCGCCCATTGGTGGCCGGTGAGTCGGCCTTCAAAGCTGAGGCGCAGGCGACCGTACGGTGTTTCCCAGATCTGGGCGCGGATGGCCGCGAGCACCGCCGCAGGCCCGGTGTTGCCGGCCTTCCGCCACGCCTCGGCGTATGCTCGGACGGCGAGGTAGCTGGTTGAAAAATAGGCGCCGGGTGGCCGGCCCAGCAGCCCGGTGGCACGCGCGCGCAACTCCGCGGCTGGCTGATCGACGAGACGTTGCCCCTCGTCCACCAGAAAGGCGACCGAGCTTCGCGCGGCGATGTCCGGACTGGTCAAGAAGGGCGCCCCGAAGCTGTCGTCGGAGAAGATGATCGGCCAAGGCGCCGTGCGAACCGCCTTCTGCTTTACGACGGCGTGGGCGAACTCCTGCGACCCGAAGACGAAGAGCCTCCGCAGGTTCGCGCCGAAGCCGGTGTTCCGGAAGCCGGCCCTGACGTCGGCGAGGTCGGGCGTGACGAGCGACACCGCCGCCACGTCGTGGCGTCCGTGCAGCCGGACCATCAGGTCGGCTCCCAGCCGTGCGCCGTAGTTCCGCGCCTGGGCGATGATGGCCACCCGGCCGCTCGGCAATTCGCGCAACTCGGCCGCGGCGAGGCATTCGACCTGCTCCCGGTCGCGACCGAAGAACTGGAGTGTGGTGGCCGCTTCGGCACCGCACAGATCGTCCGCGGAGGAACCGGGCGCGAGGAACGGCACCCCGGCAGTGTGGTAGATCCGGCGCGCCGGCAGGGCGGTGCGCGAACCGAAATGCCCTATCACCACGTCAGCACCGGCCCGCACGGCGGCCTGGGCGGCCGCAGCCGCCACCGCTGGATCGCGCCGGTCGTCACCAACCACGATGCGCGCCGGCAGCCCGTCGTCGGCCAGCGCCAGGGTGCAGGCGGCGAAGAGGTCCATCACATTCGGTCCGGCGCTTTCGACCAGCGCGATCAGCGGCCCATCGTCCCCGTCCGCCGGCCGCCCTGTGCCGAGCCAGGGCGGTATGGCAAAGTCCGGCGTGCGGCCGTCATCAAGCCGCAGTGGGGCGGCTTCGACCGGCATAGCGGTGGCGAGCGCGGATCCGTCCATTGGTCAGGCCTCCACGAGGCGGGCCAGGGGCTGCCGGTTGCCGGCGGCGTCGAACGGCTCGCGGAAGGTGAAGGACACCGCCGTCGGGCCATGGTCATGCAGGTGTTCCAGCCGCTTGCAGGCCTGCTTCCAGTTCGGCAACTCGTCCTCTCGGGTCCACCAGACGCAGTAGATCGGCCAGTTCTGCGGACCGAACCAAGCGGTGCGCTCCTTGAACGCGCCCCGGTGCATGGGGCCTTGGTAGGTGTAGCGCCACACCGAGCCCAAGTCGCGCCACAGTGACAGCGTCTGCGCTTGCCGGGTGTGGCCCCGCGTGGTGCCGCCCAGATAGAAGCGCGGGACGGCGAACGGCCCCCATCGCCCCCAATCCTTCTGGAAATTGGTCATCCACGGGATGTCTTCCACCGGCTTGGCGCGGTCGATGAAGCCGGGCGTCCGTTCGGCCTCGACGAAAACATCGGGGGTGCGGTCGTCGAAGTCCTGCACGCCGGAATCCCCGTAGGGCGCGCGCAGGATCGAGAAGGTCATCAGGGCGATGCAATCGGACATGGGGCACCTCCTTCCGGTCAGGCCACGCCGGCCAGGGTCTTGGCCTCGGCCGGCACGGTGAAAAGCTCATCCGGAAGGGCCCGCGCTGCGGCGGCCGGAGCGAAGTCAAGCGACTCGAGGGGCTGGTCGCTGACGCGGGCGAAGAGGTCGCGGCCCACCCGCGGCATCACCGGATAGGCGGCGGCGGCCAAGCACTGCACCAGGAACGCGACGCCGGCGAACCGCCGTTCGGGCTCGGCAGCGGCAGACAGGCTTTCCAGCCGGTCCAGAATGAAGCCGACAAGATGCAGCGTGTCCTCCGCCGCCTGACGCAGGTGGAACCGCTCGATCCCGTAGCTCTCGTGGATGCGCCGAACCGCCTGGCGGCCAGCCGCCAGGAGCGCCTCCTCCGGCGCGGCGAGCGCCGGGCCGTGGAGGTCGAGCGCCTGATTGAAGAGCGCGGCGAGCCGGCGCCAGGGCACGTTCAGCTTCGCCTCGACCACGGTGGTCATGTCGCGCTCGTTGAAATTGCCCTTCTCGAAGCCCGGCGTGTTCATCGCCGCGTAGAAACGCCCCAGGTCAGGGTCGTGGTGCTGGGCGAGATCGCGCGCCCAGATCACATGGTTGGCGCTGGTCGAGAACTTGGCATGGTCGAGGTTGTAGAATTCGTTGATGACGGTGGCGTGCGGCATCCAGCGGTCCAGCCCACCGGCGGCCAGCAGGCCGACGTGGATAACGGCATAGAAATAGGAGTTGTCGAAGCCGAAGAAGTTGATCACGCGCGGCGCCACCCCGTCGGGGAGCGAGCCGGCGGCTTGCTCATACAGGAAGACGAAGTCGGCCATCACCTCGGCCCAGGCGTTGACCACTTGTCCGGGGAAGTGCGGATGGTCGATGGCGATGCCCCAATCGCCCGGCACCGTCACCGGGAAGTCGGGCAGCGGCCCGCGCAGCGCGTCTTCGACCACCCAACGGTAGCGCGTGCGGAAGCGCGGGTTTTCCGCGTAGAAGCGGGCGATGGCGTTGCGGAAGCGGTCGGTTTCCAGCACCAGCACATCGACGGTCCGCAGCTCCAGCGCGGTGTCGCCACTCAGGGTGTCGCGCGGGGCCAGCAGCGTTTCCGCCGTGTTGATCTGCGCGCAGCCCTCGCAGATGCCGCACTTGCACTTGTCCAGGCAGTTCGGGCAATGGCCGGACACGCCCGCCTCGTCCAGGAACCGGCCGCGTGCGCGCGACCAGAAGAACGGGATGGGCTTGCGGACCAGCGCCCCCGCTTCATAGAGACGCAGGAACAGCGCGCGGACGAAGTCGTTGCTGCGCGCGTCGGGCACATGGAAGGTGTCGACGTCGCAGCCGTAGGTGCCCAGCGTTTCCAGGATATCGCGGCTCCATCCCAGTGCCAGCGCCGTCGGGTCGACCCCCTGGCGCTCCGCCGTGACGCGCACGTAGGACTGGTTCATGTCGCTGTAGGAGGTGACGAAGGTCGCGGCCCCGGCGAGCCTTTGCGCCTTGGTGAACACATCACTGGCGAGAAAGGGCCCGGACAGGTGGCCGACGTGCAGACCGCCGTTCGGCGTCGGGGGCGGTAGCGTGACGATGAAGCTCGGCTTGGTCATGGCGACACCATGTGGAAGGAACGGGGTGGTGGAAGGGGATCCGGTCAGGCCGGCGGGACCGGGCGGCGCTGGTCGTCCCAGTAGACGTCGATCATCACGAAGGGCGTGTCAGCGGAGGGGTTGCGCAGCTGGTGCGTGAGGAAGCGGGGGATGTAGGCGACATCGCCCTTGCCGATCACCGTCGTTTCGCCGTTGAGGGTCAGTTCGGCGCATCCGTCCACGACGATGAAGGTTTCCTCCTCGTCATGAGCGTGCGCGTCGACGACGGTTCCGGGATCGAGGACCACCCAGATCACGCCGAATTCGCTGACCGGGCGCTTGGTGTTGACGTTGTCGGGCCAGGGGAAAAGGCGGCGGAGCTTGCAGTTGTATTCGTTGGTGAAGCGGGCGTCGGCGCCGCGGCGGACGAGTTCGGCGAGGCTGAGGCCGTCGATGTCGGGCCGGGTGGCGGGGATGATGGTGGCGACGGACGTGGTGGTGGTCATGGGGACAGCGTCCTTGCGTCAGGGCCTTGCTTCAGGGGTGATGCGGGTTCCGCGGGGCGCCGCGCCTACTCGGCCGGTTCGGGCTTCCGGACCGGTGCGTCGAGAGCGGCGCGCAACGCCTGAGCGATCCGCCAGGTCCGCACGGAGAGCAGACTGAACGACCCCGCGTCGCCGAACCCGTGCGTCGATTCGCACACGCCGTTCAGCATGATCGGCGGGATGGGGCGGGCGGGATCGGCCGGTTCGAGCTGGAAGTCGCGGGTGACGTACAGCGTGCCGTCGGGCCGCTTGCGCGCATGAGGCGCGATGTCGGCCAGCATCGGGTGCCACAACTCCTGCTCCGGGCCGGCGCCGAAGTTCCGGAAACCCGTCGCCACGATGACGGCATCGACCTCCAGCTGCCGCGCCGTTCCGGCGTGGCGGTCGTTCATGGACAGACGCACCGGCCCGTCCGCCATCACCTCGACCGCGTCGATGGACTGGTAGCCGTACAGGGTGATCTGGTTGCGGCCGGTCAGCTTCTGCTCGTACAGCTTGGCGTAGAGCTGGCTGATGACGTCGTGATCGGCCGAACCGTAGTTGCTGCGCCACAGCTCGCGCGTCATCTCGGCCTTCGATTCGTCGGACGCGGCGTAGTAGTAGTCGACGAATTCCGGGAAGTAGATGTGCTCGGTGAACGGGCTGGTGTCCTTCAGCTTGTAGCCGAATCCGCGCTGGACGTTGTGGATGCGCGTCTGCGGGAAGCGTGCCGCAAGGTCGAGCACGATCTCCACCGCACTCTGGCTGGCACCGATCAACGCCACGGACCCCAGCCGCCCCTCGTGGGCCCAGCGCGTGATCGACGTGAGATAGTTGGTGAAATGCACCACCCGGTCGCCGATGTGCGGCGCGAAGACCGTCGGGATCAGGGGCGAGCGGCCGGGGGCGAGGGACAGCCCGCGCGCCGCGATACGGCGGCCCAGGCTCGTCCGCGCCAGCACCAGCGGCGTGCCATCGTCGTCTTCCGCCAAGGTCAGGCGCTCGACCGATTCGGCGTAGGAGACGTGGCGGTCGAACTGCCGCGCCACCCAGCGGATGTAGCGGGCGTATTCGGTGCGCGGCGGATAGGGCGCGTCCAGGTTGAGGAAGTCGAACAGCCGCCCCTCGCTCTTGAGAAAGCTGAGAAAGCCGTAGGGGCTCGACGGGTTACGCGGGGTGACGAAGTCGCGCAGCGGGTTGTGCTGAATGTCCGCTCCTTCCAGCAGCATTTCCGGGTGCCAGTCCGGCGCCACCGCGCGCTCCAGGAACAGCAGGTCGCCACCGTAGCCTCCCTCCTCAAGCGAAATCGCCAGGGCGATGTTTCCCGGGCCGAATCCCACCCCGAGACAGTCCACACGAACCACCTCGGCGCCGGACGCACGGTCGTCGGCATGCAAAGATGTGTAATTCTGACTCATGCGTAAACCTCCGGCATGTAAAGATTGGATTGGCGCGAAAGACACGATGAAGAGGCGCGCATCAATTTTGTGTTGCTCACGTATAGGCTGCATGATAAGTCAATTGTCAACGTTTTTTGGTTGCATGCTGATGTATGAAATCGGTATGCGAGCACGATCAGAAAGTGACGAGCGATGGACTGCACCGTTTTCGAAGCAGTAGAATCACGCGTTCGCTACTATTGCCGACGTTTTCCTGTGATTTTCACCCGGGCCTCGGGAGAACATTTGTGGGATGCTGATGGCCGTGAATACATTGACTTGTTTGCCGGGGCCGGATCACTGAACTATGGGCACAACCACGCCCATTTGAAGGCACGGCTGATGGCGTATCTGGCGGACGATGGGATCGCCCACGGGCTGGACATGCATACCGCCGCCAAGGGCCGCTTCATCGAGGCGTTCGAGGCCTTCGCCGCGGCGCGCACCCGTGGCAAGTACCGGCTGATGTTCCCCGGCCCAACGGGGACCAACGCCGTGGAGGCGGCCATCAAGCTGGCGCGCAAGGTGACCCGGCGGACGGCAGTCGGCGCCTTCACCAACGGCTTCCACGGCATGACGCTGGGGGCGCTGGCCGCCACCGGCTCCACGTCGAAACGGCGCGGTGCCGGGATTGTGCTGAGCGGTGTCGACCGTTACCCGTACGACGGGTATTTCGGCCCGGAGACTGACACGATCGCGCTGATCGAGCGCTATCTGCAGGATCCCAGCAGCGGGTTCGACGTGCCGGCGGCCTTCGTGGTGGAGACCGTCCAGGGTGAGGGCGGGTTGAACGTGGCCTCCACCGCCTGGCTGCGCCGCCTGACTGCGCTGTGCCGCCGCTGGGGCATCCTGCTGATCGTCGACGACATCCAGGCGGGCTGCGGCCGTACCGGCCCCTTCTTCAGCTGGGAGGACGCCGGGATCGACCCGGACATCGTCTGCCTCTCGAAAAGCCTCAGCGGCTTCGGCCTTCCCCTGTCGATGCTCATGATCCGCGAGGACATCGACCAATGGCAGCCGGGCGAACACAACGGCACCTTCCGCGGCAACAATCACGCCTTCGTTACAGCGGCGGCCGCTCTGGAGTTGTGGGACGACCCCGCTTTCCGCGCCAACCAGGAGGCGCTGACCGCCCAACTCGACCGCTGGATTGACGAGACGGTGGCGGCCTTGGGAAGTCACGGCCTTGCGGCGCGCGGGCGCGGCCTGATGCGCGGTATCGCGACCGCCGGGGACGAGGTGGCGGACGCCATCTGCGCCGAGGTCTTCCAGCGCGGAGTGATCGTTGAGACCAGTGGACCGCATGGCGAAGTCGTCAAGTTCATGCCGCCGCTGACCACCCGTCCCGACCGTCTTGCCACCGCGCTGGACCACCTGTCGGAGGCATTCGCCTCGGCTCTGGCGACCACACCGGACACGCTGCCGGCGATGGCCGGCTAACCCCCACAACCCGGCGCGCGCCCCGCGCGCCGAGCCCGCATCGTGGAGTTCCAATAGCCATGCAGCAGCGCTTCGATGTCGTGATCGTCGGTGCCGGTGTCGCCGGTTCGGTCGCCGCGCTCCTCTACGCCCGCGCCGGGCTCAACGTCCTCATCGCCGACCGCAAGCCGGAACGCGACAGCTACAAAGCGCTTTGCACCCATTTCCTGCAACCCTCCGCCCGTCCTGTCCTGGCAAAGCTCGGAATCGAGGACGCCATCACGGCGATCGGCGGCGTGCCCACCAAGGCCGCCTTCTGGACCCGCGCCGGCTGGATCGACCCACCGGGGGATTATGGGTCCGATGGCGGCGACGGCCGGCTGGTCGCCTACAACATCGAGCGGCGCCTGCTCGACCCCTATCTGCTGGGCCTTCTGGAGGCGGAGCCGGGTGTGGACGTGCGCATCGCCTGCGAGGTCAGCCTGCCGCGGCGCGAGGCGGACGGCCTGTGGCGTTTGGATCTGTCCCAGGACGGGAAGCGCACGACGGTCGAGGCCCGGCTGCTCGTCGCGTCGGACGGTCGCCGCTCACCGCTCGCCGGCGCACTCGGCAACCACCCGGTGGTGGAGGCCGAGAACCAGCGCGCTTGCGTTTTCGCCTATTACGAAGGGATCGAGGCACCGGCGAACGACCGCTCGCTCTTCATGCTGGGCGACCGGGAGATGGCGTTCCTCTATCCGCTGGGCGGCACGCGGGCGCTGCTGGCCGCCTACGTCGCCAAGGAAACCGCCGCTGCCTGGGCGCAGGACGGCGACAAGTCGGCCAAACTGCTGGAGTTCTTTGCGACCTTCCCCGGTGTGCCGGACCTCGGCCGGGCGGTGCTGGCCTCGCGGGTCTACGGCTACCTGGACTATCCGAACCAGATGCGGCGGCCGGTGCACGACGGCGTCCCCTTCATCGGCGACGCGGTGGTGTCGCTCGACCCCATGAGCGGCGTCGGCTGCGGCTTCGCCATGACCGCCGCTGATCTGCTGGTGGAGGCAACGGCCGAAGCGCTGACGTCCGGTGCCGACCTCGCACCGGCGCTTGAGGCCTACGCCCGCCGCCACCAGGAGACGTTCGCCGGCCATGCGCAGGGCATCATCGCCGATTCCGTGATCGCCAAATCGCCGGAAACCATTGAGGCGGTCTACGGCCGCATCTGCGGCGATGCCGGCCTGCAGCGCGACTTCATCGCCCTCACCGGCCGCCTGATCGCGCCGGCCCAGTTCCAGCGGTCCTTCCTGATCGCCGGGGCCAAAAGCCGCGCGACGGCGCCAACCGCCTGATCGGCCGGCAGCAATGGAGTCTTCCCATGCATGACCAGACGACCATCGATGCTCCGTTGGGCGGCGCGGCCAACCCGCAGCCGGGACGCGACGTGTTCGCCTACGAGCCCCGCCGCCTCACCGCCGACCCGGTGCTGGAGGTCGGTGGCTTCCGCCTGAAGCCTTACCGCATCGCCTTCCCCGACCCGGCGGCCGAGCAAGCCGTCCAGGCGCACGACCTGCGCCGCATGCTGGCCGCCGCGGTCGCGCCGGAGAGCGATCCGAACTACCATGGGCTGGGCTTCGCTGTGCTGCACCAAGCGCGCGACGGCATCTACCTGCTGGTCGGGCGCTGGTACGCCGGCAACAACCTGCAAAGCGAGAGCTATCAAGTCACCGTCGATGGGGCGGGCGGCGTCTCCCTCGTCCGGCTGAAGCTGTTCGCCTGCATCTGGGAGATGGCGGTGTACGGCTTCGAGCGCGATTCCTGGGTTGCCACCACCATGGCGTCGGGCCGTGGGGTGGACGGGGCGGAGGCTTACCTGCAATGCCGCCTGGAGGGGTGGATATGATTCGTCCGGTTGCCGCCGCCGACCTGCCCGAGCTGGTCGAGCTGTGCCGTCTGCACGCCGCGTATGAGGGGGCGGAGTATGTGGACACCGGCCAGGCCGACCGTCTGCGCGCCGCGCTCTTCGACACCCCTCCGGCTCTGTACGGCTGGGTGGCGGACGCTGCCGAGGGCGGCGGGCTGGACGGCTACATGACTGCGGTGGTCGAGTTCGCGACCTGGCCGGCGCAGCCGTTTGTCTACATGGACTGCCTGTATTTGCGCGAAGGGGCGCGCGGGCGCGGCCTCGGCCGGCGCTTCATGGCAACGCTCGCCGCCTTCGCCCGCGACGGCGGCTACGGCGAGATCCAGTGGCAGACACCGCCCGACAACGCGCTGGGCATCGGCTTCTACCGCCGCATCGGCGCCCGTCCGCGCGACAAGGTCCGCTTCTTCCTCGACGGCCCAACGCTGGAGAGGCTGTCATGACCGGGCTGTTCGACCGGCTGGTGGACGACCTCCACGGCGAGATCGTCCGCCGCGAGCCGCGCTATCCGGAGATGTTCCCCATCGCCGTTCCACGGTTCGCCGCGCTCGCCGACACGGACCCCGGCATCGCCGATCTCGCCGACGCTTTCACCGCCGGGCTGGAACGTCTGCGTACCGGTGGCCTGCGCTTGGTGGAAGGCTTGGGAGACCCGGTTGGCGCCGTGATCGCCGACTCCCTGATCGACGCCGCTTTGGCCGAGCGCGGACACATCGACCTCGTGCCGGAGCCGGGCGACACGCGCCGGCTGGAGGAGGTGCTGGCGGCTGATTTCCAGACGGTGGAGACCGTGGACGGGCGGCGCGCCCATGTGGCCCGCTGGCCAGGACGGCCGCTGCTCGTCGTCAACGCGCTGGGCATCTCGCTGGAGTTCTGGCGGCCGCTGCTCACCGACCAGCGGTCGGGCTTCCGGCCGATCGTGGCGGAGAACCGCTGTGGCAACCTGCTGGCCGGCGGCATGGAGTCCGACGTTGGCCTGACGACGCACGCCGAGGATCTCGCGGCGGTGATCGCCGCGACCGGGTTCCCGCGGGTGGATGTGCTGGCTTGGTGCAACGGCGGCCGGATCGCCATCGACCTGGCCCGGCGCTGGCCCGAGCGGGTAGGGACACTGGTGCTTCTGGCCACCACGCTGCGCGGCATCGACGGGGTGGCGCCGCGGCCCAGCCCCTTTGAGGGCAATCTGCAGAAGGCCTTCGAGAAGGTGATCGCCCGCCCGGATTTCGCCGCGCCGATGGCGCGTTTGCTGGGCCAGCTGTTCGCACCGCCGGACTGGGACGCGGTGGCCGCCGACCCGGAGGCGCGGGCCCGCACGCTCTTCGCCCGTGCCGCCGCCGACCTAGTGAAGGCGCTGGGCGCCCCGATGGCGAGCGGGGAGGCCCTGCTGAACTACGCCGCGCGGACGGCGCGGGACGAGGGATACCCGTTGCGCGAGGCCCTGGAGGCGCTCGCTCATCCGGTGCTGGTCGTGACCGGCGACAGCGACTCCATCATCAGCAACGAACTGACACGGGAGGCGGCAGCCTATGCCCGCAACGCCCGCGCGGTCGAGGTGACGGGCGCCGGTCACTACATCCAAAACCTGCAATACCGGTATATGGTGCACGCAATGCGTAGTTTCGTGAATCTGGAAAATCGCCAGTCCGAGCGTGCGGCCCGGCGCGTCCGGTACCTGAAAGCCATGCGCCCGGCGGAGTGCGTGTCATGACCGGCGACCTCGATCTGTCCCAGCCGCCCGAATGGCAGTACCGCCCCGGCCAGTCGGGCCGCGAGGGCCGGCGCTATCCCCTGGCCCTGATCTATGCCCATGCCGCGGCGCAGACGCCGGACGCGGTGGCGCTGGCCGACGGCGAGACGGTGCTGACCGTTGGCGAGCTGGAGAATGGGGCGCGGCGGCTGGGCACCGAAATCGCCGGGCTCGGCGTCGCTCCCGGCGGGCGTATCATGGTGCTGTCGGAAAAGCGGGCGGTGGTGCCGGTGGTGGCCGGTGCCATCTGGAAGGCCGGCGGGGTCTATGTTCCCGTGGATGCCGAGAGCCCGCCCGAACGGCTGGCCGGAATCGTCGGGCAGTTGGCGCCGGCGGCCATCGTCGGCAGCGCGCGCGCGCTTGAACTGCTGGCCAGGGAAAGGATCGCCGAGGGCATCCCAACCCTGTCCTTCGAACGGGTGCTGGAGTTGACGCGGGCAGCGGAAGAGGCGCCCGCCTTTGCGGCCTTCAGCCTGCCCGGCGAGGACGCGACCGCCTACATCATCTTTACGTCCGGCTCCAGCGGGGCGCCGAAAGGCGTGATGATCAGCCATCGCGCCCTTCTCGACTATTTCTACAACCATAACCAGGTGCTGCGGTTCAGAGCCGGCTCGCGCGTATTCTCGCTGGCGCCGTTCCACTTCGACGTCTCCATCGAAGATACGATCCTGCCGCTGTCGCTGGGCGCTTTCGTCTACCAGTTCCGTGGGCTGCCGGTCGGGCCGCTGATGCGGGCCGTCCTGCAGCGGCAGCGGATCACTCACCTGATCGCGGTGTCCAGCCTGCTGGCCCTGCTGTCCGGCGACGGGGCACAGGTGGACGGTGCCGCCTTTCCGGACCTGGAGATGGTGATGACCGGGGCCGAGGTCTGTGATCCGCGTCTGATCGACCTTTGGGTCACGCGGTTGCCGTCGGCCCGCGTCATCAATGCCTATGGGCCGACGGAAGCGACCATCGTCTGCCTGACCTACACGATCGCGCAACCGGAACCGGAACGGACCTCGCCGTACCCGATCGGCCACCCGCTGCCGGGCGTGTCCATCCTGCTTCTCGACGGGCAGGACCGGCCGATCACAGCGCCGGGCGAGCCGGGCGAGCTGCTGGTCGGTGGGACGCAGGTGATGACCGGCTACCTGAACCGGCCGGAGGACACAGCCCGCGTCTGCCCGGTGATCGACGGCGTACGCTACTACCGCACCGGAGACATCTGCCGGTTCGATGAGCGTGGCCGGGTCGAGTTCATGGAGCGCGCCGACGATATGGTCAAAATCGGCGGCCGGCGCATCCATCTGGGCGAGATCCGTCACCTCGCGCTCGCGTTGCCGGGCGTCCTGCGCGCCGCCGTCGGGCTGGTCAAGGCTGGCGAGCGCCAGCTGATCGGGCTGACCGTCGTCTGCCAGCACGAGGATGCCGAGCCAGCCGTCACCGCAGACGCCGTACGGACGCATCTTGCCCGCCACCTGCCTGCCTACATGATGCCGGCTGTGCTTGGCGTGGTGTGCGAAACACCGCTGACGGCCAGTGGCAAGACCGACGAACGGGCGCTGATTGCTCGCCTTGCGGAGGCCGCGAAAAGCGGCGGACCGGGTGATTACCACCTTACCAGCGACGTTTTCACCCCCTTGACGGAAGCTGTCCGATGACGACCGTGACCTTCGATGCGCTCGCCGAACTGATCCGGCGTTCCGTGACCACCCTGCCGGCCGGGCACCACCTGTCCGAGGCAGACCAGCTGACCGATCTGGGCATCGATTCGCTCACCCTGCTGAACATCATTATGGATGCGGCCTCGGTGCACGGCCTGGATTTGGCCCGGCTGTCCGAAGACCTGACGCCGCCGACCACAACGGCCGGTCTGCTGGACATGCTCAACCAGCTCGTCGCCCTTCCGGCCCCGGCGTGATGGAGTCGGGTACGATGGTCGCGACGCCCCAGCCGCAGGACCGACCGGAGCAGCTGAGCGCCGATTTCAAGGCGGTGCTCGCAGTGCGGCGGCTGTTCGGCAAGCCGGACGTGGCCGCCGCCCAGGCCGATCCGGCAGCGGCGCGCGCACGCACGGCCCGCTTCATCGCGTCCTTCGCCACCCCCGGCGCGCTGCCGCGCGATCCGGCGGACGGGGACGGCAGCGTTGGCCCCGTGCGATTCCGCCGCTTCCCGACGAACGGTGCGCATCGCGTGCCCGGCCAAGTGATCTACGTCCACGGAGGGGGACTGGTCTTCCACGATCTGGACTGCTTCGCCCCGGTGCTGGCCGGCTGGGCTGCGGCCGGCCGGAGCATCGTCGGACTCGACTACCCCAAGGCGCCGGAGACCAAACCGGCGTCCATCGTCGCGGCGGTCACCGGGGCCATCGCAGCGCTCGCCGAAACCGGCGACGAACCGCTCGTCCTGGCAGGCGACAGCATTGGCGGGCTGCTGGTTCTGCACGCGGCGTTGACGGCGCTGGCGGAGCGCCGGCCACGGCTGGTTCTGATCCACCCTGTGCTGAACCTCGACGACAGCCGGAGCTTTCCCTCCTACGAGCAATTCGGCGAGGGGTACCTGCTGGACCGTGACTTCATGGCGTGGTTCCGCGCATTGGCCCGTCAGGGGATGCCGCCGGGCTTCGACCCCCTCGCCCTCACGCCCGGCCAGGCGGCCCTGCTTGGCGAGATACGGCTGGTCAGTGCCGCGTGCGACATGCTGGCCGACGAGGCTAGGCTGTTCGCCGGGCAGCTCCGCACCCTGGGGGTGTTGGTCGATCACACGGTGCTGGGCGGAATGCCCCACGACTTCATCCTCTTCACCCAGCGATTGCTCTCCGCGCAAAAAATGGTTGAACAGACCTCTAGAATTTTCTCTTAATGAATGGTGCGCTAGCTCCATGCGCGCGCATAAATATACAGGAGAATGCCGCCATGAGCCTTGATCAGGCGTTAAGGCACCAGATTGCCTTCTACGAAAACAAGCTCGAGTACGAAACGGACTCGTGGGACCTCTACATCGCCCTTCAGGAAGGGACGGATATCGTCATCGTCGATGCCCGCTCGGCGGAGGCCTACGCGACGGAGCATATTCCCGGCGCCATCAGCTTCCCGCACCGGACCATCACGGCGGAGACCGCGGCCGCCCTGAACCGGGACCGCCTGTACGTGACGTACTGCGACGGCATCGGCTGTAACGCCTCGACCAAGAGCGCGGTGAAGCTTGCCCGCCTCGGCTTCCGGGTCAAGGAGTTGCTGGGCGGGCTCGACTGGTGGAAGCGTGACGGCTACGCGACCGAAGGCAAGGAAGCCCGTGACGGCACGCGGGTGGCCTGCGGGTGCGCCGGCTGACACACCCCGCCTGACCTTACACCTGTAAGCGCGACCGCAGCAGTGGAACCGTCCGCACCGCAAGGTGCGGACGAAACGGGTGTCTGCGGCCTGATGGCGACGATCGCGATGGACCAGAACCCTTCCTTCCCGAACGCTCACCCGTCCGCCGAGAGCCACATGACGGCAACCGGGCCCATGCTGACGCTTCTCGCCGACATCTGGCGGGAGGTGCTGGACCTCAACCGGCCGATCGAACCGGCGGAGAGCTTCTTCGAGATCGGCGGGCATTCGCTGTCGGCCACGCTGGTCCTGTTCGAGGTGGCGGTGCGCACGGGCAAGGAGATCCCGGTCGGGGTATTTTTCAAGAACCCGCGGCTGGGTGACTTCGCCGTTGCCGTCGAAAGCTATCGGCCGGACGCACCCGACACCGCGCTGGGAACCAACGCGGAGGCCGCGCCTGGGCGGCTCTCGTTCCAGCAGCGCCAGTTGTGGCTGATCGACCGGCTCGAAGGGTCCAGTGCGCAGTACAACGTGCTGCTGGCCTACCAATTGCGTGGCCCCCTGGACGTCGCGCGGCTGACGGATGCCTTCGGCCACCTGACCGCTCACCACCCCATCCTCAACACGGTCTATCGACTGGCTGGCGACGAGCCGGAGCAGGTCGTGCTCGCTCCAAGGCCGGTGCGGCTGCCCGTGGAAAACCTCGGCGCGCTGCCCTCCTCAGCGCGGGAGGAGGCGTGGCGTACGGCGGCACGGGAGATGGCGGGTATCGTCTTCGACCTGGAACAGGCACCGCCCGTGGCAGCACGTCTGCTGCGCTTGGCCGAGGGCGACCACGTTCTGCTGGTCACCGTACACCATATCGCCTTCGACGGCTGGTCGGCGGACGTCTTCCTGAAGGAACTGATCGCCCGTTACGAGGAGCAGGACGAGGCTGGGTCTCCGCCCTTCTCCTACACCACTTACGCTGAGCGGCAGGCGGCCGAGATGGTTGGCCCGCGACGGCGGATCCTTCTGGACTTCTGGCGGGCGGAACTGGCCGGCTTGGCTGAGCGTGCCGACCTCATCCCCGATTACCCGGCTCGGCTCGGCCGGCGCGGTGCCTGTGGAATGGTCCGGCGCCGGCTGGACGGGGCGGCCTTCGAAGCGTTGAAGACCTTGGCGGCGCGCGTCGACACCACCCTGTTCGTCGTGCTGTTCGGCCTGTATGCGCTGCTGGTGGCGCGGCACACCCGGTCGCGCGACGTCGTCATCGGCACACCCATGGCGAATCGGGGCCGGCTGGAACTGACCAGGGCCATCGGCTTTTTCGCCAACAGTCTGGTTCTGCGCCGCCCCGTGGACGCGAACCAGCCGCTGGCGGACTTTCTGCGCGAGACCGCAGCACAGGTCCAACGGGCGTTCGAGCACCAGGACATCCCCTTCGAACTTCTGGTCGAGGCGCTGTCGCCGCCGCGGTCGAATGGCCGCAACCCGCTGTTCGACATCGTCTTCGTGCTTCAGCACCGGCCAAAGCGGGGCATCGCCATGGGCGGGGCCGCCGTGGAGATCCTGCCCGTGGACAACACGCGGGCGAAGTTCGACCTGATCCTCAACGTGCTTATCGACGAGGACGGGCTGACCCTTGAGTTCGAGTTCGATGCCGCGCTCTTCGATGCCGGCCGCATTGCCGCCATGGCGGACCAGTACCGGCATCTGGCCGAGACCGCCAGCGCCGCCCTCGGCTGCCCGATTGGGGAACTGGACGCGCATCCGGCGAGCGAACGTGCGCTGCTGGCCGCCGTCAACGACACCGACCGGCTGCTGCCCTTCGCATCGGTGGCCGAGGCGTTCGCCGCCGTAGTGGCGCGGTGGCCGGTCCAGACGGCGATGATCGAGGGGGACACTCGTCTCGATTACCAGACGCTGGACCGTATGACCGACCACATGGCCGCGGCCTTGCGCCGCGTGGGGGTGGTGCCGGGGCATAGGGTCGGTCTGGCACTGCCGCGCGGCGCCGACGGTGTCGCCGCCATGCTGGCAATCCTCAAGTGTGGGGCCGCCTACGTTCCGCTCGACCTCGCCTACCCGCAGGAACGCCTGTCCTATATGGTGGAGGACGCGTCCATCGCGCACGTCATCGCTCGGAGCGACGCGGTGGCGCACTGGGACCAGGACGGCGGCTTTGCCGGCCGCGCGCGGATCCTCGATATTGACGCCCTGCGGATCGCGCCCGAAGAAGGGGCCGGACCATCGGTGTCGGCAGGGCCGGCCGACCCGGCGTATGTGATGTACACATCCGGTTCGACCGGCCGGCCGAAGGGTGTGGCCGTCCCGCAGGAGGGGATCCTGCGTCTCGTGCTCGATCCGGGCTACGTGACGGTGGGGCCGGAATCGCGCGTCCTGCATGCTTCCTCGGTGTCCTTCGACGCCTCCACCTTCGAGGTGTGGGCGCCGCTGCTTTCGGGCGGCACGCTGGTCATCCACCCCGGCGGCCCCTTCGACTTGGCCGCCCTGCTGGCCACGGTCGAAAACTGCCGGGTGGACACCACGTGGCTGACGGCCGGAGCGCTGGACGGGCTGGTGGCGCTCGGGCCGGTCTTGCCGAACGCGCTGCGTCAGCTCCTTACCGGCGGTGACGTCGTGTCGGCGGCGGCGGTGCGCAAGCTGTACGATCACAACCCGGCATTGACCATCATCAATGGCTACGGCCCCACCGAGAACACCACCTTCACCTGCTGCCACGTCATCCCGCGCGACCACGATCCGGCGGCACCGCTGCCGGTCGGGCGGCCGATTCGCGGCACGGCGGTGGAGATCCTCGACGACACCGGCCGGCCAGCGGGCATCGGTGTGCCCGGTGAACTGGTTGCCATCGGCCGTGGCGTGGGACTGGGCTATCTGAACCAGCCGGATCAGACCGCCGAACGCTTTTCCTTCGATTGCCCGTACGGGCTGTCCCGCAGCTATCGCACCGGCGATCTGGCGCGCTGGCGCCCGGACGGGCGGATCGACTTCCTGGGCCGGATGGACGGGCAGGTGAAGATCCGTGGCTTCCGCATCGAACTGGGCGAGGTGGAAAAGGCGCTGGCCGGCGCCCCTGGCGTCGCCGAAGCCGCGGTGACCGTGCACGGCGCCGAGGCCGGAAGCAAGTTCCTTGTCGGCTGGGTCGCCGCAGCATCCGGCGGCACCGTGTCTCTCGACGCTGTCGATCGGTGGATGGCGCGCGCATTGCCGCAGCACCTGCGGCCGGCACGGGTGCTGGTCGTCGATAGCATCCCGATGACCATCAACGGCAAAGTGGACCGCAAGGCGCTGGCCACCCGCTACGGCACGCTAACCCTGGCGGGTGGCGGTACGGCGGCGTGCACGGCCACGGAAGCCCGGCTGGCCGGACTGTGGCAGGATCTGCTTTCGCTCGCCGGGCCGCCGGGGAGGGACGACGGTTTCTTCTCGCTGGGCGGCCACTCACTGCTGGCCGTCCGGCTGGTGGCCGGCATCAACGATGCCTGGGGCCTCGATTTCCCCATCCGCATCGTCTTCGATCATCCTACCGTGCGGGCCATGGGCAAGGCGGTGGACGAGGCGCTGGCGCAACGGGAGGAGGGCACGCCGGCAACGGCTGGACCGAACGCCGGGCGCCTGACCCCCATCACCGACGGCATGCCGCCGACCTGGATCGCCATTCCCGGCATTGGCGCAACGGGGGCCGCGTTCCTGTCCATCGGCCGGGCGCTGGCCGCCCGCCGGGATGGCGGGCCGGTTACCGCCATCGAGCCGCGCGGCCTGTTCGACGACGCGGTGCCATGCCGAAGCATGGCCGAGATCGTCGCCGACACCCTCGATCTGATCCGGCGGTGTGCACCGGCCGGCCTCATCCGCCTGATGGGCCATTCCTTCGGTGGACGCGTCGCTTTTGAGGCCGCAGCGGCACTGGAGGCCGAGGGGCGGGCGGTGGATCTGGTGCTGCTGGACGCCTTGCCCGGCAATACCCTCGTGGATGTCCGTGATCCCGGCTTCACGCCGGACGACGATGCCATTGCCGCTTGGCTGCTGCGGGCGGTCGGGCTGGGCGATATGGCGACCGGGCGGTCCGCCGTGGCGGCGCTGGGTGAGGCCGGTCTCGTCGCCGAGCGGCGCGTGGGTGCGCTTCTCGCCGTGGCGCGCGCTCAGTTCGAAGCCAACGGGGTCTACGATGCGGCCGGGCGCCGCTACGGCGGGCACGCGCTGCTGCTTTATGCCGAGGACAGCCTGATCGGGCGGCGAGATCCGCCGGCGATCCGCGCCGATCTCGCCCTCCACTGCCCCGGCGCCAGCATCGCCGTGGTGTCCGGCGATCACTTCTCCATGCTGCGCCTCGGCGACCATCTGGCTGCCGCCATCACTGCCTTTTCGCCGGCCTCCTCAAGACCGTCCCCGTCATCATTGCACCCGGCACCGCCACAGCTGCCAAACGAAGCGAGATAGCATAATGCCAGCCCTGAATTACGGATATGTCCTCGTATACATCTTGGTGACGGCTTACTCGGCTGTTTTCGTCAACATCAAGTTCACCGAGGTGTCGGCGATCCTGATCACCTTTTCGACGTTCTTCGTGTGCTGGTTCGTCTTCCTAACCGCCAACCGCGCCCGGCTGGGCGCGCTGGTCGCGCTGTGGCGGAGCGAGAAACGCTCCTACCTCATGGTCAACATCGCAACGCTGCTGAGCTGGATGGGCATGTTCTCCGCCCTGAAGCTCGTCAACGCGCCGGTGCAGACCGTCGTTTACATGTCGATCATTCCGCTGGTGACGGTGGTCCTGGGCGGGGAGTGGCGGCGCCTGTCGGCGCTGACGCGGTTGGCGGTCGGTGTCATCGGTGTGCTGGGCATGGTGGTGGCCTATACGCACCCCTCCATGGCTGACTTTGCGATCAACCGCCAGTTCGGCGGCGTGCTGCTGGCGCTGGGAGCGGGTGCCTGCGGCGCGGTCTTCATCGTGTCGTCCAGTGCTCTGCAAAAGCGGCACAGCCTGTCCACCAACGACCTGATCTGCATCCGGCTGCCGATCCTGCTGCTGTTCACCGGTGCCATCTCACTGCCGGAACTGGTGCGGGTCTTCTCGTTGGAATTCGTCGGTAAGGCGCTGTTCCTGTCGGCGGTGGCGGTCATGGTGCCGGTGTGGATGTTGCAGCAGTCGATTACCAAGATCGGCGGTGTCCGCACGTCGGTCCTCATCCCGCTCGTGCCAATCACGGCGCTGGCCCTGGAGTGGCGCGAAGGCGTGACCGTCTCATTTCCGGCGTTGGTGGCGATCTGCCTGCAGTGCGCAGCGATCATGTGGACCTCGCTGTCACTCGCGCGGGCGCGGCAGGCCGTGGCCGCCGCCCCGACGGGCACCCCAGCTGGCGCCCCGACGCAGGCATCCTCGACGGTGCCGGTCACTGCCCAGCCGGTGACGGAGGTTGGCGCTCTCAAGGGCTGAGTTGTCGCCGCCGCATTGCGCCGACCCGCAGCGGATGAGAAAGGGCGCCGCGGCGGGTTCCTCCCTTTGCGCAGCATGGGGAAGGGTAGGGTGGGTGCCTGATGCAACGGCCTTTTTCTTCTTAGATCCGTGGTGCGCGAAGCGGGGGTAGACCCCCCTCTCCCCAACCCCTCCACCATCAAAGGGGCCATGGGAGGCGTGCACCATCTTCTGCTGAGCCCGCGCGACGATCACGGGAAAGCGAAACACCTGCATGGGGGAACGCATGTTTCATCACAGCGAGACGGCATCGGCCGATGTCGTCGTGATCGGCGCCGGCATCCTGGGCCTGTTCACGGCCTATCATCTGGCGATCCTGGGCGTTGGCCGCGTACACCTTATTGAACGGCAGGTGCCGACCGCCGGATCGAGCGGGCGCACCGGGGCGCTGATCCGCTCGACCTACGACAACGAGGCGGAAGCGCGGCTGGCTCTGGCCTCCCTGCCCGTATTCCGCGAATGGGGAGAGCGGATCGGCGGCAGTTGCGGCTTCCGGCCCACCGGGCTGCTCACCCTGGTCCCGCGGCAGGATGCCGATGGCTTCCGAGCGCTGGTTGCGGCGCAGCGGAGCTGGGGCGTTGACGTCGCGCTTGCCGATGCTGCGCAGGCGATGGAGTGCACGCCCCTGTTGCGCCTGGACGAGGCGGTCGGCGCCCTGTCCCACGAGGCGACGGCCGGTTGCTGTGACCCGATCCTGGCCTGCCGCGCCTTGCATGCGCGAGCCGCCGGCATGGGCGTCACCTTCGGGTTCGGCGACGGCGCGCTGGCCCTTCAGGCGTCGGGGGATCGGATCACCGGGGTGCGGACGGCACAGGGCACCATCGCGGCCGGCGCCGTGGTGGTGGCGGCCGGCACCGGCGCGGCCACAATCCTGGGCAGCGTCGGCATCGACCTCGGCCTGGTGCCGCACGGCTCACGCGTCATGGTGTTTCACCCCTGGCATCTTCCCGAAGACGCGGGCCTTCCGACGATCATCGACCATGTGCAGCAGGCGTGGTTTCGGCCGATGCCGGGCAACGGCCTTCTGGTCGGCAATGAATTCGGCGGGCAGCGCGGTTGGAACGGTGCGGACGGCGACATGGAAGTCCCTGCTGACCTGGTGGCCGACTACCGTCGGGTCCTGTCCAACCGCTTCGACCGCGTGGACGGCGCCGCGTTGCGCGGAGCGTGGTCGGGCGTCTTTGTCATGAGCCCCGATGGCCGGCCGATCCTCGGCCCCGCCCCCGGCTATGCCAACCTACTCCTGGCGGTGGGCGACAGCGGGACATCGTTCAAGACGGCACCGGCCATCGGGCTTGCTCTGGCGGAAACGCTGCTTCGAGGACGGGCGGACAGCGTCGCTATCGACGCCTTCGCGCCCCGACTGGTGCCGAAAGGCGATCCGGTGGCAGTGACCGTGTCGCGTTGAACGGGCAGCGCACCCCGGAACAGCACAAACACATGTGCCAGTGTGGTGTATTCCGGAGGGCCTTCACGGCGCCACGGCGACACCCTCGGTTTGAGCATAATAGCGTGCTTCGGCCTCGGCCGGAGGAATGTCGCCGATGGGTTCGAGCAGGCGGCGGTGGTTGAACCAGTCCACCCACTCCAGGGTGCGCAGCGGGCCGGAGCGCTTGCTCTGGTCACGCTCCGCCTGCCGGACTCAGCCCCGCAGCGTCTCGGGAATGCAGCCGATCTTCGCCGCGATTGAGCGGATCGCCGCCCACTGCGAGGCGTGTTCCCTGGCGTGGTTCAATCAGCCATTCCACGCGAAGTGCGGAAGAACCGGAAAAGGGGACCACCTCACGCGAATCTTTGCCATAAGCCAAGCGTGTTGTGCAGGAAAATATTTGTATTCTTATGACGTGACGGTTCTTTGTCTATTTTTCTGATAGCATTTATTGGATAATGGCGCCTTGAATTTCCACCCCTTTTGATGGAGTGTGGAAGCGGTGGTCAAAATCCATGAATATTGACTACGAAAGAATGCATTTCGCCTATCGGTGAGAGTTTAGTCAGATGAGCAAAAGAACTGATCTCATGCTTGGCGTCATTCCCTTGCCGACTGCGGCAATGAACAATCAGAAGCCCAAATCCCCCCGGCGGGGCGAACCTCGGCGCTCGGCAAATAAAGCCCATTCAGCCGAGAGTCCGAGCAGTGCGACCGCCTCGGCGGTTCCGTGCCCCGAGGAGAACGTTCCGGACATAACCCCGCGCATGAGAGCTATTGCCGCCCAGGACGGCCCTATCCTGATCACCGGTGAGACGGGGACCGGCAAGTCGGTGCTTGCCCGACATCTCCGTTCGCTTTCGAAGCGAAAGGACAAGCCGCTCATTGTCCGCGGCTGCGGCGAGTTCGACGTCGGAACGGTAGAAGCGCAATTGTTCGGGCATTCGCGAGACGCCTACACGGGAGCGTCGACGGAGCAGGACGGAGTCTTCCAGCAGGCGAACGGCGGCACGCTGGTGTTGGACGATGTCGATTACCTGCCAAAGCCGATGCAAACTCGGCTGCTGCGCTTTCTCGATGACGGCACCTTCCATCGCCTCGGTGAGTCGGATCGTCCCCGGCGCGCAAACGTCCGACTGATCGTCACGAGCAACAAAGACTTGCAGGCGTTGAGCGCCACCGGCCAGTTCCTTCCGGACCTGTTTTTCCGGCTCTCGCATTGGCGCATCATGCTGTCGCCGCTCCGCAGTCAGCCGGAAGCCGTGCGGACGCTCGCGAACCGTTTGCTCGCGCGCTTCGACCAGGCCAATGGGGAACCGCCGCGCACGTTCTCGCAGGACGCGCTCGACTTGCTCGCCTGCATGGCATGGCCGGGCAATGTCCGGGAACTCAAAGCCACGGTCGAGAACATCGCGTTGGAGGTCATGGGAACGCGCCGCACGGTGATTGGGCTCGACGGCGCGGCAGCCATACTGCTCGATCCCCATTCCGGCCGGCAAATCGGTGGTTTGCCGCTGCTCCCGGATCTGAGCGAGGACGAACGAATGTTTCGCCTGCTCGTCGTTACGGGATGGAACATCAGTTTGTCCGCCAGTTTGCTTGGGGTGTCCCGCAACACGATCTACGACCGCGTCCGGACGCGTGGCTGGCGCCGCCCGGCTTGAGCCCCGGCGTCGACTGTTCAACGCGGGCCGGCATCTCCGGGAACTGAACAGTCGGAGCGCCGACCCGGCGTGACTACCTCTAAAGATTCCAACACGTTACGAAATGGTATAGGAGTTGCTACCGCTGCATCGTCCCAAGCACGGAGACGTAGTGATGATGCGGCGTGTCATATCCTTGGTCTGGGTGGTGGTCGTGGCGTTGGCTGGCAGCCCGCTGGCTGCGCAGGAGCAGCAACTGCCGCCGTTCGACGTCTTCGTGTACATGGATGCATCGAAGACCATCTTCACCGAACGGCAGCCGGGCCCCAACCGCCGGATCGTCGAAATGCTCAAGGAGCTGTTCCGCGAACCGATCGATGACAAACGCCCCTTCGTCGGTGCCGGCGACCGTGTCTATCTCTACACCTTTGCTGAAAAAGCGCAGGAGTTCAGCAAGGGCGCGATCGACGGCGGCAACCGGAAGAACCTGGAGGCGGAGCTGGACCGGCTCGGCAGCGAAGGAGAGAAAGGGCACAATCAAGGCAAGACCGACATCGGCGCCATGCTTGGCAGCGTCCGAGGAAACCCGGGCATGCTGTCCGATCTCGGCAAGCGGCAGAAGGTGGTTCTGATCGCCAGCGACTTCGTCGATGACACGATAAACAGGGAAGAGGTCTTCTGCCGCAGCACCAGGGAGTACGAAAGCAAGCCCGAACTCGTCCCGGCGCGCTCCGCCATCGAGGACCTGCGCCGCTCGATCATCGGCCTGGAAAAGGAGACGAGCAGCCGTCCCTTCATCGCGCTGTTGGAAATGGACGAGCCGTTGCCGAGCGGCAAACCCGACAAGTACCCGGACTGCACCAACCGCATGATGCGTCTGGCCCGCATCCAGACCGCCCTGAGCGATGCCGCCGGAGTTGGCGCGGTGCGGATCCCCTACAGCTCGGCGGAGCGGAGCAGCCGCAACTTCATCGACACGGTGAAATCCGGCATCTACAGGGCGATGTTGCCGCCGTTGGACGTTGTGGACCCGCGCGCCGAGTGGCGCGACAACGGCATCGTGGTGCGTTTTTCGGTGCGCAATCGTGGCCGGATCCCCAACGCGCTGCAGGCCGTGCAGTTGCATCGGGAACCGAAAGGCCTGAGTGTCAGTGGTGAACAGCTCGAGACACCGCGTTCGATCGCGCCAGACGACCAGATCGCGCGCGAACTTTTTGTCCTGGGCGACGAGTTGCGCGCCTTGACTCGTGATCTGCCTACGGATGCCGACGGCAATCAAAAACTGTACCTGTCCGTCGTGGACGAATCGCGTGCGCCGAATGGGCAGCGCCGCACCTATCCGGTTCCCGTCGAGAATGTGACGCCCCTTGTGATCAAGAGCGTCACCCGGACCGGCGACGGGCGCGCCCTCCAGGTGGAGTTCGCCAACGATGGCGGCGCGACGAAGACCGCGCGCTCGATCACGTTCTTCAGCAGCAGCGATACCACACGGCAGAAGTGGATCGGCATCGTGCCGCTGAAAGACGGTCCCCGTTTGGAACCGGGGATGCCGCGCAAGGAGAACATCGCCCTTCCCGATCCGGTCATCCAGAATGTCAAGCAGGGAGATTTCTGGATCACCGTGGACACCGGACCGGAAGGTCAGTTCAGGTCGGCTCCTTACCGTGTCCAGGCGCCGAACCTGAACCCCATCGTCATTGAAGGTACCGACTGGGTGCAGATCTCGAACACGCGCGCCCGTCTGCTTCTCGATCTGAACAACCCGAATGCGCTGCCCATCGCCTTTGCCAAGCTGGCCCTCTACGGCGACAACCAGATCCGTGTCGACTACTGCGAACCGGAAGGCGACGCACGGGTCGTCAAGGGGCAGCAATCCGGTCGCACGACCGTGACATGCGATCTGGACGTGTCCCGGCAAAACGCCGTCTTCGATCAGCAGAAACTCTGGGTCCGTCTCGTGGACGAGGCCGATCGCAGCCTCTCCGGAGACACGCTGAAGCCCCTGCGTTCCCTTCGGCGAGAGCCGTTGAGCATTCAAAAAGGCGAAATCCGCACCGGCACCAGCGGAAACGCGGTGATCTCGCTGCAAGTCAAGAATCCCAACCAAATCTATACGCTTGTCCGGCAGGTTTCGCTGCGCAACGTCGGGCGGCCCCAGAGCTACATCTGGACGGCCAATCCTCCCAAACAGATTGCGCCGGGCGATCCGGCCACGCCGGTCGATATCGATGTCGACCAGAAGCTGCTGAGCGTCATCGACCCGCTGCACCCCGTGGAAGCGGTTCTGGTCGACCCGGACGGTGAGACGACGGCCCCGCGCTCCCCGTTTCGCCTGTCACCGGCGCGGGTGGACGCGCCGGCCGTCTTGGAAAGCAAGGGCAGTTCGCCGTGGGGCCAGGATGCGCCCAGGCTGACCCTGCGGCTCCGCAACAACGCGAACGTGCCGCAACGGCCGGAGATGATCGCGTTGTCCAGCGATCCTGTCGGCGGAAATCAGCGTGAGTTTGAGATCGAACAGAAAGATCCCCTTGCTCCGGGAGAGGAAGCCGAGCGGACCGTTCTCTTGGCGAAGCCCGAAGATCAGGCGCGCTTCGCCGGGGTGCAAGGCTTGTTCGCCTGCGTGTCGCAGGTGGCGGGCTCGGAGCGGCACGTCTGCGCGGACCAGGAGCGGCGCCGGTTGCCGTCGCTTCCGGCACCCCTCATCTCCGTCACGCCGAACATGGAGGGAGCCTCGGGCCTTGCCTACAATGCGGAGAAGCGTGAAATCAAGCTTCGGCTGACCAACAACGGGGAATGGGCCGGGCAGCCGAAGGCCGTTTGGTTCCTGCCTCTCAACCGCAGCACCCAGGGCGTGGTGAAACATGCGGTTCCCGATTCGGCGCCGTGGATCGAACGCGGGAAGTCCCATGAGCTGAGCATAAGCTTGTCCAACTCCGACTGGGAGAAAGTGTTCAGCCCGGCCGGCATCCGCCTGCAACCCTATGCCGTCGTGGGGGACGTGAACACGTCTCCCCCCGCCCAGGCGACCGACGTGGCGATCAAGCCGGTCGAGAAAATCGCGCTGACGATCAAAGGCACCTGGCTTCAGAAGACTCCGTCCGGGGATCGCATCGCCGCCCGCGTCGACGTCAACGTGGTGCGCAGCGCCGTCGATCCCCCCTTGCCCGCGATCTTCGTCGTTCTGCTCGACGGCGACCAGCCCATTCCCAACGGCCGGCAAGAAGCCAGAGTGACGTGGCAAGGCAACCACGGACATGCCGAAGTGCCCTTTCCCGACGTCAAGGTGACGGAGGCCGAGCGGGGGAGGTTAACGGCCAACATCGAATACGCCGGCATCCCGGAGCCCATGGCGACGGGAACCGTTCGCGCCCATTTCGTCGTCAGCATGCTTGCGATCACCTATCCGGGTCTGGTCGTGCTGGCCCTGGTGTCGTTTTACTTCCTTTTCCGCAGCCGCCACGTACCCGCATATCTGGGCAAGGGCAACCTGTGGCGCGGGTTTGCCTTCCTGCGGATCGACGAGAGCCAGGCGAGCAAGGCGTGGGAGTGGGGAGAGCGGGTTTACACGGTCGTCATCGCCGTACTCTTCGGCGGATCGGCCGGCCCCAGTGCCGCCAGCTTCATGGGTGCCGACATCAGCAACATCCTCGTCGGCATCATGATCACGTGCTCGGCGAGCATTACGTTGCTGATCTTCCGGCGCCTTTTCCTGCTGTCACTGAACAGCCGGCTTGAAAGCCGGGTGGGCACTCCCTTCACGGACTGCTTCACGCGTTCGATCATGCAGCGGCCCTGGTGGTACTACTGGGCGATGTCCGGAACCTTCCTGGTCGCGTGGCTCGTGACCGCCCTGTTCGTGGCACCGATCACCAGTCCGATGTTCGTGCTGGCCTGGATCAACTGAACGCCCAGCCTTCCACCCCCCCTTCCTTTTCGCCTGCGCCCACACGCGAGGACTGACATGGACAGCAGAATGGCTTCTCACTGGTTCCCGACCATGGTCGTCGGCCTGGGTGGCACCGGGATCAGGACCATCCGTTTTTTGCATCTGCTCATCGCCAACGACACCACCGGCACCCTGCAGGCGATGGTCGACAAGGGAGCCCTGACATTCGTCGGCATCGACACCGACGACAAGGCCAACCAGCCCGAAATCATCGATGACCGGCTGACGCCGGACCACGAGGGCCGCCTGTTCCATGGCCCTCAATCGCTGCCGGTCTACAAGGGGCTGATCCAGGTCGACACGGAAGCTATTGTGAACGCAGTCGAACAACTGCGCGGCCACGAGCATGAGGAGCCCGACACGAACGTCCATGCGTCGATCAGGACTTGGTTTCCGGAGCTGACCAGGGGGGAGGAAAACGACATCACGCTCGTACAGGCCTTCACCGGTGCAGCCCAGTGGCGTGTGCTCGGCCGCGCCGGGTTCTTTCTCCAGTTCGCGGAGATCCACGGGCATCTGCTCGACGCCTTTTCCCGTGTCCAGAGCGCCGCGAACGATCGGGCGCGTGTGATCATCGTCTCGTCGCTGTCCGGCGGCACGGGATCGGGCATGTTCTGGGATCCCGCGTTCCTGCTGCGCAATCAGGACCAGCGTTGCCTGATTCAGGGGATGTTCCTGCTGCCCAGCGCCTTCGAAGGGCTCAAGAACCAGAAACGGGTGAAATCCAACGCCTTCGCTGCCCTGAAGGAAATCGCCACCTGCAAGAACTGGCTGCAGCCCGATACCTTCACCGTGACCTACCCGTCGAACAGCACGACCTATGTCGCCAAAGCCGGCGGCCGCCCGGCTTTCAATGCGATCTATCTCTATCACGCGTTCAAAACCGACGGTTCGGTGAAGAACCTCGCAAAACAGCGGGTCCTCAGCAGTTGCCTGGGGCTGGCCCGGAACGCACTCGCGCTGATGCGTGTGGACACGCACCTGGCGACGGGCGAGGGCAAGGACAACGATCCCGGCGATGCCGGCGCCGACGCGAAATCCAGCGAAGGCGCTTACGCCTTTTCCACCACGGCCTGCGCACCGATTCCCGTTCTGGACACAGCCACCGTGACGCGGCATTTCCACCTGTGTCTGCTGGACCATTTGCGAATGGTGAAGCTGGCCGGCGATCGATGGCCGAAGACGTCTCTCCGCGATCTGCGCAGCGCCTTGCTGGTACGCGACGACGCCCTGCGATCGGTGGAGGGCTGGATCGCCTCAATGATATCGGTCCTGGCCGACCGATTGCCCGAAAAACCGTCCCGCATCGAAGCGGTGATGGACGCGCTTGGGCGCGGCCTTGTGGAGGCGCAAAACCTGATCGACCGCGTGAAGGTCGAGCGGCCGTTCCCCGCCAACGAACTCGCCCGCGAAGTCAAACGCATTTACACCACCCACACCGCTCCCGAACTTCAGCAAGGCTGGGCGGAGGATATCAACCGGCAGATTGACGAAAATCCGCGCCCTCCGGTTTGCAACCTCGGCGATGCATGCGCGCGCTACGCCGGGGACCTCGACCAAACGATGGACGTGATTATCAAGGCAATCGGCCAACTCCGGGTAAAGATGGAGAAGGATCACCAGCCCTTGACGATTGAGGATACCGCGCACCTCCGGGCCATCGCCCACACTCTGAAGGCTTGGCACTCCGATCCGCTGTTGGGGCGGAAGGCCATCGACGCCCATCTCACGAACCGGGCGCTCCTGCTCGGCACGGACCCGGACGGTCAGGAATGGGGAGATCCGTCCGACACCGACGCCGCGACCCCGCGGGGCGAACGTCCCCGGCACCCCGCGCAGGAATGGCTGGCCACCGCGCCGTCGGCCCTGCTTTTGATCCGTATCACGCTTGGTCTTGTCCGCCAACGACAGACATCCGATCAGAAACTCGTGTACGCCCACGACTCGCTGGACGCGGTTGGTCCAGCCCATCTGGCGTTGCGCCGGTTCTTCGAAGACGCCATCTCCGACCTGGAGCCGCTGACTCGGCACGCCTCCCGAACGGCAGACGCCGACCGGTACTTCGCTGCCCGCGAATATCTGCTCGTCAACGCCGAACGCTTGGCCGAACGCTTGGAGGGCCTCGTCGCGCACAGCGAGCGATTGATGACGGACCTCGCCAACAGCGTGACCGACATCACCGCCGCGATCGGGCGCGCCGCTCCGGAGGGTCTTGATCCGAATTGGCCGGAGCAACTCGGCAACGTGCTGGCGCCGTTGCCAACCCTACTGTCGAAGCTTCCCGCACCCCAGGCGGACCCGAAGCCCTATCAGGAGCACGCAAGGGGCATCACCAACGCCATCGTCGAGGTTGCGTCCGGCACGGGTAGGATCGGACCGAAGCTGAACGACCTGCGCAGCGGGGCGCGTCAGGCAATCACCGATGCCTGGGAAACCGCGCTCGCCGAACTTCGCACGGCGCTGCCTCCGGTGGTTGACAAGGGGGACGCGTCCCTTTTGGATGTGCTGTTTCAAAAAGTCATAGATATTGCCGGATTCCAAACGAGGCTTCTTGGCGATCCCAAAGCCTTTGAAGGTTTCCTTTTCGATCTCGAGGCTTTTGCCGGGGGGGGCGCGGCCCATTGGTGCGCCCAAGACGAGATCACGCTCGAACGTCTCGGGTCGATTGATGGCATCGCCCGCCTCATCCGCGATCACATGCCGCGCATCTTCAACGACGGCGTCCGCGAGAACGACATCCGCCGCAGCCATTTCTTGATTGCTCCGCCCCTGTTCAGGGAAACGGCCGGCACCTCGACGACGCTGGCCTACGATCTGGAAGCCGGGTTCCATGCCGCTGCCTCCACGGCCAAGGCCGAACTCCCCAAAGTCATCGCCCCGTCGCCTTTCCCGGTCATCTATTTCGAAGACCATTGCCGGGCGCTCGACGAGATCGAGGGCATCCGCGACTACTTCAACGACTATCAACGGCTTTCCGACAGACAGCGCCAGCTCTATCACCTGTTCCGCGGGGCGCCATCCTTCAAGAACAGGATCTCGCCACGCGATGAACGGCGGAGGGTTCCTTGCGGCAACGACGGATGTGACACCCACGACATCCGCAGCCAGCCCAATTCCGACATTTTCTGTAAGGGTTGCGGCAAACCGATTCGCAACCGGTGCGGCAACGATCACTGCCCCGAAACCGACCTTGTCGCCCGGATCCGCGAGAAACGGATCAACGGGCTCCGCACCAACGAAGCCGGGATACCCTACAAGTGCCCGGCCTGTGACGGAAATCTTCGAACCTATTGGTGGTATTGCGATCACCACAAGGACCACCCGATCTCCACCGCGATCCTGCAATGCCCGACCTGCGAGGACGAGCATTTTTCCAACCGGCGACAGCACTCGAAAGTTGGACGTCTCGAAGGCGGCCTCGGGATCGAATGCCCGGGATGCTTGACCACGGGAGCCAAGAGCACCGATCTTCGGCGTGTGCCATGGGCGCTCAAGAATTTCTTCGAGAATGGCGTTGGCCCGCACGACGCCGACGAAATCGCGCGCCTCGCAGCGACGAAAGGAGGGTCGATCCTGGAGTGCGACAACCAGAGGGTCAGGCGCCATTTCCTGTTTCCAGCCTATCGTCTTCCGAACAACCAAGTCGTCAACGTCTTCCGCATTCCCATCGGATCGGGGAAGGCAAGCGCGTGGAGAACGGATCCGCCGCAGCAGGCCATCCATTTCGATACCTGCTTCCATTGCGGTCATCCTGTAGTGACGGACCCCGCAGCTTTGCTGGTCGGCGACAGCGTAACGCCTGTCGACTGCCCCCGCTGCCTGCGTCCGCTGCGCCACTGCGCGTGGTGTTCGCCAAATGATCGAATGCTACTGAAGGGTGAACCGACCGGCAGTGGCGGCCCGCTGCGCTGCCCGCGCTGCACCAACGACATGCAGCCCATGGCGCGGGACATCATCGTGCAGCCCGGCAACGGACGGAAGGCAGGATTCTGCATCAACCTCTTCGGCTGCCGGGCCGGTTCTCAGCCGTGGAGCGCGGTGTCCGACCTTGAACGAATCAACGGATGCGCGGCTTGCGAAGGGCAATTTACGGAGCGCGTGAGGCTTCTGCCCCGTCATCGGCTGGAGGGGCACGTTAAGGATTGTCCACTTTGCCTGCTGATGATCGGTCAGGCAAAAGACGGCAAAGTGCACCGGCTCTTGACGGTCGAAGTCCTGTATCGCTTCATGCGCCTTCCCGAGGGAACCGGCACCAAGGCGCTGGACGTTTTGCCGCAGGACTTCGAATGCCCCGTCTGTTCCGGCCATCGTGGTCGCATCCTGCGCTGGCTGAGCCAGGACGATGGAATGGCCACTGGAATGCCGAACGGCATGCCGTACTTCGCCAAGCCTTACCCGGCAGCCGATGCCAAGGCGGATCTCGATGAACTGCGCAGGAAGGTAAGCGGTATCACGCCGCCCCTTACGGTCCATCCATCGATCGGCATCGGGATGCTGGAAGTGCTGCGCGGGAACACGGAGGACAATGATGCCTATGAGCGGCTTGATATTCAAAATCTGATCACGGACGGTGGCGGCAACGTACAGACCATCAGGCAATCGCTCCTGTCGCTTTTCGCCGACCAGAAGGTTTCATCAGGAACGTTGAACCGACGGTTCCAAACGATAAACGATCTGCACACACAGAACTCGCTGCTCGACGCAGCCAAGTATACACCCGCGGAACCTGCATTCTGAGACCAGCACGACATCCAATCGGGTCTGTTCACGATCTCAGCTGCCTGACGTGGTCCCCGGTTCCCGGACGGTCGGATAAGCTTGGTTCGCCCACGCGTAAGAACGGACCCGATGACGGGAAAACGGAAGCGATTTCGGGTGGAGTTCAAGGCGAAGGTGGCGCCGGCGGCGATCCGGGGCGAGCCGACGGTGTCGCGGCTCGTCGCCAGGCACGGAGTGCGCCACGACAAGACCGACCGGCCGCACTCCGCGCTCAGTGGCAGACCCCTGGGCGAGGTCTATCAGGGCAGCCCGGATCGGATCAGATTGGCGGCATGTCACGAACCGGAACCAAGCCTGTCCGGGAAACGGGGACCACCTCACTCATGCTCAGGGATCTGCCACGAACAGCACCCGCCAGCCAACCTGACAGTGCTACCGCCCAGTCCAGACCGGGGAGCGCTTCTCAAGGAAGGCTGCGATGCCCTCTTGGTAATCGGCGGACAGATAGCAGCGGCGGAGCAAATCGTTGTCGCCGTCCGGCGGTAGTCCATGATCGCGCAACCGCCGCAACGCTTCGCGTGTCGTCCACAGGGTGAGAGGGGCGAGCGTCGCGAGTTCCTCCGCGATGGTCTGGGTGCGGTCGGCCAGTTCTTCTTCCGGAACGATGGTGCGCAGGGCGCCGGTGCCGGCCAGATCCTCAGCGGTGAGCAGGCGGGCGCTGAAGATCATTTCCTTGGTCCGCGCGGTGCCGAGAATGGCCTCCAGCCGCGCCAGGTTCTTGATGCTCAGGCAATTGCCGACGGTGCGGGCGATCGGGAAACCGAAGCGGATGGACGGGGACGCGATGCGCACGTCGCAGCAGGCCGCGAGCAACGCCCCCTCTCCGACGCACGCGCCGGCCAGCGCCGCGATGGTCGGGACGCGGACGGCCTCCAGGGCCATCGCCGCTTCCTCGGCCCGGTCCTCCAGGATGGTGTAGTCCTCGGGCGTCTTGACGCTTTGCAGGCAGGACAGGTCGGCGCCGGCCATGAAGGCGGGCTTGTCGCCGCGGGCGCCGGTCAGCACCAGCGCCTTTACCTCGGGGTCGCCGTTGACCTCACGGCAGATTTCGAGCAGGCGGTCCTCCATCCACGGCGTTATGGCGTTGCGCGCCTTGGGCCGGTTGAAGATCACCCATTGGACGGCGCCGCGCCGCTCGGTCAGGATTTCGGGCTCGGCGTCGGCGACACCGGTCATTGCGGTGGTCATCGTGTGGGATTTCCTTGAAACGGGGCGGGAGTCAGGCGGCTGGATCCAGGATCTGGCACGCCTCGATTGGGAGATGGACGGTCACCGCGGTGCCCGGACCGTAGCACTGCGACGGCGGAACAAAGGCGCGCAGCGTCCGCTCGCCGCCGACGTCCACCAGCACGTCGCGATATTCGCCAAGGTAGGCGGAGCGCAGGATGGTGCCGGGCAGGACGTTGCACGGAATGCCGGGATCGGCGTCCCGGCCGCTCTCGCCCAGCCGGACCTGCGACGGCCGCACGCAGAGCGATACCCCGCCGCCGCGTTCGGCGCCGCTGCGGTCGGGCGCGGTCAGCACGCGATCGCCGACGCGGATGGCGCCCTGGCCCTCGCTGGTCCCGATCAGCTCGTTGTTGGCGCCGATGAACTTTGCGACGAAGGCATTGGACGGTCGTTCGAAGATCTCCTCCGGCGAGCTGAGCTGCTGGAGGTGGCCCGACTTCATGACGGCGATGCGGTCGGCGGTGACTAGTGCCTCCGACTGGTCGTGGGTGACGTACACCGTGGTGATGCCCAGCAGGTCATGGACCTGCCGGATCTCGAACCGCATTTCCTCGCGCAGGTGGGCGTCGAGATTGGACAGCGGCTCGTCGAGCAGGAGGATGCGTGGCTCCACGGCCAGCGCGCGGGCCAGCGCCACGCGCTGCTGTTGGCCGCCGGACAGCTCCGACGGGTAGCGGTCGCGCAAGGCCTCCAGCCGCACGGTGCGAAGCGCGCGGTCCAGGCGCTCGGCGATCTCGGCCTTGGGCAAGCGGCGGATCGCCAGGCCGAAGGCGACGTTTTCCGCCACGGTCTTGTGCGGCCACACCGCGTAGTTCTGGAACACCAGGGAAATGCCGCGCTTCTCCGGCGGCAGCACCCCGCGCGACGACGACAGCAGCACGTCGTCGGCCCAGATCTCGCCCTCGGTCGGCGCCTCGAAGCCGGCGAGGAGCTGGAGCGTGGTGGACTTGCCGCAGCCCGACGGGCCGAGCAGAGCCAGCAGCGTGCCGTTGGGCACCTGAAGGTCGATTCCGTGCAGCGCGGTGTAGCTGCCGAAGGACTTGCGGAGATTTTTGATGCGGATCCCGCTCATGCTGGGACGACTCCTGCCGCTTCGGCGGCCTTACGGGATGTGCGACGCGCGCCGGTCAGTTGCGCCAGGGGGCGGGCGACCGCCACCAGCAGCAGCGTCATCAGGAGGAGGAGAACGCTCATGGCGCAGACGGCCTCGTAGTTGCCGCCGTCCTTGGCGTTGTAGATGAGGGTGGTCATCACGTTGGTCTTGGGCGTGATGAGGAAGACGGCGACCGACAGCTCGCGGATGATCGGGATGAAGACCAGAAACCAGCCCGACACCAGCCCGCCGCCCATCAGCGGAACGGTGATGGACAGGAAGGTCCGGCCCTCCCCGGCGCCAAGGCTGCGGGCGGCGCGCTCCAGATCCGGCCCGATGCCCTTCAGGATCGCCCCACCGTGGGCGTAGGCGATGGGAAGGAAGGTCGCCGCGAAGGCCGCGATCAGCAGCATCGGCGTGCCATAGAGGTTCAAAGGCGCCCGCGTGTAGGCGGCGAAGAAACCGACCGACAGGACGATGCCGGGAATGATGATGGGAACCGTTGCCACCGCACCCAGGAGTCGGGCGCCCGGCATCATCCGCCGCTCCACGATGTAGGCGACCACCGTGCCGAGCGCGATGCAGAGCGTGGCCCCCAGCGTGGAGAAAAGCAGCGAGTTCACGATGGCGGTGAGCGTCTCGGAATTGCCGAACAGTGCCCACCAGTACCAATAGAGCGACAGGTTTTCCCACGACAGCCCCTGGCCCCAGGCGCGGGTCAGCGACACCAGCAGCAGCGCGGCGTAGGGCAGCAGAACCGAGAACAGCGGCATCAGAAGCGCGGCGAAGAACATCGGCCATCGGGCGCCGCCCAGATGGATCTGCCGTCCTGCCCGCGTCTTGCCGGAGATGGTGACGTACTGCTTGCGCCCCAGAATGCGGCGGCGCATCCAGAACAGCATGGCGGTGACCAGAAGCAGCGGCATGCAGTAGGCGGCGGCCATGAAGATCTCGGGCGGGAACTGCTGATAGAACTCGGCCAGCTTGGTTGTCACCACCGGGATTCCGGTCGGGGTCAGCAGGAAGGCCGGGACGCCGAACAGCGTCAGCCCCTGGATGAAGGACAGGATGAAGCTGGCGATCACCGCCGGGGTGACGAGCGGGATGGTGATGCTGAGCATGGTGCGCAGCGTGCCCGATCCCAGCGTGGCGGCGGCGTCCTCAAGCTCCACAGCCATCTCGTCCAGCGCGCTGGACACCATGGTGAAGCTGTAGGGGACGGTGTAGATGCCGCAGATGAAGATGGCGCCGGCCATCGAATAGATGTTCAACAGCGGCCCCGCGTCCGCGCCGGCCACCAAGCGCCACAGGGCGTTCAGCCAGCCCGAGTTGGGCGCGGCCAGCAGGATCCAGCCGGTCGCCCCGATGAAGGACGGGGTGACGAAGGCGGTCAGGGTCAGCACGCGGATGGTGCGCCGGAACGGCATGTCGGTGCGCGACACCAGCCAGGCCAGCGGGACACCGATTCCGATGGCGATCACCGCGGTCGCCACGGCCAGGATCAACGAGTTGACGAGAGGTTCGACAAGGTCGGCGGATTGGAAAGTCCGCGCGTAGTTGCCGAGTGTCCAGGCGCCGGAAAGATCGTCGTGAAAGCTGTTGTAGAGAACCCAGCCGAAGGGCTGGACCACCAGCAGGATAAGAAGAAGGACGACGGCGCCGAAGACTGCGGTCTTGACGAGCGGCACACGGGGCATCATCGGCCGTGCCGCCGCGTCCGGTGTGCTGCCTTCACGGCTGGTTGAGATGACCCCCATAGGGTTCGCCTCCCTTGGTTCAAGGAGCGGTCGCGAAGGACCGTCTGGAAACCCGACCCCGGCCGGGCAGCGCGTGGAGCCCGTCCGGCCGGGGAGAGCGCCCCCGCAAGCTGGCGGGAGCGCCGGTCAGCGCACCAGTTCCTTCCACTTGGCGATGCCTTCCGCAACTTCCGGGCCGAGGTCATCGCCGGTGTTGCGGTACCATTTCAGCTGGTCCAGCGACCGGCCTTCGGCCCAGGCGACGTCCTTGCGCAGGGTCGGCCAGAAGTTCTTCTGAAGGATTTGCGAAACTTCCTTCGAATAGAGGAAGTTCGTGAAGAGGCGGGCGGCGTTCGGGTGCGGCGCCTTGGCCAGCACGCCGGTGACGCCCAGGTTCAGGATGGCGTCGTCGGACGGGGCCACGACATCGATCGGGTTGCCCGCGGCCTTCTGGGTCAGCGTATAGCTGAAGGGCGCGCCGGACCCGACGACGCGCTCGCCGGACAGGATGTCGGTCACCGTATCGACGTTCGACTGGCCAACCTTCGGCTTCTGCTTGCCGAAGGCCCGAAGGAAGTCGTCGCCGTACTTGCGGCGGATCGCCACCACCCAGTTCGCCACGTCGCCGGAGGAGGCCGGGCTGCCCGTGGTGATCTTGCCGTGCCACTGATCCTCAAGCAGCGCCTGCCAGCTGGTCGGCGGGGCGGAGACCTTGCGCGGCGCGTAGTTGATGCTGGTCAGGCTGATGGCGCCGACATGGTACATCATGTCCGGGTCGAGGTTTCGAAAGGCGTCCGGCAGATTCACCGCGTCGGCTGGTTCGAAGGATGCCAGGGCGCCGACCTTCTTCAGCTCGGTGTAGTGCAGCAGGTTGGTGGTGCCGAGGGAGTCGCATTCGTACACGCCGTTCTGCAACTCCATCCGCAGGCGGGTGTAGACGGTCTGCGACGCCTGGCGGAGCAGGTTGACATCGATGCCCGGATACTTCGCCTTGAAGGCGTCGCGGATCTCCTCCATCGTCTGCTGCTCATAGGAGCCCCAGTAGAGGGTCAGCTTGCCTTCCTTCTTGGCGGCGGCGTAGAGCGGATCGTCGGCGACCGAAGCCGCAGCGATGCGGGAGAAGGCCGCGCCGGCCAAGCCGCCCGACAGAAGGGCGGTGCCAACGAGGCCGGTCGTCTTCAGCAGCCGGCGGCGAGAGAATTCCATCATGGTGCATTTCCCTGTTCTGTGTTGTGGAGTCGCCTTTTCGGCGTTGTCGTTCACTCGGGCGAAGTCGGGTCAGTAGTCGCCGGTGGTCGCTCCCCCATCCGCGATGATGGTCTGGCCGGTGACATAGGCCGCGTCGTCGGACGCCAGGAAGGCGACGACGGCGGCGATCTCCTCGGGCTTGCCCAGGCGGCCGATGGGGGTCTTCTCCAGCCATTGGGATCGCACCGCGTCCGGCACGCCCTCGACGATGGCGGTTTCGACCACGCCCGGCGCGACCGCGTTGACCAGGATGCCCCGGCGGGCTCCCTCCAGCGCGGCGGTGCGGGTGAGCCCGACCACCCCCGCCTTGGACGCCGAATAGTTGGCTTGTCCGAAGGTGCCGAGGATGGCGGTGGACGCTATGTTGACGATGCGCCCCCAGCCGCGGTTGCCGACCAGCTGAAAGGCCGTCTGGCAGCCGAGCCAAGTGCCGCGCAGGTTGACGTCGATGACCGCGCTCCATTCGGCATCGGTCATCTTGGCCAGCGAGCGGTCGCGCACGATGCCGGCGACGTTGACCATGATGTCCACGCCCCGGAAGGCGTCGGGCAGGCAGGAAACGGCGGTCTCCCAACTCGCGCGGTCGGCCACGTTCAGCGCGACCGCGTGGGCCTGCGCCCCGGTGCCGCGCAGCGCGGCGGCAACGGCTTCGGCCGCGTTCTCTCCGATGTCGGCGACGACGACCGCCGCACCCTCCGCCGCCAGCCGCTCGCAGACCGCGTGGCCGATGCCGCCACCGCCGCCGGTCACGAAGGCGATGTGCCCGGCCAGGCGCCGGCTCATGGTTCCGGCGGCGCTCATGCGTCGTTCTCCCGGCGCGCGACGGAGAACACGTCCTCGCCCTCCTGCACCGTGTCGCCGCGCTGGTTCTTCACGGAGGTGGCGACGCGGACGATGCCCCGGTCGGGTTTGGAGGCGCTGGGCCGCACCTCCAGGATCTCGGCCTCGTAATGGACGGTGTCGCCGGCGAAGACCGGGCCAACGAAGCGGCGCCGCGTTTCCAGGAAGGCGAGGATCGCCCAGTCGTCGATGCTGGAACGCAGGCCGGTGCTGAGCGAATGGGTCAGCATTCCGTGGGCGATGGTGCGCCCGAAGCCGTTGGCCTTCGCGGCCTCCGCGTCCATGTGGAGCGGGTTGAAGTCGCCGGTTAGCCCGGCGAACCAGACGATGTGCGCCTCGGTGACGGTGACGCGGGTGGAATGCGTCCGGGCGCCCGGTTGAATGTCGTCGAGATACAGGGTGGTCATGCTTCGATTCCTTGGGCGGCGGTCCTCGGGCGGAACACCGGAAGGCTGGTGGAGTCGTCCAGGCTGTGGAACGCCACGGCGAGCGGCAGGCCGGCCCGCAGGTCGTTCTCTGCGATCCCTTCGACGCGGGAGAACACGGTGACTCCCTCCTCCAGCCGGATCAGGGCGCAGACGTAGGGATCGCCCGGCTGGTTGCCCCGGTGGACGACGGAGTGGCTGAGCAGTTCGCCGCGCCCGCTTGCCTCGACCCATTCCGGGCGGGCGTGGGGGGCGTGGATGGAGTGGGCGCGCGGGTACCACTGGTACCGCCCCGTTTCCGGGCAGCGCTGGATCAGGAAGCGGCCTTCGCGCGCCGCCTCCCAGAAGGGGGCGGAGGTCTCGTCCTGGACGGGCAAGGTGAACATGGCGGTCGTCGGGGCGGTCATCGGGCACCTACACGGCGAGGATTGCGGTGGCGGCGGAGCAGAAGGTGCCGCCCAGCCCGTGGGCCATCGCGACCTTGGCGTCGGGCACCTGGACGCCCGGGCCTTCGCCGCGAAGCTGGCGGACGCTTTCGATCAGCGTGAAGATGCCGCGCTTGCCCGGATGGTTGGACGACAGGCCCCCGCCGTCGGTGTTGGACGGCAGGCGTCCGCCGAGCGTCAGGTTGCCGTCCGCGACGAAGGACCCGCTTTCGCCCCGCCCGCAGAACCCCAAATCCTCCAGCGCCAGCATGGGCGTGACGGTGAAGGCGTCATAGATCTGCGCGACGTCGATGTCGTCGTGGGTCACTCCCGCCATGGCGAAGGCGCGCGGGCCGGAGAGCGCCGCCGGGGTCTTCAGATCGTCGGGAATCTGGCTGTTCTGGGTGCGCGCCACGGCGGCGCCGTAACCCGCCAGATAGACCGGCTTCTTCTTGAGATCGCGCGCCCGTTCGCGGCTGGTCATCACGACGGCACCGCCGCCATCGGTCACCACGCAGCAGTCCAGCCGGTGCAGCGGCGATGCGATCATCGGCGAGGCCAGCACATCGTCCACCGTGATCGGCTTGCGCAGCCGGGCGTGGGGATTCTGGATCGCGTGGTTGCGGAAGGTCACGGCAACCTGGGCCAGCTGCTCCGGCGTGGTGCCGTACAGGTCCATGTGACGGCGGGCGAACAGCCCGTAGGTGGAGATCAGCGTCGGCGCGTAGGGGATTTCGTACTGGCCGGGGCCGGCCGGAAAGACGAAGGGATCGAAGGACGGGGTGTTCAGCGGCCACCAGCGCGGGCAGGCGGCATAGCTGATGACGACCACCTCCGCGAGCCCGGTCGCGATGGCCGCGGCCGCCTGGCCGGCCTGCATGATGTAGGAGCAGCCGCCGACGTCGGTGCTGTTGACGTAGGTGGGCGTGATCCCGATGTATTCCGCGAGTTCGATCACGTCCATGGTGCCGCCGCCCTCGGCCCAGTCGCCGGAGGCCGCACACAGCCCGTCCACGTCCTTCAGCGCTAGCCCCGCGTCGTCCAGCGCCCCAAGAATGCAATCCATCTGTAGGGCGAAGGGATGGACGCGCGGCGCATCCCTGCGTGTCGATTCAAAGGCGCCGACGATGGCGGTCTTGCCTGAAAGATCCATCACCCGCAGGGTGTCCTTTCATGGTTGTGGAGGGCGCTTGACGCTGTCGCGACGCGGGTTGCGCGGTTCCGCTGGACAGGCGAAGAGAGTAAAGGATTCGCCCGCCTCGGAAATCGCGAAGACTTTCCGAAGGCCCATAGAGGTTTCGATCGTGTCGATCCGTTTCCGGTAAATCAAAGAGTACCGGACATTGCTGGCGTCACAAGAAGAAAAAACGCTGCGGTCCGGTGCATGGAACGCACCAATAAGCCGATCGCCCAGCCCGGCGACCGGTGCGTTCCATGCACCGGATTGGGCCAAACTAAGTGATTGTTTTCCGGTCGGCGGGGCGCAAGCCTAGGACATCGCATTCCCGCCGCCGCCTGGGCCCGACGAGGTCCCTGCCGGGTGCGCGGCCCCGTTCGGCCCGACTTTCGGGTGTCCGGCAACCCAGAGGATCATTCATGCCAAGCACCGATACGCAGCGCCGCGACGCTCCTCTGGCCGGCGTGCGCGTGGTCGATCTCACGCATATGTTGGCCGGTCCCTACAGCACTTGGCTGCTCGGCGCGCTGGGGGCGGACGTCATCAAGATCGAGCGTCCCGGGAAAGGTGATTTCACCCGCGTCATTGCTCCCTTCAGCGACGAAGAGAGCATTTACTTTCTGAGCGTCAACCGCAACAAGCGAAGCCTGACCCTCAACTTGAAGGAGGAAAAGGGTAAGGAGATTTTTAAAAAAATCGTTAGCACCTGCGACGTGCTGGTGGAGAACAACCGGGCGGGGGCGATGGACCGCCTGGGGCTGGGCTACGCCGACCTGAAGGCGGTGAACGAGCGGCTGATCTACGCCTCGATCTCCGGCTTCGGGCAGAGCGGACCTTACCGCCACCGCCCCTGTTTCGATGTGGTGGCGCAGGCGATGTCGGGGATGATGAGCATCACCGGCGAACCGGGCGGCGATCCCTGCCGCGTCGGCGCGTCGATCGGCGACATCGGTTCCAGCCTGTTCGCCGCCATCGGCATCCTCGCCGCCTTGCAGAAGCGGGCGAGCACCGGCGAGGGCAGCTTCATCGACGTGGCCATGCTGGACTGTCAGCTGGCCCTGATGGAAAACGCCATCGCGCGTTATCTCAACGCCGGGGAGACGCCGCGCGCGCTGGGCAACCGCCACCCGCTGATCGCCCCGTTCCAGGCCTTTGCCACCACCGACAACCCGATCGCCGTCTGCGTGGACACCAACGAGCAGTGGGAACGGATGTGTCGCGCCATGGGGTTGGAGCACCTGCTGGCCGACCCGCGCTTCCCCACCGGCTCGGCCCGCAACTCCCACCACGCGGAGCTGGAGCCGCTGCTCAAGGAGGTCTTCCTCACCCGCGACCGCGACACGTGGCTGGACATCCTGGAGGAGGCCGACGTCCCGGCCAGCCCGATCAACAGCGTGCCGGACGCCCTGGCCGATCCCCAGGTGATCCACCGCAAGATGGTCGTCGAGGTGCCGGAAGGGTCGGGCAAGCGCTTCGCCGCCGTCCCGATCACCATGCCCGAAGCGCCCCTGCCGGCCGAAGCTCCGGCCCCGCGTCTGGGTGAGCACACTGGCGAGATCCTTGCGGAACTGGGCTTCAGCCCCGCCGAGATCGACGCGTTCCGGCGCGATGCGGTGGTGTGATGCCAAACCCGCCGGAAGGGAAGTCGGAGAACGGCGAAGGGGCGCGTGCGATGCTGGCGGAAATGTTCCATACTGCCGCCGGTCTCGCCCAAAGCTCCAAGGTCCGCATGGCGCGTCGCCTTCCGCCCCTTCTTGCCCTTCGTGCCTTCGACATCTTCGCGCGCCAGGGCACCGTGCGGGCCGCCGCCGATGAACTGGCGGTGTCCCACACGGTGGTGTCGCGCCACATCCAGAACCTGGAGCAGTCGGTCGGCGTGAAGCTGGTGGCGCGGTCGGGGCGCGGTCTGTCCCTCACTCGGGAAGGTGTTCGCTTCGCCGCCCAGTTGCGCCGTGCCTTCGACCTGATCGCCGACGCCAGCAACGAGCTGCGCAACGGCGGGATGGAGGCGGTCCATATCTGCTGTTTGGCCGGTCTGGCCTCGCGTCGCCTGCTCGCCCACCTTCCCGAGCTGGAGGAGGCGTTGGCCGGCCGCGAGGTAATCCTGCAGCCGACCTCGACCCGCCCGGATTTCAGCCGAGAGGAGGCCGACGCCGAGATCATGTACCTCGACGACGGCGCGGTCGCCGAGGGGCTGCGGTCGGAAATGTTCGCCCGGCCCCGCATCCTCGCCATCGCCAGCCCGGAGTTCAAGGCGCGCTATCCCGACGTGCGCACCCCCGCCGATCTCATCGGCTTGCCCCTGATCCACGAACAGTCGACCGGCATGTGGGAGGCGTGGCTGGAGGAGGCCGGCGTGACCGACCTGTTCCGGCTGCGCGGCCCCCGGCTGTGGCAGGCCCACCTGACTATCGAGGCCGCCCGCCTCGGCCGCGGGGTGGCGCTGGTCAGCGACCTGCTGGTCGCCGACGAGTTGGCCCGCGGCGAACTGATGGAGATGGTGGACAGCAACGTCACCATCGGCGGCTATTACTTCATCGCTCCGGCCCAGAAATGGAACACGCCGGTCATCGCCGCCATCCGGCAATGGTTGCGGGCCGTCTTCCCGCCGGAGCACTCCCCCAACGTCTGAGGTGTGGCGTCCCAGCCCCTCACGACCCTTGCGGAACCCGAACCATGTCCGAATCCCTATTCAACCATGTCCTGAACCCGTCCGTCGATCCGGGCCGCGGCGCCATCGAACTGGCCGACGGCGGCCGCGTGACTTACGGCGAACTGCGCGCGGCGTCCGGGCGGATGGCCAACGCCATTACCGCCGCCGGAGTGCGGCCGGGCGACCGTGTCGCCGTCCAGGTGGAGAAGTCGCTCGAAGCGCTCGTCCTCTATCTCGGGTGCTTGCGGTCCGGGGCGGTCTATCTGCCGCTGAACACCGCCTACACCCCGGCCGAACTCGGCTACTTCATCGGGGATGCCGAGCCGGCGCTGGTCGTCTGCGATCCGGCGCGGTTGGAGGCCACCGCGCCGATGGCCGGCGACGCGCGCCTACTCACTCTCGACGCCCAGGGAAGGGGCTCGCTCGCGGATGCCATGGCGGGGCAACCGGACGACTTCGCGACGGTCGCTTGCGGCACCGACGACCTCGCCGCCATCCTCTACACCTCGGGCACCACCGGGCGTTCCAAGGGCGCGATGCTGACCCAGGGAAACCTGCTGACCAACGCGCAAGTGCTCCGCGCGGAATGGAGGTTCACGCCGGAGGACGTGCTGCTCCATGCTCTGCCGCTGTTCCACACCCACGGCCTGTTCGTCGCCTGCAACGTGGCGCTGATGGCCGGGGCGACAACGATTTTGCTGCCGCGCTTCGACCCAGCGGCGATGCTGGAAAGGCTGCCCCGCTCCACGGTGATGATGGGGGTGCCGACCTTCTACACCCGGCTGCTCGGGCAGGACGCGCTGACGGCGGATCTGTGCCGTTCCGTCCGTCTGTTCGTTTCCGGTTCGGCGCCCCTGCTGGCCGAAACGCACCGTGCCTGGGAATCGCGCACCAGTCACCGGATCCTGGAGCGCTACGGCATGACCGAAACGGGGATGCTCACCTCCAACCCCTACGATGGTGACCGCATCGCCGGCACGGTGGGCCTGCCTCTGCCGGGGGTCGAGGCGCGCATCGCCGACCCACAAACCGGTGCCCTGCTGCCGGACGGCGAAATCGGCGTGGTGGAGGTGAAAGGCCCGAACGTCTTCAAGGGGTACTGGCGCATGCCGGAGAAGACCGCCGCCGAGTTTCGCGCGGACGGCTTCTTCATCACCGGCGACCTCGGCCGGATCGACGAGCGCGGCTATCTGCACATCGTCGGACGCGGCAAGGATCTCATCATCAGCGGTGGCTTCAACGTTTACCCCAAGGAGGTGGAAGGGGAGATCGACGCCCTTCCCGGAGTCCTGGAAAGCGCCGTCGTCGGCGTTCCTCACCCTGATTTCGGGGAGGGCGTGGTGGCCGTGCTCGTGCCCGACCACTCCGCGCCCATCACCGAAGCCGCCGTGACCGCTGCGCTGACCGAACGCCTGGCCCGTTACAAGCAGCCCAAGCGTGTGATTGTCGTTGACGAACTGCCGCGCAACAGCATGGGCAAGGTGCAGAAGGCGCTGCTTCGTGAACGGCACGCCGGAATTTTCCAATGAGCGGGGACGATACGCTGCCGACGGAGATCCTGCTCTCGGACGTGCGGACCGTCGAGGAGGACTGGATCGACCTGTATGGCCACATGAACATGGTGCGCTACGTCGCCCTGTTCGATGAGGTCGGCTACGCCCTTCTCGACCGCTGGGGGTTGGGTGAAACCTACACGCGGGAGAAACGGTATGGCCTGTTCGTCGTCAACGTCGCGGTCCACTACCGGCGTGAATTGCGCGCCGGAACGCCGCTCGTCCTGGCCATGCGGTTGTTGGACGCCGACGACAAGCGAATGCTGAGCCTGCTGGAACTGAGACGGGCGGATGACGGAACGGTCGCCGCGACCATGGAGCAGCTTTCGATTCATGTGGATCTCGACACCCGCAAAGTCGTCCCGTTCGATCCGGCTTTGGCGGCCCGGTTGCGCGGCTTGGCGGACATCCAGTCCGGCTTTCCCTTGCCGCCCGGTCATCAACGGAAACTCTTTCTGATACCGAAGGCGTTTGATGGCTTCCATCAAACGTCGTCGGTTTAAACCCGACAGCACTTTGCGCAGCTCTCGCCCTTTGCCTCAGGCAAAGTGCGAGAGGGGCATACAGCCGGCCGAACATGAAGCATTCATGCGCCGGCCGTACGACGCGTTGAACCGACGGACACGGCGCCAGAAGTCAACGTGTTGCATGGATGGGGGCCTGTCGTAGGCAACGACCCCAAGTTCCGGGCCAGTTCCGAAGAACCGAGAATCAGGGCATCGACGAACCGTTGCTCGACGGCGTCGTTCATTTCCGGATCGGCCACCACCAGCCACGATGCCCAACGTTTCGAGGGCATCTTCCACACTCCCGCTGTGCGCATCGCACCGGATGAGGTCGGGTCGCGCATTGCGAAGGGGCGGATCCAGCGCGGAACCGTCCGTAATTGGCCGCGGAAGCCTCGCTCCTGCCTCTCCTGCCAAAGCCAAGCGGCATTATGGCAGCCGTTGCCTCAGCGCTAATGCAGGTACACGGCATGGACATCGACCGCACTGCCGCGGGATCGCCAGGGCCAGACCGGAGGGCGGCCTGACGGCACCCACTCTCGCACTGTCTTGCGATTGACGCCGAGCGTGCGTGCCGGGCGGGGCGCACCATCATCCATCTCCACAGTTCGCGACGGTCTGGCAGCAGACATGTCTTGCAGGAGCCGCCACGCCCTGCATACAATGATAATGATTCGCATTTGCATTAGTTGACGCCGATACCGACCCCTTCGGGGGACACCGTGCCGGCCGCTGACATTGCGTTCCAGAGACCGCCGTTTGACAGAGGAACCGGCACCATGAAACGAGCCCACGGCGAGGCTGCTTTGCGCCAAGCCGCCCACCGTCGCAGCGACACGTGCGCTGCGCCCGACGCCTTCGTTCCCGGTCTGCGGCCGGTCGCCATGGCTGCCCACTTGGCCGGCGCCGTGCTGGCGGGCAGCTTTTCCTTCTCGTCGGCAGCCCATGCCCAGTCGCCGGCAACCGCCCCGGCCGCAACGCCCGGACCTACGACCTTGCCATCCCTGCAGGTCACGGCCACCCCTGGGCCGCTTCCGGGCGAACTTCCGCCGCCCTATGCCGGAGGCCAGGTCGCACGAGGCGGATCGCTGGGGCTGCTCGGCGCCAAGGACACCATGGACACGCCGTTCAGCACGGTCAACTACACCTCCGACCTGATCGAGAACCAGCAGGCGCGCACGGCGGCCGACACGCTGATCAACGACGCCTCGGTGCGCCTCACGACGGGCAGCAACGGCTTCGACGACACGTTCCAGATTCGTGGCTTCACGGTTCCTTCGAGCGACGTGGGCTTCAACGGCCTGTACGGCCTGGTTTCCTCCAACCGCGTGCCCGCGCAACTCATCGAGCGCATTGAGCTGCTCAAGGGACCCGGCGCGCTCATCAACGGCATCGCTCCCGGCGGCAGCATCGGCGGCGGCATCAACATCGTCAGCAAGCGCGCCGGTGATGTTCCCCTGACGCGCCTGACCACCACGTACCAAAGCGATTCCAACTTCGGCCTCCATGTGGACACGGGGCGGCGCTTTGGAGAGAACAACGCCTGGGGCGTGCGGTTCAACGGCCTGCTGCGCGACGGCGAAGCCTCGATCGATGACGGCAACGTGCGGAGCGGCGTCGGCGCGCTGGCGGTGGACTATCGGGGCGAGCGCCTGCGCTGGTCGTTCGACGCCGTCATCCAGCGTGACGATACGGACAACTTCCGTCCGCAGATCGGCATCCTTCCCACCACCACGGCCATCCCGGCTCCGCCCGACGCGCGCAGCAACTGGTATCCGGGCACGACGCTCCTTCAGAAGGACAAGACCGTCGCCTCGAACATCGAGCTCGACCTGACGGAATCGCTGACCGCCTACGCGGGAATCGGGTACCGGGACGGCTCGAACGACCAGATCTTCCCGGTTTCCGGCCCTGCCGTGAACGCGCTCGGCAACTTCTCGGTCCGCAGCTCCTATTACGATTCCTACACCGAGACGGTCAGCGGCACGGCCGGCGTGCGCTGGCGCTTCGAAACGGGCCCCATCCGCCACTCGCTGAACGTCGGCTATTCGGGCTTCAAGCAGGAAGCCGGCAACGTCTACATTCAGTCGGCCGGCACGAACGCGTCGAACATCTACAGGCCGTCTCCGCTTCCCGTCATCACCGCCCCGCGCACCGACCCGCAGAAGGCATCCGACACGACGCTGACCAGCGTCGCGGTGGCCGACACGCTGTCGGTCCTGGACGACCGCGTGCTGCTGACCGTGGGCGTGCGTGACCAGACGGTGAAGGTGGACAGCTACAGCACGACCACCGGCGCGCTGACGAGCAAGTATGACGCCAGCGCAACGACGCCTCTGGCGGGCCTGGTCGTCAAGCCGCTGGATTATGTCTCGGTCTACGCGAACTACGCCGAGGGCCTGACGCGCGGCACCATCGTCGGCGCCGGCTACGCCAACACAGGCGCGGTGCTGGCTCCGTACAAGTCGAAGCAGTATGAGGCCGGCGTCAAGGTCGATTGGGGCACCATCACGACGGCGGCCGCCGTCTTCCAGCTGTCGAAGCCGAACTCGATCCGCACGGCGTCCAACGAGTTGGCCTACGACGGCGAGCAGCGCAACCGCGGCCTGGAACTGTCGGCCTATGGCGAGCTTCTGCCCGGCCTGCGCGGCATGGCCAGCGCGTCCTTCCTGAAGCCGGAACTGACGCGCACGGCCGTTGCGTCGGAGCAGGGCAACGACGCCGCCGGCGTGCCGGACAAGACCTTCTCCGCCGGCCTCGACTGGGATACGCCGTGGGTTGACGGCCTCGCCCTCAACGGGCGCGTGATTTACACCTCGGGCTCGTATCTGACCAACGCCAACACCTTGCGCTTCGACGACTGGACCCGCGTGGACATCGGCGCCCGCTACAACGCCACGGTGGCGGGCAAGCCCGTCGTGCTGCGCGCCAACGTCGAGAACCTTTTCGACAAGAACTATTGGCTCACGACCGGCACCTACGTGACCGTCGGCGCACCTCGGACCGTGCTGCTGTCCGCCTCGGTCGACTTCTGATGCTCCCGTCTCCCGGTCGGCTCGACGGGTTCGTCAAGCCGGCCGGGGCAAGGACGGCCTCACCCGACGAGTAGGGTCTGATGGATTCTGACATGCCCTGGAAGGGCAGCGGTGCCCGAGGGGCCGGCGGCACCCTCCAGCCCCCCCTCCAGCCAATGAGCGCGGCGGCGAAGCGGCTCCGCAAGGTCGGTCCGCTTGTCTCGCGCATCGTGGCCGCGCTGTTCGGCGGCTATGCGCTGGCCGCGCTCGGCAGCGTGGCTGCACTCGCGCTTCCGATGAGCAAGCCCCAGGCCGTGCTCACCGGTATGCTGGCGAGTTTCGCGATCTACGCCGGTGCCGTGATCTGGGTCTTCGCGGCGCGCAGTGCCCTGCGTGCCTGGGCGGGGCTGCTTGCGGTGGCCGCGCCGCTGCTGCTGGCCGCGTGGTCGGTCTGGTGACGAGGAGATCCCGCGTGAAGACGAAGCAAGAGCCGCGCCCCGCCGGTCGCGGCATCCGGCAGAGCATGTCCGACCTGCACACGTGGACCGGCCTGCTACTCGGCTGGATCCTTTATGCCATGTTCCTCACTGGGACCGTGGCCTATTTCAAGGACGAGCTGTCGCAATGGATGCGTCCCGAACTGCCGCATCAGGTCCAAGTGCCCGATCGGGCCGTGGTGGCCCAGCGCATCGCCGACGAACTCGGCACCCTCGCGTCCGGCAGCCCGCAATGGGGCATGCGCCTGCCGGACGCGCGCAACAACAGCGTCCAAGCCTTCTGGCGCACATCCTCCACTCCGGGCCAGCGCGGCTTCGGTGAAGCCAACCTCGATCCCTCCACCGGCCGGAAGGTGACCTCGCGCGATACGCTGGGCGGCGACTTCTTTTATCGTTTTCACTTCCAGTTCCATTACATGCCGGCGGTGTGGGGGCGGTGGATCGCGGGTGTCGCGGCCATGTTCATGCTCGTGGCCATCGTCAGCGGCGTCATCACGCACAAGAAGATCTTCGCCGATTTCTTCACCTTCCGCTGGGGCAAGGGGCAGCGCTCGTGGCTCGACGCGCACAACGCGCTGTCGGTGTTCGGGCTGCCGTTCCATGCGATGATCACCTACACCGGGCTGGTCACGCTGATGGCGCTGTACATGCCATGGGGCGAACAGGCGGCCTTCAAAACGCAGGCCGAGCGCCAGCAGCTTACGGCCGAACTCAGCGCCTTCATCCAGCCGGGCAGGGCCACCGGGGAAAAGGTGCCGCTCGCGTCGGTCGAGGACATGGTGTGGCAGGCACAGGAACGCTGGGGCCGCGACAATGTCGGCCGCGTCACGATCACTCACCCCGGCGATGCCGCCGCGCGGGTGGCCGTGGCGCGCGGGGAGGCCGGCCGTGTCTCCATGAGCCCGCAGTACATGGAGTTCGAGGGCGCCACCGGCAGGCTGCTGGGAATCCGCGAGGGCGTGGGGCCGGCGGCCGAGACGCGCGGCGTGCTCTATGCGCTGCATCTGGGGCGTTTCAGCGACACCGTGACGCGCTGGCTGTACGTTCTCGTCAGCCTCAGCGGCACGGCCATGGTGGGCACCGGTCTGGTGATGTGGACCGTGAAGCGGCGGCAGAAGCTGCCCGATCCGGATCGGCCCTACGTCGGCTTCCGCGTCGTGGAGCGGCTGAATGTCGCGAGCATCGCCGGCCTGTCGGTCGCCATGACGGCGTTCCTTTGGGCCAACCGCCTGCTGCCCCAGACGCTGGCGGAACGCGCGAGCTGGGAGGTCCATATGTTCTTCATCGTCTGGGCGCTGGCGCTGGTGCACGCCGTCCTGCGTCCGCCCCGGAAGGCTTGGGTCGAACAGCTGTGGACGGCCACCGCACTGCTGACGCTGTTGCCCGTCCTCAACGCGGTCACCACGCAACGGTCCCTGTGGCACAGCCTGGCCGAAGGCGACTGGGTGTTCGTCGGCATGGACCTGATGTGCTGGGCGCTGGCCGTGCTCCACGCGGTGTTGGCGATGCGCACGGCCCGGCACCGGCCCGAACTTCAATCCGTACGCAGGCCGGATCGGCAACCTGCGAGCGGCGTCGCGTTGCGTGAAGGTGAAGCATGAACCATCTCTTGCCGTTCGTGCTGAGCCTGGCGGGGTTCACCGCGCTGGCGTTGGCGATGGACCGCCAGCAGCGCGACGTCATCGGACGGTCTCTGCCGAGGTCCGTAACGCGCGCCCTGCGCATCGCCGGAACATGCGCTCTGCTGCTGGCGCTGGGCGTCCTCGTCGCTTGGCAAGGCTGGGGCCTTGGCCTCGTGATCTTCAGCGGCCACACCAGCTTGGCCGCCGGCGTCGTGCACGGTTCGCTCATCGGCTATGCCAGGAAATACGCACGCTCAACGAAGCACCGGTAGGGGAGGGGCCTATTCGTCCTACCAGTCGAACCGCAAGGGCGCTTCGCGGAACGCGAAGCGATTAAGGTGGCGCACGATTGCGTCCTTGAGCCCCTCACGTTGCTCCTCGGCGCTTGCCTCCTGCCGGCACCGCCACGCTTCAGCCCCATCACGAGGCAGGCCGGCGCCCGACGGTTACACACCGTTACACTCTGCAACCAAAATACCCTTGCGCTCGAACGCGGCAGGCGATTGAAAATGCGTATCAAACGCATCCCATCGGAAGCCTTTCGTGAAACGTCTGTTCCTCGTCGCGGTCCCGGTCGCCGCCGCTTTCGGCTGGTGGCTGTGGACCGCGAACGCCAAACCGCCCCCCGCCTACCGCACCCACACGGTTGCCCTTGGTTCGGTGGAAGACACCGTGTCCGCCGTCGGAACGCTCCAGGCGCGCACCTACGTCGACGTGGGCACTCAGGTGTCGGGGCAGCTCAAGGCGATCCTGGTGGACTATGGCGCCAAGGTGGAGCAGGGCCAGCTCCTGGCGCAGATCGACCCCACCGTTTACGAGGCGCGCGTCGCCGCCTCCCAGGCGCAGTTGCTGAACCTGCGCGCCCAGGTGACGGAGCGGCAGGTCCAGCTGACGCTGGCGGAAAAGCAGTTCGACCGGCAGCGCCGGCTGTTGGCTGACCGCGCGACCAGCCAGGATGCCTTCGACAGCGCCGACGCCGCGCGCAAGGCGCTTGCCGCCCAGATCGCCGCGCTGGAGGCGCAGATCAAGCAGACGGAATCGACCCTGAAGGGGGATCAGGCGAACCTCGGCTACACCAAGATCTACGCGCCGATCTCCGGCACGGTGGTGGACATCACGGCGCGCCTGGGCCAGACGCTGAACGCCAACCAGCAGGCGCCGATCATCCTGCGCATCGCCGAGCTGGACACCATGACCGTGCGCACGCAGGTGTCGGAGGCCGACGTGCCCCGGCTGAAACTGGGCATGCCCGCCTACTTCACGACCCTCGGCCAGCCCGACCGCCGCCGCAACGGCGAATTGCGCCAGATCCTGCCGACGCCGGAGGTGGTGAACAACGTCGTCCTCTTCGCCTCGCTGTTCGATGTGCCCAACCCCGGACACGAGCTGCTGCCGCAGATGAGCGCGCACGTCTTCTTCATCGCCGCGCAGGCGAAGAACGTCCCGGTGGTGCCGATGGCGGCGCTGCGCCCCGTGCCGCGCCAGCGCGGCCAGTACACCGTGCGCGTCCTGGAGAACGGCGAACCGGTCGAGCGCACGGTCGAGATCGGCGTGACCAACCGCGTCTCGGCGGAAATCCGCAAGGGCCTGCAGCCGGGCGACCAGGTGGTCCTCGACGCGCCGGGCGGCGCCCAAGCGGCGAGCGGCCGGCCCGATGGCGGACCGCCGCCCGGCGGCCCCGCGACCCGGGCGCCCCGCCTATGACCGCCTCTCCCTCGACCACCACCCTCATGACGTCCTCCCCCTCGGGCGCCCCGCAGATCGCGCTGCGCGACGTCACGCGCAGCTTCCGGCGCGGCAACCTGGAGGTGCCGGTTCTGCACGGCATCTCCCTGGACATCCATGCGGGCGAGTTCGTCGCCATCATGGGCGCGTCGGGATCCGGCAAATCGACGCTGATGAACCTGATCGGGCTGCTGGACCGGCCGACCTCCGGTTCCTACCGCGTGGACGGCGAGGAGGTCACCGGCCTGGACGCCGACCGCCGCGCGATCCTGCGGCGCGAACGCTTCGGCTTCATCTTCCAGCAGTACAACCTGCTCGCCACCTCGACCGCCCGCGAGAACGTCGAGATGCCGGCGGTCTACACCCGCATGCCCCGCGAGGAGCGGGCGCGACGGGCGCGCGAGCTTCTGACCGGGCTGGGCCTGGGCGAACGGTTGGACCATCACCCGTCGCAGCTGTCGGGTGGGCAGCAGCAGCGCGTCTCCATCGCGCGGGCGCTGATGAACGGCGGCGGCATCATCCTGGCGGACGAGCCGACCGGCGCGCTCGACAGCCGCAGCGGCGTCGAGGTGATGCGCCTGCTGCGCGACCTGAACGAGCGCGGGCACACCGTCCTGCTGATCACCCACGATCCCGCCGTCGCCCAACAGGCCAAGCGGATCATCGAGATCAAGGACGGCCGCATCGTCTCCGACGTGACGCAGCCGGGTGCGGCGCCGGCCGTGCCCCTGGAACCGCTGCCCCGGCCGGCGAACGCCGCCGCGGTGACGGCGGGCGACGTGGTCGAGGCCGGGCGCATGGCGCTGCATTCCCTGCGCAACAACCTGATGCGGACGCTGCTGACGCTGCTCGGCATCATCATCGGCGTGGCGTCGGTGGTCGCCATGCTGGCCATCGGCCACGGCGCCCAGCAGGAGGTGCTGAACCGCATCACCTCCATGGGCACCAACCTGCTGCTGGTCCGGCCCGGCGCGCCGAACGTCCGGCCGTCCGGCGGCGTGACCGCCACCCTGGTGGCGGCCGACGCGGAGGCCATCGCGACCCTGCCCAACGTCGCCGCCGCCGTGCCCGAATATCCCGGATCGGCGACGCTGCGGCGCGGCGGCCGCGACTACGCCACGTCGGTGACGGCGACCAGCGCCGACTTCCCGAAGGCGCGCGACTGGCCGGTGGCGTCCGGGGTCTTCTTCGAGGAGGAGGACGTCCGGGCCTACGCCCCCGTCGCCGTCATTGGCCGGACGGTCGCCAGGGCGCTGTTCCCGGACGGCGAGGACCCCGTCGGTTCCTACATCCTGATGAACAACATCCCGTTCCTGGTCATCGGCACCATGGCGCCCAAGGGGGCGTCGCCCATGGGCAGCGACATGGACGACGTGGCCTATGTGCCGCTGACCACCGGAAGCCTGCGGCTGTTCGGGCAGCATTACGTGCGCTCCATCACCGTGCAGGTCGCCGACGTCGCCGCCATCGAGGAGACGGAACGCGCGATCCGCGACCTGCTGCTGGCCCGCCACCAGGCGGAGGATTTCCAGATCCGCAACATGGCGTCCATCCTGCAAACGGCGACCGAGACGCAGAACACGCTGACCCTCCTGCTGGGATCCATCGCGGCCATCTCGCTTCTGGTCGGGGGCATCGGCGTGATGAACATCATGCTGGTCAGCGTGACTGAGCGCACGCGGGAGATCGGCGTGCGCATGGCGACCGGGGCGCGCCGCATCAACATCCTGTTGCAGTTCAACAGCGAGGCGCTGGCCATCTGCACGCTGGGCGGGGCCATCGGCGTCGCCGCCGGGCTGGGCGTCACCTGGGCCTTCGCCTTCTTCGGCCGCCCGGTTCTGGTGACGCCGGAGCCGGTGCTGCTCGCCTTCGGGTGCGCCTTCGCCACCGGCCTGCTGTTCGGCTACATCCCCGCGCGCAAGGCCGCCGACCTTGACCCCGTCGTGGCGCTCGCCTCGGAATGATCCTGATGACCACGACACGCACCGCCACCGCCCGCTTTGCCGCCGCCGCGGCCTTGACCCTGCTGCTGGCCGGCTGTTCCCTCGGCCCGTTGCACCAGCCGCCGAAGGCGGAGCTGCCGGCCGCCTGGGACACCGAGACCGAGGGCGTCGGCCAATGGCCGGACGCCGCGTGGTGGCGGGGCTTCGGCAATGCCGAACTCGACGGCCTGATCAACGAGGCGGAGGCCGGCAACAGCGACCTCGCCGCCGCTCTCGCCCGCATCCAACAGGTCGAGGCACAGACCCGCGCCGCCGGGGCCGCGCTGCTGCCGACCGTCGACCTGTCCGGCGGTGCCAGCCGCAGCTGGACCCCGCACGCCACCGCGCGGAGCACCGCCACCGGGCGGAGCATCTCCGGCGGTGCTTCCTCCATGTCGTCGAGCTACCAGGGAACGCTCCAGGTCGGCTACGAGATCGACCTGTTCGGGCGGAACGCGGCAACGGCGGACGCCGCGCGGGCCCAGCTCGAAGCGACCCTGTACGACCGCGAATCGCTTGCCCTGACCCTGCGCTCCGAAGTCGCCGCCACCTTCTTCCAGGTGCTGGCGGCGCGCGACCGGCTGCGGCTGGCGACGCAGACGCTGGGCGTGGCCGAGGACGTGCTGAGGCTGCTGGAGCGGCAGGTGCAGCTCGGCGCCGCGTCGGACCTCGAAGTCGCCCAGCAGCGCAGCGCGGTCGCCAGCCAGCGCGCCGCCCTCCCGGCCTTGCAGCAGGCGGAGCGGCAGTCCCTGGATGCGCTCGCCGTCCTCCTGGGGCGCCCTCCGCAGGGCTTCACGGTGCGTAGCCAATCGCTGGCGGACCTGACGCTGCCGCCGGTCACCGCCGGCTTGCCGTCGCAGCTGCTGACCCGCCGTCCCGACCTGCGTCAGGCCGACGCGAACCTGCGCGCCGCCGCCGCCGACACCGTGGCGGCGCGCGCGGCGCGCTTTCCCTCCCTGGTGCTGACCGCGCGCGGCGGGGTTCAGAGCGCCTCGCTGACCGACATGCTGAATCCGGCCGGCCTGCTGTACAACGCCGCCGGATCGCTGGCCGCGCCACTGTTCGAGGGCGGCCGGCTGGAGGCGCAGGAGGACGCGGCGGCCGCCCGCGCGCGCGAGTTGGAGGAGGCCTACCGGTCCGCCGTCCTGATCGCGCTGCGCGATACCGAGGACGCCCTCAGCGCGGTCGCCAACGGGCAGACCCAGCAGCGCTACGCTCAGGAGGCGCAGGAACAGGCCGGGGAGGCGTTGCGCATCGTCGACACGCGGTTCCGGACCGGCACCGTGCCCTTCCTGAACGTCCTCGACGCGCAGCGCACCCTGTTCCAGTCCAACGACGCCGTCGTTCAGGCGACCCTGGCGCGCTTCAACGCGGCGGTCGGGCTGTACAAGGCCCTGGGCGGCGGGTGGGACGGTGCGGTGGTGCCCCTGCCGCCGCCGCTTCGGGAAAAATAGCGCCTCACGCGGCCGGTGATCGGCGCTTCACCGTGCCCCCGCAGCCGGACACCGAACAATATTGAGAATGATTATCAAATCAATTCCAAACAGGCCAGTGGTGCGATAATGAGAACTATTCGCGCAACCCACATGTCAGCTTTCAGGAGAAGGCTGCAATGATCCTTCCTTCGCGCAATTGACGGTCGCCCATCGCGGCATCGTCCGAGGCCGGCCCAACCCCTGGTCCGGCCGCTTCCCGCCAGCCATCCCTTCCGAGCCAGCCATGCCGACAATTCCGCGCCAGAACCGCCTTTGGTACCGCACCCTTCAGAACATCCATCTGTGGGTCGGGCTGATCCTTTGCCTTCCGCTGGCGATGCTCGGCATCACCGGGTCCATCCTGGTGTTCGATCAAGAGCTGGAGGACCTGTTCGCGGATCCGCCCGCCTACACGCTGGCCGTCGGCGAACCGCAGTCCGTGGCCGCGATCCTGGAGGCGGCAAAGGCCGCCGCGCCGCAGGGACTGGCGCCCAGCATGGTGTCGTTGCTCGGGGAAGCGGGCGAGCCCGCCTCGGTGCGCTTCACGCCGCCGGGACGCTCGGGTCCGGGGCAGGGCGGCACCACGATGCAGATCGACCCGGTCTCCCTGGCGGTGCTGGAGAGCAAGCCGCCCGGCAGCGGCGGCCTGATGCGTCAAATTTTCCTGCTGCACGCCAACCTGCTGATCCCCGACCGCACGGGGCGCGAGGTCATCGGCTGGCTGGGCGTGGCGATGCTGGCTCTCGGCATCACCGGGCTGGTGCTGTGGTGGCCGCGCGCCGGCCGCTGGGCGGCGGCCTTCATGGTGAAGCGCGGCGCGCGGGGCGTGCGGCTGCATCGCGAACTGCACGGGGCCGTGGGCGTCTGGTCGCTGGCGGTGTATGTGGTCGTGACCTTCAGCGGCGTCTATCTGGCCTTCCCGCAGACGCTGAACGCCGCCATCGGCAGCGCCTTCCCCGCGCGCGACCTGCGCGCCGGGGTGAAGGTGGAGGCGGTGCGCGGCGCCACGCCGGCCGACGTCGGGCAGGTGGTGACGCTGGCGCGGGCCGCCGTGCCCGACGGGCAATTCCGCTCGGTCATGCTGCCGCCACGGCCCGATCAGGCCTACCGGGTCAACTTCGCTCCACCGGGGCACGAGCACGGCGCCCCCATGGTCACGGCCTTCGTCGACCCATGGACGGCGCGGGTCGTCGAGATCCGCGATCCCCGCCGCTATTCGGTCGGCGAGACCATCATCGGATGGCAGCGTGCGCTGCATGCCGGTGCGGGGCTGGGATGGACCTGGAAGATCCTGGTGTTTCTCTCGGGCATCCTGCCCCCCCTGTTCGCGGTGACGGGCACGGCCATGTGGCTGCTGAAGCGCCGGAACCGCCGCGCCAAGGACGCCGAACGTGCCGCCGCCCGCGCCCAAGCCTCCGCTGGCTGAGTCGCGGCTGGAAGCGAATCGCCCGGGCGGCTAGCCGCCGATGGCGGCCAAGTCGTCCGTCAGAGCCTCGTCGAACAGGCACGCGTGTCCATCGCGGATGCGCAGGTCCAGCGCCACGATCTCCGGCAGGAGCCGTTTTGAGAAGAAGCGGGCGAGGCTGATGCGCGCGTTCAGAAACGCCGCGTCGTAGCCTGTGGGCCGCTTGGCCGCCGCGCTTGCCATCAGCGCCCACATCCAGCCGTAGGTCACCAGCGCGAGCAGCCGCAACGTGTCCGTCGCCGCCGAGGCCGGCGCGAGCGGACTTTGCGCCCCGGCCTCGGCAAGCCATGACACCACACCGCGCAGTCTCCGCGCAGCGTCCCGCAACGGACCGGCGAGATCGCGGGTGGCCGGTTCGGACTCCAGCCCCCTCACCGCCTCGTCGAGCGCCGCGAAGAGGCGGGCGACCGGCCGACCGCCGTGCAGAGCCAGCTTGCGCTGCACGAGGTCGAGTGCCTGGACGCCGTTGGTTCCCTCGTAGATTTGCGTCGCGCGCACATCGCGGACGAGTTGCTCCACCCCCCAGTCGCGGATGTAGCCGTGGCCGCCCATGACCTGCTGCGCCAGCACCGCCGCCTCGAACCCGAAATCGGTGCCGGCCGCCTTGATGACCGGGGTCAGCAGGGCCGCCCAGTCCTCAGCCTCCTCCGCCACGGCGGGGTCGGTGGCGTGCTGCGCGCGGTCCAGCCACAGGGCGGTCCAGGCGGCCAGCGCGCGGCCGGCGTCGGTTAGCGCACGGGCGGTCAGCACCATCCGCCGCACGTCGGGATGGTGGACGATGGGGTCGGCCGGGCGGTCGGGACGGCGCGGCCCGTCCGGCGCGCGGCCCTGTTCGCGCTCCCGCGCGTAGGCCAGGGCGGACTGCGCGGCGCTCTCGCCCACGCCGATGCCCTGGATGCCGACGAACAGCCGCTCGTGGTTCATCATCGTGAACATGGCGGACAAGCCCCGGTGCGGCTGGCCGACCATCCAGCCCACGGCCCCCTCGTAGGACACCACGCAGGTGGGCGAGGCGTGCAGGCCCATCTTCTGCTCGGACGACAGGACGGTCCAGCCGTTGCGGGCGCCGTCCGGCAGCCGCTTCGGCACTAGGAACAGGCTGATGCCCCGCGTGCCGGGCGGCGCGTCGGGCAGCCGCGCCAGCACCAGATGGACGAGGTTGTCGGTCAGGTCGTGGTCGGCCGAGGAAATGAACATCTTCTGACCGGTCACGCGATAGCCGCCGTCACCCGCCGGTTCCGCCCGCGTGCGCAGCAGGCCCAGATCGGTGCCGGCGTGGGGTTCGGTCAGGGCCATGGCGCCGGTCCAGTCGCCGGCGATCATCTTCGGCAGATAGGCGTCCTTCAGCGCGTCGCTGGCGTGCGCCGCGATGGCGCGGATGGCGCCCTGCGTCAGGCCGGGCACGATGCTGAAGGCGAGGTTGGCGCCGCACACCATCTCCGTCACCAGCGTGTCGAGCACCGCCGGCATGCCCTGACCGCCATAGGCCGGGTCGCCGGCCAGCCCGTTCCAGCCGCCGTCACTCCACGCACGATAGGCGGCGCCGAAGCCGGCGGGCATGCGCACCCCGCCGGCTTCGACGCGCACCCCCTCCTCATCGCCGGAGCGGTTCAGGGGGAACAGAACCTCCCCGGCGATGCGGCCGGCCTGGGCCAGCACGTCGTCGAACAGCTCACCCGACAGATCCTCCCACCCGGCTCCGGCGAGGACGCCGGGCGCGTCGAGCACCTCATGCAGCAGGAAGCGCATGGCCTGAAGGGGCGGCTGGTACGCGGACATTCTCGTGCTCCTCAGTTCCGCAGGGGCTTGCCGGTGTCCAGCATGTGCCGGATGCGGGTGCGGGTCGCCGGTTCCCGGATCAGGACGGCCAGAGCCGCGCGCTCCAGCGCGGCGAGCGCATCCTCGTCCAACGGTGCCAGCGGGTCGGCGCCGGGACCGCCGGAACACACCCCGGCCAGCCACTCCGCCACCAGCTCGTCATGGGGGCTCGCCAGTCCGGCCCGCCGCCAACCCTGGACGAGGTTCATCAGCGACGCGCGCCCGGATGGGCCGGGCAGGGCAATGGTGCCGGCCTCCGGCGGGCGGTAGCCTTCGGCCAACGCGAGCGCCCTGGCCTTGGCATCGCCGAGCAGCCGGTCGCGGCCCATGGTGATGCCGTCCTCCGGCCGCAGATAGCCGAGCGCCCGCGCCTCCAGCGCCGAGCTGGTGATGCGCGCACCCGCGATGGTCTCGAAGGCCGCCTGCGCCGCCTTCATCGGGCCGGCGGGCCGGTCCGTGCGGCGGTCCCAGCGCAGCAGCATCTCCGCCGTGCCGCGCCAACCCGGAATGATGCCGACCTTCAGCTCGACCAGACCCATGTAGGTTTCGGCGTGGGCCTGGATGGTGTCGCAGTGCAGCAGCACCTCACAGCCGCCGCCCACTGCCAGCCCGGCCGGCGCGCCGACCACCGGGACGGGGGCGTGCTTCAGCGCGCGGAAGGCCGCCTGTCCCTCCGCCACGAAGCGCTCCAGGGCGGCGAAGTCCTCCGCCTCCAGCCGCTCCACGAAGTAGCCGAGGTTGGCCCCGGCGGAGAAGGCGCGCGGGTTGTCGTTGTAGAGGACGAGCGCGCGGAACCCCGCCGGCACCCGCTCCGCCGCCTCCGCGACCATGGCGAGGATGCCCTGGTCGATGGCGTTCATCTTGGTGTGGAATTCCAGGCAAGCGACGCCGTCGCCCAGGTCCCAGAGCGAGGCCGAACCGTTGCCGGCGACGCGCGGCCCCCGTTCCTTGACCTCGGCAAGGTCCAGCACGCCCTGCGGCCGGCGGGCGGGCGTCCAGGCGCCGGTGGTGCCGCGCACTTCCCGCCCGGCGGCGGTGCGCCGGTAAAAGCCGCCCTGCGTGGCGGCGGTGGCGAGCAGCGGCGGCACGGCGCGCCCCTCGGCGGCCAGACGCTCGGCGATGGCGGCGCAGCCGACCCGGTCGGCCAGCGCGAACGGCCCCTCCGCCCAGCCGTAGCCGAGCCGCATGGCGGTGTCGATGGCCGCCATGTCGTCGGCGATCTCCCCCGCGACCTCGGCGGTGTAGGCGATGGTGTTGGACAGCACCGCCCAGGCGTAGCGCCCGGCCGCGTCGTCCTGCCGGATCAGCGCCGCGAGGTCCCGGTTCGCCGTGGCCTCAGCCTGCGGGCGGTAGTCGCCGGTGGCGAGGTCCAGCGCCTCGCGCGCCTTGCTGCCGGGGGCGAGGCGGTAGAAGCCTCCCTTGGCCTTGCGGCCGATCCGCCCCTCCGCGATCAGGCGCCGGATCAGCGGCTCGGCGGTCAGGTCGTGGCGGTGGTGCGCGTCGCCGGCCGGAAGGGCGTTCAGCAGGCTGCCCCACACCAGCGGCACCAGATCGATGCCGATCAGGTCCAGCAGCCCGAAAATTCCGGTGCGCGGCACGCCGAAGGGCGCGCCGGCCACGGCGTCTGCCTGCTCCACCGTCAGGCCGTGGCGCAGCGCCTCGATGGCGGCGACCGACATCCAGTAGCAGCCCAGCCGGTTGGCGATGAAGGCCGGGGTGTCACGGCAGTCCACCACCGTTTTGCCCAGCACCGTCTCCGCTGCCGCGCGGACCAGGGACGCCGTCTCCGGCGCGGTGTCAGGGCCGGTGACCAGCTCCATCAGCCGCATGTGGCGCGGCGGGTTGAAGAAATGGGTGATGACGAAGTCGCGGCGGAAGGCGTCCGACGCCCCCTCCGTCAGCCGCGCCAGCGGGATGGTGGAGGTGTTGGACGACACCACCGCCCCCGGCTTGCGCACGGCGTCCAGCCGGGCGAACAGGTCGCGCTTCACCGCCAAGTCCTCGATTACCGCCTCGACGATCCAGTCCGCGTCGGCGACGGCGGCCAGATCGTCCTCGATGCAGCCGACGCTGACCAGCGCGGCGGCGGATGGAGCCATGAAGCCCTGCGCCTTCACCTGCCGCTCCACGCCCGCGCGGGCCGGCGCGGCGCGGTCGGCGCCGCGTCCGGCCACGTCGAGCAGCAGCACCGGCACGCCGCCGTTGGCGAACTGCGCGGCGATGCCCGACCCCATGGAGCCGGCGCCGATCACCGCGACCTTTCGGACGGGCCGCTCCATCACGCGCCCTCCAGAACCATGGCGATGCCCATGCCGCCGCCGATGCACTGGGTGGCGATGGCGTGGCGCCCGCCGGTGCGGTTCAGCAGTTGCGCCGCCTTGCCGACCAAGCGGCCACCGGTCGCGCCCAGCGGGTGGCCAAGTGCAATGGCTCCGCCGTCTACGTTCAGCATCTCGTCCGGGATGCCCAGTTCGCGGGCGCAGGCCATGGCCTGGGCGGCGAAGGCCTCGTTCATCTCCACGATGTCGATGTCGGCCATGGTCAGCCTGGCCCGCGCCATCGCCTTGCGGCAGGACTCGATGGGGCCTAGGCCCATGACACCGGCCTCGCAGCCGGACACGGCGAAGCTCTTGACCCGCGCCAGCAGGGTCAGTCCGTGGCGCTCCGCGAACTCCCTCGTGCAGACCAGCAGGGCCGTCGCCCCGTCCGTCATGGGCGACGAGGTGCCGGCCGTCACCGTGCCGCCCTCCATGAAGGCGGGCTTCAGCGTGCCGAGCTTGTCCAGCGAGGTGTCGCGCACGCAGCCGTCCTGCTCCACCAGCGCGTCGCCATGGCGGATCGGCGCGATTTCGGCGGCGAGGCGGCCGTCGCGCTGGGCAGCGGCGGCCTTGGTCTGGCTCCACAGGCCGAAGGCGTCCTGCTCCTGGCGGGAGATGCCGAACCGTTCGGCCACCCGCTCGGCGGTGATGCCGACGCTGATGTAGTCCTCCACCTCCTGCCGGCTCCAGGCCGGGTTGGGCAGGACGTTGAAGCCCATCATCGGCACGCGCGACATGCATTCCGTGCCGCCGCAGATGAAAGCCTCGCCGCTGTTGGTGGCGATCATGCCGGCGGCCATCTGCACCGCCTGGATGGAGGAGCCGCACCAGCGGTTGATCGTCGCGCCGGCCACCGTCACCGGCAACCCGGCCAGCATGCCGACCACCCGCCCGATGTTGAGGCCCTGTTCGCCCTCCGGGAAGGCGCAGCCCCAGACGACATCCTCGATCTCGTCGCCGGGGACGCCGGTGCGCTCCAGCAGGGCGCGGATCACGGCGGCGCCCAGGTCGTCCGGCCGCATCCCCGCGAGCGCGCCTTTGCGGGCCATCGTGAAGGGCGAGCGGACGTAGCCCGCGATGTAGGCGTGTTTCATCACGTCGGTTCCTTAGCTCAGGCGCTGTAGGACTTGCGCAGCTCGCGCTTCAGCAGCTTGCCGGCGGTGTTGCGGGGCAGGGTGTCGAGGAACTCGATCCGCTTCGGCACCTTGAAGGGGGCCAGATGCTGGCGGGCGTGGGCGGTCAGCTCCTCCTCGGTGACGGTCTGCCCCTCGCGCAGCACGACGAAGGCGCTGATCGCCTCGATCCATTTCGGGTCGGGCAAGGCCACAACCGCGACCTCCGCCACCGCCGGGTGGGTGTAGATCGCCTCCTCCACCTCGCGGCTGGCGACCAGCACGCCGCCGGTGTTGATGACGTCCTTGATGCGATCGACGATGTAGAGATAGCCCTCCTCGTCGAAATAGCCGACGTCGCCGGAATGGAACCAGCCGCCGGTGAAGGCCTCGGCCGTCTCCTGCTCCTTGCCCCAATAGCCGACCATGAGCTGGGGCGAGCGGTGCACGATCTCTCCATGCGTGCCGGGGGGGACGTCGTTCATGTCCGGATCGACGACGCGCGTTTCGACGTTCAACACCGGGCGCCCGGCGGAGGCGGGGCGCGCCTCATGCTCCTCCGGCCGCAGGACGGTGGCGAGCGGCCCGATCTCGCTCTGCCCATAGCAGTTGAAGACCTGGGCGTTGGGCAACCGCTGGCGCAGCTCCTGCAACACCGGCACCGGCATGATCGAGGCGCCGTAATAAAGCTTCCGCAGCGACGACAGGTCATGCGCGTCGAAGTCCGAATGGCGCAACAGCCCGACCCACACCGTCGGCGGTGCGAAGAAGGAGGTGATGTTGTGCCGCTCGATCAGCTCCAGGCAGCGCTTCAGCGCCGGCACCTGGATCAGCAGCGTCGTCGCCCCGATCAGCAGCTGCGGCATCACGAAGACGTGCATCTGCGCCGAATGGTAGAGCGGCAGCGCCGCCAGGGAGCGGTCGTCCTGATCCAGGCGGCAGCTGTAGATGCAGCTTTGATACTCGGCCAGCAGCGCGCCGTGGGTCATCATCGCGCCCTTGGGCGCCGCCGTGGTGCCCGAGGTGTAGAGAAGCTGGACCACGTCGTTCGCGGTCACCGCCGCATCCACTTCCGCCGGCGCCGATTCGTCGAGCGCCACCGTCAGCACGTCAAGGTCGCCGCCGGTGCCGCCGTCCATCATGGTGCCGAACCGCTCGACCCGGCCGGAGACACGGACGCCCTCCAGGTTCGCGGCGAGGTCCGGGTCGTGCAGCACCATGCGGGCGCCCGACTGCTCCACGATGTAGGACAGCTCCTCCCCGGTCAGGGCGTAGTTGATCGGCACATGGATGAAGCCGCCGACCGCGCAGCCAAGCCACGCCAGCATATAAGCGTCGGAGTTGCGCCCATAGGCCGCCACCCGGTCGCCGGGGCGCATACCCAAATCGCCCAGCCGCCGGGCGACGCGCAGGGCCGCGCGGTGCAGCCCGGCGAAGCTCCACTCCCGCCCTTCGTAGGTCAGGGCGATCCGCGCGCCGTTGCGCCGGGCGCTGCGGGCCAGCGCCGCGCCGATGCTGTTGGTCCGCGCCATGGCGATGCCGTCCATGCGTTCGTCCTCCTCCCCATGTTTGCGCCGTCCAATATACTTGTTGGAAGGCATGTTACTTGCGAGTAGGATGCGACAGAACGATGGGTTGGTCAACAGTGTGTTTGGCACTCAATCGGCAGGACTGCGGCGCCTCTCCGCGAGGTGGATGGAACTGGGGCGAGATGCGAAGGCTGAAGGGGAAACGGGTGCGGGAAGGGAATGATCGCGTGATGCCGGAAGCCGCAGACAGCGGGTCGCCGTGGAAGCCGTCCGCCGACCGCCAGACCGAGCGGGAAGCCAAGCGCGTGGCCGTGCTGCGGACGGCGGCGCGGGCCTTCAACGAGATGGGCTACCACAATACCTCGCTGGACGACATCGCGCGGCGCCTGAACGTCACCAAGCCGACCATCTACTATTACGTCAAAAACAAGGAAGAAATTCTCTTCGAGTGCGTGCGCATCGGGCTGGAAATGCTGGACGACGCCTCCAACGAGGTGATGGGCAACGGCGGCAGCGCCCATGAGGAGCTGATCGCGGTCATGCGCAAATACGCCGAGATCGTCACCATGGACTTCGGCATGTGTGTGATCCGCGTCGGCGAGGAGCCGCTGACCGAGGACAGCCGCCGCACCCTGCGCACCCTGAAGCGCAGCATCGACCGCAAGTTCCGCAGGCTGATCGAGCGCGGCATCGCCGAGGGCTGCGTCGTCCCCTGCGACCCCAAGATCGCCGCCTTCACCGTGGCCGGCGCGCTCAGCTGGATCGCCCGCTGGTACCGGCCGGACGGCGGCCTCACCGCCGACGAGATCGCCGGCCAATGCATCGCCCTGCTGATGAACGGCCTGGGCAACACCCAAAAATGCAACACCAAAAAATCCGGGGAGGACCATGACCACCAACCGAACGAGGCCCGAACCCGGCGCGGTTGAGCGCGCGGCCGTCATCGGCGCCGGCACCATCGGCGCGAGCTGGGCGGCGCTGTTCCTGTCCAAGGGCCTGACCGTCGCGGTCAGCGACCCCGATCCGGCCGCCGAGGAAGCGGTGCGCGCCGCCATCGCCAAGGCGTGGCCGGCGCTGGAGCGGCTGGGCCTTGCCCCCGGCGCCGACCCGGAGGCCTGGAGCTTCCACACCGACCCGCGCGACGCGGCGCGCGGTGCCCGCTTCGTGCAGGAGAACGCGCCGGAGCGCGACGACGTGAAGCGCGCCCTCTACACCGCATTGGAGGAGGTGCTGGACGACGAGGTGGTGGTGGCCTCCAGCACCTCGGGCCTGATCATGAGTGAGCTTCAGCGGGGGCGCCGCGCGCCGGGGCGCTTCGTCGTCGGCCATCCCTTCAACCCGCCGCACCTGATCCCGCTGGTCGAGGTCGTCGGCGGCCGGGACACGACGGCGGAAACCATCGAGTGGCTGACGGCCTTCTACCGCGCGGTCGGCAAACGCCCGATCCGCCTGAATCGCGAGGTGCCGGGCCATCTCGCCAACCGGCTCCAGGCCGCGCTCTGGCGCGAGGCGGTGCACGCCGTCGCCACCGGGCTGGCCAGCGTGGAGGACGTGGACACCGCCATCGCCGAGGGGCCGGGCCTGCGCTGGGCGATCATGGGGCCGAACATGATCTTCAACCTCGCGGGCGGGGCCGGCGGCATGCCGCATTTCCTCGACCACATCGGCCCGGCGATGGAGGGCTGGTGGCGCGACCTCGGCGCCCCGGCGCTGACGCCGGAGGTCCGCGACCAACTCACCCAGGGCATGGAGGAGGCGCTGCGGAGCCGATCCAACGCCGAACTGGCGCGGGAGCGCGACCAACTGCTCATGGCGCTGATCGAGACGCTTCAGCAGGAGCGCGAGCGCATCCGCGCCGGCCATGACCACTCATAAAAACAGGACAGGAGGAGACACCCCATGAAGCGCACCGACAAGGTCATCATCACCTGCGCGGTGACCGGCTCCATCCACACGCCGACCATGTCGCCCCATCTGCCGGTCACGCCGGACGAGATCACCCGCGACGCCGTCGCGGCGGCGGAGGCCGGCGCGGCGATGCTCCATCTGCACGCCCGCGACCCGGAGACGGGCAAGCCCTCGCCGTCGCCTGAGGTGTTCAAGCAGTTTCTGCCGCGCATCAAGCAGCAGACCGGGGCCATCCTGAACATCACCACCGGCGGCGGTTTGGGCATGACGCTGGACGAGCGGCTGGCCGCCGCCAAGTGGGCGCAGCCGGAGGTCGCGTCCATGAACATGGGCTCGATGAACTTCAACATCTCCGGCGCCGCCGCGAAGTACGACCGCTTCAAGCACGACTGGGAGAAGCCCTACCTGGAGTCCACGACGGACTTCATCCTCTCCAATACCTTCGCGCAGATCGAGCGCGGCATGCGCGAGCTGGGCGACGCCGGCACCCGGTTCGAGTTCGAGTGCTACGACGTCAGCCACCTCTACACGCTGGCGCATTTCGCCGACCGGGGCATCGTCAAGCCGCCCTTCTTCACGCAATGCATCTTCGGCATCCTCGGCGGCATGGGCGCCGATCCGGAAAACCTGATGCACATGAAGGCGACGGCGGACCGCCTGCTCGGCAACGACTACTATCTGTCGGTGCTGGCCGCCGGGCGCCACCAGATGCCCTTCGTCACGCTGAGCGCGATCCTCGGCGGCAATGTCCGCGTCGGGCTTGAGGACAGCCTCTACGCCGGCCGGGGCAAGCTGGCGACCTCGAACGCCGAGCAGGTCGCCAAGATCCGCCGCATCCTCGAAGAATTGAGCCTGGAAATCGCCACACCCGACGAGGCGCGCGCGATGCTCCAGACCAAGGGCGGCAGCAACGTCGCCTTCTGACGATCCATCAAACAAAACAAACCAAACAGGAGGGAAGAACCATGAAGCGTTGGCTTCTGGCTGCGGGTGTCTGCTCGTTCGCGCTGATGGCGGGGGCTGCCCCAGGGATGGCCCAGGCGCAGATCTCGGACGACAGGGTCAAGATCGCTGTGCTGAACGACATGACCGGCGTCTACGCCGACCCGACGGGCATGGGCTCGGTCGAGGCGGTGCGCATGGCGGTCGAGGAAATGGGCGGCAAGGTCGCCGGCAAGCCCATCGAGGTGATCTTCGCCGACCACCAGAACAAGCCGGACATCGGCGCGTCGCTGGTGAACAAGTGGATCGACACCGAGCAGGTGGACGTCATCGTGGACGTGCCGACCTCCTCCGTCGCGCTGGCGGTGCAGGAGATCACCAAGCGCAAGAACCGCGCCTTCCTGATCTCCGGCGGCGGCGCCGCTCAGTTGACCGGCGAAGCCTGCTCCCCGACCACGGCGCACTGGACCTACGACACCTACGCCCTGGCGCAGGGCATGGGCAAGGCGGGCGTGAAGACGCTGGGCGAGAGCTGGCACTTCCTGACCGTGGATTATGCCTTCGGCCACGCGCTGGAGCAGTCGCTGACCGAGGTGCTGAAGGCCAACGGCGCCAAGATCACGGGCTCGGTCCGTCATCCGCTGAACACCGCCGACTTCTCCTCCTACCTGCTGCAGGCGCAATCCTCGCAGGCGAAGGTCATCGCGCTCGCCAACGCCGGCGGCGACACCACCAACGCCATCAAGCAGGCGCAGGAGTTCGGCCTTCCGCAGGGCGGGCAGACCCTGGCGAGCCTGCTGATGTTCCCGACCGACGTCCATTCGCTGGGGCTCCAGGCCGCGCAGGGGCTGGTGCTGATGGACGGCTGGAACGCCGACCGCGACGACGACAGCCGCGCCTTCGCCAAAGCCTACATGGCGAAGACCGGCAAGATGCCCAGCATGATCCAGACCGGCAGCTACTCCGCCGTGCGCCATTACCTGAAGGCCATCGAGGCGGCCGGCACCGACGAGGCCAAGACGGTGGTGAACAAGATGCGCGAGATGCCGGTGAACGACGCCTTCGCCAAGGGCGGCAAACTGCGGGCCGACGGCCGCATGGTCCACGACATGTACCTGATGCAGGTGAAGTCGCCGGCCGAGTCCAAGGGGCCGTGGGACTATTACAAGGTGCTGACCACGATTCCGGGCGATGAGGCCTACCGCCCCATGGACAAGGGCGGCTGCCCGCTGGTCAAGTAACCCGCCGGATGTGACGACCTGCCCGCCGCCGCCACGTTGCGGCGGGCAGGTGGAAGCAACCGGCGTTCTTGGGCGTTGGCGCATCTATGACGTCAGCGATTGGCTCGCCGACGAGCACGGCGCTCCGGGCTGCGGCATCGTAATCACTGTGCAGCGGGATCGGAGCGGCCATGGCAGACCCCCCATGGCGCGGGCACTTTCGGTTTGGGTTCACTTTTTTCGTATTGCGCTCCATTTCGCCCTCGTTTAGCGTTGCAAGCGAAACGAGAACGCGCGCCGCAACGACGGACGCACCATAGGGGGAGGGGCGAATGGCCGAGGTCTACGACCTTGCCATCGTCGGGGGCGGCATCAACGGCTGCGGCATCGCGCGCGACGCGGCGGGGCGCGGGTGTTCCGTCTACCTGTGCGAACAGAACGATCTGGGGTCGGGCACCTCGTCGGCCTCGACGAAGCTGATCCACGGCGGTCTGCGCTATCTGGAATATTACGAATTCCGGCTGGTTCGCGAATCGCTTCAGGAACGCGAAGTCCTGTGGCGGATGGCGCCGCACATCATCTGGCCGCTGCGCTTCGTGCTGCCGCATCTGCCGGGGCTGCGCCCGTCCTGGTTCCTGCGGCTGGGCCTGTTCCTCTACGACCATCTCGGCGGGCGGGAGAAGTTGCCCGGCACGCGCGGGCTCGACCTGCGCGACGACCCGGCGGGTACGCCGCTGAAGCCGGGTTTCGCTCGCGCTTTCGAATATTCGGATTGCTGGGTCGAAGACGCGCGTTTGGTGGTCCTGAACGCGCAGGACGCGGCGCGGATGGGCGCCACCATTCACACCCGCACCCGCTTCATCGGCGCGGTGCGTAGCGGCGGCCTGTGGACCGTGACGGTGGAGGACGGGCAGAGCGGCCAGCGCTTCTCGCTCCGCGCCCGCGCTCTGGTCAACGCCGCCGGGCCGTGGGTAGGGAACATCCTTGACCAGGGCGTGCACGGCCGCATCGACGCGCGCATCCGCCTCGTCCAGGGGTCGCACATCGTGGTGCCAAAGCTGTTCGACCACGATCGCTGCTACATCTTCCAGAACGCCGACAAGCGCATCATCTTCGCTATCCCCTACGAGCGTGACTTCACGCTGATCGGCACCACCGACCGCGACTACGAGGGTGACCCGGCCTTCGTCCACGCCTCGGACGAGGAGATCGCCTATCTCTGTGGCGCCGCTGGGGAGTATTTCGCCAAACCCGTCCGGCCGTCCGACGTGGTTTGGACCTATTCCGGCGTCCGGCCGCTCTACGACGACGGCGCGTCCCAGGCTCAGGCGGCGACGCGCGACTATGTGCTGGCGCTGGATGCACCGGACGGGGCGCCGCCGCTGCTCAGCATCTTCGGCGGCAAGATCACCACCTACCGCCGGTTGGCCGACGCCGCCGTCGCCAAGCTGGCTCCGCACCTCCCGAAGCTCGCTGAGGCCAACGGTTGGTCCAGCGCGGGGACGCTGCCCGGCGGCGACTTCCCGGCGGACGGGTTCGAGGCTTTGGTCAGGGACCTGCGCGCTCAATATCCCTTTCTGGCGGCGGACCACGTCCGGCGGCTGGCGCGCGCCTACGGCACGAAGACACCCGCGATCCTCAATGGTGCCAAGCGCGCCGAGGATCTGGGCCGCGACTTCGGGGCGACGCTGACCGAGGCCGAGGTCCGCTATGTGATGCGGGAGGAATGGGCGCAGACCGCCGCCGACGTGGCATGGCGCCGCTCCAAGCTGGGGCTGCGGCTGAGCGCCGAGCAGCTGCGGGCGCTGGACGAGTTCATGGCCGAGCGGCTCAGCGAAGCGCGCGCTTCGAATGCGGCGGAGTAGGGGGGAATGAATCGGTGACCCTGGTTCTGGATCAGGTCAGCAAGCATGTCGGCGGGCACGTCCACATCGAGAACGTGTCGCTGACGCTGGAGCGGGGATCGCTGAACGTCCTGCTCGGGCCGACGCTGTCGGGCAAGACCTCGCTGATGCGGCTGATGGCCGGGCTGGACGTGCCGAGCGCCGGGCGCGTGCTGGTGGACGGCAAGGACGTGACCGGCCTGCATGTCCGCAAGCGGTCGGTGGCGATGGTCTACCAGCAGTTCATCAACTATCCCTCGCTGACCGTCTACGAGAACATCGCCTCGCCGCTGCGGGTCGCCCGCCGGCCGAAAGACGAGATCGACCGCAAGGTGCGCGAGGCGGCGAAGCTGCTGAAGCTGGAACCCTATCTCGACCGCACGCCGCTGCACCTGTCCGGCGGGCAGCAGCAACGCACCGCCATCGCCCGCGCGCTGGTCAAGGACGCGCAACTGGTCCTGCTGGACGAGCCGCTGGCGAACCTCGACTACAAGCTGCGCGAGGAATTGCGGGAGGAACTGCCGAAGATCTTCGGGGCGTCCGGCGCCGTCTTCGTCTATGCGACCACCGAACCGACCGAGGCGCTTCTGCTGCGCGGCAACACGGCGACGTTGTGGGAAGGGCGGCTGGCGCAGTTCGGGCGGACGCCCGACGTCTATCGCCGCCCGGCCAACATCACCAGCGCGCGCGTCTTCTCCGACCCGCCGCTCAACACCATGCGGGTGCACAAGCGGGGGCTCCAGCTGGTGCTGGCGACGGGGGAACATGGGCTGGCGCGCGGCGTGCTGGCGGAGCTGCCGGACGATCACTACACCATCGGCTTCCGCGCCGATCACCTGTACCTGACGCGGCCAGACCCGGAGGCCATCGCGCTGACCGGCACGGTGGCGGTCAGTGAGATCACGGGATCCGAGAGCTTCGTGCACATCGACCTGCCGCGCGCCGATGGCGGCAGCGACCGCTGGGTCGCCGTCACGCGCGGCGTTCTGGAGGTGGAACCGGGCGAGCGGATCGAATGCTTCATCGACCCGCGCCGCCTCTTCGTCTTCGGTCACGACGGCAGCCTTGCGGCGGCCCCGCCGCTGGTCATGGCGGCGTGAGGGGAGGGGAGCCCATGGCACGCATCGAATTGCAGAACCTCGCCCACAGCTACGTCGCCAACCCGGCCGGCGGGAAGGACTACGCGCTGAAGCCCATGACCCATGTGTGGGAGCAGGGCGGGGCCTACGCTCTGCTGGGGCCATCGGGCTGCGGCAAGACCACGCTGCTGAACATCATCTCCGGCCTGCTGACGCCCAGCGACGGGCGGGTTCTGTTCGACGGCAAGGACGTGACCAACCTGCCGACCGAGGCGCGCAACATCGCCCAGGTGTTCCAGTTCCCGGTCGTCTACGACACCATGACCGTTTACGAGAACTTGGCCTTTCCGCTGCGCAATAGGGGCCTGCGCGGGGCGGCGGTGGATGCGCGGGTGCGGGAGATCGCCGATCTTCTCGACCTCACCCCCGACCTGAAGCGGCGGGGGCGGGGCCTGACGGCGGACGCCAAGCAGAAGATCTCGCTGGGGCGCGGGCTGGTGCGGCCGGACGTGGCGGCCATCCTGTTCGACGAGCCGCTGACCGTCATCGACCCGCATTTGAAATGGGAGTTGCGGTCGAAGCTGAAGGCACTGCACCGGGCGCTTGACCTGACCATGATCTACGTGACCCACGACCAGACGGAGGCGCTGACCTTCGCCGACAAGGTCGTGGTGATGCACGACGGCGGTGTCGTTCAGATCGGCCGCCCGGACGAGCTGTTTGCCAAGCCAGCCCATGTCTTCGTCGGCCACTTCATCGGTTCCCCCGGTATGAACGTGCTGCCGGCCGAGGTATCCGGGCGGCACGCCCGCATCGGTGCCCACGTCATTGCGCTGGCGCGCGGCTACCCGCATCTGAACGGCGAGGCCAAAATCGAAATCGGCGTGCGGCCGGAATTCGCGACGCTTGCGCCGGCCGGAGCCGGCGTGCCGGTGCGGGTGAAGCGGGTGGACGACCTCGGCCGCCTGCGCATCGCCAAGGTGGAGCTGTCGGGCCTGCCCATGGCGGCGACGGTACCGGAGACGCTGCATGTGTCCGGCGATGAGGCGTCGCTGCTGTTCGATCCGTCCATGATCCACGTCTACGCCAACGGATCTCTGGTGGAAGGGGAGGCCGCGTGATGGACAAGCCTGTCAACCAGGGGGCATGGCTGCTGGTTCTGCCGGTGGTGCTGATCGTCGCCTTCTCGGCCATCGTGCCGCTGATGACGGTCGTGAACTACTCGGTGCAGGACACGTTCGGGAACAACCAGTTCTTCTGGAACGGCATCGGCTGGTATCAGGAGCTTCTGGACCCGACGACGGAACTCGGAGGCCGGTTCTTCGACGCGCTGTGGCGCAACCTGCTGTTCTCGGCTCTGATTTTGAGCATCGAGGTGCCGTTGGGCATCGCGGTGGCGCTCAGCATGCCGCGCGAGGGCTGGCGGGTGGCGGCGACCTTGGTGATCCTGGCGCTGCCGCTGCTGATCCCCTGGAACGTCGTCGGAACCATCTGGCAGATCTTCGCCCGCGAGGACATTGGTCTGCTGGGCTGGGTCGTGAATCGGCTGGGCATCCCCTACAACTACACGGCTGATCCGCTGTCGGCCTGGGTGACCATCGTCGTCATGGACGTGTGGCACTGGACCTCGCTGGTGGCGCTGCTGTGCTACGCCGGACTGCGGTCGATCCCCGACGCCTTCTATCAGGCGGCGCGCATCGACGGGGCCTCGCGCTGGGCGATTTTCCGCAACATCCAGCTGCCGAAGATGCATCGGGTGCTGCTGATCGCCGTGCTGCTGCGCTTCATGGACAGCTTCATGATCTACACGGAGCCCTTCGTGGTGACCGGCGGCGGGCCGGGCAACTCGACCACCTTCGTGTCCATCGACCTCGTCAAGCTGGCGCTGGGGCAGTTCGACCTGGGCAAGGCGGCCGCGCTGTCCATCGTCTACAACCTCGTCATTCTTGCCGTCTGCTGGGTCTTTTACACGGTGATGACCCGCATGGATGCGGGAAGGAGCTGAGCCATGCTGCGCGCAAGGATCGTGCTGGGTCTCTACATCCTGTTCCTGCTGCTGCCGATCTACTGGCTCGTCAACATGAGCCTGAAGACGAACGCGGAGATCGTCAGCGGCCTGACCCTGTGGCCGCACAAGCTGACCTTCGAGAACTACACGCGCATCTTTACCGATTCCTCCTGGTATTCGGGCTACCTGAACTCGCTTCAGTACGTGGCGCTGAACACGGTGCTATCCATCGCGCTGGCTCTGCCGGCGGCCTATGCCTTCTCGCGGTTCCGGTTCGTGGGCGACAAGCACCTGTTCTTCTGGCTGCTGTCCAACCGCATGGCGCCGCCGGCCGTCTTCGCGCTGCCCTTCTTCAACCTCTATTCCGCCATCGGGCTGTTCGACACGCCGCTGGCCGTAGCGCTGGCGCACTGCCTGTTCAACGTGCCGCTGGCGGTGTGGATCCTCGAAGGCTTCATGTCCGGGGTACCTCGGGAGATTGACGAGACCGCCTATCTCGACGGCTACAGCTTTCCGCATTTCTTCGTGAAGATCTTCACGCCGCTGGTGGCGAGCGGGATCGGCGTCACGGCCTTCTTCTGCTTCATGTTCTCGTGGGTCGAACTGCTGCTGGCCCGCACGTTGACTTCCGTGGACGCCAAGCCAATCGCGGCGACCATGACCCGCACCGTGTCGGCGGCGGGCATGGACTGGGGCCTGCTGGCGGCGGCGGGCGTGCTGACCATCGTGCCGGGTGCGCTCGTGATCTGGTTCGTGCGCAACTACATCGCCAAGGGCTTTGCCCTGGGCCGGGTTTGAGGAGACCGCAGCCATGGAACACCTCGCCTGGATGGCCTGGACGTGGCAGACCGGCGCCTTCTTCGCCCTGGTCGCCGGCCTGCTGGCGCTGCTGACCGCGTTGGCGCTCAACCGGCCGGAGATCGCGCGGCCCGGCATCCTGGGCATCACCACCACGCGCGGCGACCGGCTGTTCATCACGCTTCTCGGCAGCGCCTTCATCCATCTCGCCTGGCTCGGGCTGATCGGCCCGAACCTGGAATACGCATCCGCCCTCTCGCTCCTCTACGCCGCGGCGGTGTTCCGCTGGGTGTGACGCGCGGGAAGACAGAACCGGTTCAATAACAAGGGGTAGGGAGGAAAACGACATGCGCAAACTCTGTCTGGCCACCGCGTCGGCGGCGGCCCTTCTGCTCGGCTCCGCGCCGGCCTTCGCTGACATCGAGGCGGCCAAGCGCTGGATCGACAGCGAGTTCCAGCCTTCGACCCTGTCGAAGGAGGAGCAGCTGAAGGAAATGCAGTGGTTCATCGACGCCGCGAAGCCCTTCGCCGGCATGGAGATCAACGTGGTCTCCGAAACGATCACCACGCACGAGTACGAGGCGCGCACCCTCGCCAAGGCCTTCACCGAGATCACCGGGATCAAGCTCCGCCACGACCTGATCCAGGAAGGCGACGTGGTCGAGAAGATCCAGACGCAGATGCAGTCGGGCAAGAACATCTACGACGCCTGGATCAACGACAGCGACCTGATCGGCACCCACTTCCGGTACAAGCAGGCCGTGGCGCTCAGCGACTGGATGGAGGGGGAGGGCAAGGACGTCACCTCCCCCACGCTGGACGTCAACGACTTCATCGGCAAGTCCTTCGGCACCGGCCCGGACGGCAAGCTCTACCAGCTGCCCGACCAGCAGTTCGCCAACCTCTACTGGTTCCGCTACGACTGGTTCCAGCGGCCGGACCTGAAGGAGAAGTTCAAGGCCAAGTACGGCTACGATCTGGGCGTGCCGGTCAACTGGTCGGCCTACGAGGACATCGCCGAGTTCTTCACCAACGACGTGAAGGAGATCGACGGCGTCAAGGTCTACGGCCACATGGACTACGGCAAGAAGGACCCGTCGCTGGGTTGGCGCTTCACCGACGCTTGGCTGTCCATGGCCGGCAACGGCGACAAGGGCATCCCCAACGGCAAGCCGGTGGACGAGTGGGGCGTGCGCATGGAGGGGTGCCGCCCGGTCGGTTCCTCGGTCGAACGCGGCGGCGACACCAACGGCCCGGCCGCCGTCTATTCCGTTGCCAAGTATGCGGACTGGCTGAAGAAGTACGCGCCGCCGCAGGCCGCCGGCATGACCTTCTCCGAATCCGGACCGGTGCCGGCGCAGGGCAACGTCGCCCAGCAGATCTTCTGGTACACCGCCTTCACCGCCGACATGGTTAAGGACGGCTTGCCGGTGGTCAACGCCGACGGCACGCCGAAATGGCGCATGGCCCCCTCGCCCAAGGGCGCCTATTGGAAGGACGGCATGAAGCTGGGCTATCAGGACGCCGGCTCCTGGACCCTGCTGAAGTCCACTCCGGTGGACCGCCGCAAGGCGGCCTGGCTCTACGCCCAGTTCACCGTGTCGAAGACCGTCAGCCTGAAGAAGAGCCACGTCGGCCTGACCTTCATCCGCGAAAGCGACATCTGGGACAAGTCCTTCACCGAACGCGCGCCGAAGCTCGGCGGCCTGATCGAGTTCTACCGTTCCCCGGCGCGGGTTCAGTGGACCCCGACCGGCGTGAACATCCCGGACTATCCGAAGCTGGCGCAGCTGTGGTGGCAGAACATCGGCGACGCCTCCTCCGGCGCCAAGACCCCGCAGGCGGCCATGGACGCGCTGGCGGCGGCCCAGGACTCTGTGCTGGAGCGTCTGGAGCGGTCCGGCGTGCAGGGCGAGTGCGGGCCGAAGCTGAACAAGAAGGAGTCGGCGGAATTCTGGTACGCCAAGGCTGAGAAGGACGGCAACATCGCCCCGCAACGGAAGCTGGCGAACGAGAAGCCGAAGGGCGAGACGGTGGACTATGACCAGCTGATCAAGTCCTGGCCGGCCAGCCCGCCGAAGAAGGCGGCCATGGTGCAGTGACCCTTGCATTCCCTCCCCCGCTCCGCGGGGGAGGGTTAGGGTGGGGGCTCGCCGCAGAAACTCTCCAAAAAGGACCACCTTCATGCCCGAGGCCAGCCACGTCCTTGCCATCGACCAGGGCACCACCTCCACCCGCGCCATCGTCTTCGACCGGAACGGGACCCCGGCCGGCATCGCGCGGCGGGAGTTCGCCCAGCACTACCCCGCCGACGGCTGGGTCGAGCATGACCCGGAGGACATCTGGTGGGACACCGTCGCGGTCATGCGCGAGGCTGCCGCCGAGGCCAGCCTAACGGGATCCGACATCGCCGCCATAGGCATCACCAACCAGCGGGAAACCACCGTCGTCTGGGACCGCGCGACCGGCGAGCCGATCCACCGCGCCATCGTCTGGCAGGACCGCCGCACCGCTGATGCCTGCCGCGCGCTGGTCGAGGACGGCTGCGGGCCGCTCGTCCAGCGCAAGACCGGGCTGCTGATCGACGCCTATTTCTCGGCCACCAAAGCGGCCTGGATTCTGGACCATGTGCCAGGCGCCAGGGACCGGGCGGAGCGTGGGGAACTCTGCTTCGGCACCATCGACAGCTTCCTGCTGCACCGGCTGACCGGCGGCCGGGTCCATGCGACCGACGCCACCAACGCGTCCCGCACCATGGTTTTCGACATCCACACCCAGGACTGGGACGACGAGCTGCTGGCCCTGTTCCGCATCCCCCGCGCCATGATGCCGCGGGTGCTGGACAGCAGTGCCGAGTTCGGGGCGACGGAACCCGACCTGCTCGGGCGGCCGATTCCCATCACCGGCATCGCGGGCGACCAGCAGGCAGCGACCTTCGGGCAGGCCTGCTTCGAGCCGGGGATGGTCAAATCCACCTACGGCACCGGCTGCTTCGCGCTGCTGAACACCGGGGACAGGCCAGTCGAGTCCCGGTCCAACATGCTGACCACCGTGGCCTATCGCCTGGACGGGCGGGCGACCTACGCGCTGGAGGGCTCCATCTTCATCGCCGGGGCGGCGGTGAAGTGGCTCCGCGACGGGCTGGGCATCATCACGCACGCCTCGCAGACCGACGACATGGCGACCCGCGTGCCGGACAGCCATGGCGTCTATCTGGTGCCGGCCTTTGTGGGGCTGGGCGCGCCGCACTGGGACCCGCACGCACGGGCGGCCATCTCCGGCCTGACTCTGGACGCCGGGCCGGCGCACATCGCGCGGGCGGCGCTGGAGGCCGTGGCCTTCCAGACGCGGGACCTGCGCGATGCCATGCTGTCCGACTGGCCGGCGCGTGCGCGTGCGTTGCGGGTGGACGGAGGCATGGCGGCGAACGACTGGTTGTGCCAGTTTCTTGCCGATATGCTGGAGCTTCCGGTCGAACGGCCGGCGGTGATCGAGACCACCGCGCTGGGGGCGGCGAGCCTTGCAGGCCTGAAGGTCGGTGTCTACCGTGATCAGGCGGCGGTGGCCGGGGCGTGGCGGTGCGACCGCCGCTTCGAACCGCGCATGGAAGCGGCCCAGCGGGACCGGCTGTACCGGGGGTGGCTCGACGCCGTGGAGCGGGTGAAGCGGCGATAGAGGGGCCGATGAATGGGGGATGAAGCGAATGACGTTGGGTGACGATCTGCGCGGCAAGCGCGTGCTGGTGACCGGCAGCAGCCGGGGCATCGGGGCGGCGGTGGCGGCCGCCTTCGCCGGGCTGGGCGCGCGCGTGGCGCTGCACGGGTCGGGCACCGGCAAGGGGGCCGAACGGCTGGCCGCCAGCCTCGCTGAAGGCGGGGCCGAGGTGCGCGTGTTCAACGGCGACTTCCGCCGGCCGCGCGCGGTGGAGGCGGTGGTGGACGCCGCCGCCGAAGCCTTCGGCGGGCTGGACATCCTGGTCAACAACGCCGGCACCATGGTCGGGCGGGTGCCGTTGGCCAAGATGGAGGACTCCTTTCTCGACGAGGTGGTGGACCTCAACATGCGCTCGGTCGTCGTGGCCTGCCGGCGCGCCCTGCCGGCGCTGAAGGCGGCCGGCGGCGGGGCCATCGTCAACACCGTCTCGATCTCGGCCCGCACCGGCGGCAGTCCGGGATCGTCGATCTACAGCGCGTCGAAGGCCTTCGTCTCCACCTTCACCCGGTCGCTGGCGGCGGAACTGGCGCCGGACCGCATCCGCGTCAACGCCGTGTCGCCGGGCACCATCGACACGGATTTCCACCAGCGCTACTCCTCCCCGGAGAAGCTGGCGGCCACGGCGGCGCGCATTCCGTTGGGCCGGTTGGGGTCGGCGGAGGATTGCGTCGGGGCATACCTGTTCCTCGCCTCCAACGCGCTCAGCGGCTACATCACCGGACAGGTGATCGAGGTCAATGGCGGGCAGTTGATGGCGTAGACGCGCCCAACATTGCACGTCCTGGATGGGCTGTTCGGAGCGGAACGGCGCAAGACGGCCTGCGCCGAGCCGCTCCCAGCCTTGATGCGCTTGGGGGCATCGAGGCGACCGTCCCGCGCGGCGACAAGAGGACCACGACTTCGCCCGCTCCAGACCCAGCTGTTGACAGCAGCCCGATGCACCCAACAGATTTGCGGCCCACCGGCGGACGGGTCCGCCGCACCGTCGGAGTCCGCCCTTATGCAGCCCCAACCCAATGATGCCTGCGACTGCGGAAGCGGCGTTCGCGCGCAACGTTGTTGCCGGCAGCCGGGGCATATGCTGGGCAACACCGCACTGCCCTCCTGGATCCCGGACCATATTGGACGCGCCGTCGATGCGCTCGACCGTTGCGACACTGACACCGCGCATCGGTTGTGCGTCGAGATCCTAGAGGCGGCGCCCAACCATGTCGATGCGCTGAAGGTTCTGGTCTGCCTGCTGCAAGCCACCGGCCCCATGACGGCCGCCATCGCGGTGCTGCAACGGATTCAACGCCTTACTCCCGACGATCTGGCGGTGACACAGGAATTGTCCGGGCTGCTGCTGCGCGCCGGCCGGCTGCGCGAAGCGGAGGTCCAGGCGCGCAACGCCGTCCGGCTGTCACCCGACGATCCGATGTCCCACACGCTGCTGGCGATGTCCCTGACGGACAACCATCAGCCCCAGGCCGGGGAGTTCCATTACCGGCGGGTTCTGGAACTCGCGCGCCCCGACGCGATCACGATCGCGAATTTCGCCTGGAACCTGAAACTCCAAGGCCGGTTGGCCGAGGCGAGACGCCTGTACGAACGGGCGGTGGCGCTCGATCCGGCGGTGCTTCTGACATGGCTTGGCTGGGCGCAGACCGAAGAGGCCGGACGCGACCTGCCACGCGCCTCGCGTTTTCTGGCGCGTGCCCGATGTCTCGACCCCAGCCACGACACCCACATCTTCCAGGCGGCGCTGCTTGCGCGCCAAGGCGCCCTGGACGACGCTCTGGCGGTGCTGGAGGGCGCGAGCGGCCAGTCAGCCGATGTCGCCGGGGATGTCGCCGGGAACGGCTGGCTGGAACGTGGCCGCATCCTCGACCGCATGGGCCGTCATGACGAGGCTTTCGAAGCCTTCACCACGGGAAAGGCGATGATCCGGGAGTCCGGCCGGCGCTATGCCGACCAGGAGGCCGCCGACCTGTTCGCCCGCCTCGCGAACTTCTTCATCGCCGACCGCCTCAAGCTTTTGCCGCCGCCGGCGGCCACGCTGACGTCGCCCCAGCCGATCTTCGTCACCGGCGCTCCACGGTCGGGCACCACCCTGGTCGAACAGATCCTGTCCGCCCATCCCGCCGTCGCCGCGGGCGATGAATTGCCGGCCATGGCCGCCGTCGCCGCCGGGGTGACGCAGACGCTGGGAAGCCCGCTGGCCTATCCCGAGGCGCTGTCGGAATTGTGGATGGGCGACCAGCGCGACGGGCTGGAGCGGATGCGCGACGACTATCTGCGCCGTGCCCGCCGCCTCGTGCCGCTCAGCCCCGGCAAGAGCCTGTTTACCGACAAGATGCCGTTCAACGAGCTTCACCTGGGCCTGATCGCCCTGACGTTCCCGAGCGCGCCGGTGGTGCATGTCCTGCGCCACCCGCTCGACGTCGTTCTGTCGATGATGTCGCATGACCTGACCCATGGCTTCAATTGCGCCAGCAGCCTGGAATCGGCGGCGCGCCACTGCGGGCGCATGCTGGATCTCGTGGCGCATTATCGCCGCGAGATGCCGTTGCGCTATCTTCCGCTGCGCTATGAGGATCTCGTGCAGGATCTGGAACCCAACGTGCGCCGCCTGCTGGGGTTTGTCGGGCTCGGCTTCGACCGGCGCTGCCTGCGTTTCGACGAGAACCGGCGCTACGCGCGGACGGCCAGCTATGCCCAGGTCACGGAAAAGCTCTACAGCCGGTCGCTCTACCGTTACCGCAACTACATGCGCCACCTGAAGCCGGTCATTCCGCTGCTGGAGCCGGCCATCCACAGCTTAGGTTACGAAATCTGAGCGCGATGGGCCCCTTCATTCTCCCGCAAACAGCGCCCTTCCGGCGGCCGGAGGAACGGCATTTCGCCGTCCTGGCCGACCGCCATATGGAGCAGGGGCGGCCCGACGCGGCGGAGCGTGCGCTCGACCGCGCCATGGCGCTGGCTCCGGCCGACCCGGCCCTGCTCTGCCGGGCGGCGGCGGTGTCCGCCGCGCTGGGCCGCCCCGAACAGGCCGCCGCCCGGTTTTGCCGTGCCCTGCAACTGGCCTGCGACCAAGCCACGGCACACCTCGGCCTTTGCGAACTGCGGCGGCGCCAGTCGCGCCTGGACGAGGCGGTGGCGCACGGGCGTGTCGCCGTGATGCTCGAACCGTCCCGGCCCGACTCCTACTACAATCTCGGGATTGCGCTGTACGACCGGCTCGACATCGGGCAGGCAACGGCTTGCGAGCGGAAAGCCGTTCATTTGGCGCCGGAGTCGCCGGGACCGCATTTCGAACTGGCCGAATGCCTTCTGCTGTCCGGCCAGCTGGAGGAGGGCTGGCGGGAGTATGAATGGCGTTTTCGCCTGCCGGGCGTTCCATCCCCGGTGCCGCCCACGATTCTGGCGGCGGACCGGTCCGATCCCCGGCCCCAGTGGGACGGGCGGCCGATGCCGCCGGGGCGCCTATTGCTCGTCGCCGATCAAGGATTCGGAGACGTGATCCAGTTCGCCCGTTATCTGCCGCTGGTGCACGCGCTCTGCCCCGATCCGCTGATCGCTTGCAGCCCGGACATGGCGCCCATTCTCCGCCAGTTGCCGGGCGGGCGGCGGCTGTACCAGGATTGGAACGACCTGCCGGACTTCGATGCATGGCATGCGTTGTCCGGGCTGCCGGGAGTTTTCGGCACCACCCTGGAAACGATTCCCGCCGCCACCGCCTATCTTCAGGCGGATCCCCGGAAAATCGACCACTGGCGCCGCCGCCTGGACGAATTGCTGCCCAAGGGGTTGATGCGGATCGGGATCGTATGGGCCGGACGCAGCACCCACGGCAACGACCACAACCGTTCGATGCGCCTCGCCCAGCTCGCCCCGCTGGCGGCGCTTGACGGGGTGGCGTTGGTGTCGCTGCAGAAGGGGCCGGCGCAGGCCGAAGTCGGAACCTATTTCGGCCGCGCGCCGCTGGTGAACCTCGGGCCTGAGATCACGGACTTCGCCGACACCATGGGCATCGTCCATGGACTGGCGCGCGTGGTCGGGGTCGATACCGCCCTTATCCATCTTGCCGGCGCGATGGGGCGGCCGGCCTCGGTCCTGCTGCCTTACGCCCCCGACTGGCGCTGGCTGCTGAAGCGCGGGACGACACCGTGGTATCCGACGGTCACGCTGCACCGCCAGCACAAGCCCGGCCGCTGGGACGACGCCGTCCGCGAGGTTGCGTCGGGTCTGCACCCAAAACGCTGACGTCCACATCCCAGATCAGGGTTTGGAGCGATGCGCCGCGTCCAAGGACGGGGATACGCACCCTCCAATTTCCAGGCGCAATAGGGCCAGCGCACCGCAAGCTTGGCTGTAAGCTGATCGTCCTTTGCGGCGCCCCGACGCTCCTCAACAATTTTGTATGTTTTGAAGCAACCCTGGGCTCACTTGCATGCATGTAAAAGTTTTGATCTCACCTCTAAGTTCAAACATTGGAGGTTTTTGCAAAGTGCTCCGCAATAACAGCCGACAACTGCGCAGAGGAAGGTCGCCTCTATGACGATCATGAAACTCTTATGAGGCATGCCCCGCCAAAGCCCTTATATTCTCTTATAAACTTTACAATGATCGATATCTCATTACACCGCTTTTGGCAAATAGATGGTAATTATTCTGTCATTTTGGCGCGCTACAACCACGACGCGGAGCGCCATCTCCAGATTTTTCTACGCAAGTAAGAAATTATTTACCACATAACGCCCAATTTACCATTGCCGGACCGTTTTCAGAAACGGACAAAGCAGACTTCTCTTATTTTTGGTGGCAATTCTTATGACGGCATACACGTCCGCAACCGCCCCCATTCGGAAAACTATCCTGTCGGGAGCGCGCCTTCCAGTTGTGGCTGCGGCGCCGATTGCGCTGGGTGTCTCTCTGGTCGGTGGCGCGGCGCGAGCGGACGAGGTGCTGTCCACCAATCGAAACACCGCCCTGTATACAAGCCAGAGCGTCATTCGCATCACCAACACCGGCAGCATCACCGACAGTGGAACTGGAATCGATGCCAACGACCTCTCGACTGGTCTTGGCATTCAATCCAACACTGGCTGGACGTTTACAAACGACGGCACCATCTTCGTTACAGGAAACGGCTCGTATATGCAGGCCGATGCCGTCTATGCCGCGCAGGCCGGAACGATCACAAACAACGGCCTGCTCAGCGCGCCCAACTCCTACGGCGGAGTTTACTTCACGAACAGCGGAACCGACAAAGCGTTGGTGACGAACAACAAAACGATCATTGGCCATGTCAGCGCCATCCAGTCAAAATCCCCGATCGAGATCGTGAACGGCTCTGCGACCGACCCGAATGCCGTTCTGAAGAACACCGCTGCTTCGACATATCCCCTCAGTTTTGCCGCAGTTCACCTCCAAAGCGGCAGTCAGCCCAACACGATCACCAATTACGGAACGATCCAGGGAACCACGGATGCGATCCGTTCGTTGGGAACGGTGACAATCACCAATTATGGGACGATTGCCGCCGCACCGGGTCGCCACGCGATCAATTTGGCAAACGGGTCGAACAGTTCCGTGACGTTGAAGGACGGAAGTGTATTGGTCGGCTCGATATGGTCCGACCCAACGCTGACCTCGTCGCTGCGGCTGGAAGGCAGCGGTTCGCTGTCCGATGCGATCAACAACGTCTCAAGCCTCACCCTGGACGGCACGGAGTGGACGCTGGGCGGCCTTGGATCGACGATCACCAGCACAACCATCCAGAGTGGAATCCTGCGCCTCAACGGCAGCTTGACCGGCACCGTCGGGATCAACAGCGGGGGAACCCTTGCCGGCACCGGCACGATCACCGGCAACGTCACCGCGCAGAGCGGCGGCACGGTGCGGCCGGGAAGCGCGAACACGCCGGGCGTGCTGACCGTGACCGGCGACTACACGCAGATGGCCGGCGGCACCCTGACCATCCAGACCACACCTTCGGCCAGCAGCAAGCTGGCCGTGAACGGCAACGCCACTCTGGGGGGCAGCCTGTCCGTCGTGCCGTCCGGCGCTGGCTATGGCGCGTCCACCGACTACACCATCCTGACCGCCACGGGGACCCTCAGCGGCGGCTTCAGTTCCATCGCGAGCACCGACGCGGGCCTCACCGCGACCGCCAACGTCGACATTCCCAACAAGCAGGTCGTCCTGACGCTGACGGTCGGGTCGACGACGCCTGTGGTGCCGAATCCGCCCGTGGTGTCGAATCCGCCGGAGGTGTCGCCTCCGCCGGTGGTGGTGTCGCCCCCACCGCCCCCGCCGGTCGGTGTGATCGACACCAGCCGACCGACCTTTGCGAACAGCGACGGCGCCGTGAATGCGACGACCGTCACCTTCGACGGCGGGACGCTGAAGCCGACCGCCCCGCTGACACTCACCCAACCCATCCAAGTGACAGCCAACAGCGGCATCATCGATCCCAACGGCGGCACGATCACGCTGTCCGGCGGCGTCGGAGGGACGGGCACTCTGACCGTCGCTGGCGCGGGTAATCTGCAGCTGTCGGGAGTCATCTCCAACACGGGCGGCATCGCGGTCCAACAGGGACGGATCACGGTGGGTGAGGGCGGCGTCGTTGCGGCACCCGTCACGGTCGCCAGCGGCGGCACCGTCACCGTCGCCGAAGGCGGTGGCGTGGGCGGTTCGGTGACCGTGCAGGGCGGCACCCTGTCGATCGCGCCCAACGGCATCGTCAACGGTGCCGTCGCCCTGTCGAACGGCGGCAACGCCAGCGTCGACGGCGCGGTGATGGCGCCGGTCTCCGTGTCGGACGGAACCGTGACGGTCGGCCAGAGCGGCAGCGTCGGCGCCTTGACCGTTGGTGAGGGCGGCACCGCCCGGGTCAACGGCCTTGCCTTGGCCGACGTCACCATCGGCCAGGGTGCGACCCTGTCCGGCGGCGGCACCGTAGCCGGTCCGGCGACCCTGTCGGGCACCCTGTCCCCCGGCAACTCACCGGGCGTGCTCACCTTCCGTTCCCCGGTCACCTTGACCGCGACCAATATCTTCCGTGCCGAGATCGACGGCCCGACCGCCGGCACCGGCGCCGGCCACCATGACCAGCTCCGCGTCGAGGGGGCGGGGTTTACGGCGGCGGGAACGCTGGCGCCGGTTCTGCGCGGGATTTCGGGCGATGCCAGCAACAGCTTCACGCCGGCAATTGGGCAGAGCTTCACGGTGGTCACCGCCGAGGGCGGGGTCGCCGGACGCTTTGCGACGCTGGACCAGCCGGCCAGCGGCCTCGCCACGGGAACGCGGCTCGATGTGATCTACCGCGCCGATAGCGTCGCGCTGGCGGTGACCCCGCGCAGCTACGCCGATCTGGCGGCGGCCGGGCTTGGTCAGACCCGCAATCAGCGCGCCGTGGGTGAAGCACTGGAGACCTTCCGGCCGGCACCGAACGCCGACGCTTCGGGCGCGGTCGGCGCGCTGTTCAATGGGCTGCACGGCCTGTCCGCCGGAGAGATCGCGCCGGCGCTGAACCAGCTGTCCGGCGAGATTCACGCCGACATGATGGTGGCCAGCCGGGCCAACCGGCGGCTGTTCGGCCGCGCCGTGGAAGCGCGGCAGGCGGCTGCCCGAGGCTCGGCCGGGCCGCTCGGCGAATCTTCCGGCGCGATGCTGTTCGACGGCAAGAAGGCCGCCGTCAGCGGCGCGCCGGGACCGGCCGCTACGGGCAACGCCCATACCCGGAATGCCCACGCCATGAGCGTCTGGGGCCAGCCGCTGGTGTCCTGGGGCCGTAGTGCCTCTGATGGCAACGGATCGACCACGAACCGCCGGACGGGCGGCTTCATGGTCGGCGGGGACTACGCGCTTGGTACGGATCTCTCGGCCGGCGTGGCGCTGGGCTTCCTGAACAGCGATGTCCGCGCCGCCGGTGGGCTGGGCAAGGGCGATCTGGACAGCTACCAGCTGACCGCCTACGGGAGCTGGAGGCCGGGTGCCGCCTTTCTGGACGCGGCACTGGGCTACGGCTACAGCCGGTACGAGACGGCGCGCGCCGCGCCCTTCAGCGGGCTGGGAGCCGCGGCGTCCGGCAAGGCGGGCGGGCATGACCTCTCGGCGGAGTTGTCGGGCGGCTATCGGATCACCATGAACCGAGTGTGGTTCGAGCCGCGCGCCGGCCTGCGCTGGGACCGGCTGCAACGGGAAGGCTTCACCGAGGAGGGCGGCGCGCTGCTGACCCTCAGCGAGGCGGAGGAGACGGAAAACGCGCTGCGCAGTTCGCTCGGCGCGCGCTTCGGGACGGCCTTCCGCTTCGAGGATGTGACGGTGGAGCCGGCGGGCACGATCGCCTGGGAGCATGACTGGCTCGACACCGCCGGCGAGGCGACGGGTTCGCTGAACGGGGCGCGCTTCACCGCCCTGTCCAGCCGGCCGGGCCGCGACGCGGCGGTGGTCGGCGCGGGCGTGACGGTGCGGATGAGCGAGCGGCTCGCCGTCCAGGCCGGCTACCTCGGCGAGATCCGCAGCCGCGAGACCAACCACAGCCTCTCCGCCGGCCTGCGCTGGAGCTGGTAAGCGGTTCCGTCAGGGCTCGCGCCAGCGTGGTCGCAGCTCCGGCGAGACGGTGGAGAAGCGCCTTCATGATGGAGGTGAGAATGCGCTGTCCGCACGGCCGTGGACAGCGCGCGACAGTCTTCCCACCTTGGCGCAAGATCCGGCGCTGAGACCTGATGAAAATGGCTGGCCTGCATGTGGGCGGGAAGCCAGAGACGCTCGCCTTACCAGTTCCACAGGGTCCCGTCGGCCAGCCGGGCGACCGGCAGGTAGGCGGGGTTGTAGGGGTATTTGGCGGCCAGCGCCTCGTCGATGTCCACGCCATGGCCCGGCACCTCGCCCGGATGCATGTAGCCGTCTTGGAAGCTGTAGGCGTGCGGGAAGACCGCATCGGTTTCCGCGCAGTGCTCCATGTGCTCCTGCACGCCGAAGTTCGGGACCCACAGGTCGAAATGCAGCGCCGCGCCCATGCAGACCGGCGACAGGTCGGTCGCCCCATGGCTGCCGGTGCGGATTTGGTACAGCGCGGCGAGGTCGGCGATGCGGCGCAGGTGCGTGATGCCGCCCGCGTGCACGACCGAGGTGCGGATAAAGTCGATCAACTGCTCCTGGATCAGGTCCTTGCAATCCCAAATGCTGTTGAACACCTCCCCGACGGCGAGGGGGGTTACCGTGTGCTGGCGGATCAGGCGGAAGGCCTCCTGGTTTTCGGCCGGGGTCGGGTCCTCCATCCAGAACAGGCGGTAGGGCTCCAGCGACTTGCCCAGCCGCGCCGCCTCGATGGGGGTGAGGCGGTGATGCACGTCGTGCAGCAGGTGCGGCCCCATGCCGTGCTTCACGCGCACCGCCTCGAACAGCTTCGGCGCGAAATCGAGATAGGCCTCTGTGGACCAGACCGACTCTTCCGGCAGGCCCTTGGTCGCCGGCTCGTAGAAGCGCCCCTTGGCGACGCCGTAGACGCCCGCCAGCCCCGGAACGCCCGACTGTGCACGGATCGCCTTGTAGCCCTTTTCGATGTACTCGCCGACGCGGTCCACGGTCTCCGTCACATCGCGGCCGTTGGCGTGGGCATAGACCATCACGCCGCTGCGGCTGCGCCCGCCGAGAAGCTGGTAGAGCGGCAGGCCGGCCGCCTTCGCCTTGATGTCCCACAGCGCCGTGTCCACCGCCGCGATGGCCGACATGGTGACCGGCCCGCGCCGCCAATAGGCACCCTTGTACAGATACTGCCAGATGTCTTCGATTTGGTGCGGGTCGCGCCCGATCAGGCAGGGGATGACATGGTCGTTCAGGTAGGACGCCACGGCCAGTTCCCGCCCGTTCAGCGTCGCGTCGCCGATTCCGTACAGGCCTTCGTCGGTGACGATCTTCAGCGTGACGAAGTTCCGGCCGGGGGAGGTGACGATGACCGAAGCGTTCTGGATCTTCATGAAGGTGGGCTCCGAAAGGATGGTCCGGATCAAGCGGGACGGATGGGCTGCGTGGCCGCCGCGTCGCTGTCGAACAGGTCGGGGAAGCGCTGCGCCAGTTCGGGCAGGGATTTCAGGATCTCGCGCAGATGCGTGCGCATGGCGGCCTCGGCGTTGTCGGGGCTGCGCGCCTCGATGCCGTCAAGGATCCGTTCGTGCTGGACGATCAGCCGGTCGAGCGGCGTCGCCTGCGGCAGGCTGAGGTAGCGCACACGGTCCATCTGGGCCTTGGTTTCTTCCACCACCCGCCAGGCGTATTCGCATTCAACGCCCAGCGCGATGCTGCGGTGGAACGCCTCGTCCAGCGCCAGGAAGCGTTCGTGCTGCTGGTCGGCGGCGGCCTCGCGTTGCGCCTGCAGGTTCGCGCGCAACGAGCCAATGACGCCGGGGGACAATTCCTCGCTGGCTCTGCGGATCACGGCCAGTTCCACCGCCTCGCGGACGAAGCGGGCGTCCATCACCTGCTTAACGGAGATTTTGACGACGAATGTGCCGCGCTGCGGACGGATGGTGACCAGACCGGATTCGCTGAGCTTGATGAAAGCCTCCCGCACCGGCTGGCGGCTGACGCCAAGCTGGCCGGCGACCTCCTGCTCGGACAGGGGCTGGCCGGGCTGGAACCGCATCGTGACGATGGCCTGGCGCAGTTCGCGAAAGACGCGCCGCGCCACGGGTTCGGACGAATCCGGTTCCAGCCTCACCAACATGCTCGTCCTCTCGCTTTTCCTCTGCCGGATCCCTCGAACGGCGAGATCCATCTTGCATCGGGTGGAAGGCCATTGCCAACACCATTCTTGTCTACTACCATACAAGTCGGGATGCAAACAATTGCCGCGTGGTGCGCGGCCTGTATCTGGAGGGAGGAAACATGAGCATCATCACCCGCACATGGCGCGCGGCTGCGATTGGTCTCGCGTTCGGCGGCTTCGCACTGGGCGGCGGCGCCTTCGCGGCCGACTACACGCTCAGCGTGAACACGGCCCTGGCCCAGCAGGATCCGCTCTACAAGGGCCTGGAGGAGTTCAAGCAGAACGTCGAGAAGCGGACCAACGGCAAGGTCGCGGTGCGCCTGTTCCCCGGCTCGCAGCTCGGCAAGGACGAGGATGTGCTGGAGCAGGCCCGCGCCGGCGCCGGTGTCGCGGTGGTCGTGGACGGCGGCCGCCTTGCGGTCTTCGTGAAGGAATTCGGCGTCCTTGGCGCCCCCTACCTCGCCCAGGGCTACGAGGGCATCCGCAAGGTCGTCACCTCGCCGCTGTTCGACCAGTGGGCGGAGAAGCTGCGCAAGGCCTCCGGCCATCAGGTGCTGTCCTTCAACTGGTGGCAGGGTGAGCGGCACCTGCTGACCAACAAGCCGGTGAAGGAACCGGCCGACCTCAGCGGCATCCGCATGCGCACGCCGGGCGCGCCGGTGTGGATGGAGACGATCCGCGCCATGGGCGCCACGCCCACCCCGATGGGCTGGTCGGAGGTCTACACCGCGCTCCAGCAGAAGGTCATCGACGGCGTCGAGGCGCAACACCCCGCCAGCTTCGGCTCCCGCCTGTACGAGGTGACCAACCACGTCACCAAGACCGGCCACATCAACCTGATCACCGGCATCGTCACCAGCGCCGCCTGGTTCGACAAGCTGCCGGCCGAGCACCGTCAGGTGCTGAAGGAAGAGGCGCTGAAGGCCGGCGACAACGCGTCCCGCGCCACGCAAGCGTCGCTCGCCGATTTCGAGAAGCAGATGAAGGAAAAGGGCATGACGATCGCCGAGATCGACGTGACCCCGTTCCGCAAGGCGACCCAGCCGGTCTACGAGAAGCTCGGTTACGCCGACCTGCACCAGGAGGTCGAGAAGCTCCTGCAGAACTGACGCCATCCAGCGTCACGGCCACCGTCCAATCGAGGGACTTCCACCATGTCGTCCTGGTTCCTGAAGGGAGAGGCGTTCCTGGCAATGCTTCTCCTCGCGGTCATCGTGCTTCTCGTCTTCGCGGCCGGCGTCATGCGCTGGTTCGGCCATCCCTTGGTCTGGTCGGTGGACGTGGCGCAGCTTCTGTTCGTCTGGGTCAGTTTCCTCGGCGCCGACATGGCGCTGAGGAAGCGCGCCCACATCGGCATCGACTATCTCGTGAAGCGCTTCCCCGCGCTCAGCCGGGCCGTGATCGACCTGGTGCTGGGGGCGCTGGTGCTGGCCTTCCTGGTCACCATGGTGGTGATGGGCTACCGCCTCACCATGCTGAACCTGGAACGCCAGTTCGGCGACAGCGGGATCAGCTACGCCTTCGTGACGGCGGCGGTGCCCATCGGGTGCCTGCTGCTGGCGATCACCCTGTTCGGCCAGATGGTCGGGACGGCCCGCCAACTCCGCAGCCGTCCGCAGCCGGTCTTCGCCCCCGCCACGGCCTCCGCCATGGCCCCTGCCACCGCCGAGATCGAAGAGGTCGTGCCATGATCCTGCTCGCCGTCACCTTCTTCGTGCTGATGGCGCTGGGTCTGCCCATCGCCTTCGCCATCGGCATCGCCGGCTTCTCCTTCTTCGCGACCAACGAGATCATCCCGATGTCCATCGGGGTGCAGCAGGTCGCCACCGCGTCGCAGAGCTTCCCGCTGCTGGCCGTGCCCTTCTTCGTGCTGGCCGGCCACATGATGAACCGCACGGGCATCACCAGCCGGCTGATCGCCTGTTCCAACGTGCTGGTTTCGTGGATGTCGGGCGGTCTCGCTCAGGTCTGCATCGTGTTGTCCACGCTGATGGGCGGCGTGTCCGGGTCGGCGGTGGCCGACGCGGCGATGGAGGCGCGCATCCTCGGCCCCAGCCTGATCGCGCGTGGCTATTCGAAGGGCTTCACCTCGGCGACCATCGCCGTGGGCTCCCTGATCACCGCGACCATTCCGCCGAGCCTCGGCCTGATCCTCTACGGCTTCGTCGGCAACGTGTCGATCGGCCGCCTCTTTCTGGCCGGCGTCATTCCCGGCCTGCTGATGATGGCCGGCCTGATGGTGACGGTGTGGCTGATCGCCCGTCGGCGCGGCTACCGTCCGGAGATGGCGCAGCGCCCGACGCTGCGCGCCGTGGGCTGCGCCATGGCCGACGCGAAGTGGGCTCTGCTGTTCCCGGTCGCGCTGCTGTTCGCCATCCGCGGCGGCCTGTTCACCCCATCGGAGGTCGGTGCCTTCGCCGTCGTCTACGCCGCCGTGGTCGGCTTCTTCCTGCACAAGGAACTGACCTGGGCCAGCGTTGTCGAGGCCTTGCACGAAGCGGTCGTGGACACCGGGCTGATCATGCTGATCATCCTGTTCTCCGGCATGGTCGGTTACGCGATCATCTTCGAACAGGCGCCGCAGTCCATCGCCGCCGCCATGACCGAACTGACGCGCGAGCCGCTTCTGGTCGTGACGCTGATCCTGATCTTCCTGTTCATCGCCGGCCTGTTCGTCGAAAGCACGGTGCTCGTCCTGCTGCTGACGCCGATCTTCCTGCCGATCGTCACGCCGCTGGGCGTCGATCCGGTGCATTTCGGCATCCTGATGATGACCATCGTCACGTTGGGCTCGATGACGCCGCCGGTGGGAGTCGCGATGTACACGGTGTGCAGCCTCCTGGATTGTCCGGTGGAGGAGTACATCGTCGAATCGCTTCCCTTCGTCGCCACGATCATCGGGCTGGTCGTGGTCCTCGCCCTCTGGCCCGGGCTGGTGCTGTTTCTTCCAAACGCGCTAATGTAATCCCGTAGGGCGACTTTGTCGCATCGAGGCTGCTCGTTGCCGAGCCGTGTGTCGCACGGATGGGCGTGCTGGAAAACCAGAGCGCCGAGCCATCCGTGCAACGCACCGGTGCAGCCGATCAGGGCCTCATCGCTTGCAGGCAGCGGTCGAACGCGTTGTCGAGCGAGGGGAGCAGAAGACCGCGCTCGCTCCCCAGCGCGGTGAGCGCGCGGGCCGCGCCGCTGCTGCGCACCACCAGCGCGCTGTCGAACCGAGCCGAGCGGGCGACGCGGGCCGCCAGTTCGAACCACGACACCATGCCCTGGTTGGCGAGGTGCCACACCCCCGTCTCTTCATCGATCAGCAAGTCCAGCGTCGCGTGGACGAGGTCCGGCACGAAGGTCGGTGAGACGACGGCCTCGTCGCTGGCGTGCACCGGCCGGCCGGCGGCAAGGTCGCGCAACGTCGTGAAAACGAAGTTGTGCTCGTCCCACGGTCCGAAGAAGGCGCTGGTCCGCACGACCAGCGCACCGGCGTGAACGCCGGCCACCCGCCGTTCCGCCTCCGCCTTGCTGGCTCCGTAGACGCAGGCGGGGCTGACCGGGTCGCTTTCCACATAGGCGCGGCCGAGTTGGCCGTCGAACACCAGATCGCTTGAGAAGGTGACGCAAGGAATGCCGTGGTCGGCGCAGGCCCGCGCCAGAACCTCCGCGCCCAGCGCGTTTTCGCGGTGGCAGCGGTCGGGTTCGCGTTCGGCGTCGGCGACGCGGACGTAACCCGCCGTGTTGACCACCGCCCAGGGGCGATGACGCTCCAACGCGTCGGCGACGGACTCCGGACTGGCGACGTCCATGTCGTGGCGGGAGATCAGGCGGTGGGCCAAGCCGCGCAGGTCGCAGATGCGGGCGAAGGCGCGGCCCAGCGTCCCGGTCGCGCCGGTGATCAGCAGGCGCCGGGGCGTTGCGGTGGTGATCGCTGCGGCACCCGCTGGCTGGTAATGCGTCGGCCGGTAATGCCGTTCCGGCCGGTGCCACCAGCCGGGCTGGTCGAGGGCTGGATGATCGAAGCGGCCGGTGCGGGCCAGCGATCCGGCGGCCTTGGCCAGCGCAGTCGGGCGGGGCGGGGTACAGCGCGCGTCGAAGGCGCCGCTTTCGTAGAAGCCTACCTTGCGCGTCAGCAGCGAATTCCAATCGACCGCGCCGAACAGCGACCAGATGGTGACGGCGTGCAGGTCGGCACCCCCGGCGCGCAGGCGGTGGGCGGCGTCCCACACCTCCTTCAGCCAGCGGAGCTGCTCGTCGCGGGTGCAGCCGTGGTGCACCTCGGTTACGGCCAAGGGCAGGCCGTAGCGCTCCCACGCTTCGCGCAGGCGGGGTTCCGGCCCGGTGGAGCCGGGCGGCAGGGGCACGCGCACGGCCTCCACGTCGGCATAACGGTGATGGCCGTTGCCGCCCCACATCTCGCGCGGATAGCGGCGCAGGCGCTGGTCCAGATAGCGCTCGCTGGTCAGATAGTGGTTGATGCCGATGACGTCGGGCGCGGCGTCGCCGTCCTGGAAGATGGCGAGGTCGCCGCCGGAGATGCCGTTCGCGGCGAAGCGGGCGTGCCAGGGGTGATCCCGGTCCACCCGCCCGGTCAGCAGGTCGAAGCTGAGCCAGCGGCGCTCGTTCTCGTGGGCCGCTTGATAGGCCAGCATGGGCGTGCTGAAGCACTTGCCCAAGTCCTCGGTTTGGATCAGCCGGGCCGCCGGGTTCACCTTGCGGATCGCCCGCATGCACAGCACGACGGCGCGGCACTGGTTGACCAGCGCCCGCAGGAACGAGGCATCGTCGCGGGTGTGCGGGTACCACACTCCGTAAAGCCCGCTGAAGCGGGCCGTGGTCAGCGGCTCGTTCACGGGGGTGTAGGCCGCGATCCAGGGATAGCGCTCGGCCACGCGGGCCGCGTGGCGGGCGAGCCGTTCCGGAAAGGTCGGGTCCAGCAGGTCGGTGTAACGTGGTCCACTGCCATGGTGGAGGAGGCCCGCGATGGGCGACAGACCCAGCTCCCGCAGGCGGGCCAGCCGGGCGTCGTGCCAGCGCCAATCGGCGGCGTCCGGATCCTCGGGCGCCACCGTCTCCCATAAGATCGGATAGCGCAGGGTCCGGATGCCGAGGGCGGCGATGGCGTCCAGATCCCCGATCCGGTCCTGGTGTCCGGTCTCGGCGATCTGGTTGCGGTATCGGTCGCCGATGCGCGCCACGGTGCATTCGAGCCCGCCCCAAAGCTCGACGTCCTGCCGTTTCATCATGGGTCTCGGTTCCCGTGCTGGAGGGGGGCTTGCATCGGGCAATGCGGGATGACGAACACCCCCCTCGGGACGGAGTTCCTGGGTTCTATCGAAGGACAGAGGCGCACGGTTCCAAACGGAACAGGACCTCGGCCGTCCCGGCGGGGGCGAGCACCGCGCCGCCGACGCGGGCCGTTCCCTCGGCGGTCAGGTTGGGCCAGTCGGTGCAGTTGCCGACCGGCTCCAGGCAGAAGAAATCCGAACCGGCCGGGGTGTAGGCGACGAGGAAGCGCAACGGTTCCGGCGCGGTCATGCGCAGGGCGGCACCGTGCTCCGGCCAGCGGATTTCGGCCGTTCCGTCCCATCCCGTGAAGTTGTTGTCGAGGTCGGCGTCATCGACGCGCAGACCCTCGGCAAGCCGGTCGGTGACCCAGTTGCGCTCCAGAACGGTCGGCATCACCTCCGCGTCGGTGGACCAGATGGCCTCGACCTTGGCGGTGACCGTCGTGCCGGCGGTGCGCGGGAAATAGGGATGGTGGCCGAGGCCGAGCGGCATCGGCTGTGCGCCCAGGTTGGTGACGGCCATGCGCACGGTCAGCCCGTCCGGTGCCAGCGCGTAGGTCTGGCGCGCGGCGTAGGCCCAGGGCCAGGCGTCCGGACGATGCTCGTAGGCCAGGGTGACGGCATCGGCGGCGCGTTCCACCACGGTCCAGGGGTTCTGCCAGGCGTCTCCGTGGATGGCGTGGCGGGAGTGGGCGTAGTTCTGGGGCAGATGCACCGCCGTGCCGTCGAAGGTAAAGCGCCCGTCCCGGATCCGGTTGCAGTAGGGGATCAGCGGGAAGCTCGCCATGCCCAGCGGATCGCGCCGGACCAGGGCCTCCTCGGTCGCGGGACGCAGCCAGTCGATGGTCTGGTCCCCCTGCCGGCCGGCGAAGCGGGCGATGGAACCGCCGATCTCCGGCGCCACGTCGAGCGTCAGGGAGCCGGCCGAGATGGTGACGATGTCGGGCAGGGCGGGGAATGCGCGGTGGTTGATCGCGGCGTGGGACACGGGCGGCTTACTCCGGTGATGCGGTGAGCGGGCCGACTATCCGCACCGCAACCAGCGGAATCGAGGTTTCGAAAGAGGTGTCCGGGAATTGTCGCAGGCCGTTCCGGACGACCTGAACCGATGGCGTATGCCCGAAGACACAACGCATCCTTGAAGGGAAGGGCTGCGGAAATCGCAGGGAACGCTTTTTCCATGGCGATGTTTGCGACCCCGAGCGGCCCGCGACGGTGTTGCAGGCCGCCTTTTTGTATTCCGAACGCTTTTCGACCATCCGACGCCCACCACGCCGGAAAGGTGATCATGTCATTGGCCTTCTCTTCGCCGCCACAATTTGCCAGCTTTTTCATGGGCGGCTTCGAATGTTCGACCCACCGGCGCGACGATGGCCGGCGGCTCGACCTCATCGCGGCGACCGGGCACGACCGCGCCGTGTTATCCGACTACCGCCACATGCTCGGCCACGGGATCCGCACCGTGCGCGACGGGGTGCGCTGGCACCTGATCGAGACGGCGCCGGGCCGCTACGACTGGAAGAGCCTGCTGCCGATGCTCCGCGCTGCGCGGGAACTGGGCATCCAGCCGATCTGGGACCTCTGCCACTACGGCTGGCCCGATGACATCGACATCTGGCGTCCCGAATTCGTGGATCGCTTCGCCCGCTTCGCCGCCGCCGTGGCGCGGCTGGTGCGCGACGAGACGGGTGGCACGCCGATCTATTGCCCGGTCAACGAGATCGCCTACTGGTCCTGGGCCGGCGGCGACATGGGGATGATGAACCCCTGCGCGCGCGGACGCGGCTTCGAGCTGAAGCACCAGCTGGTCCGCGCCGCCATCGCCGGGGTCGAGGCCGTCCGGGCGGTGGACCCGCGAGCGCGCTTCGTGCACGTCGATCCGGTCATCCAAGTCACCGCCCATCCCGACCGTCCGGAAGACCGTCCGGAGGCCTCCGCCTACACCGAGTGCCAGTACCAGTCCTGGGACATGATCTCCGGCGCGCTGTGGCCGGGCCTCGGCGGACGGCCGGAGCATCTGGACGTGATCGGGGTCAACTACTACTCCGACAACCAGTGGTTTCACAGCGGCGGGACGATCGAACCGGGCCATCCGCTCTACCGCCCCTTCCGCGATATCCTGGCCGACGTGCACGCGCGCTACGGCCGCCCGCTTCTGGTCGCCGAGACGGGGGCGGAGGGCGATGCCCGCGCGCCCTGGCTGCGCTATGTCGCGGGCGAGGTGGCCGCCGCCATCAAGGCCGGCGTGCCGGTGCTGGGCATCTGCCTCTACCCCATCGTCGATTACCCCGGCTGGACCAACGAGCGGCACTGCCCCGTCGGACTGCTGGGCTTTCCCGATGCCGAGGGGCGGCGCGAGGTGCACCGGCCCTTGGCCGAGGAGCTGAGACGCCGGCAGGCCGCCTTCGACAGAGTGCTCGGACGACGCTCCAACGCCGCCTGACGTCCCGGAAACAGCGCCGGAATTCCCCTCATGGCCGCCACCGCAGACAACCGCCCGCCGTTTCCGCAACGCCCGATCTCCTATCTGTTCTGGTACGTGCGCCGCCGCCCTTGGCATTTCGGGGGGCTGCTGGCGCTGATCGTCGGGGCCGCCGCCTGCGCGGTCGCCGTGCAGTACGGGATGAAGCTGCTGGTCGATGCCATGGCCGCACCGGAGCGGAACGCCGCCGCCGTCTGGTGGCCGCTGGCCGTCTTCATCGGCCTGATCGGGGTCGAGAACGTGCTGTGGCGGCTCGGCGGCTGGCTCGGCTGCCGGACGGTGGTGGGCGTCGGCGTGGACATCCGGACTGATCTGTTCAACCATCTGTCCGGCCACCCCATGGGCTATTTCGCCGACCATTTCGCCGGCTCGCTCGGCAACCGCATCACGGCGACGGCGGGGTCGGCGGGGGCGGTGATCGGCACCTTCACCTGGAACATCCTGCCGCCGATCACCGACTTCCTCGGCGCGGTCTTCGTGCTGACCATGATCGACTGGCGCATGGCGGCGGCGCTGACCGCCTTCGTGGCGGTGGTTGCCGGGATCATCGCGGTGATCGGCGTGCGCGGCCGGCCGGTGCACCACGCCTATGCCGAGAAGGGTGCCTATGTGGGCGGCGAGCTGGTGGACGTGGTGTCCAACATCTGGGCGGTGAAGGCCTTTTCCGCGCGCAACCGGGAACGGCGCCGTCTGGCCGAGGCCTTCGGCAACGAGGCGGACGCCCAGCGGCGCAGCTGGATGTATCTGGAGAAGACCCGCGTCCTGCACGACATCTGTCTGTGGATCATGGCCGGTTCCATGCTGGCCTGGGCGGTGTGGCTGTGGACGCACGGGCGGATCACGCCGGGCGACGTGGTGATGGTCAGCGCGCTGACTTTCCGCATCCTGCACGGGTCGCGCGATCTTGCCTTCGCGCTGGTCGGCACGACACAGCATTTCGGGCAGATCGCCGACACGCTGCGCGTCATCGGCCAACCGCACGCGGTTGCCGATGCACCCGACGCCCGGCCTCTGATCAATCTTGGCGGCTCCATCGACTTCGAAAACGTGTCCTTCGCGTACGAGGACGGGCGGCGGGTCTTCCAGAATTTCACCCTGCGCATCCCGGCCGGGCAGAAGATCGGCATCGTCGGGCCATCGGGCGCCGGCAAGTCCACTCTGGTCAGCCTCGTGCAGCGGCTGGACGACGCCCAAGGCGGCCATGTGCTGATCGACGGGCAATCGGTCGCCAGCGTCGCCCAGGACAGCCTGCGCGCGGCCATCGCCGTGGTGCCGCAGGAGATCGCACTGTTCCACCGCTCCATTCTGGAGAACATCCGCTACGGCCGGCCGGAGGCGACCGATGAGGAGATCGTCGTGGCGGCCCGCGCCGCCCATTGCGACGATTTCATCCGCGCGCTTCCTCAGGGTTACGGCACGCTGGTCGGCGAGCGGGGCGTCAAGCTGTCCGGCGGGCAGCGCCAGCGGGTGGGTATCGCGCGGGCGATCCTGAAGAATGCCCCGATCATCATCCTGGACGAGGCGACCTCGGCGCTCGACACCGAATCCGAGATCGAGATCCAGCGCGCGCTGAACGAGCTGATGCGCGGACGCACCGTTCTAGCCGTGGCACACCGCCTGTCCACCCTGACCACCTTCGACCGGATCGTGGTGCTGGTGGACGGCCATGTGGTGGAGGATGGCAGCCCGGCCGAGCTGCGCAGCCGTGGCGGCGCCTTCGAGACCATGTGGCGGCTCCAGTCGGAGGGCTTCTCCGTGGATGACCTGCCGAAGGACCGGTTGCGGGCGTGAGTCCCGTGTCCGTTTCAGCCCAACGGAGCGTGTGACAAGGGCCGGTCAAGCCTGTGCCGGTCGAGGTCCGTTAACCAAGATTGGGCAACACCGAACCTCCAACGCGTCGGCGAGGAGGGGCGGTTTTGCGGTCCAGGGACGACAACGGGAACCGGTCTGCGGTCGAGATGTGGGGTGGGCTGGAGTGCACCGTCACGCGGATTAACGGCACGGTCATCGACCAGACGCGGCTGACCGGGCATCAGGACCGGCCAGAGGACATCGATGCCTTCGCGGCGTTGGGCATCACGGCGATCCGCTATCCCGTGCTGTGGGAGCGGGTGGCGCCGAACGGGCTGGAGCATGCCGACTGGCGCTGGACGGACGAACGGCTGGGGCGGTTGCGGAAGCTGGGCGTCCGACCCATTGCAACGCTGCTGCACCACGGGCACGGGCCACTGGGAACCGACCTGACGCGGCCCGACTTTCCCGAACAGTTCGCTGCCTACGCCGCCCGCGTCGCCGAGCGCTATCCGTGGCTGAACGCCTACACGCCGATCAACGAGCCGCTGACGACCGCGCGCTTTTGCGGGCTGTATGGGGTATGGCACCCGCACGCAAGGGACGCCGCCGTGTTCCGGCGCATCCTGCTGAACGAGATCAAGGCGACCGTGCTGGCGATGCGGGCGATCCGCAAGGTGAACCCGGCGGCCCGGCTGATCCAGACCGAGGATCTGGGCAAGTGCTTCAGCACGCCCCGCCTCGCCTATCAGGCGGAGTTCGAGAATCATCGCCGCTGGCTGACCTTCGACCTGCTGACGGGGCGAGTCGACCGCGACCATCCGTTGTGGGACTACATGGCGGAGGGTGGGTTTGCGGATGATCTGGACTGGCTGGTGGCCAACCCGTGCCCGCCCGACGTGCTGGGCATCGACCATTACCTGACCAGCGAGCGCATGCTGGACGAGCGTCTGGAGCGCTATCCGGGCGTCAACGCCTCGGGCAACGGGCGCGACCGCTATGTGGACGTGGAGGCGATCCGGGCCGTCGCCGGCGGTATCACCGGGCTGGAGGCGCTGCTGGAGGAGGCGTGGGACCGCTACGGCCTCCCCGTCGCGGCAACCGAGGTGCACAACGGCTCCAGTCGCGAGGAGCAGCTTCGCTGGCTGAAGGAGGCATGGGACGCGGCAAAGCGGCTGCGCGGGCGCGGCGTGGACATCCGTGCGGTGACCGCTTGGGCCTTGCTGGGCAGCTACGACTGGAACAGCCTGCTGACGCGGCGGGACGGGTTCTACGAGTCCGGCGTGTTCGACGTGCGCGGGCCGAAGCCCCGGCCGACCGCGCTGGCAAAGCTGGTGCGGACGCTGGCCAGCGAAGGGGCCAGCGAAGGGAAGGCCGACCATCCGGTGTTCGACGCGCCGGGCTGGTGGCACCGCGAGGACCGCTTTTTCTGGGCGCCGGTGCGCGCCTGTTCCTACACCGTGCAGCGCAAAGCCTGGGCGCCGCCCGCGAACGACGCGCCGAGGCCGTTGCTGATCGCGGGAAACGGCACGCTGGCCCACGCGGTGGCGCGGCTGTGCGTGGTGCGCGGATTGCCCTACGTGCTGTCGCCGCGCCGGGAGATGGACATCGCCGAGCCGGCGCGGATCGCCGCCGCGCTGGAGCGGTATCGGCCCTGGGCGGTGGTCAACGCCGCCGGTTTCGCGCGCGTCGATGCCGCCGAGGTGCGGTCGGAGCGCTGCCGCCGCGAGAACGTCCGGGGGGCGGAGGCGCTGGCACGGGCCTGTGCGGACGCGTCACTGCCGTTGCTGGCCTTTTCCTCGCACCTCGTGTTCGGCGGGGACGGGGACCACCGGGAAAGTGATCCGGTCGCGCCGCTCAGCGTCTATGGCGCCAGCAAGGCGGAGGGGGAGAGGCTTGCGCTTGAGACGCATGGCGGGGCGCTGGTGATCCGGTCGGGACCCTTCTTCGGGCCGTGGGACGCCGACAATCCGCCGGCGCGGGCGATCCGGGCGGTGGCCGGGGGGCGGTACTTCTCGGCGGCCTGTGATGTCACCGTGTCGCCGGCCTATCTGCCGGACGTGGTCAATGTGGCGCTCGACCTGCTGATGGATGGAGAGCGCGGGGTCTGGCACCTCGCCAACGCCGGGGCGGTCAGCTGGGCGGAGTTCGCTCGCATGGCCGTGCGCGCGGCCGGGCTGGACGCGGAGCGGGTGTTGGGCGTGCCGGCGGCTGACCTCGGCTGGAAAGCGCCCCGGTCGGCGCGCAGCATCCTGCGGTCGGAGCGGGGGGCAGGCCTGCCGTCGCTGGAGCACGCTGTCGGGCGCTTCATCGCTGAGCATGGCGCGGAGTTTCCGACGTGGAACGAAGCAGAATTCGACAAGGAAATTGCCTGACGACGTGCGCGGCTTTTCCTGTGTTGTTGGTGGGGAAAGCAATGTTGGGACTATCGATGGATATTACCTCTAATTAAGGATGAAGCCACGCAACCTGCCGGAAGGACATTTGGTTCTTCAGTGTAGGGGTGGACATGCTGCCGATCATCCGACAGATTCTGGGCTTCTTCCGGCCGTTCTGGAAGCCTTTGGCATTGATCGCCGCCCTCATCATGATGCAGAGGGCCGGCGATCTGCTGCTGCCCTTCATCGGCGGGCGGGTCATCGACGCCATGGCGGCTCAGGCTCCGTTCGAGGTGGTGCAGCCCCTCATCCTCTCCGCCTTCCTGTTCTGGATCTGCCACGGCAACGTCCTGCCCTATCTTCTGGGGCGGGTGGACCTCGCCGGGTTCCAATACGCCGCTCCGCGCCGGCTCGGCGTGACGGTGCTGGGGCATGTCCTGGCCGACCGGCGCCGGGTGGAGGGGCGCGACACGGCCCTGCAACAGGCGGTGATCGAGCGGGGCGAGGCGGTGCTCGTCCAGTTCGTGAATAGCCTTGCCCGCGTCGCCATCCCCGTCGCCGTTCCCGGCGTGGTCGCGCTGGGGCTGCTGCTCTGGTGGTACCCGTTGATCGGGCTGATCGCCGTGGCGGGTGGGACGCTGGACGTGCTGGCGACGATCTATCTGAACAAGGTGCTGAAGCCGCTCTACACGCGCCTGCAGGAGCTGGATTACGCGCGGCAGCGCGTGCACACCCGCGCGTTCCGCCACCTGCTGTCCATCGTGGTCGAGGGCAAGCAGCGCGATACGGTGCGGGAATACGACGCGCGCTTCGGGGACTTCGCCGCCTTCGGAGCCTTCACGGGCAAGCGCTTTCTCGCCTTCAACTTCGGGCGGGGCATCATCGTCAACGTCACCAACCTGTGCACCTGGGTCGTCGGGGCCTGGTACGTGCACCAGGGGGAATTCACGCTGGGCTATTTCCTGGCGTCGCTCAGCTGGTCCACCTACGTGCTGAACGGGGTCGGGGCGGGCATTGATCTGCAAAAACAGTGGATGGAGACCATGCCGGCCATCCGTGCCTTCGTCGCCGAGCTGGACGCCTGCGGGGCACCGGTGAAGGACGCCGCCGGTGCGGAGGTTCATGCGCCGGCTTTGGCCCCAGCCCTGGGCGCCGAATAGGCCGCGCCGCCGCCCGCGAATGGGCTGATCCTACGGCATACGTCTGAGGGTGCACACGCTGAAGGGCGCGGCTCGTTTCGGCGTGTATCGTGTTGTTCCGGGTGCGGGCGTGCCACGCCGCGTCCGCTTTCCGGCGGCAACCACGGAAAGGGCTAATCCGTGCGAAAGCGGGGTCCCGGACCGTTTGCGGGTTCAGGGGAGTACCCCCAGGCAAAAGCCGCCCTTTTTAGGAACCCTGCGCCGATTTCCGTTGTTCGCCGCGCGGTGGGGCACCAGTCAAGGCAATGGAGAATCATGACATGAAGGTTACCGGAGGACACGAAGGCAACCTGAACGGCTCCTTGCGTGCCTGGGTGGATGAAGCCGGAGGACCCGCCGTACAAACCACGTTATCGCCGCGGCGCCGACCCGATTTCATCTGCTTCTCCCACCTTCGGTGGCACTTCGTTTTTCAACGGCCGCAGCATTTGATGACGCGCTTTGCGCGCGACCATCGCCTTTTCTTTGTCGAGGAACCCGTCGGCACCGATGGCCTGCAGCCGCATCTGGACGTGCACGACGCCGGGCAGGGCGTGACGATCCTGGTGCCGCGCCTGCCCGGCGGCTTATCGGCGGCGCAGGCGGAGGGGGCACAGCGCAGCCTGCTGGACCGCTTCGTCGCCGAGGCCGGAATCGTCCGGCCGATCCTCTGGTACTACACGCCGATGAGCCTCGCCTTCTCCGACCACCTGGAGGCAGGGGCCGTCGTCTACGACTGCATGGACGAGCTGTCAGCCTTCATGGGCGCGCCTCCGGAACTGGTGGAGCGCGAACGCCAGCTGCTGGAGCGCGCGGACGTCGTCTTCACCGGCGGCCACAGCCTTTTCGAGGCCAAGCGCGAGAAGCATCGGAACGTCCACCCTTTTCCGAGCAGCGTGGAGGTCGCGCACTTCGCGCGGGCACGGTCCGGCGTGGAGGAACCGTCCGATCAGGCCGCGATCCCGCACCCGCGCCTCGGCTTCTATGGCGTGCTGGATGAGCGGTTCGACAGCGGTCTGCTGGCCGAACTGGCGGCGATGCGGCCGGACTGGCAATTCGTGATGATCGGGCCGGTGGTGAAGATCGACCCGGCGTCGCTGCCGCAGGCGCCGAACATTCACTACCTCGGCGGCAAGAGCTACGCGGAGCTTCCGGCTTACCTCGCCGGCTGGGACGTGGCGCTGCTGCTGTTCGCGCTCAACGAATCCACCCGTTTCATCAGCCCGACCAAGACGCCGGAATACCTCGCCGCCGGCCGGCCGGTGGTGTCCACGCCGATCCGCGATGTGGTGCGGACCTATGGCGAGCCGGGGCTGGTGCGCATTGCCGACACGCCTGAGCGCTTCGCCGCCGCCATTGAGGCGGCGCTGCGCGACGCCAGGAACCCCGGCCGTTGGATCGAAGACGTCGATGGAGCGTTGGCGGATATGTCCTGGGATTCGACCTGGGCTCGCATGAAAGGGCTGATCGAATGCGTGATCTGAATTACGGGCACGGCCCCAAGGCGCCGGCGTATGTCGGACGGCCCGGGCAACATCCGGGGGGTGGCCGTGCCGGCTTCGACTACCTGATCGTCGGGGCGGGCTTCGCCGGCAGCGTGCTGGCCGAACGGCTCGCGGCGAGTCTGGGCAAACGGGTTCTTCTGATCGACCGCCGTCCGCACATCGGCGGCAACGCCTACGATCACCACAATGACGACGGGCTGCTGATCCACCGCTACGGCCCGCACATCTTCCACACCAATTCCCAGCAGGTCGCCGACTACCTCTCGCGCTTCACCAAATGGCGCCCCTACGAGCACAAGGTGCTGGCCAGCGTGGACAGGCAGCTGGTCCCGATCCCGATCAACCGCACCACGGTGAACAGGCTTTACGGCCTGGACCTGGACGAGGCGGGGGTGGCGGCCTTCTTCCAGGAGCGCGCCGAACCCGTGCCCGAGGTCCGCACCTCGGAGGACGTGGTGGTCGGTGCGGTTGGGCGCGAGCTGTATGAGAAGTTCTTCCGCGGCTACACCCGCAAGCAGTGGGGCCTGGACCCGGCGGAGCTGGACAAGGCGGTGACCGCCCGCGTGCCGACGCGCACCAACGACGATGACCGCTATTTCGGCGACAGCTTCCAGAACATGCCGCTGCACGGCTACACCCGCATGTTCGAGAACATGTTGGACCACCCCAACATCAAGATCATGCTGAACGCCGACTACCGCGAGGTGGCGCGCGAGGTTCAGTACGACAATCTGATCTTTACCGGCCCGATCGACGAGTTCTTCGATTACCGCTACGGCAAGCTTCCCTACCGTTCGCTGCGCTTCCAGCACAAGACGGTGGAGCGGGAGTGGTTCCAGCCGGTGGCGGTGGTGAACTACCCCGGCGAGGATGTGCCCTTCACGCGCATCACCGAGTACAAGCACCTGACCGGGCAGGTCCACCACGGCAAGACCAGCCTGACCTACGAGTTCCCCTCGGCCGAGGGCGATCCCTACTACCCGGTGCCGAAGGCGGAAAACGCGGAGCTGTACCGCAAGTATCAGGCGCTCGCCGACGCCACGCCGAACGTGCATTTCGTCGGGCGGCTGGCGACCTACCGCTACTACAACATGGATCAGGTGGTGGGGCAGGCGCTCGCCCTCTACACCCGCATCGCGCGGGCCGAGGCCGGGGCGACGGGCGAGGCCGCGAGGGAGATTGTCGGGATTGCCGCCGGCCGTGTGGCGAGGGAGGCGGCGGAGGGGGCGGATTGAGCCCCAGCGGCGGGGCCCCACCCTAACCCTCCCCCATGCTGCGCACGGGGGAGGGGACCAAGCTCCTTCCCCCGCGAAGTGGGGGAAGGTTGGGATGGGGGCCCGTTGCAGCGGCTTTAAGCCGGGAGCGTTTCCGCTTCCGTGGTGACCGTCCGGCGCTGGGCCAGCGCCAGCTCCACCATGCCGTCCAGCAGCAGGGTAGCGGTCGGATCCACGCCCGGCGCGTCTTCCAGCAGCCGGAAGGTGGTGGCGACCATGCGCCCCTGGCCGTAGTCCTTCTCCACCATCAGGGCCGCCGCCTTGTGCGCCCAGCCCACGACCATGCCCGCGTGCACGCGGGACTGGAAATCCCAGGTGGTGCAGTTGGCGATGACGTGGTTCGGGATCACCCGGTCGAAGCTGTGGTCGATCAGCGGGCCGCCCGGCAGGCGGGCGAAGGGACCCGTGCGCTTCAGCCACGAGAAGCTCGACGCCCAGGCGCCCAGCCACATCGACCCGTGGCGCGGCATCACGCGCACGTTCTGGAAGTGCGGGAACACCGGCTGAAGGTCGAAGGCGTGGTCGGCCAGCAGCACCAGCCGCGCGCCACCCTGCACCGCCATGACCAAATCCTCGGTCAGGTCGCGGGCGACGATCACGTCGGCGGCACCAGTCGCCGCGCCGTAGCCGAGGGCGTGCATGTGCTTCACGACCGCGTCGTCCGGTGACCAGACCGATACCGAACCGGCGGACGGGCCGCTGCGGCGCGGGTGAACGACGAGGTCGAGGTGGTTGGTCGCCAGCACGTCCTCGTCGGTCGCCAGCTCAAATTCCACGCGGTGGATTTCGGGGGTCTGAACCGCCGGGGCCTTGAAGATGGCTGGGGCGCCGTGCCTCACGCCGGGTTCAAGCGCGACCGGCTCCGCCCCGCCGAGGCCGGCGGCGTCCAGGCTCCATCGCATCTCCACGCCGAGGAGCTTGTCGCCACGGCCATGCGCGGCGGCAAGGCCGATCTCGACGTCCTCGCCTTCCCAGAAGGCGACACGCTTCCACTGCGGCACCACCACCGTGTCGGCGTTGATGGTGTGAAAGACATTGTGGAAGGCGCGCGTGTTGCGCCGCATGTCGAGCAGGCCGTTGGACTCCCAATGGCAGTCGGTCAGCTCCGTGATGACGTAGCCGGCGATGGCCGGCTGCCGGCGCATGGCCTCGATCTGGTACTTCAGGGCGTGGAACTGCTGCCATTGGGCGGCCTCGACGAAGCCCGTCAGGCTGCCGAACACGCGGTCCAGGCTGTAGGCGGCGAAGCGCTTCTCGACCCCGTGCGGGTACATGACGCCCTCGCCCCAGTCGTGGCCGGTCTCGAACCACCAGGGCTCCTGGCCGTCGGGATCGCGCAGATCCCCGGGGTGGGGCAGGCCCCAGTTGCCGAACTCGGAGCAGAGGATCGGCTCCCGCCCCGTGCGCCTGGCGTCGCCGTGGTGGGTGTAGGTGCCCTGGTTGCGGTTCGCCAGACGGTCCACGAAGCCGTTCCAGGCGTCGCAATGGTCCGGAATGGCCGCGTAGTTGTGATAGTCCTCAAGGTCGGACTCCACATGGAAGCTCGGCCACAGGGGCGAGTTGTCCACGACGAGCCGGGTCGGGTCGAGATCCTTCAGCCAGCGGTAGGTGCGGTTGACCCACGCCCGGTGCTCGGCGTTGTGGACGAGGTCCGTGCCCCAGTTCTCGTTGATGATCGTCCAGACGATGATCGAAGGGTGGTTGCCGTCGCGCGCGACGATGCCGCGCAGCGTGTCGGTCAGCCGCTCCTTGGCCTTTTCGGTCAGGCGCGCGGTGTTGGGCAACTCGGTCCAGATCAGCAGGCCGACGCGGTCGGCGACCGCGTAATAGCGCGGATCCGGCACCTTGATGTGGCAGCGGATGCAGTTGAGGCCCAGCGCCTTCGCCTTGCGGAACTGGTCCTCTAGGAAGGCTTCCGACGGGACCGTGCAGATGCCGTCCGGGTAGTAGTCCTGGTCGAGCGCGGCGCGCAGGTAGATCGGCTCGCCGTTCAGGACGATGCGGCCGTCGCGCGTCTCGACGGTGCGGAAGCCGAAGCTGTCGCGGGCGCTGTCCACCGTGCCCCGGCCCCGGCGCAGCGTCGCCGACAGGCGGTAGAGGTGCGGCGTGTCCGGCGACCAGGCCAGCGGATCGGCCACGACGATGGTCGCGGTGACGGTGGCGGCGCCGGCGGCGGCGACCTCGGCCAGCGAAGCGACGACGGTGCCGTCCGGTCCTTCGACCTCCAGATCCAGCTCATGGTCGGCCGACAGCGGGCGGGCGAGGTCGATGGTCACGGCGACCGACCCGTCCGCCGGTGCGGGCACGAGGCGCAGCGCGGTGATGTGGTCGGCGGCGCGGCGCTCCAGCGTCACCGACTGCCAGATGCCGCCGAGCGGGCCGTACCAGCTCTGCTTGCCGAAGGGGATTTCGGCCATGGGGAAGTCGGGGTAGGCGGCCGGGTCGTCGGTCGGCGCCACGACGGCCACCGCGACCTCGTTCCGGCCGGGCTGGAGCAGGGCGGAGACGTCGGCTTCGAAGGGCAGCCAGCTGCCCTCGTGCTGCATGGCCGGTTGGCCGTTCACGAAGACGTGGGCGAAATAGTTCACCGCGCCGAAGCGCAGCACGACCGCGCTGCCGGCGTTCAGCCAGTCGGTCGGCACGTCGAAGGAACGGCGGTACCAGGCGCGTCCGTTGCGCTCGCGCAGGTCGTCGAATTCGGCCTGCCAGGGGTTGGGGACCGTGCAGGTGCGCCAGTCCGTGACCTCGGCCAAGGCGACCGCATCGTCACCGGTGAAGGAGAAGTCCCAGTCGCCGTCGAGAGTGAAGGTGATGCGCTGCACGCGTCGCTCCGATCCAATGTGAAGGCCGCCGATCCGGGTGGCGGGCTCGTTGGGTCGGAGGGTTGGGTTTTTATGGTTAATGCACGATTAACTGTGATGGGGCCTGAGAAGGCCAGAACCGGAGCGGGCCTTGGGTTTGCGCAGGATTGCGGTGGTGTGACAAGAATGGGTGGGAAAAGATCACGGCTCCACGCTGGCGAATTGCGGCGCGATCAAGGATGGGTACTCAAATAATCAAAGAATTTTAGGTAAATATCCGACAAAGCGCGGTGTGTTGTTTTGTGCCGCTATTGGCGCGTCACCCGTCAGTTGATTCTTTGTCCGACCTCGGAAACACGAGCTTCGCTCGCGGGTTGTCGGTCTGCACGGCGGGCCACCAAGCCTCCACATCCTCGATCAGCGCGACGATGCAGCCGCCGAAGCCGCCGCCGGTCAGGCGGGCTCCAAGGGCGCCATGGTGGAGCGCGGAGTCCACCAGCGCGTCGATCTCCGGCACCGACACGGCGTAGTCGTCGCGCTGCGAGGCGTGGCTTTCCACCATCAGCTGCCCGAAGGCGGCGACGTCCCCACGCTCCAGCGCTGCCACGCCGTCCAGCACGCGGCGGTTCTCGGTCACCACATGGTGGGCGCGGTGGTTCAGCGGCTCGGGCAGGCCGTCGATCCGGGAGAGGTCGTTGATGTCGCGCAGGCTCGGCACGCCCAGCGCGGCGGCGGCCCGCTCGCATTCGGAACGGCGTTGCCGGTAGCCACCCTCGGTGAGTTTGTGGGTAACGCCCGAATGAACGACCGCCAACTGATGGCTGGAGGGCAGGGCGACCAGCCGGTGCGCGAGCGAGCGCGTGTCGAGGAACAGCGCTTGCCCCGGCGTGCCGAGCGAACTGACCATCTGGTCCATGATTCCGCAGGGCATGCCGACATACTCGCTCTCCGCCCGCTGGCCGAGCAGGGCGATTTTCTCGTCGTCGAGCGGCAGATCCAGCCAGCGCCGGAGCGCGCGCAAGGTCGCGACCTCCAGAGCGGCGGAGCTGGAGATGCCGGCGCCCATGGGGATGTCGCTCTCGATAGTCAGGCGCAGGGCGGGCACCTCGATCCCCGCTGCCCGCAGGATGGTCACGCAGCCGAGCGGATAGTCCAGCCAGTCGCCCTGCCGGGGCGCATCTAATGGGCGGACGAGCGTCTGGCCGAAGCGCGCTGCAAAGGCCTCGATCATGCCGGCCTGATTGCCCGGCGCGACGGTCACCGTCGTGAAGTAGGGCAGGGGCGTGGGCAGCACGAAGCCGTCGTTGTAGTCGGTGTGCTCGCCCAGCAGGTTGGCGCGCGCCGGCGCCCGTGCGCTCGCGGTCATGGCGTCACCTCGCGCAGGCGGGCGGCCATCTGTTCGGGCAGGGCGTCCACCAGGAAGGTGCCGGCGCCCTGCTCGCAGCCCGCCAGATACTTCAGCCGGTCGGCGGTGCGCAGGAAGGGCAGGAACTGGACGTGGAAGTGGAAATGCCCGTCCTCCCCCTTTGGGGCGGCGTAGAGGCAACAAATGTAAGGCATCGGCCGCCCGTACAGCGCGTCCAGCCGCGCCACCGTCTCCCCCAGCAGCGCGCCAAAGGAAAAGGCTTCTTCGTCGGAGAAGGTCCAGGGGCCGGGGTGGAAGCGGCGCGGCATCACCCAGACCTCGCTGGGAAAGCGGGCGCAGGGGGGAACGAAGGCGACGGCGTGTTCGTTGCCGGCGATGTCGTAGGCTTCGCCCATGGATTGGCGCATGTCCGCCAGAACGGGGGCGTCGCGGAACTGTGCCGCCATGCGCTCCACCACCGGCGGTACGAAGGGGAAGGCGTAGATCTGGCCGTGCGGGTGGTGCAGGGTGACGCCGACCTCCTCCCCGCGATTCTCGAAGGGCATGACGAAGGCAACCGCGTCGCGGGACAGCAGGTCGCGGTAGCGATCGGCCCAGACATGGACCAGCAACGCCAGACGCTCCGGCGGGAGGACGGCGAGGCTGCCGCCGTGCTCGGCGCTGTAGACGACCACTTCGCATTGGCCCGTCGCGGTGCCGCCGCGCAGGGGCAGATCCAGCGGCGGGGGAGGGGCGTCGGGGTGGAAGGCGGGAAAGCGGTTCTCGAACACCGCGATTTCGAAATCGGCGAAGGGGATTTCGCCGGGAAAGCCGCCCTCCGGCACGGGGCAGAGGGGGCAGAATTCGGCCGGCGGCTTGAAGGTGCGCTCCTGGCGGTGGCTGGCGTAGGCCACCCATTCCCCGCGCAACGGGTGCCAACGCAGATGCGGGCGGGGCGGGGATGCCGCTTCCAGCTCCGCCGTCACGGGCAGGTCATGCGCCGCCCAGCCGTAGAGGTACAGCTTGCGCCCGTCGCGCTTTTCGTGGGTGCGCTTGTGAACCTCGCCGGATTCCGGTGTCGCGGACACGTCCATCCCCGTCGTTGCCAAGCGTCTCCAAAGCCCAACAACACGCCCGACCCCGCTTCGTTGCGGCCCGACGATGCGGCAATGGCCCGGATTGCAACCCGGTCCCGCAAGGGGAAATGAGGCGGCGGCTCAGGCCGGTAGAACGCGCTCGACCGACAGCCACCGCGTGGTTCCGTCCGCATCGCCGTAGGGCATGCGCGCGCCCTCCCGGAGGCCGAGCAAGGCCACGCCCAGAGGCGATGCGACGGTGATCTGACCTTCCTTGGGCGACTGGTCCGGGTACACCAACTCGCCCCATTCGAACGGCAGGCCGTCGTCGCGGCGGAACAGCACCCGGCTTCCCATGCGCACGATCGTTCGGGGCAGATCGCTTTCCGGACGGACGATTGCGCGGTCCAGCTCCCGTGAGAGGAACGCCGACACATCCGGAGCCTGCCCGGCCAGCCGGTCCATCGCCCGCAGCAGGCGGCCATACTCCGTGCGTCCGATCCAGATCAGCGGTCGGTCGGCTCCCTCGATCATCGGTGCGTCCTCGAATGCGCGGCGATTGCGATGCAGGCGGGGGAGAAGTCTCGCCCAAACCCACCGGCGGTTGCCATCCGTATGTTTACGGAACGCGGCCCATGGCTGTTTTTGCAAAAATTTATCCATTCTTTTCAAAGCCTTGGCGGCATTCCGTAATATTACGGATATTTTGATTCGGGATATTCCTCAGTAAAAAGGCCGGCATATGCCCAAGGAGGCGGTGGATAGACCCTTCGACGAGGGGCTGGCGGCCCTCCTTCGGCGCTCCTGACCGAAATTCATAAAGGAAGAGAAGATGGACGATCTGCTTTCGGGGGCGCTGAGCCGCCTGGATGAAGCCGCCAAGCATGTCGAGGTGGATTCCGAGGTTCTTGAAAAGCTGAAATACCCCAAGGAGACCCTCAGCGTCCGCCTGTCCGTGCGCATGGACGACGGGTCGCGGCGCTCCTTCCCGGCGTGGCGCTGCCGCTACGACGACACCCGTGGCCCCACCAAGGGCGGCATCCGCTTCCATCCGAGCTCCAACGTGGAGGAAGTGACCACGCTGGCGTTCTGGATGACCTTCAAGTGCGCGGTGATGAACCTGCCCTACGGCGGCGGCAAGGGCGCGGTGAAGGTCGATCCGCACAGCCTGTCCAAATCGGAGCTGGAGCGTCTGTCGCGGGCCTACGTGCAGGCTTTCGCCGGCATGATCGGCCCCGACCGCGACATCCCGGCCCCGGACGTCTACACCAACTCCATGATCATGGGGTGGATGGCCGACGAGTACAGCTCCATCGTCCGCCAGCCGAGCCCGGCGGTCATCACCGGCAAGCCCCTGCCGCTCGGCGGCTCCCTGGGCCGTGACGACGCGACGGCGCGCGGCGGCTTCTACCTGCTCAAGCATCTCGAAGCGGACCTGGGCCTCGCCGGCTCGGCCAAGCGCGTGGTGGTCCAGGGTTACGGCAACGCCGGCTTCCACATCGCCCGCCTGCTGCACGCTGACGGTTACCGCATCGTCGGCCTGTCGGACTCGCGGGGGGCCATCGTCTGCGAGGACGGGCTGGATCCCCTGGCGGTGCAGGCGGCGAAGGAGCGTGGCGGTTCCGTGACGGCCTACACGGAGGGCGGCGCCCGCGTCGCCAACGAAACCGAACTGCTGAGCATGAACTGCGAGGTTCTGGTCCCCGCCGCCCTGGAGGATCAGATCCACAAGGGCAACGCCGGCTGCATCCGCGCCCGCATCGTTCTGGAGCTCGCCAACGGCCCGGTCACCCCGGACGCCGACCGCATTCTGGAAAAGGCGGGCGCCATCGTGCTGCCGGACATCCTGGCGAACGCCGGCGGCGTGACGGTGTCGTACTTCGAGTGGGTGCAGAACCGCCAAGGCTACTACTGGAGCCTGAACGAGATCCATGATCGCCTCCGCACGATCATGGAGACCGAGGGCCGCCGCGTGTGGGACATGCGCTCGGCCAAGGGCATCTCCATGCGCACGGCCGCCTATGCCCACGCGCTGGAGCGGTTGTCGAGCGCCATCGCCGCGCACGGAACGCAGCCGTTCTTCATCGGCTGACCGACGTTGCGGAAGGACGGGAGCCCACGGGCTTCCGTCCTTGGAATAGGAGAATCCGTCGGGCGGCGGTATAGTCCACGCGTTGCCGGCGCTTGCCGCCCCGAAAGACTGCCCTGACATGCCGTTCTTGCCCGCCAGCCGCGCCATGGGAGCGTCGTTTCCCGCCGTTCCGACCGGCAGGGACATGCTCGTGCTGTCGCTCGCCTTCCTGGCGGCCTATCTTCCCATCGACTGGCTGACCTTCATCCACCCGCGCCCCAGCCTGAACATCACCCCATGGAACCCGCCGGCCGGGCTGTACATGGCCCTGCTGCTGTGGACCGGGTTTCGTGGCGTGCCGATGGTCTACGCCACGCTGGTCCTAGCCGACCTGGTGGTGCGCGGGCACCCCGCGTCGATCGCGTCCCTGCTGCTCTCGAATCTCGTCATCGTGGCCGGCTATGCCGCCGCCGCCGATGTCCTGCGCCGCCGGGTGGCAATCGATCTGGCCCTGAACACGGTGCGCGACGTCGGCTGGCTGGTCGGCGTCACCTTCCTGAGCGCCGCCCTCGTCGCCCCGGCCTTCGTCGGCGTGTTCGCCCTGGACGGCGCCCTCGCCGCCGCCGACCTGCCGATGCTGGCCTTCCAGTACTGGCTGGGGGACGCCATCGGCATCGCCGTGGTCACCCCGTTCCTGCTCCTCCTGTACCGCCCGGAAAGGACGCCCGCCTGGAGCATGCCGAGGACGCCCTCGGCGGCCCAGACCGCTTCCATCGCGGCGGCTCTGGCCATCGTTTTCCTGCCGGTCGGCGATGGTCAGTTCAACCTTTTCTACGTCCTGTTCCTTCCCCTGGTGTGGGTGGCCGTTTCGCACGGCCTGTCCGGGGCGGTTCTGGCCGCCCTGGCCATTCAGAGCGGCCTGATCGCCGGTTTGCAGGCCATCGGGTTCCCCCTGCACGCGGTCGTCTATCATCAGACGCTGATGCTGGCGCTGGCCATCACGGCCCTGTTCCTCGGCGCTCTCGTCAGCGAGCGACGCGAGATCGAGGTCCGGCTGCGCGAGCACCAGGCCGAGTTGGCCCACATCGCCCGCCTCGCGGTGACCGGGGAGATGGCGTCCGCCCTGGCCCATGAGTTGAACCAGCCGCTGCTTGCGTCGATCAGCTACGCGCGCGCCGCCCAGCGGGTCCTGGAGGGCAACGACACTCCGCCGCGTGCCCAGGAGCTCATCGACAAGGCGGTGATCCAGGCGGAGCGGGCGGGCGAGGTCATTCGGGGGCTGCGCACCTTCCTGAGCAAGGGATCGCTTCAGCTGGCGCCGGAATCGGCCGCCGAAATCGTGCGGGAAACGCTGGCGCTGGTGCGCGGGGACGCCGCCTACAACCGGGTCCAGCTGCGAGTGGACATGGAGGAGCCGCTTCCCCTCGTGCTGTGTGATCGCATCCAGATCGAGCAGGTTCTCCTCAACCTCGTGCACAACAGCATCGAAGCCATCGCCGCGGCCGGCAGCCCCGTGCGCGAGGTCGTTCTCCGCGTTCGGGCCACGGCCCCCGATGGTCTCACCTTCGAGGTCGAGGACACCGGACCCGGCGTGGCGGCCGACATGATCGACCGCCTGTACTCGCCGTTCGCGACCACGAAGCCGGCGGGCATGGGGCTCGGTCTGCCGATCTGCCGCTCCATCATCGAGAGCCATGGCGGCCGGCTGTGGTTGGACCGCACCGGCGCGAATGGCTCCGTTTTCCAAGTGTTTCTGCCCGCAGCGCCTTCAGATGTCCGGCCGCCTCATGACCGAACCCAATAAGCCCTCCACGGCGGAACCGACTGTCTTCATCATCGACGACGACGAAGCCGTTCGTGATGCGCTTGCCGCTCTGGTCGAAGTGGCCGGCCTGTCCGTGTGCACGTTCGCCGACGCGTTGGAGTTTTTGCAACGCTACAGCCTGGAGCAGCCGGGTTGCGTGGTGGCCGACCTTCGCATGCCGTTCATGGATGGCCTTGAGCTTCAGGAGGAGCTGTCCCGGCGCGGCTGCGGCCTTCCGGTCATCATCATCACCGCCCACGGCGAGGTGAGTTCCGCCGTCACCGCCTTTCGGGCCGGAGCCGTCGATTTTCTGGAGAAGCCATTCGATGACGGTGTCTTCCTGCGCCGCATCCACGAGGCTTTGCAGCGAGACGCCCACCAGCGCCGTGACCGCTCCGCGGCGGCGTCGGCCGTCGCGAAGCTGGCCCTTCTCAGCCCCCGCGAACGCGATGTCGCCGAACTCATGGTCGAGGGCTGCGCCAACAAGGCCATAGCGACCCGTCTGGGGATTGGCGTCCGCACCGTCGAAACGCACCGCGCGAACATCCTGAGCAAGCTTGACATCCGCACAATCCCGGAACTCATGCGCCTCTGGATGCACATTCAATAAGGCTGTCCGTTCCCCCTCGTCTTTGACGCGGCGGCGTACGATGCCGCCCTACAAATCCGCTTTAGACAATGCCAAGGCGTTCCTTGATGGCGGCCAGGAACCGGCGGCTGATCGGGATGGTGTGGCCGCCGCAGGTGTTAATCTCCGCCAGCCCGTTCTCCAGAAACTGGATCTTCGTGATGCGGTCGACGTTCACCAGGTACTGGCGATGGCAGCGCAGCAAGGGCGTCCGTTCCTGAAGGATGTGCAGGGGGAGCGCCGTTGGGAACTCCTCCCCGTTCACCGAAATTACCGAGACGCCCGCGACCTTCGACGCCACATACTCCACCTCCTCCATCTTCAGCAGGAGGACATGGTGCTGCCCGAAGCAAGGGATCTGCCGGAGCTGGTTCGCACCCGCCAGGACGCCGAGGTTCTGCGGCGCCTGTTCCCGGCGCAGGCGCTGCAGGGTCTTCTCGAAGCGGACTGGGTCGATGGGCTTCAGCAGGTAGTCGAACGCGTGCTGCTCGAACGCCTGGACCGCGTATTCGTCGTAGGCGGTCAGGAAGACGACGCGCGGCATCGTGTCGTGGTCGAGCATGCTCAGCATCTCGATGCCGCTGACACGGGGCATCTGGATGTCGAGGAACACGGCGTCAGGCTTGTCCCGGTTTATGGCGCCGACCGCCTCGATGGCGTTGCCGCACTCGCCCAGGATGTGGAAGTCGGGCGCTTGCTCCAGAAGGCGGCGCAGCGCCTTCCGCGCCAGCGGTTCATCGTCAACGATGAGCACCTTGATCATGCCGGGATGACCTCCAAAGGAACGCGGATCGTGACCCTGGTGAACACGTCGCGGCCGTGCGCCACGCTGACTCCGTAGGTGTTGCCGTACCGGTTCTTAATCCGGCGGTCGACCAGATTCATGCCCAGCCCGCTTCCCGACGGCCCCCGCTCGTACAGCCCGGCATTGTCCTCGACGTCCAGCACGAGGTCGTGTCCGTCGCTCCGCGCCGAGATGCGGATGAGGCCGGGCCTGAGAAGCTGGGACGTGCCGTGCTTGATGGCGTTCTCGACCACGGGCTGGAGGGAGAAGGCCGGCAGGCACACGGACCGCAGCTCATCAGGGATGTCGATTTCGACCGACAGCTGGTCGGAAAAGCGGGCCAGTTCGATCTGCAGGTAGGCGCTGACATGCTCGATCTCGTCGGCAAGGCTGGCCTGCTCGCTGGCCCGCTTCAGGTTCTTGCGGAAGAAGGTGGACAGATGCCCGATCAGGTCGCGCGCCTTTTCCGGGTCGTCGCACGTCACGGCGGAGATGGTGTTCAGCGCGTTGAACAGAAAATGCGGGTTCACCTGCGCGTGCAGCAGCTTGATCTCCGACTGTGCCAGAAGGACCTTCTGCTGCTCGTAACGGCCGGCCAGGATCTGGCTGGACAGCAGCTTGGCAATGCCTTCGCCCAGCGCGCGGTTGATGGTGGAGAACAGCTTGGTCTTGGGCTCGTACAGCTTGATCGCGCCGATGACGCTGTTGTCCTCGCCGGCCAGCGGGATCACCAGCGAGGAGCCGAGCGGGCAGTGCGGGTCGATGGAGCACTGGTAGGCCTCCTCGTTGCCGTCGGCGTAGAGCACCTGATTGTTCGCGATCGCCTGCTTCGTCTGGACCGAGATGATGGGCCGGCCGGGCACATGGTGGTCGTCACCGATGCCGATGAAGGCCAAAATCCGTTCGCGATCCGTGATCGCCACCGCGCCGACGCCCGTCTCCTCATAGATGATGCGGGCGACCCGCATGCTGTTTTCCTGGTTGAAGCCCGTTCGCAGCACACCGTCGGCGCGCGCCGCGATCTTCAGCGCCTTGGCGGAGAAGACGCTCGACTGCCGTTCGATTAGTTCCCGCCGGTCGAGCAGGATCACCATGAACATGGCCGCTCCCACCGAATTGGCGATCAGTTCCGGCACGGCGATCAGACTGACCGTGTGCAGCGTGTCCCAGAACGGCTTGGCGACGAGCAGATCGATGATCAGTTCGATGATCACCCCGATGAAGGTCAGCAGCCCCGCCTTGACGGGATCGAGCAGCGTCTTGATCTTGCCCCTGCGGATCAGATGCCGGTGCACCAGCCCGCCCAGAATTCCCTGCGCGACGATGCCCAGGGCGGCTGCCAGCGCGAACGATCCCCCGAGCGAGTAGCGATGCAGCCCGCCGGTCACCCCGACGGCCAGACCCACCGCCGGCCCGCCGAGCAGGCCGCCGAGCACCGCGCCGATCGCCGGGGTGTTCGCGATGGCGTGGATGACCGGCATGCCGAGGATGGTCCCCATCATGCAGAACAGCGAGAAGATGACGTAGCAGGCCGCCTTCTGCGGCAGTCGGATCGTCACGTGCGTCAACGGAATGAACAGCGGTGTCCGGCTCAGCAGATAGGCGACCACCAGGTAGACGCACATCTGTTGCAGAAGAACGAGCGAGATGCTGATCACGTCGATGTTCATGTCGCGCCCTTCTCATGCTCCGGCCGTGGGAGGCGTTCACCTCAAGCACGACAACGCGGCGGCCGCTGTGATGCGGCCGCCGCGCTCGTAGATACTCCTTTTCCGCTGGAAGGAAAGGGGGATACCCCCTTCTAAGCCGCCCAGTGGATGTTCTCAGGCCCCGCCGGCGGCGTGGCCGGAACGATCTTGGTGGCAAGACCGCCGCAGGAGGTTTCACGGTATTTCGGGTCCATGTCCTTGCCGGTGTCGAACATCGTCTCGATCACCTTGTCGAGCGAGACCAGCGGTTCGCTGATGCGGTGCAGCGCCATGCGGGTCGCGTTGATCGCCTTCATGGCGCCCATGGCGTTGCGCTCGATGCAGGGGATCTGCACCTGTCCGCCGACCGGATCGCAGGTCAGGCCGAGGTTGTGCTCCATGGCGATTTCGGCGGCCATGCAGACCTGTTCCGGGCTGCCGCCCATCAGGTCGGCGAGCCCGCCGGCCGCCATCGAGCAGGCCACGCCCACCTCGCCCTGGCAGCCCACCTCGGCGCCGGAGATGGAGGCGTTCATCTTGTACAGCGCGCCGATCGCCGCCGAGGCGAGGAAGAAGCGGGTGCAGGCCTCGTCGTCCAGCGGCTTGATGAAGTTGTGGTAGTAGGCGAGCACCGCCGGCACGATGCCGCAGGCCCCGTTGGTCGGCGCGGTCACCACGCGCCCGCCCGACGCGTTCTCCTCGTTCACCGCGAAGGCGAACATGTTGACCCAGTCGACGACGTTCATCGGGTCGCGCGACAGCGTTTCCGACGTCGCCAGCTGGCGGCGCAGCGCGGCGGCGCGGCGCGGCACCCGCATCGGGCCGGGCAGCACGCCTTCGGTGCTCATGCCGCGGTCCATGCAGGCCCGCATGGTCTGCCAGATCGTGGCGAAGTAGTCGCGGATCTCCTCCCGGCTGTGCAGGCGAAGCTCGTTCTCCAGGATCAGGCCCGAGAAGGAGAGGCCGGAGGTCCGGCAATGCCGCAGCAGGTCGGCGGCCGAGGCGTAGGGATAGGGAAGCTCGACCGTGTCGTCGTCGCCGCCGCCGAAATGCTCCTCGTCGACGACGAAGCCGCCGCCGATGGAGTAGTAGACCTTGCGCAGCAGCGAGCGGTCGCCCGCGAAGGCCTCGATGGTCAGGCCGTTCTCATGCTTGGGCAGGTTGGAGCGGTGGAAGACCAGGGCGGTGGCCGGGAAGGCAACCGCGTGCCCTTCGGACCCCAGCGGCAGGCTCTCGGCGGCGCGCACCCGCTGGATGAAGCCGGCGATGGTGTCGATCGCGACCGTGTCCGGCAGGTTGCCGGCCAGCCCGAGGATGAGCGCGACGTCGGTGTGGTGCCCCTTCCCGGTCAGCGCCAGAGAGCCGTAGACATCGACCTGCACGCGCGTCGTTTCGGTGAGCCGGCCGCCGGTCCGCAGCTCGTCCACGAACTGCTTGCCGGCCCGCATCGGACCCACGGTGTGCGAGCTGGAGGGGCCGATGCCGATTTTGTAGAGGTCGAACATGCTGATCATGACTTGGTCCTTCCTGAACACACACGGTGGACGAGGAAGCTCCGTGCCGCCGTCGCTGGGGACGGCGGCACGGAGCCTGGGGGGTCAGAGGCTGAGCAGGGAGTAGACGATGGCGGACATGGCGACCGCGCCGATGAAGAGGACCACCACGTTGCCCGGCTGGCCGGCGTACTTGCGCATGGCCGGAACCTTGCGGATCGCGTACATCGGCATGATGAAGAGCAGAGCCGCGATGATCGGGCCGCACAGCGATTCGATCATGCCCAGGATGCTCGGGTTCAGCGTGGCGGCGACCCACACCGCGGCAACCATGAACAGGGCGCTGAAGCTGTTGATCGCCTTCATGTTGACGGCCTTGCCCTGGCCGCGCAGGTGCTGGGCGATCAGGCCGTTCAGGCCTTCACGGGCGCCGAGATAGTGGCCGAAGAACGACTTGGTGATGGCGACGAAGGCGACGGCCGGCGTCAGGAAGGCCATGAAGGGGGTGTCGGCCTTGTTGGCCAGGTAGGACAGGATCGAGACGTTCTGCTGCTTGGCGGCGGCCAGGTCGGCCGGGGTCAGGCTGAACACGCAGCTGAAGACGAAGAACATGACGACCAGGACCATCATCACGGCCGCATACTTCTCGATCCGCTCGGCCCGGCTTTCGGCTTCCACGCCGTACTTCTGCTGCTGGGCGACGACGAAGCGGGAGATGGCCGGCGAATGGTTGAACGAGAAGACCAGGGCCGGGATGCTGAGCCACAGGGTCAGGCTGAAGCCGCCGACGGTCGGGACCTCGTTCATGACGGCGGTGTTCCAGCCCGGCAGCAGGTACACGGCGATGCCCAGCAGGACCAGGACGAACGGGTAGACGAGCCAGCTCATGACCTTCACGACCATCTGCTCGCCGAGCTTGATGACCGCCATCAGGCCGAGGATCAGCCCGAGCGACAGCAGGATGCGCGGTGGCGGCGTCATGCCGAGCTGATTGAGCATGAAGCTCTGCACGGTGTTGGTCAGACCGACGCCGTAGATCAGCAGGATCGGCAGGATGGTGAAGAAGTAGAGCAGCGTGATCAGCTTGCCCGCCGTGGCGCCGAAATGCTCTTCCACCACCTCGGTGATGTCGCTGCCGGGCTTGGAGGACGACAGGATGAAGCGGCACAGGCCCCGGTGGGCCAGATAGGTCATGGGGAACGCGAGGAGCGCCATCACCGCCAGCGGCCAGAACCCGCCAAGGCCCGCGTTGATGGGCAGGAACAGGACGCCCGCGCCGATCGCCGTGCCGAACAGGCCCAGCATCCAGGTGGTGTCGTGCATGCTCCAGGGGATCGGTGGATTGCCAAGCCTGGTGGTTTCGGTGGAAACGCTAACCATGGAAATGCCTCCTGCAGGCCCTCACTGGAGGATGGAAACGCCATCGCGGCGGGTCTGCGTTGCGTTGGTCTGGAGGCACCGTATCGGCATCGCTCCGGGCGTTGTTGGCCCATCCTCGGAGCGGTCGGATAGCAAAATGAGCGGTGGGATATGGGAATGAGCGGCGGCGCGTCCGGCCGGCCCCTGCCAAGCGGGACGGGAGGTCGAGGCCATCGTCGAGCACTTTGTGGCCAGCCACACCATTCCTCAGGACACGATCATTGGGGCGGAACCGGGGTGCCACCCGCATGTTGGGGGAGGACGACCGCAACCATGGAAGGAGCGCTTAATGTCCAAATCCATGCCGCCCGTGCCGCCGGAAGGCCGCAGCGACAAGGGACCGGGAGGCGGCCCGCAGGTGGCCCGCGACGACCAGGCCGCGAACAACCGTCCGGCCCCCGATAATCCGGATAAGCAGGGCCAGCAAGGAAACACCAAACAGAACGCCACCCACCAAGGCTATCAACAGAACCGATAGTTCAGTAAAGGCCCCCTTGCGCCCCGAAATGGGCGCACTCAGCCGTGTCATATTGTTGTTATAGTGTTTCCTGTCGTTTGCTGAGGACGGGGCCGCATTGAACAGCATCCTGCCGCCATGGCCGTTGAACGAGCCTGCCCGCATCGACAGGCTCAAAGCCTATGGCATCCTCGACACGCCGCCGGAGCCCATGTTTGACCGCCTGGCGCGGTTGGGCTCCCGGCATTTCGGCGTGCCGATCGCGCTGGTCAACCTGATCGACGAGACGCGCCAGTGGTGCAAGGCCCGCTACGGGCTGGAGGAGACCTTCGTCGAGCGACGACTGTCCTTCTGCTCCTACACGATCCTGGAGGATCGGGTGATGGTGGTCCCCGACCTGCTGGAGGACGAGCGTTTCGCCGACAGCGAGTTGGTGGTCGGTCCGCCGCACCTGCGCTTTTACGCGGGTGCGCCGCTGAAGACGCCAGATGGGCTGCTGATCGGCACCTTCTGCATCATCGACACCAAGCCGCACCCCGACTTCGGCCCTGAGGACGCGGAGGATCTCCAGGAATTCGCCTGCATCGCGATGGACGAGCTGGAGGGCCGCCGGGCGCAGCAGTTCGGCAAGGATGTCGAGGGGCAGTTGAGGCAGAGCCTCGCCCTTCTGGACGGCATCCTGGAAAGCGCCAACGACCCGATCTTCGCCAAGGATCACAAGAACTGCTTCACGCTGGTGAACTCCGCCCTGGCGCGCCTGTTCGGACGCAGGCGGGAGGAGATCGTGGGGCTGTGCGATGACGACCTGTTCCCGCCGCCCCACAGCGACCGGCTCAACGCGATGTGTGACCGCGTCATGGAGAGCGGGCAAGAGGAGACGGCCGAGGAGGAATTGCCGTTTCCGGGAAGCCTCGGGACCCGTGTCCTGATGATCGCCATCGTGCCGCTGCGCAACGCACATGGCGCGATCATCGGGGTAACCGGCGTGGCGCGCGACATCACCGAACGCAAACGCGCCGAGGAAGCGCTGCGGGCCAGCGAGGCGCGCTTCCGGTCGCTGATCGACCATGCTCCGCAGCTCATGTGGATCAACCGTCCGGATGGCTCCATCGCCTTCTTCAACGCCGCGTGGCGGTCCTACACCGGCCGGGGAACGAGCGAGGAGACCCGCTGGGACGAAGTTCATCCGGACGACCGTCAACGCATTCGGGAATCCCGTGAGCGCGCCATCGTCGTGGGGGAGCCGTACCAGTATGAAATGCGGGTGCTGCGCGCCGATGGGGAATGGCGCTGGCATCTCGGCCGGGTGGTCCCGATGCGCGAGGACGGGCGGATCGTCGCCTGGATCGGCACGGCGGTCGACGTGCACGATATCCGCCGCGCTCAGCAGGTTGCGGAGGAGGCCGACCGCTCCAAGGGCCGCTTCCTCGCCGCCGCCAGCCACGACCTGCGCCAGCCGATGCAGTCGATCCTGCTGTTCGCCGGCGCGTTGCGCGCCCACGTGCGGGATGCGCAGGGGCGTCACGTCCTCGACCGGTTGCAGCAGGGGCTGGACACGCTGAAAGACCTGCTGGACAGCCTGCTCGACGTTTCCCGCTTGGACGCCGGCATCGTCGCGCCGCAGCTGGAGGAATTCGCCGCCGCCGACCTGATCGGGGAGCTGACCGCCTCCTACGCGCCCGTCGCCGAGGCGAAGGGGCTGACGTGGCAGGCCATTCCCTGCACTGGCATCGTGCGCAGCGACCGCGTCCTGCTCGGCCGAATGCTGCGCAATCTGGTGGAGAACGCCGTCCGCTACACCGAACAGGGCCGGATCCGCGTCGAATGCATCCAGCAGGGGACGCGTCTGCGCATCGAGGTGCACGACACCGGCATCGGCATCGCCGCCGAACAGCAGGGCCGCATCTTCGAGGAGTTCCATCAGGTCGGCAATCCGGAACGGGACCGCGACCAGGGACTTGGGCTGGGGCTTGCCATCGTGCGGCGGCTGTCGCGGCTGCTTGACCATCCGGTGGAGGTCGCCTCCCATCCGGGGCGCGGGTCGGTCTTCTCCATCGTCGTGCCGCTGGTGCGCCACCGCGAACCGGCGGCCTCGCCACGGCCTGTCCCGCCCCCGGCCGTCGTGGAGGAGGAGGCGCCGGACCGGCGCTTTGCCGTCGTGGTGGAGGACGACGCCATCGTCATGATGGGGTTGGCGACCATGCTGCGCGAATGGGAGTTCGACGTGCTGACCGCCGGCAGCACCGATCAGGCGCTGGCCCGTTTGCGCGCCGCGGAACGGGCGCCGGACATCGTGCTGGTCGATTACCGTCTCCGTCAGGGCCGTGTGGGGACGGAGGCGGTGGTGGGCGTCCGCGAGATGTTCGGCAAGCCCATTCCGGGCGTCATCATCACCGGCGAGATCGGGCCGGAACCGCAGCGCGACGCTACGCAGCACGGGTTGGGATTGATCCATAAGCCGGTCACTCCGCGCCTTTTGGAAGCCGCTCTTGCCGCCTATCTCGGATCCGTTCGGCCGGTTTGAGCGTTTCATGCGGGTCGCGACGCAACGGAATAAGGAAGAATGAATGTTTAAACGGGTGATGAGGGGGCGGGTGGCTTTGTTCGCCCTGGCTGTCGCGCTGGCCGGGTGCCAGTTCCCAGGCTTCGAACCGCCGCGCCGGACAGCCGCCGGGTTGCCGCCCCCCTCCCTTCCGAAGCCCCCGCCGGAGGAACGCGGCATCTGGATCGTCGGCAGCCCGTCCGGCGAAGGTCCGATCCGCACGGCATCCGAACGCTTCGGTGGTTCGGCCGACACCAAGCCGCGCCTCGTTGCCGAGGGCACCGGCCCCGGCTTCCGGACTTTCTGCGCCGGGGTGGGACTGGAACACCCGGACATGGTCGTGTCCGACCGCCCCGTCCGGCCGGAGGAGGTCAAGCGCTGCCGCGCCAAGGGCATCACCATGACCGAATACCAGCTTGGTCCCAAGCAGTACGTCTATGTGAAGGACGCCCACATGGCGACCATTCCCGGCGTGCGCGACTTCACCGAAAGCTGGGGCGTGACCGGCAAGCCGGTGAGCGGCGCGTAAGCCGCGGTAAGCTGCGATTTCGACACGCCGATGGTCGAGGAAGCCCGGCCTCACGCCTGCGCGCGGCACGGCCGGGTGCGCCTCTGGAGGCGTTTGGACTTGATCAATTCCGCGAGGTCCTCATGGTCGTTCGGCCGCCGATGCGGCCGTCGATCGGTTTTGGGCCTCGCTTGAGACTTGGGGCGGAGCCTGCCGTTCGAAGATCCCGCGACATCGCCCGGCGTCGTCTGTGCCGGGTGTCGCGCATCGCTGCAAACACCGCGCGCATCTTCATAAGCACGGGCAATCCGCGTTCTTAGATTTTCCGGTCCAGCACGATCCGGACGCCCACCCATACGAATGAAATCAAAGTAATTGCGACCGTATGTCGCGATTGATTAGCTCATATAATTATCTCTCGCGAAAATAACGAAAACTGCGATTCGCCATGGGATAATACCTATGAGTGTTGTAGAGGCGTGTTGGTGTTTCAGTTTTTTCAAAATAGCATAAAATATATTAAGGGCCTTGTATATTGCGGCCAATAGCGCTGTTTTAAAATACATATGCAACCGCAAATTCTCGTAAGCTTGAGTCATGTTTCGACGTGTCATATGGTCCACGCCAATGGCTCGTCATGAGTTAGGAATAATACTTATGTATACTTCTTCCTTATCAAAGCGGCCTCGCCCTTTGTCAATCGGCGCGGTGAATTCCTCACCCGCTGAAGAGTTCATGAATGCCTTTGACGTGGCGAGCTTCAACACGGCGGTCGACATCGCCGCCGGCAAGCTTTCCGAGTTGCTGGAAAGCGACGAGATCCAGGGTGTCGTCCTGGAAAGGCCGAACAGCTTGCTGGCCGCCGCGCGGGCGCTGATGGTCGGGCCGAAGGACAGCTTCGACACCAGGCGCTTCGCCGACATCCTCGACCTCTACATCCGCACGGGCATCAAGGTGAATTCGCGGGGCTACATGGCCCGGCAGTTCTCCTCCGTCGTGCCGGTGTCAGCCGTCTTCGACATGGTCAGCGCCATGGCGCCGCAGCCCGCCTCCTATTATGAGGCCGGGCAGTTGGCGAACGTCGCCGACAAGCTCATCGCGGAGGAGTTCGGTCGCCTGCTGGGGTGGGAGCCCGGCCGGTTCGACATGGTGACCACCTCCGGCGCGTCGCTCGCCAACATGACCGCCGTGCTGGTGGCCCGCAACCGCAAGCTGGGCAACAGCTGGACCGACGGCGTGAGCGCCATGGGCCGTGGGCGGGGCCGGCCGGCCATCGCCTTCGGCGCGGAATCGCACTATTCGGTCAGCCGGCTCGCCGGGATCCTGGGGTTGGGCGTCGATCAGGTGGTCCGCATGCCGCTGAACGACCGCCGGCAGATCGACATCGACGGCGCAGTGGCGGCGCTGGACGAGGCGAAGGCGCGCGGGCTCGATGTGTTCTGCATCGTCGGCGCGGCCGGCACCACCTCCGTCGGCGCCATCGACCCGCTGGAGGACCTCGCGGCCGAGGCGCGCAGGCGCGACGCGTGGTTCCACGTGGACGCCGCGCACAACGGTGCGCTGCTCGTCTCCGACCGTCTGCGCCCGCGCCTGAAGGGGTTGGAGCTGGCGGACTCCTTCTGCCTGGACGCGCACAAGACCCTGTTCGTGCCGGCGCTGTGCACCTTGCTGTTCTACCGCGACCCCGAGGCGGCCAGCGCCGCCTTCCCGGAAAAGCACAGCTATGTCTTCGACCCCGTCGAGGACGAGATGAGCCGTTTCCAGAGCGGCATCAAGAACTTCGAATGCACCAAGCGTCCGGCCATCCTGAATTTGTGGCTGGTCTGGGCGCTGTTCGGCCGACGCTTCTTCGAACAGAAGCTGGACTTTTTGGTCGATCTGACCCGGCAGGCGCACGACCATCTGGCCGCCCAGCCGGATTTCGAGGTTCTGCACCAGCCGGAATCCAACATCCTGTGCTTCGTGCACCGGCCCGCCGGGCTGCCGGAATCGCAGCTCAGCGCCTTGCAGCTGGCGTTGCGCGACCGCATCCGGGCGGAGGGGCGCTACTTCATCTCCAAGGTGGAGCTGGACGGTTCGACGGTCCTGCGGATCGTGATGATGAACCATCAGATCGGCCTGTCCGACATCGACGCCCTGACCAACGAAATCCGCCGGCACGCCCGCGAGATACGCCGCGACTGGGCCGGTGAGAGCACGCGCAACGACAACAAGCCTCATATTTGGACGGTGGAAAAAACATGCTGACGCAGCAGGCGGACGCAAATCTTTCCGGGCAGGAGCTTGCCCTTTCGGTCATGCCGGACGCGGTGATGCAGCCCCGCGGCGTCGATGACGTGCTGGCGCTGCCGTCCTTCCTGTCGGTGCTGCGGGACGCGGAAAAGCGGCTCGGCCGCACGGTGGACGAAATACCGTCGGACGTGCAGGACGCCCTGGTGCAGCGCCGCCTGCGCCAGCTGGTGGAGATCGCGCGCGTCAACCCGCTGTGGCGCGCCCGCATCGACGGCGCGGTCGGCGACGCGCCGGTGGACAGCTTCGAAGCCTTCCAGGCCCTGCCGATCACCGACAAGGACACCTTCCGCGAGTTGTTCACGGAGGCCCGCCCCGGCATGGTGGTGCCCATCGACCGCTGCGGGTTCGAGGTCGTGGCGAGCGGCGGCACCTCCTCCGGCAAGCCGTCGGAGACCGTCTACCCGCTGGACGAATTGCAGGAGACCTACGGCTGGGCCGGCGCCTTCATGGGCCGGCACATGATGGCCCATCACCTGCCGGGCAACGGCGCCAAGTGGGTCGCGACCACGCTCGCCGACTATCAGATGTGGAGCAGCGGCACCATGGTCGGCGGGGTGCTCCAGAAGATCCCCGGCGTCAACTACATCGGCGCCGGCCCGATGAGCAAGGACGTGTTCCAGCTGATGATGTCCTACCCCGGCCCCAAGGCCATCATGGGCATCACGCAGAGCATCGCGCTGCTGGCCAGCTTCGCGGACGGCCTGTCGCAGGACGCGCGGGAGAGCTTCCGCGTCGCGCTGTACGGCAGCGGCGTCCTGACGCCGAAGGTCCGCGCCGACCTGAAGGCGGCCTACCCGAACCTGTCGATCCTCAGCTACTTCGCCGCCACCCAGGCGGAGACCATCGGCCTTCAGCTGGACGCGGACAGCCCGCTGCTGACCACCGTTCCCGGCCTGCATCTGGTGGAGATCGTCGACGCCGACGGCCGCTGGGTGAGGGAAGGGGAGGAGGGCGAGCTGGTCGTCACCCGCCTGTTCGGCAACGCCGCGCCATGCCTGCGCTACAAGGTCGGCGACCGGGTGATCCGCCGGGCCGACCGGCGTGACGGCGGCCTGAACGCCATGCAGTTCGAATACGCCGGCCGCAGCGGTGACTTCATGCACATCGGCGATTCCCAATACGCCGCCCCGCAGGCGCTGGCCGGCATCATCGAGGAGTTCCGCCGCCATCAGGTGCTGGACATCGAGGCGGTCGCCACGGACCTGCAATTCCAGGTCAACCGCGCCAACCGCGAGCTGCATCTGGTGATCGGCGTGCCGGGCGCGCAGATGCTGATCCCGCATCTGACCGCTCGCCTTGGTCCGGAGGGGTCGGCGCCGCTGGTCATGGCCGGGCTGATCCGCTCGCTGTCGGTCTTCAACGGGCTGGAAGCGAACGAGGCCGTGCTGCGCCGGTCCGGCTACAACTTCGGCATCCGCATCGTGGAGCCCGGCGGTCCCGACCTCGTCCGCACCGAAGTGGGCAAGGTGCCGCTCGTCATCGACCGCGTCTGAGAATTCCTCGCCCAACACCCGTCACGAACCATGATGTCCAGGCAAAGAGAGGCTCGATGTCTGTCTTGAACATACAAATCTTCGTGGATGTGATCGCCTTGCTGGTCGACAGCCCGGTCGAGGCGGCCGTCTTCCTGTACGACGACAGTCCGGTGACCAGCGCCGGCCGGGGCACGCCGCAGCTGCGCAGCCCCGTCTATCCCGGCCAGTTGGTGCGCTGGTCGCTGGCGCCCATCGACGTGCAGACGCCGGTCTGGCTGGACAGCCTGACCTTCGGCCCGCATCCGGCCGATCTGTCCGATGGCGTTCAGATTCCCGATCCGCCGCGCCAGGATCCCATATGGGCCCGGCGCTGGGAAGGCTACGTGCCCTGGGGGCTGCTCCCCGGCGCCGACTATCCCTACCGCCTGACGCTCGGCTTCGGCGGGGCGATCAAGAGGCTGCTGACCATCGACGGACCGTCGCTGGTCTATGCGCCGCCGCTGGCGGCCCAGGTGTCCGCCCAGGCCGCCTCCGCGGCGCAGGGAGCCGGCGCGGCCATCTGACCCGCCTCCACAGATTCGCCCTCCACAGAATCGCTATGAGAAGGGGACGAAGGTGCAGATTTCCATCGTCACAATCATCGACGTCGAAGCGGCCCTGATCGAAGGCACGCTCGACAACAACGCCTACGTCGTGGACAACACGCAGAACTTCGCCGTTCCCGGCGGCACGTCGGGCGGGCTGTCCACCCAGGTCATCGGCGTGCACAACGCGGACGGGTCGCAGGCGGCGGAAGCCGTGCTGAACTGGATCACCGTCGGCGTGTCCGGCGTGCCGAACACGCTGCCGCGCGCGTTCCACCACCGCCACCGCGCGGCGGAGAGCAACGCCCGCCTGCTGACCGCCGTCAAGGCCGCGCGCACGCCCAACGCCATCGCCAAGCTGCTGGGCGACCACGAGGGCGGCCATCGCGCGCCGTCCCTGCATGTGCGCAACCGCGACGGCGAGGTGCGGACCCTGCACGGCACGGTGATGAACAGCCACGGCGACCCGGTGGACAAGTTCGACCTCGCCGCGGCCGGCAACCTGCCGCCGGTGGTCACCAACATCTACGGCCCGGCCGTGGACCAGGGCGTGATGTATCCGGCGCTCTACGGCTCGCCCGACGTCTACACCGAGGGCTGGTACTGGAGCGCGTCGGTGGACACCAGCAAGGTCGGGCGGCACGTCTACAGCATGGACGTCGTCCTGCACGAGCCGGTGGAGGAAAAGGGCCGCGTCCTGTGGGTGCCGCGCACCTTCACCCAGACCTCCTCGATCACCGTGATCAAGGCCCTGAACGTCAATGGTTTCACCGGCTGCGTCGCTCCGGGCCTGCTGCCCATGGCGCCGGCGGCCTCGATCTATGCGGGAGGCGCGCTATGAGACAGATCACCATCCGCCTGGTCGTCGACGTCGTCAGCGTGCTGGAGACGGAAACGTTGGCCGGGCATCTCTTCATGTTCGACAACAACCGGCTGCATGGTTCGCGCGACCAGAACACCAGCCATCTCGCCACCGCCGTGGCGCCGGGGGACCAGATCATCTGGTCGGTGGTGCCCATCGAATGCGAGGCCTACGCCGCGCTGAGCGCGGTCGATGTGCCGGCCGAATTCGTCGAGGTGACGAAGAACACCTATCCAGGGACCAACGTCTCCTACTGGACCGGCGTGGTGAAGAAGCCGGTGGGCGACCTGTCCTATGGCCTCACCTTCGAGCTCGGGACCAAGACCAAGACCGTGAGCACGGACCGCACCTCCCGCCTGATCGACGCGAACGGGGTGCAGCGTTCAAGCAAGGAGACCTCGGAGACTTCGGAGACCGCAGCATGACCAAGAAGCACACGCGCGCGTCGCACGGCGCCGACCGCAATCCGGCGATCATGCTGGCGGCCACCCAGCTGAACATCGTCACCGTCATCGACGTGGCCGGGGCCGTGCGCACCGACACGCTGGAGAACAACGCCGCTCTGGTGGACAACAGCGGCTCCAGCACCAACAAGGGCACGTCGAACCTGCGCACCTATTGCCAGCAGGGGCAGGCGCTGAACTGGCTGATCTACTGCATGGACCAGCAGAAGCGTCCCGACGGCACATGGCCGCCCTTCGCCCGCATCTCCAACATCGTGTTCCTGCACGACGACGGCACCGCACGCTCCAACCAGCTCTGCATCAACCTGAAGGTCTACGGCGGGCCGGACGCGATGCGCAGCCCCTGGACGCCGGTCTATTATTACTGGGCCGGCATGCTGCGCCCCGATCTGGAACCCGGCGTCTACAAGTACCGCCTGATCATCGAGTGCGACACCGAGGATCCCGACAAGAAAAAGTATTTCGAACTGGACGGTCCGTCCTTGGAGGTCGTCGCCATGGATCAGGCCAACGCTGCCTGACCTTCGGCCGAGCGTGGCCGCGAAATTCGCGAGCGGCCACGCTCTGCCGCCGCCCCTTTGAACTATTGTCCGAAGGCCGCCGCGATTTCCTCCCGGCGCCAAGGTTTGGGGACGAACGGAAAATCCGCGACCTGCTCCCGGTCCACATAGCCGGAGGTCAGCACCACCTTCACGTCGGGCCGCCGGCGTGTGATCTCGCGGGCCAGTTCCGTCCCGTTCATGCCGGGCATGCGGACATCGGCGAAGACGCAGCGGATGTGCGCCTGTTCGCGGAGCAGGCGCAAGGCCTCGGCGCCGCTGTAGACATCGTAGACGGCGAAGTCCAGTTCCTCGAACAGATCGACCGCGAGTTCGCGCACACGCGGGTCGTCCTCCACCACCAGCACGGAACGATTCCGCCGATCCGGCATGTCAAGCCTCCGCGCCGTCTTCTCCGCTCATGTTTCCCAGTGCCTTGAACAGGTCGTAGGTCTGCCGGCGCACTTTGGGATTGGCGATGCGGTAGTAGGCGCGGACGAGTTCCAGGGTTTCCCGCTTCGCCATCACGCTGTCGTCAGCCGACGCGCCTGGGGCATCGGCGGAGGTGGCGCCCGGATGGCCGCGGGCTTGCAACAGGTTGCCGGGCATGTCGTCGAAGAAGAAGCTCACCGGCACGTCCAGAACCTCGGCCATGGTCCAGAGCCGTGACGCCGAGATGCGGTTGGCGCCCCGTTCGTATTTCTGGATCTGCTGGAAGGTCAAGCCGAGCGCCTCTCCCAAGGCGGCCTGGCTGAGGCCCAGCAACGTGCGGCGCAGACGGACCCGCGCGCCGACATGCACGTCGACGGCATCCGGGGCGTCGTCGTTCCGGGCTTCAGGTTCACGATGTTGAACGGTGCTGATTCTGCGTGGCATGGTGGCCCCCTTCGGAAGGCTTGGGGGGATAACACAGTGCGCCTGTCGGGCAAAGGCGCAGCTGAAGCTTGGCCTGAGACAATCTTGGGACATGGCGCATGGCGGGCGGTTCAGAGGGCTGTCGTTTCCGACGGGTTGGCAGAAAGACCGAGCACGGCTTCGGGGCTTGCCATAAGGGCCGCTTGCCCCAAGTTTGGTCCCGCGCGGTCGGTCCTGGCGGCCTTCCGCAGGAGAGGAATGTGGGACACCGATCGGAGTCTTCCAGGCGTTGCCTTTGTGGAATGTCTGGGGAGGGGGCATCCCAGGAATCGCTGTGACAAAGTTGATGGACATGCGGTCGCCCCAACGCTAGATTTCAGCCGGGAGTGGGTAAGTGAGTGCTCACTTATAGAAGGCCGGTTCAGCGTACATGCCTCCCCGTCTCGACAGTTCGACCCGCCGAAGGGCCATCCTCGACGCCGCGTTGCCGCTGTTCGCGCGCAAGGGCTTCGCCGCGACCACGACCAGGGAGATCGCGCAGGCCGCGGGCGTGTCCGAGGCCCTGATCTTCAAGCATTTCCCATCCAAGAGTTCGCTGTACGAGGCGATTTTCCTGGGCTGCATCGACGGCGACCCCGAATACGCCCGTCTCCTCGCGCTGCCGCCGTCCACCGCCACATTGGTGCAACTCGTCCAGGCGCTGGTCTCGTACTTCGTGCTGGAGGTGCCCGCCGACCCGGAAGAACAGGCCCGCCATCGCCTTGCGCTTTACGGGCTGCTGGAGGACGGGGACCTCATGCGCGTCGTCTACGATGGACTGCACGAACGCTTCCATCCGACCTTCACCGCCTCCATCCGGGCGGCAGAAGCCAGCGGCGACCTCGCGGGCGGACCCGTCGAAGCGGGCACCGGGATGTGGCTGGCCGATCACCTTTGCACCATGATGGCGTCGGTCTGCCTGTCCGGCCGTTCGCTCGTCACCTACTCCTGCGACCGCCCGGATCTTGCGCGTCAAGCCATCTGGTTCATTCTACGCGGCCTCGGGATGCGCGATGAGGCCATCGCCGCCCAGGAAGGGACCACGCGGTTCCCCCATGTGCCGTTTCCTTCACGTTGACTCGACCCCATCGACACGCCATTCGCCACAACGCGATTGCCGAAAACCGGAGTAGCCGACCGTCATGCTGGACAACAATTCCAAGACCGAAACGTCATTCGGCCATCCGGCGGCCGCTCATGGATCCGGGCCGGCTGCGCCGGTGGAACGCCGCCCGCCCAGCCGGCGGGGATTGGTCATCCGCCTAATCGTCACCATCGTGATCCTCGCCCTGCTCGGCGGCGCGCTCTACGGCTTCAACAGCTTCCGGTCCAAAGCGATTTCCGATTTCTTCGCCAACAACAAGCCGCCGCCGACCCCGGTGGCGCTGGCCGAGGCGACGGTGCAGTCGGTGCCCAAGTACCTGACCGCCATCGGCACGCTGACCGCGTCCCGTCAGGTGACGGTCGCGCCGGAGGTGGCCGGCCGCGTCACGCAGATCTCCTTCGAATCGGGCGCGCGGGTGAAGGCCGGCGACCCGCTGGTGCAGCTGAACGACGCGACCGAGCAGGCCGACCTGCTGGCCCAGCGCGCCCAGGCCCGTCTGGCGGAGCTGAATCTGGAACGTTCCCGCGACCTGCGCCGCAGCCAAGCGACGCCGCAGAGCAGTGTGGACCAGTACCAAGCCCAACTCGACGAGATCAACGCGAACCAGAAGCGCACCCAGGCCCTGATCGGGCAGAAGCTGATCAAGGCTCCGTTTGACGGCGAGCTTGGCATTCGGCAGATCAACGTCGGCGACTACGTCAACCCCGGCGCCGCCATCGTGACGCTGACCGACCTGTCGACGCTGTACGTCAACTTCACGCTGCCGGAACAGGCCCTGCCTCAGCTGTCGGTCGGGCAGAAGGTGCTGATCAACACCGACGCCTTCTCCGGCCGCGATTTCGAAGCGACGATCGGCACCATCGAACCGCAGATCAGCGCCGAGACCCGCGCCATCAAGGTGCAGGCGACGCTGGACAACCGTGAGCGGGTTCTGCGTCCGGGCATGTTCGCCAACGTGCGCGTCGTGCTGCCGCCGCAGCCCAACGCCTTGACCGTGCCGGAAACCGCCGTGGACTACACCGTTTATGGTGACAGCGTCTTCGTCGCGAAGAACGAAAAGGCCGAGGACGGCACCGACCGGCTGGTGGTCCAGCGCGTGCCGGTCAAGGTCGGCGACCGGCTGCCGAACCGCGTCGAGATCCGCAGCGGGCTGAACCCGGGCGACCGCGTGGTGGTGTCCGGCCAGTTGAAGCTGGCCAACGGCGCGGCCGTGGTTCCGGCGGAAAACAACCCGCTGACCCCGCCGCAAACCCTGCCGCAGAACTGAGGCCGGCGTCATGACCTTCACCGACATCTTCATCCGCCGGCCGATCCTGGCCGTGGTGGTCAGCCTTCTGATCCTGCTGGTCGGGCTGCGGGCACTGCTGGAGCTGCCGATCCGGCAGTATCCGCAGTTGCAGAACACGGTCATCACCGTCACCACCTCGTACCCCGGCGCCTCGCCCGACCTGATGCAGGGCTTCATCGCAACGCCCATCGAGCAGGCGGTGGCGACGGCGGAGGGCATCGACTATCTGACCTCCTCCTCGACCCAGGGGCAGAGTGTCGTGACCGCCTACATCCGGCTGAACTTCGACCCCAACGTCGCGATGACCGACGTGATGGCGAAGGTGCAGCAGGTGAAGTACCAGCTCCCGCGCGAGGCCAACGACCCGGTCATCCTGAAATCGACCGGCGAGACGACCTCGATCCTCTACATGGGCTTCTCCAGCCCGGAGCTGTCCGGGGCGGCGATCTCCGACTATCTAACCCGCGTCATCCAGCCGAACCTCTCGACGGTCGAGGGTGTCGCGCGGGCGCAGATCCTGGGCGGCCAGACCTTCGCCATGCGGCTGTGGCTGGACCCGGTGCGGATGGCGGCGCGCGGCATTTCGCCCAGCGACGTGTCGGCGGCCATTGCGGCGAACAACTACCAGTCGGCTCCCGGCCAGACCAAGGGCGTGTTCGTCGTCACCAACGTCACCGCCAACACCGGTCTAACCGATGTCGAGCAGTTCCGCGACATGGTGGTGAAGGCCAAGGATGGCGCTCTGGTCCGCATGCGCGACGTCGCCACCGTCGAGTTGGGTGCCCAGAGCTTCAACGCCAGCGTCGCGATGAACGGCCAGCAGGCCATCTTCATCGGCGTGGACGCCACCCCGACCGGCAACCCGCTGAACATCGTCGCCGACATCCGCAAGATGGAGCCGGACCTGCGGCGCAACCTGCCGCCCGGCATGCAGATGGAGATCGTCTACGACAGCACGCGCTTCATCCAGTCCTCCATCGACGAGGTGGTGAAGACGCTGCTGGAGGCGGTCGCCATCGTCATCGTGGTGATCTTCCTGTTCCTCGGGTCCTTCCGGTCGGTGCTGATCCCGGTGGTGACGATTCCGCTGTCCATCATCGGCGCCTGCACCTTCATGCTGGCGATGGGCTTTTCGCTGAATCTGCTGACCCTGCTGGCGATGGTGCTGGCCATCGGCCTCGTCGTCGATGACGCCATCGTGGTGGTGGAGAACGTCCACCGGCATCTGGAGGAGGGAAAATCCCCCGTCGTGGCGGCCATCGTCGGCGCGCGCGAGATCGTCGGCCCGGTCATCTCCATGACCATCACGTTGGCCGCCGTCTACGCTCCCATCGGCTTCCTGGGCGGCCTGACCGGCGCCCTGTTCCGGGAATTCGCCTTCACCCTGGCCGGGGCGGTGATCGTGTCCGGCATCGTGGCGCTGACCCTGTCGCCGATGATGTGCTCGGTTATCCTGACCGACACCGGGCACCAGGGACGCTTCGCCGCCTTCCTCGACCGCACCTTCGACCGGCTGGCCGGCTGGTACGTCCGCCGCCTCGACAGCATGCTGGACTACCGCGCCGCGACCCTGCTGTTCGCCTTCGGCATCCTGCTGAGCGTCGGCTACCTGTTCGCCAACACCATGGCGGAGCTGGCGCCGGAGGAGGACCAGGGCATCCTGTTCGGCATCTCCAAGGCGCCGCAATACGCCAACCTCGACTACATCGACAGCTTCGGAAAGCAGATCGACGAGACCTTCAAGTCCTTCCCGGAGACCGACACCCGCTTCGTGCTGACCGGCATGCCGACCCTGAACCAGGGCTTCGCCGGCATGATCCTGAAGCCGTGGGACGAGCGCGAGCGGTCGGCCAAGGACCTGCAACCGCTGGCCCAGGCGGAGCTGAACAAGGTGACGGGCATCAACGTCTTCCTGGTGTCGCCGCCGGCGCTGCCTGGATCGACCGGCGGCCTGCCGGTGCAGATGGTGATCTCCAGCACTGCCGACTACCGCACGATCTACGACGCCATGGAGCGCATCAAGGACGCGGCGACGAAGAGCGGCATGTTCATCGTCACCGACAGCGACCTGCAATACGACAGCCCGGTGATCCGGCTAAAGATCGACCGCTCCAAGGCGGCGGACCTCGGCCTGTCCATGCTGTCCATCGGCGACACGCTAGCGGTGCTGGCGGGCGGCAACTACGTCAACCGCTTCAACCTGAACGGCCGTTCGTACGAGGTCATTCCCCAGGTGCCCCGGTCCCAGCGCCTGACCCCGGAGGATCTCGCCAAATTCTACGTCGCCACCAGAACCGGCGAGCAGATCCCGCTGTCCACCGTTGTGTCCATCGAGACGGCGACGGAGCCGAACGCGCTGAACAAGTACAACCAGCTTCCCTCGGCGACCTTCTCCGCCGTGCCGATGCCGGGCGTCACCATCGGGCAGGCGGTGGAGTTCCTGGAGGAGCAGGCGCGCACCCAGCTGCCGGCCGGCTTCAACCACGCCTACCTGTCGGAATCGCGCCAGTACGTGACGGAAGGCAACCAGCTGCTGGTGACCTTCGTCTTCGCGCTGATCGTGATCTATCTGGTGCTGGCCGCGCAGTTCGAATCCCTGCGCGACCCGCTGGTGATCCTGGTCTCCGTGCCGATGTCCATCTGCGGCGCGCTGCTGCCGCTGTTCTTCGGCCTGTCGACCATGAACATCTACACCCAGGTCGGTCTCGTCACCCTGATCGGCCTGATCAGCAAGCACGGCATCCTGCTGGTGGAGTTCGCCCGCGAGATGCAGATCAACGAGGGGGTGGACCGCCGCACCGCCATCGAGCACGCGGCCCGCGTGCGCCTGCGCCCCATCCTGATGACCACGGCGGCGATGGTGGTGGGCCTCGTGCCGCTGCTGACGGCGTCGGGGGCCGGTGCGGCCAGCCGCTTCTCCATCGGTCTGGTCATCGTCGCCGGCATGCTGATCGGCACGCTGTTCACGCTGTTTGTGTTGCCGGCGGTCTACACGGTGCTCGCCAAGGATCACCACGCCGCCATCCGTTCCGCCCGCGCCGCGGAACTTGCGAAAATGACCTGACGGACGCCGCGCAGCCCTGACCGGAAAAGTTCATCTTTCGAAAAAAAGGAGTTGCGCGGCTCGGCCGACCGGCCTATATACCGCCTCCCGACGCGGTGGCCGCCAACGAAACGGCGACGCCGCAAGGGAAACGGAAGACGAGACACAGTAGACGGCGGCGGTCAGGAAGAAATGACCGCTTGACATCGAACGTCAAAGCTTCTAGACAACGCGGCCTCGGCGCTTCGCTCCTCACCGGAGACTGAACGTCGGCCGATGCGGCTTCCGAACGGGCGCTGCGGTTTCTTGGACAAGTTGATACCGTGTT
>NZ_JAGINQ010000012.1 GCF_017876165.1 Azospirillum soli
AGCTATCTGGCCGGCACCAACCTGCCGGTCCCGGTGGTCATCGGCGCCATCTTCGTCGTCTGCGTCCTGCTCTTCCGCCGCGGCATCGTCGGCGAACTGCTTCACCGCCTGCGCCGATGATCGGGTCTTCACTCCTCCTTCCGCCGGAAGGAGAGAAGCTCTTTGCGATGGGGGACGCCGACTACCCCGAACACGCGCTCGTCGTCAGGCGTGACGACTTGGGCAAGGTGTCGGGTCAGTGGCTCAGCCCTCTTTGGTCGAGGTTAGGCATGAAGACGTTGATCCGACTGGCCGATAGCGTCGCAGCCATTCTCGACGGCGCCGTGTTGATGATCGGCGGATTCACGGGCGCCGGCACGCCGCCGCACCTTATGGAAGAGTACGTTCGGCAGGGCCGACGCGACCTGACGGTGATTGCCAACGATACCCACACGCGTTCGTTCCGATTGCCGCCCGGTGATCGGACCCGATTCGGAGAGCGTGGTGTGGGTCGCGAAGGCCGAGTTGGCCAGGACGCCGTTCCCGTGATGCCGTGTGCGGTCTGCCAAAACCTGAAGCGTTCCTATGCTTGACGCAGTCGTGGTGTCAACGGCCCGCACGCCAATCGGACGTGCCTTCCGCGGTGCCTTCAACAACACCAAATCCCCCACGCTGATGGCGCACGCCATCCGCCATGCGGTCTCTCGTGCCGGCATCGAAGGCCGCGCTATCGATGATGCCGTGATAGGCACCGTGCTGACGGCCGGCACAGCAGGTGGCAATCTGGCTCGGAACGCCGTGCTCGCTGCCGGGCTGCCTTACTCGGTGGGAGCCCAGACCATCGACCGCCAATGCGCCTCCGGTCTCATGGCGATCGCCACGGCAGCGAAGCAGATCATGGTCGACGGCATGAATGTCGTCTTGGCGGGTGGCCAGGACAGCATCAGCCTGGTTCAGAATCCGTACTTCGAGTGGACCAACCGGGACGCGGACCCCCGCGTCAAGGAGTTAGCACCGCATGCGTACATGCCGATGATCCAAACGGCGGAGCACGTGGCGCGCGTATACGCGATCACCCGCGATCAGCAGGACGAGTATGCGTTGCTGTCGCAGCGACGCATGGCCCGCGCGCAGGTCGAGGGCTGGCTCGACGAGGAGATCGTTCCCATGACGACGAGGATGAACGTCGTCGACAAGACGACCGGCGAAACTTCCGAGGCCGAGGTGACGCTGTCGAAAGACGAGGGGAATCGCCCCGATACTACGCTCGAAGGGCTCGCAAAGCTCAAGCCGGTCGTGGAGGGCGGCACCGTGACCGCCGGCAACGCCAGCCAACTCTCGGACGGGGCATCGGCCTGTGTCCTGATGTCGTCAAAGTTTGCCGAGCGGAGGAACCTCGAGCCGCTGGGGATCTACCGCGGCATGGCGATCGCTGGAAACGCCCCGGAAGAGATGGGCCTTGGCCCGATCCACGCGATTCCCAAGCTGCTGCGCCTGCATGGACTGTCGATTGATGACATCGACCTTTGGGAGCTCAATGAAGCATTCGCCTGCCAAGCGCTGTACTGTGCCGAGCATCTGGGGATCGATCTCGAGCGTTACAACGTCAATGGCGGCTCCATCGCGATCGGGCATCCCTATGGGATGACGGGATCCCGGCTTGTTGGCCACGCCCTGATCGAGGGGCGCCGCCGGGGCGCCAAGCGGGTCGTTGTATCGATGTGTGTCGGCGGCGGTATGGGCGCAGCAGCGCTGTTCGACGTGTGCTGATTGTGGAGGCCTACGCTCCCCTACACGCAGTTCTCTCATATAGCGGTTCGCCGGGCCGGTGGGCGGTGATGCAGGAGGTGCTGTTTGAGTTCAGCCTTGAGCACCACGTCCCGTCGAACCACCTGCTTCGGCATTCGCTCGGAACGCCGGCTGTGCGAAGAGGTGCACCTGAACCTCGCCTACCTTTGGTTCTGCCGGCTCGGCTTGGAGGGCGAAATTTCCGATCACTCGACCTTTGCCAAGAACCGTCACGGTCGCTTCCGCGACAGCGATCTCCTGCGGAAACTGTTCGAAACGACGGTGGAGCGCTGCATGGAGGCTGGGCTTGTGGGCGGCGGCTTCGCGGTCGATGCCAGCCTGACTGGGAAGCGATGGCGGTGACCCGCCGCTCGGTGCGGGAGTATCTCGACACGCTGGACGAGGCCGTTTGGGGCGTCGCCAGCAAGGTGAAGCCCAAGTTCGTCTCGCGATCGGATCCAGCCGCGCAGTGGGGGGCGCAGAAGGGCCATGCGTTCTTCGCCTATGCTACCAACGACCTGATCGATGTCGACCACGCCGTCATCGTCAATGTCGAAGGCGAGCCGCGCCATCTGCCAGGCGGAAGTCGGCGCCGCCCGCACCATGCTCGACCGTACCCGGGAGGGCTTTGGGCTCTATCCCGAGCGGCTGGCGGCCGACAGAGCCTACGGTTCGGCCGAGATGCTTGGCTGGCTGGTTCATGAGCGCGGGATAGAACCGCACATCCCGGTCCTCGACAAGTCCGAGCGCTGCGACGGAACCCTCGAACGGGCCGACTTCACCTACGATCATGAGGCCGATGCCTATGTCTGCCCCGCCGGCAAGGAACTTCGGCCGTGGCAGAAGACATATCGGACGCCGCCACCGACGCCTCTGTCACCACACGGCGCGAGCGGAAAAAGGTCGAAATGCTGTTCGCCCACCTCAAACGCATCCTGAAGCTCGAACGGCAGCGATTGACGGGGCCGAACGTCGCCCGCGACGAGTTCCACCTCGCGGCGGCCGCCCAGAACCTTCGCAAGCTCGCCAAGCTCATCTCGATGCCGGAACCCAGCCCGGCATGAGGGGCCTTTACCCGCTGGCCCCTTGCAGTCGGCGCAGCAGCAATCTGCCGGCACCCGGCTTTTCAACGATATCGGCGCAAAGGGGACAGTCTTACCGTCCGGGAAGGGTCAATATCCGCCGATAGGAGTGTGGAAAAGGGGACCGCGCCCCGGGGCAGCGGCTGGGGCGCCTGATTCCCCAGAAGCATAAGGCCGCTCGCTACCGCTGCATGGCGTGCCGGTTGCGCGCCGCCCAGTTCGGCTCGCCATTGACTGACCCGCAAACGTGGCGTCGTGAACGGTTGCCGCGCCAACGAACCGCCATGATATTCCCGTCATGACCTTCGTGCGCATCGCGTTGAGGCTGGCATGGCAAGACCTGCGGGGCGGGGTGGCCGGCCTGTGGATCGTTGTTTTGGGGGTGGCGCTCGGCGCTGCCATGATGGCTGCTGTGGGCTCCCTGAGCGCTTCCGTGCTCGACGGGATGCATGCCACCGCGCGGGAATCCGTCGGCGGCGATCTGTCCTTGCGTCTGTTCCACGCTCCGGCCACGCCGGAGCAGCGGGCCTTCCTGGAGGCGGTCGGCACGGTCAGCGAAACGGCGGAGCTGAGGCCGGTCGCCGGAACGGTGACAGGAAGTGCGCGTACTCTCGTCGAGCTGAAGGCGATTGACGATAAATATCCTCTCGTCGGCACGGCGACCGTCTCCGGCACCGCCTCTCTCGGCGACGCCGTGGCACGCCGGGACGATTTCTGGGGTGCGGCGGTCTCCGCCGACCTTCTCAACGCGTTGAAGCTGGACATCGGGGACCGGCTGCGGATCGGAGCAACCGACGTCGTGATCCGCGCCACGATCGAGCATGAGCCGGACCGAACGTTTCGGGCCTTCTCCCTCGGCCCGCGTGTCATCATCGATCGCCGCGCCCTGGCGGAAACCGGCATTGCCGAGCCCGGAGCGCCGGTCTACTGGTACTACCGTATCCTTCTGCCCAAGCAGGCCCAGCCCGACGCTGTCCTGCGCGAGCTGGAAGGCCGCTTTCCCGACGCCGGGTGGCGGATCGTCGATGCGTCCCATGGCATCCCGGGCGTCGAGCGCACGGTCCAGTTCGCCCGCACCTTGTTCCTCCTGGTGTCGCTGTCCATACTGCTGATTGGTGGCGTCGGGGTCAGCCGTGCGTTGTCGGCACACCTTGCCCGGCGAATGCCAACCATAGCGGCGCTGAAGGCGGTGGGCGGCTCGCCACGCCTCCTCTTCACGGCCTTCCTGCTGCAGACGCTGTCCGTGATTGCCATCGCGCTCCTGATCGGTACGACGGCCGGAGCGCTTTTGGCCACCGCAGCGGCGCGCGCGCTGCCGCTCGACTGGTTGCCGGAGACGGCCAGTGCCGTCCAGCCGGGGGCATTTCTGCTGTCCGCAACGGCGGGTCTCTTGGCGGCGCTCCTGTGCGCCCTGCCGCCGTTGGCCCGCGCGGTCGGAACCAGCCCCGCCGCGATCTGGCGGAGCCCGGCGGGCAGCCCGCGGCAATCCCTGGGCTGGCAGGTCCGCGGCGCCATTGCTGTTCTCGGGCTGTCGCTCACCGGTGTACTCGTCGCGTGGACGGGCATGCCGTTTGCGGTTGCGGGGTTTCTCCTGGCCGCCGGGTTGGCCGCTGCCGGCTTCGCGGTCCTGGGGCATGGGCTCGCCCTGGTGGCCCGCCGCCTGGCGCGCGGCCGCCGACCGGTGGTCCGGCTGGCGATCGCCAACCTCGGGCGACCTGGGGCGCCGACGGTCCCGGTTGCCGTCGCGCTGGGAGTCGGCCTCACAGTGTTGGTGGCGGTCGGCGTGACCGGAACATCGGCTGTCGAGCACGTTGAGGCGACGCTTCCGGCCGAGATGCCGTCGGTCGTCTTCCTGAACGTTCCCCCGCAAGGCGAGGAAAGCGTGCGCAAACGCCTCTCCGCCGTGCCCGGCGTCCACCGGGTCGAAACGGCGCCATTTCTTCACGCGCGGATCAGCCGCGTCAACAGTGTTGCCATTACCGAGGCGGATGTTCCGCGCTCCGTGGCCTGGGCGGTGCGCGGCGACCGGGGCCTGTCCTGGCGTGACCGCCCCGCCGCGACGGACGAGATCGTGGCGGGGGCATGGTGGCCTCCGGGCTACGACGGTCCGCCGCTCGCCTCGGTGGACGCGCAAGTGGCCAGCCGGCTGGGATTGGCGGTGGGGGACACCATCACTTTGGCCCTGGCGGGTGGTCCGGTGACCGCAAGGGTCGGCAATCTTCGGCGCATCGACTGGACAAGGCTCGACCTCGACTTTCCGGTCGTCCTTTCGCCCTTTGCCGAACCGCCGCCGCACAGTCTCGTAGCCGCCGTGTGGTCCGGCGCGACAGTCGTACCCGCGGCAGAGGCGGCCATGAGGGAGGTCGCCCCGTACTCTCCCGCAGTACGCGCGGCCGAGGTGCTGAGCGCGCTCCGCTCGACTGTCGATCACGTCCGCCGGCTCCTGGACGGCCTGTCGTTCGTCGCTCTCAGCGCGGCCGGCGTCGTGCTTTTGGGCGCCATCGCCAACAGCGTGAGGCGGCGCCTTCATGAGATCGCGATCCTGCACGTCCTCGGGATTGGACGGCGCCCGATGGGCCAGGCTGTGGTTCTGGAGTTTACCCTTCTGGGCGCTGCTGTCGCGGCAGTGGCGGTGCCCCTAGGCTGGCTTGGCGGAACCGCCGTGGTTGTGAGCGTCACCGGTGCCGGCACCACGCCCGGAGGCGCGATTCCAGTGGCCGTCTTCCTCCTCACCATTGTCGCCATGGCGACGGCCGGGGCCATGCTGGTGGCCAGCTTGCGCCGGAGGGACGTGCTGCGGCAGCTGGGCGGCAACGCCCTGGACTGATTAATGCCGAAACGATCGCGGAGCGCCAGCATCGATTTCCAAAGGTCATACTGTCGCGAAAGGAAGAGATCAAAGCGAACGACGGTCGATGTTGCAGAAGGGGAGCGTGCCCCCTGAGCGCCGAAAGTCCGCTTTTTGCCAGGATCATTGCAGGACGGAACGCAACCGCGGCGTCGTGAAGTCCAGAAAAGCCTGCACCCGGCGCGGAGCCCGTTCACGGCCGATGTAGACGGCATGGATTTCTTCCCGATCCACCATGGCCTCGTCCAGAACGGTGACCAGCCGGCCCGCCGCGATGTCGTCCCGGACGTGGAATTCCGCCAGCCGTGCCAGACCCAAGCCCAGCAGCGCCAGATGCCGCACGGTTTCGCCGTTGTTGGCCTGGATGCGCCCATGGACTTCGCGGTCCATCAGCCGCCCGCCCGTCTTCAGCGGCCAGACGGCGGCAGCCCGGCGGAAGTTGAACCCCAGGCAGTCGTGCTGTTCCAGATCGGCCGGCGAGCGGGGTACGCCCCGACGCGCCAGATAGGCGGGGGAGGCCACGATCCGCCGCCGCACGTCGCCAAGGCGGACCGCGAGCAGGGCCGAGTCCGGAAGGCGCCCGGTCCGGAAGGCGACATCGGCCTGCGCGGCGTACAGGTCCACCACCTCGTCGGTCAGCGTAAGGTCCAAATCGATGCCCGGATAGCGGTCTGTGAAGGCGGGGAGCAGCGGCAGCAGGCAATGCCGCCCGAAGGGGACCGAGACGTTGATGCGGATCAGCCCGGTCGGCAGCCGGGCGCCCCCGGCGATCTCGGCATCGAAGGCATCCAGATCGCGCAGCAGGGCTTCAGCCCTCTCCCGGTAGAGGTCGCCTTCGGCGGTCAGGCGCAGCCGCCGGGTTGAGCGTTCGACCAGTCGCACGCCCAAACGTTCCTCGATCCGGGTGATCAGCTTGGCCGTGGCGGATGGGGTCATCCCCATGTCGCGGCCCCCGGCGCTGAAGCTGCCGCGGGTGGCGACGCGCAGAAAGACCCTCATTTCCCAGGCGCGGGGATCGCTCATGGCTTCACCTTGTCATTCAAGGACACAATGATACGAAACGGCGCGGCATTCCGCCCAGCCCATCCGTGCCGCATCTCATGGGGCCTGCACAGATGGAGTGTTCCCATGCCTCTTGCCTTGCTGGCCCTGGCCATCAGCGCCTACGCGATCGGAACCACGGAGTTCGTCATCGTCGGCCTGCTGCCCACCGTGGCCACCGACTTGAGCATCAGCCTGCCGCTCGCCGGCATGGTCGTCAGCGTCTATGCCCTGGGCGTCACCGTCGGTGCCCCCGTCCTCACCGCGCTTACCGGCCGGCTGCGGCGCAAGCCGCTGCTGCTCGGTCTCATGGGTGTCTTTGTCGCTGGCAACCTGCTGGCGGGCGTCAGCCCCAATTATGAGACGCTGCTGGCCGCCCGCGTGCTCAGCGCCTTCGCTCACGGCGTCTTCTTCTCCGTCGGCGCGACCATCGCCGCCGATCTGGTGCCCGAGGACAAGCGGGCCTCGGCCATCGCCATGATGTTTTCCGGCCTGACCATCGCCATCGTCACCGGCGTGCCGATGGGAACTTGGATCGGCCAGCATTTCGGCTGGCGCGCCACCTTCCTGGCGGTCTCCGCCCTTGGTGTCGTCGGCGGCCTGGGCGTCGCGACGCTGGTGCCGGGCAAGCTGACCCAGCCGCCCGCCGCCGGCCTCGGCGATCAGCTCCGCGTGCTGACCAAGCCGCGCCTGCTGCTGGCCTTCGCCATCACGGCGCTGGGTTATGGCGGAACCTTTGTCGCCTTCACGTTCCTGGCGCCGATCCTGGAGACGATCACCGGCTTTTCCAGCGGCACCGTCAGTCTCGTGCTGATCCTGTACGGCGCGGCCATTGCCGTGGGCAACGTGATCGGCGGTAAGGTCGCCAACCGCCGCCCGGTCCGCGCCTTGGCCTGGCTGTTCGCGTTGCAGGCGCTGGTCCTGTTCGCCTTCACCTTCACCGCCGCTTCCAAGGTCCCGGCCTTGATCACCCTGGCGGGCATGGGTGCCCTGGCCTTCGCCAACGTTCCCGGCCTGCAGCTCTACGTGGTCCAGCTGGCGCAGCGCCATTCGCCCGGTGCCGTGGACGTCGCCTCGGCCTTGAACATCGCCGCCTTCAACCTCGGCATTGCCGCCGGCGCCTTCTTCGGCGGACAGGTCGTGGCCTCGCCGCTGGGGCTCGCCGCGACGCCGTGGGTCGGGGGCCTGTTCGTCCTCGGCGGGCTGGCGCTGACGCTGTGGAGCGGAGCGCTCGACCGCCGCGATCACCACGCCCTCCAAACTGCCTGACCCCTCCAAACTGCCTGACTTTGTGAGAGACACATCGATGCACACCGTTACCGCCAACGGCGCCACGATCCCCGCGCTCGGCTTCGGCACCTTCCGCATGAGCGGGCCGGACGTCCTGCGGATGGTCCCGCACATCCTCCGGCTCGGCTACCGCCACATCGACACCGCGCAAATTTACGGCAACGAGGCCGAGGTCGGCGAGGGCATCGCCGCCTCCGGCGTTTCACGCGCCGACATCTTCCTCACGACCAAGGTCTGGGTGGAGAATTACCGCCACGACGCCTTCCTGCACTCCGTCGATGAGAGCCTTCGGAAACTGCGAACCGATTACGTTGATCTCTTGCTGCTGCATTGGCCGAACAAAGCCGTGCCGCTGGCCGAACAGGTCGCCGCGCTGAACACCGTACGGGCGGCGGGTAAGGTCCGGCACATCGGTGTCAGCAATTTCTCGACCGCGCTGATGGCCGAAGCCATCCGCCTCAGCGATGCGCCGATTGTCACCAACCAGATCGAGTACCATCCCTACCTGAACCAGGACGTGCTGCTCGATGCGGCGCGCGGGGCCGGCTTGTCGGTCACGGCCTACTATGCCATGGCGGATGGGAAGGTCTTCGCCAATCCCATGCTGACGGAGATCGCCAGCCGACACGGCAGGAGCGTCGCGCAGGTGGTCCTGCGATGGATCGTGCAGCAGGGCGGCCTGATCGCCTTGTCAAAGACGGTTGGGGAGGCCCGTGCCGTGGATAACCTCGAGATTTTCGATTTCACGCTGCCGGCCGACGACATGGCGGCGATTCACGCGCTCGCCCGCCCGGATGCGCGGATTGTGAACCCTGCTGGGCTGGCGCCGGCGTGGGATTGATGTGATCAGGTCCGGGGCGGCTCCTTAAGGCGAAGATCAGGGGCTGAGCATCCCGGACGGGCCATCTCCTCCGGGGGCGGGTGTTCGGTGTGGGGCCGGAGCGACCGTTACCGATGTGGTGGAAGGGGATGCCTGCTCCAGCTCCAGGCTGGGACGGCGACTGCTTTGCGACAGAAATCGGCGCTGCTACAGTCGAAACCTGCGTTTCTGAATCGACAAACCGCAGCGGTTCACTGAGCCTGAGAAGGAGCCTTGATCTTCGCCTGACAAGCCCTTCAGAGGCGCCCAGATGAGCTTCGGTGTAAATCGGAATCCAGTTCGCGTGTGCAAAAATGTGTGAAGATCGATGAGATAACGTGCCGATCGGCGTCAAAAGCGGGCGCCGATCCGCATCCTTCTCGCGGGGATCGGGATGATCGACTTACACGGCCGGGCGATCCGGTCGCGCATTGACCGCTGGCGGGAGGCGGGGCTGATCGATCCCGCCACGGCCACGCGCCTTCTGGCGTTCGAGGCGTCCGGCGGCGCGCCCGGCATCCCCGTGCTGATGCTCATCGGTGCCTTCTCGGTGGGGCTGGGGATCGTCGCCATCGTCTCGGCCAACTGGGACGCGATCCCGGTCTGGGCGAAGCTCGGCGGGCACGTCCTCCTGAACCTCGCCCTCGGGGCGTGGGGCTGCGCCGAGGTCCTGAAAGGTCACGACGCGGGCGAGCGGACCCGCGAAGGGCTGCTGATGGTGCTGTCGGCCTCCTCCCTGGCGCTGCTGGCCCATGTGGGGCAGAGCTTCCAGCTCCAGGGTAGCCTCTTCGGCCTGCTCGCCACGTGGTTGGCGCTGGTCACCCCTTTCACCCTGGCGTTCGCACGGAGCGCGGCCAACCGTTGGCTGTGGGTTGCCGGCGTGTTTGCCATGGCCGGTGCCGGCCTTGCCGAACACGCCGAGGCGCTGGAGAAGGCGGGGCTGTTGGGCACCGCCATCGCGCTGTTCATCGTCGCCGGTTACGCCGCTCCCCTGTTGGCCAGGGGGCGGGCCAATGCCGAGCCTTGGGGGCGGCTGCTCAACCTTGCCATGCTGGGAACGCTGGTTGCCATGACCTCGGCCGCGCAGATGGGATGGCGGCTGGACAGCCCGCTGGACGTGGCGGAGCGGGCCGACGTGCTGACCGGGACGGCCGTTGCGACGCTCGGTCTGCTGGCGGCGCATCTCGCTTTCGCGCGTGGCATTCCGGAGCGTCCCTGGCCGGCGGTCTTCGTCGTCCTGTCCCCGGCCTATGCGGCGTTGCCGGTGGTGATCGGCGGCCTCGGGTCGGCGGCGGTGGCCGCGGTTGGCTTCTGCCTGTACTGGTTCGCCATTTCGCAGCTGGCCCATGCGGCCGGTCTGATCCCCCTCTACCGACTGGCGGTCGTGGTCATCGCCTTGCGCCTCCTGCTGGTCTTTGTGGAGGCGTTCGGCGGGTTGCTGCTTACCGGGGTCGGGCTGATCGCCGGGGGAGCGGTGCTGCTGGCCTTCGGCTTTGTGGTCCGGCGCATCCTGAGGCGGGCGGAAAGCCCGGCCAGCCCATGACGCGCCGCATCCTCACCTTGGCTCTGCTGATCCTTCCGACCTTGCTCGTTGCCGGATGGGCGTTGCGCTTGGCGGCCGAGCGCGACAGCCAGCCGGTGTTGCGCGTCGCCATCGCCGGGTACGATCCGCGCGATCTTCTGCGCGGGCACTACCTGCAGTTTCGGCTCGACTTGCCGGTCGGGGACGACATGGCTTGTGCCTGCCTGCACCCGAACGCCGCCGATACGCTGCGCCCCACCGCGGTGGCGGTCCAATGCACGCCGCCGACGACCAACTGCCGGCACCCAATCACGAATCCTCGACAGGTCTACCGCTACTATGCGGCGCAGGAGCGCGCGCTTGCGCTTCAGGGGGAGTTGCTGGGCACTCCGGGTGGCGCCTCGGTCCTCGTCCATTTCCATGGGAACGGCACGGTGTCCTTCAGCGACGTCGCCGTGGAGCATCGCTGATGCAACTGCTGTCATCTTCGGTCGGTTGATGAGCTAAGAGCTTGGACATCCTGTGTGTCGGCTCGTTCAGGCGCTCGGGGTAAGACCGGTCGGCTCTTCGCAAAAATCCGGCCGTTTTCATCCCCAAGCTCGTCATCTCTCGCCGTGTGGCCATCGGCCGCATCCCGGCCATCCGGCAGGCTGCACCAGAGACAAAAGCCGCCGCGCGGCATCAGCCACAGCCGTAGGCCGAGCGCTTCGAGCTTGGCGGCCGTCTCCCGGCGAACCCGCGCCAAGCGCCGGTGGAGCCCCTCCAGATGCTTGCGATAGCTGCCGTCGCTCAGGGTCGCAAAGACGAGTCTGGCCGCGGCCGGGCTCGAACCGCCGAAACTCGTCGCGACCTGCAGATCGACAAGTCCCTCCACCGGCTTTGTCACAGAAACCATTCCGATGCGCGGAGATCCTGAGTTTGCCGACAGGTTCACGCCGCAGCGGCCGCAGGCCGCCAATCGGCCATGGCCTGCGCCCGAAAGGTGCGCAGGGTCGGCGGGCGATCAGGCCGGCACCTCGAAGCACCGTGCCTCGCGCGGCGGGACACGCACATCGGTGACTTTCCGCCAGCCGTTCCGGGCGGCGCTATAGGCGGCGACGTCGGCCGGGGGCAGGTTGTTCACCGGGTAGCAGATCACCGGCGCGCCGATCCTGTGGCGCATCGGCGCAGACGGCACCCGCATCCCCGTCCAGTACTGCCGGATGAACGCCACCTACCGCGTTGCCGGCATCTACGACCACCTGCTGCTGGCGATCGGAACGCAGGAGGTGCACATCCGGAGGACCCGCCCGTGACCGCGACCAACGACACGCCTCCGCCGATGCCCCCTGATCCGCCGACCCGCCACCGGGTAGTAACCGCCGGTCCGCACGTTGTCCGCATTCTGCTGGTGGCGGCCGTGGTGATCGGGCTCGGGTTGGCGGCCCACATGCTGGGCCGCAGCCAGGGGGCCGGCGGCCTGCCGAAGCTGTCGGTCGCCCTCGACCCCACTCAGCCGGAGCCGCGGCTGCCCAGCTACGAGGACATGGCGTCCAAGCCGGCGCCGGCACCGCCACCAGCGCTCCGCATCGAGAAGAAGGACCCACCGCCTCTGCCGGTCCGGCCGCCGTCCAAGGTCGCTCCCAAGGAGGACGAACTGCGCAAGAAGGCGATGGAGGCCGGCGTCGGTGGCTGGAGCCGCAAGGAGGACGCGGGTGCCTTGGCTCTGGCCCAGGCCGGAACGTCGGACTTCGCCGCCGGCTCCGACTGCCTCGTGCCGCCCGGCACGCCGATCCCCTTGCAGACGGTGAACCGGGTGGTGACCGAGCGTGACGGCCTCGTCATCACGCTGGACGCCGGTGAGCCGATTCTGCTGCTGTTGCGGGGCAGCCTGAAAGCCGACGATTTTGGTTGCGGCAACTGATTCCAATAGGCACTCGGCCGACCGACGAGGCGTACGTCACGGCGTCGGCCATCAGGTTCAGCGGGATCTGACGGATGTGTTCTTTGTCGGCAAGGCTACGCTGCCTCGCCCAGGAGCTTTTTGAGCGCCTCGTGCAACTGGCGCGGTACCACCGGCTTGATGACGATCCCCAATCCCTGTCTGGTCGCTTCCGCCCGCAAACCCGGCCCGGTGTCGCCGGTCAGGATCACCCCCGGCACGGCGACACCAACCTGTTCCCGGATGAGACGCACCGCGTCGCCACCGGTCCGGAGATCCGCCAGCCTGTAATCGGTCACGATCACGGCCGGGGTACGGCCGTCCGCCCTGAGCCGTTCCAGCACTTGCTCGGCCGAGGTGCCAATCACCGTGTCGTATCCCCAGCCGCGGACGATCTCCTGCAATCCCAAGAGCACGTCGGCCTCATCGTCGATCAGGACAGCCAATCGACCATCCCCATCCCGTGTCATCGCAGCAAACGGTTCCGCAGGACGCACCGCGTGGGGGGCCCCAAGCGGAACATCCACCGAAAAGACAGATCCTTGTCCCGGCCGGGACTGAATGGACACAGGATGGTCAAGGAGTTTCGCCAGGCGCTGCACGATCGATAGCCCCAGCCCGAGCCCCTTGTTCCGGTCGCGCTCCGGGTTGGCGATCTGGTGGAATTCCATGAAGACCAACTCCTGTTGGTCGGGCGCAATGCCGATGCCGGTGTCGTGCACCGCAATACGGGCACGTCCACCAACGATGCGGCACTCCAGGCGGATCGAACCCTGCTCGGTGTACTTGATGGCGTTCTCGACCAAGTTGCGCACCATGCGGCCAAGCAGGTGACGGTCGCTCCGCACGACCACATCGGGTGGAACGTCCACCTTAAAATCCAAACCCTTACCTTTGGCCACCGGCGCAAAAGAGGCACCAATCTGGTCGAGCACCGGAGCCAGCGAGACATCTTCGACCGAGGGCCGGATCACTTCGGCGTCCAGGCGCGACACATCGAACAGGCTGTCCAGCAGCCCCTTCAAAGCCTCGAGGTTGCGCTCCAGCATCTCCAGCCCGTTCCGGCCGCGCTCCGTCTGCACCTGAGGATGCAGGGCAGCGGCGAATAGGAACAACGACTGCAAGGGCTGGCGCAGGTCGTGACTGGCGGCCGCCAGGAACTTCGACTTCGCCAAGCTGGCTCGCTCCGCCTCCTGTTTGGCGGCCCGCAAATCCTCTTCCATGTGTCGCCGTTCGGTGTTGTCGACGTTCAAACCGCTGACACGCACGGGGCCACCGTCGGCGCCGTAGTGGATCCGGCCCATGGCAATGAGCCAGCGCACCTCCTTGCCGGGAGGGTGGACACGGAACTCCACTTGGTAGCGGTCCTTGCGGGCGGCCAGCGCATCGCGGATGATCCGGTCCGCTTGGGCGCGGTCTTCGGGTAAGACGGCCTCCAGCCAAGCGCCGTAGCCGGAGGGAACGGTACCCGTGGGCAAGCCGAAGAGCGCCGCGTTCTCCTCGGACCAGAACACCTCGCCGGTCGGCACATCCCAGTCCCAAGTGCCCGCGCGTGCCGCCACCAGCGCCTCCCTTAGGCGCTCCTGGTTGCGAAGCAGATCTTCCTCCAGGCGCTTGCGCGCGGTGATGTCGATGCTGATCCCGGTCAGCCGCAACGGCGCGCCGTCCCGGGCGCGGGTGATGCGGCCGACGTTCATCAGCCAGCGCTCCCCCCGTTCCGGATGGAGGATACGGTTCTCGAGCGTGTAGTTGCTGCTTTTCGAGTCCAGCATCGCGAGAATGGCGTGCTGCACGCGGTTACGGTCATCCGGCTGAACCAAAGGCAGCCAAGCGTCAAAGGTCGGCGTGAACCGGTCGGCCGGCAGGCCATACAATGCGTATGTTCCGTCGCTCCAGGTCAGTTCACCGCTCGCGATGTCCCAGTCCCAGGTGCCCGCATTGGCCGACGCCAGAGCAAAATTCAGCTGTTCCTCGCTCCGAAGCAGCGCTTCCTCCATCCGCTTGCGTTCGGAGATGTCATGGAAGGTGCTGACCGCCATAACGATCTGCCCATCCGGGGTCCGCACCGGGGCGGCGCTCGCGGAGAAAGTGGTCTGGGTGCCATCCCCGCGGCGGTATTGCATCTCCTCCTGCGTGACGGTCTTGCCGCGCAGGGCCCGGGCCAGCGGGTGCTCCTCGGGGCGGTACGGACGGCCATCCGGGTGAAGGGCACCGTATGCGGCATAGTCGACCACGCGTTGGGCGATGTGGACAGGTCGGTCAAGGAGCTGTTCGGCCATGGCGTTGTGCAGCAGCAGCCGACCCTCGGGAGCCGCGGCCGCGAACACGCCGGATGGCAAGTGCGCCAGCACGCCCTTGAGCAGCGTGCGCTCCCGGTCGAGTTCCTGGGCGAGGCTCCTGCGCTCCTCCTCGGCCTGCTTGCGCGCCGTGATGTCCTGGAAAAAGACCGCCATGCCGTCGCGCGAAGGGAACGCCCTTACGAAATACCAGCGTCTGCTCAGCGGACCGACGATCTCGAACTCGCTCGCCGCATTCGCTTCCATGATCTCGCGAAACTGCGTCCCGACATCGGTGCCGGCGAGTTCCGGGTAGCTGTCCCAGAAGACCTGCCCCGTCACATCCCGGCTGTGGGGTAGGAGCGACCGCGCGCGCTCGTTCATGAAGGTGACCCGCCAGGTGCGGTCCATTTCGATGACGGCGTCAGTGGTGCTTTCCAGCACCGTGGCCATCTTGCGGGCCAGGCGGACAGAGTGCTCGTGCTCGGCGCGGCGCCGGACCCGCAGGATGAGCAGAAGAACGATCAGGCTGGCCACCAACCCGGCCGCTACCGCGATGGTCGTCGCGTTCCGCCGCCATCCGGCCAGCAGATCGTCTTCAGCCAGGGCGACGGCCACGACCAGGGGGAAACCGGGAACCGAGCGGTAGCTGATGGTTCGTGGGGTTTGATCGAACATGCTGAGGATGTGATACGTCCCATCCGCCGCCCGGGGCAGCTGGGTGCGGAACAGCTCCATCATCGAGAAGTCTTTTCCGATCGCCTTGTCATCGTAGGGGGTGCCAACGAGCAGGGTGCCGTCGCGCCGGAACAGGGCAATGCGGTCGCGCTCCCCCATGGTCAGTTCACGGTAGAACCGCTCGAAGTAGCGGGGCTCGACCGCGGCGACGGCGATGCCGCCGAAGCTGCCGTCCGGACGGGTGATCCGGCGGCTGACGCTGATGAACCAAGCCCCCACCGACCGGCTGATCAGGGGCTGGCTGATGCGCAGCATGGGGCTGGGGTCGGCCGTGTGGGCGATGAAGTAGTCGCGGTCCGCAAGGGTGACGCGGGGTGTGTTGGGATGGTCGGTGTCCTGGGTGATGAATCCGTCCGGACCGATGACGAACAGGGCACGGACCTGGGGCAGCGACTTCAAGCGCTCCCGCAGCTTGTCCTCGAACACCGGGGCGTGGTCGCCCAGTCCCGGAGTCAGCGCCAGAGCGTCGATGATGCCGGTCAGTGTCAGGTCAACAGCTTGCAGTCCACGCGCCGTCTGTTCCTCAAGCACGCGGGCAAGGGCGTATGCCGAGCGCTCTCCGGCCTGGAGCGTCCGGGCGCGGTCCAGCCACAACCAAGCGCCGGCGCTAACGGTCAACACGACCAGCGGGCTATGAAGCGGGGTCGGCTTTCTCGGTGGGTGGGCGCCGACGTGTAAGAACTTGTCCGCGAATCAAACCCGTTGGAAATGCTGGATTCTTGCCGAGGCGAGGTGACGAGCGATGATGGAGATCAGCGTCCACTGAATCGGAGGGAAATGAGCTTTGATCGGAACATCCTTTTTCAACGTTGGTTGAAAAAGCCTTTCCGCTGAATGTGCTAACTCCTTCGGGCAGGAAACCGCTTCCGATTGCGATTGGCGGAAGCCTGGCGGGTGCCCAGCGTTTGGGCGCCTGCCGTGCCCAACAGGAGTTCTCCCATGGCCATCCGCACGCTGACCAGCGCACCCGAGACCCTGACCGGCGCGGGCGACACGTTCGTGAGCACGCCCGAAAATCTCGTCGGCGATGTGATCGATGTGAACGGCGGCGGCTTCACTCTGGACGGCATGGGGACGTTCGACCTGACGAACGTGTCGCGCATCGGCACGCTGTCGCTGAACGATACGGCGGCGGTCGGGCGCGTCACCGTCACCCTGGGTCCCAACTCGGGCCGCAGCGGCGGCATCCTGCGGGTGTGGCCGCCCGGCTACGCGGCCTCCTTGATGCTGGACGGATCGGCGGCGCTCGACCGGCTTGCGCTGCGGGGCGGCAGGGGCGCGGACTCGCTAGTCGGCGGCCAGGGGGATGACAGCCTGGAGGGCGGCAACGGCGACGATACGATGCGTGGCGGCCCCGGCAACGACTACATCTCCTGCTACGGCGCGGATGTCATCGAGTACGCGGCCACGGACAACGGGGTGGACACCGTCGAACTCGCCCCCGGCGCCCGGATCGTCGTGGACGGGTTCAGCGCCCTGACCGTCCTGGAGGACAGCGGGACCGGAACCGGCCTGCTGGCCGGGCAGGTGCAGGTCGGCGCCTATGACGGGCAGACCGGCACGACAAAGTTGTACATCGGCACCGACGCCCAGGCCGGCGCCGAGATCGAGATCATCATCAACGGGGAACTCACCCCGCGGATGCTGAAGTCGGCGGGCGGCGGCTTGACGATCAGCGGCGCCGAGATCTCGATCACCGGCCCCGACGCGGTGGTCAACGGCTCCACGGCGGTGAACGCCACCGGCTCCACCGGGCTTGCCGACGACACCATCACCGGCGACGCGGACCTCCTCGACAGCGCCAGCATCGACGGCGGCGGAGGTTCCGACGAGCTGGTGGTGACGGGCACCGGCACGGCCGACCTGACCGGCAATCTCGCCGGTGTCGAGATGATCCGGTTGCAGGGCGCCGCCAACGTCACGATGGCCGACAGCTCCGAGTTCCAATGGGTGCGGGGCAGCGACGGCGATGACGTGCTGAGCTTCGCCCTAGTGGCCGAGCTGGACGCGGGCGACGGCGACGACACGGTCCGCGCCGTCCGCCCCACCTGGGCGAGCAGCGACGCCGAGGCGGCGGTGGGCGGCGTCTTCAAGGGCGGAGCCGGCTTCGACACGCTGGTGGTCGCCACCGCCCGCTTCTCCGGCACCGTGTCCGGGTTCGAGGCGATCGAACTGGCCGACGGCGGCGACCGGCGGGTGGCGCTCGATTCCGCTTTCCTCGACGGCACCCGCACCCTCACCGGCGGCGACGGGAACGACACGGTTGATTTCCGTGACGGCGGCTCGGTCCTGCTCGCCGGGATCACGGGCGTGGAGACCGTCACCGGGCGGGGCGGCACCTACACCGTGGCGGCGGGCGGCATCAACGGAACGGCGGCCACGACCTACAGCATCTCGCGAACCGACTACGCGAACGAGGCCGTCGTCCTGGACGGCTCCGCCAATCGGGGCGCGATGACCGTGCTGACCGGACAGGGAGCGGATCGTCTGACCGGCGGTTCCGGCGACGACGTCTTCCGCAGCGGCACCGGGCAGGACACCCTGTCCGGCGGTGCCGGCAACGACACCTTTTATCTGGAGGGCGGCGAAAAACTGGTGACCGGTGGCGCCGGCAGCGACACCTTCGTTCTCGACGAGGACCTTGACCTCAGGGGCTACACGACCCGGATCACCGACCTGGGCAACGGCGACCGCTTCCGGATCGGCAACGGCGCCGTCCGGAACGGCGCAGGCGTCGCCGTCGAGGCCGGGGCGGTGGAGGTCAGCACCGAGAACGGCGTGACCCGCCTGCACATCGGCAAGGACAGCATCCCCGGCGCCGACGCCATCATCGAGTTCACTGGCACGGCCACCGCCGCGAACTTCGTGCGCAACGGCGACACGCTGGAGGTGGTGGGGCTGCTGCCCACCTTCTCGGTCGCGATGACGCCGGCCCAGGTCACGGAAGGCGATGCCGGCAGCAACAGCTTCACCGTGACGGTGACGCGCGGCACCGATCTGTCCGGAACGGCCAGCGTCTCCTACCGCGTGGTCGGCAGCGGCGGCAAACCGGCCGGAAGCGAGGATTTCATCGCCGGCGCGCCGCTCACCGCCACGCTGACCTTCGCCGACGGCGAGGCGACGAAGACGGTGACGCTGACCGTCGCCGACGATGCCCGCCATGAAGGGAACGAAACCTTCGTGGTCCAGCTGCTGTCCCCGTCGCCCGGCGTGATCGTCGTTGGCGAGGCGTCCGCGACCATCCTGGACGACGATCCGGCCGGAACGACCCGGACCCTGACCGAGGCTCCGGAAACCCTGGCCGGTTCGGCCTCCGACACCTTCGTCGCCGCCGCCACGGCCCTGGCCGGCGACAGCATCGACGCCGGCGGCGGCGCCTTCGCGCTCCAGGGCGGCGGGATCTTCGACTTCTCCCGCGTCACCAACGTCGGTTCGATCAGTGGCGACGGCGCCGGGCGCACCGTCGTGCTCGGCGCCGGCACGGTGCCGGCCGGTGCGCGGCTGGACGTGCGGGACGTCGCCGGGCCGCTGGCCCTCGACGGGTCGGCGGCGGCCGGCGTGCTGTCCGTGACGGGCGGGGCCGGCGGCGACACCCTGCGCGGCGGGGCCGGCAACGACACGCTGGACGGCGGCGGCGGCCGGGACGTCTACCGCTTCGCAGCCTCGGGCAACGGGATCGACCTGCTGAGCTTCGGCGGCGACCGGCTGGAGGTGGACGGGCTGACCACCCTCACCCTGCTGGCGCAGACCGGGACGGGCGGCACGCTGACGCGCGGCGAGGTGCAATTGGGCGTCAGCGACGGCACGCGCACGCGGCTCTTCATCGGCACGGACGCCACGCCCGGCGCCGACATCACGATCGATCTGGTCGGGCGCTTCACGCCGGACATGCTGGCGGTCGAGGACGGCGGGCTGGTGGCGAAGGGCGCGGCGATCACGGTGACCGGTCCAGACGCGGTCCTGTCGCCCACCGACCGGACGGCCGCCACCGGCACGACGACCGCCGCCGACGACACGATCACCGGCAGCGCCCCCGATCTGGCGAGCGCCAGCATCGACGCCTCCGACGGCGAGGACCGGCTGGTGGTGACCGGCGGCGGCACGCTGGTGCTCGGCAGCGCCATCACCGGCATCGAGGAGCTGGAACTCGCCGGGGCGGCGACGGTGACGGCGACCGCCGCCACCGGCCTGAAGAGGGTCGCCGGCAGCGGCGGCGCTGACACGCTGACGGTGGGGGCGCTGGCCTCGCTGGACGCGGGCGCCGGGGCGGACACGATCCGCGTCGAGGGCGACGTGGTCACCGGGGCGTTTGAGGGCGGCGACGGGGCGGACACGCTGGTCGTGGCGGCGCGCGTCCTGGAGGCGACGGCGACCGGTTTCGAAACCATTCGGCTGGCGGACGGCGGCGATCACGCGCTGACCCTGACCGCGGCGCAGACGGCGGGGCTGACGGCGCTGATCGGCGGCGACGGCTACGACGCCCTGACCCTGGCCGGCGACGGGACGTTCGACCTCGGCCATGCCTCCGGTCTGGAACGGCTGCTGGTCAACGGCCGTTCGGTCGCCGTCACGCTGGGTTCCGACACCGACCCGGCGGCCGACCCGCTGTCCGTCTTCCTCACCGGCACCGAGCGGGGCTCGTTCGACGGCTCGCGCTCCCGGCAGGCGCTTGTGGTCGAGGCCGACAGCGGCGCGCTCGCCGTGGACGGCGGCAGCGGCAACGACACCCTGCACGCCGATGATGGGGACACCGTCCGGGGCGGCGACGGCGACGACCACATCCACTTCGACGGAGGCAGCGCCATCGTCAGCGGCGGCGCCGGGGCGGACCGCTTCGTTCTCGACCGGGCCGGCAACCTGCGCATCACGGACTTCGCGATCGGCGACCGGATCGGTATTTCCGGGATGGAATACATCCGCAACGGCAGCGGCGACCCAAGCCGGCCGGGAGAGGTCGTGGTGACGGCGGCCGGCAGCTCCACGACGCTGACGTTCGGGGCGACCGACGGCGGCCCCAACCGCACGGTCACGCTGGACGGGATCTACGACGCCTCCTTCTTCAGCGTGGATTCCAGCGGCGTGACGATGGCGCGGACCCACTCGCTCTACTCGGTCTCCGTGTCGCCGGCCCGGCGGATCGAGGGCGATGCCGCCAACACCGTCACGGTCACGTTATCGCGCGGCGGCGATCTCTCGACCAGCGGCCGCGTGAGCTACAACGTGTCCGGGAGCGGCTACTTCAATAGCAACGGGGCGTTCAGCGGCACCGTCTTCTTCGATCCGTGGCAATGGGCGAAGGCGGTCACCCTGACGGTTGCCGACAATACCGAGAACGACGGAAGCCGCAGCTACCGCGCGACCATCTTCGAGCCGAGCGGCGGCGTGGTCGTGGGGGGTGAGGCCATCGGGACCATCCTCGACGACGACGTGCCGGCGGTCACCCGGACGCTGACAGTGACGGCGGAGCAGCTGACGGGCAGCGTCGGCCACACCTTCGTCACCACCGCCACGGCCCTGGCCGGCGACGTCATCGACGCGGCCGGCGGGCGGTTCCGGCTGGAGGGCGGCGGGACCTTCAACTTCGGCGGCGTCACCGACGCCAACGCCATCGACGCCAACGGCGAACGGGTTCGCATCGTCCTCGGCGCCGCCACGGCGATGGAGCAGAACACGCTCGACCTCAGCGGGATCGGCGCCGGGGTGGACATCGACGGCTCGGCCTCGGCCCGCGCCCTGCGCCTGTCGGGCGGAACCGGCGAGGACACGCTGCGTGGCGGCGCCGGCGCCGATACCCTGTCCGGCGGTGATGGGCGCGACGTCTACCGGTTCGCGGCCTCGGGCAACGGCATCGACGTGATCGACCTCGACGGGGGCGACCGTGTCGAGGTGGACGGCCTGACCGCCTTCACCGTGCTGGCGCAGACCGGCAACGGCGGCTCCCTGGGGCGCGGCGAGGTGCAACTCGCCACGCCCGCCAACGGCCGGACGCGGCTGCAAATCGGCACCGACGGCATCGCCGGTGCCGACATCGCGGTCGATCTGCCGGACGGGTTCGCCCCGGCGCGGCTGGTGGTGCGCGACGGCAGGCTGGAGGCCGTGGGGGCGGAGGTCACGGTGACGGGACCGGACGCCGTGGTCTCGACCACCGCGAGCACCGCCGCGACCGGCTCGACCACCGGGGTGGGCGACACCATCACCGGCAGCGCGGCCGATCTGGCCAGCGCCAGCATCGACGGCGGCGTGGGCAGCGACACGCTGGTCGTCACGGGCGGCGGGGACGTCGACTTGACCGGCCGCGTGACGAACGTGGAAACCCTCCTTCTGGCTGACGCGACTGCGGTGACGCTCACCGACCGGTCCCCGTCCATGCACTTTGTTGGCAGCGATGGCGCCGACAGCTTCACGGTGGGGGCGGTGCTGTCCCTGGCGGCCGGCCTGGGCAACGACACGGTGCGCGCGCAGGGGGCCGGAACGGTGACGGGCGCCTTCGACGGTGGCGACGGCATTGACACCCTGGTCGTGGAGAGCGACGTCTTCTCTGGAAGCCTCACCGGGTTCGAGGCCATCGTGCTGGCCGATGGCGGCGACCGGATGGTGCATCTTCCGGCCGGCTTCGACGTCGCGGCGGCGGCGGTCACCGGCGGGAACGGCGCGGACACGCTCAGTCTCAAGGCCGGAACGTACGATCTTTCGACCGTAACCGGTGTGGAAACCATCGCGGCCGAGGGCGGCGGGCACTTTCGGATCGCTGGCGGCGGGCAGGTGGCGAGCTACGCTCTCACCGATGCCGACTCCGTGGTGCTGGACGCCTCCGCAAGCCAACAGGACATCAGCGTGGTCCTGGGCGCAGGCAACGACTCCATCGTGGGCGGCGCCGGGAACGACCGTTACGAACTGGGCGGTGGCGCGGACACGGTGACGGGCGGGGACGGCAACGACGACTTCATCATCGGTGCCGGCAGCAAGCTGCTGTCTAGCGGCGCCGGCGACGACCGCTTCGTCTTTTCGTCCGGAAGCGGCCTCGCCGGCCACGCGGCGCGGATCAAGGACCTGGGCAACGGCGACCAGCTCGTGCTGGGGGCGCAGAGCATCGCCAGCGGCGACGGCCGTTCGGTGGGGTATCAGGCGGCGGAGGTCAGCCATTCCGGGGGCATTACGACCCTGCACCTCGGGCTGGACCACACGGCCGGCAGCGACTACACGCTCGTGCTGGACGGCACCATCGGCGTGGAAAACCTGGCCCTGGCGTCCGGTACGCTGACAGTGACGGGGCTGGTGCCGCGCCTCTCGGTCGCGGTTGATCCGCAGAACCGGAGCGAGGGGACGACCGGCGGCGCCACCTTCACGGTGACCGTGACGCGTGGCGGCGTGCTGACGGGGCCGGTGACCGTCGACTACGCCATCGCCGGTTCGGGTGCCAACCCCGCCACCCTGTCCGACTTCGCCGCAGGCACGGCGCTCTCCGGCACCGTGAGTTTCGCCGATGGCGAAACGACCAAGACGTTCAGCATCACGGCTGCTGACGATTCCGTCCACAAGGGCAATCGGGCGTTCACGGTCACGCTGAGCAACGCTTCGGCCGGGATCATCGACCTTGCCACCGCCACGGCCTCCATCATCGAGGATGACCCGGCCCCCCAGCAGCCCGGCAGCGGTGGGGGTGATTCCGGCGGCTCCGGTGGGGGCGACTCCAATGGCGGCCCGGTGATCGGGGACGGCGGAACGGTGCCGCTGGACGGCGGCGGCGGGCTTTCGGCCACGCTGCCAGCCGGGGTGCGGCTCGATACCGGCGGATCCGGAACCCCACAGACCGCCGACGCGGCGGCGGCCGAACTGGGGGCGGCGGTTTCCGGCATTGCGGCGGACGCAGCGGAACGTGACGCCCTGAACCGGTCCATCGCGGACTACGCGGCCTCCCGTGGCGCGGGGGCCACCGTCACCGTGCGCACCGTGACTCCGGCGATCTCTGGAAGCGCCTCGATGGACCCCATCGTCATCTCTGGTCCGGCCGATGGCGGTGAGGGCGTGGCTCTCGTGATCGACGCCCGCAACCTGCCTCCGGGCACGGTCCTCCAGCTCGACCGCGTCGGCTTCGCGGTGGTGGCGGGGCCGGTACGCGTGGTCGGCGGCGACGGTTCGCAGATGGCCACCGGCGACGGCGCGGGGCAGATCATGGTGCTGGGGGCCGACGATGACACGCTGCACGGCGGCGGCGGTGACGACTTCGTCGGTTCCAAGACCGGCAACGACGTGCTGTACGGCGACGAGGGCAACGACACTGTCCAGGGCGGCGAGGACAATGACCTGCTGTTCGGCAACACCGGCGCCGATGTGCTGCTCGGCAACACGGGGGCGGACACCCTGTACGGTGGGCGTGACAACGACACGCTGTATGGCGGCAGGGACGATGACGCGCTGTTCGGTGACGACGGCAGCGATGTTTTGAATGGCGACGTGGGTAACGATGCACTGGCGGGCGGTAGCGGCGCCGACCGGCTGTTCGGCAACACCGGCCATGACCTTTTGTTCGGCAACATAGGGGGCGACACGCTGCACGGCGGGATGGGCAACGACACGCTCTACAGCGGGCGCGACGACGACCGGCTGTTCGGCGACCTGGGCGATGACTGGCTGTTCGGCGACCTGGGCAACGACACCCTGACCGGCGGTGCGGGAGCGGACGTGTTCGTCTTTGGGCAGCGCTTCGCCGAGGGGCTCGGCGACGGCCACGACGTGATCACCGACTTCTCGGCGGCGGAAGGCGACCGGATCCAGCTGAGGGGTGGGCTGATCTACACGCTCGCTGCCAACGGTGCCGGCGAGGCGGTAATCGTGTTTTCGAACGGCGGCGATCTGACGCTTGTCGGAGTGCGGAAGGAGCACATGCAGGAGGGCTGGTTTATGGCCGGATAAGGAGTTGGGCACCGGCTCTGGACGACACCGAACCGATCTCGTGCGGCTCACGCCGCACCTGACTCGCGCCCAGCGCGCCCCTGTGGAGATGATCCAGCGGCCCGTCTTCGAGACTTTGCCAACGGCCGCGAGAGGTGGGTGTGCTTCGTGCGGCAGCGTTGTGCGGCTGTTCCACACAAGCCCGGCATTGCGGGGCGTGGCGCCACCTGTAAAACTATAGCACTGCTGATTTTTTTGGGAAAAGTTGGTTGGGGGACTAGGATTCGAACCTAGGCTGGCGGAGTCAGAGTCCGCTGTCCTACCGCTAGACGATCCCCCAAGACCATCGCCGGGGCGGTCACTCGCCGCGTCCCGTCGTGGGCCGCCCTTTTATCAAAGGGTTTGGGGCTTGTATAGCTTTTTTTGCGGATCGGGACCTTGGGACGATCCCCATCGCCGTTAGTAGGGTTTCGCGCTGTTATGAAACCGGGTTAAGATGCCCCTCTTCAGCGCGGCGGGGAGGGTACGTGGACTTACAGGTGCACAGCGAGCGACAGAACGACACCGGACGGTTGCGTTCGTCGGCGCCCGCTCGTCCCGTGTTCGCTGCGCTCGATCTTGGCACCAACAACTGCCGCCTCCTGATCGCGAAGGCCATTCCCGGCGGATTCCGTGTCATTGACGCCTTTTCCCGCATCGTCCGGCTGGGCGAGGGGCTGACCCGCAACGACCGCCTGTCCGACTCGGCGATGGAGCGCACCATCGCCGCGCTCAGGATCTGCGGCGCGAAGATCGAGCGGCGCGGCGTCACCGCTGCCCGCGCCGTGGCGACGGAGGCCTGCCGCCGCGCCCGGAACTGCAACGAGTTCATCGACACGGTCGAACGCGAAACCGGCATCGCCATCGAAATCATCTCCAGCCAGGAGGAAGGGCGCCTCGCGCTGGCCGGCTGCGCCTCGCTGCTCGACCCACAGGTTCCCTACGCGGTGGTGTTCGACATCGGCGGCGGCTCGACGGAACTGATGTGGCTGGCGCTGGAACCCGGTCGGCCGCCGCGCATCCTCGACCAGACCTCGATCCGCTGTGGCGTCATCGGCTTGACCGAGCAGTTCGGCGGCCCGCACGTCACGTCGGCCATGTACGCCGGCATGTTGGAGGCCGTGTCCTCCGCCATCGCCCCGTTCGAGGCGCGCAACCGCATCCGCGAACGGGTGGGGGCGGGAAAGGTGCAGATGCTGGGCACCTCAGGCACGGTGACGACGCTCGCCGGGGTGCATCTGGGCCTGTGCCGTTACGACCGGCGGGCGGTGGACGGCAGTTTTTTGCGCACTGATCACGCCCGCGCCGTCATAAACCGGCTCGTGACGCTGGACTTCGACGGCCGGGCGCGGCATCCCTGCATCGGGCAGGACCGTGCCGATCTGGTGGTCGCCGGCTGCGCGGTGCTGGAAGCGCTCTGCGACTGTTGGCCGGTGGAGCGGCTGCGCATCGCCGATCGCGGCCTGCGCGAAGGGATTCTGGTCGAGCTGATCGGATCGAACTGATCGGCCCGGCGCTGTATTAAGGACTTGTGAGATCATGGTTGGAAAGACCCCGTCCTCTTCGAAGCCGGGCGGACGCCAAGCAACCGTTCGTGTGAAGACGAAGGCGAAGCGCTCGACCTCCTCGGCGCGCTGGCTGGAGCGGCACCTCAACGACCCCTACGTGCACGAGGCGACGAAGCGCGGCTACCGTTCGCGCGCCGCGTTCAAGCTGCTGCAGCTCGACGAGAAGTTCCGCCTGCTCGGCCCCGGCAAGCGGGTGGTGGACCTGGGTGCCGCGCCCGGCGGCTGGACGCAGATCGCCGTGGACAAGGTGCAGACCTCCAAGGACAACTGGAAGGTCGTCGGTCTCGACATCCTGCCCATGGACCCGGTCCCCGGCGCCATCACCATGCAGGCCGACTTCCTGGAGGAGGGCGCCGCCGACCGCCTGAAGGAAGCGCTGGGCGGATCCGCCGACATCGTGCTGAGCGACATGGCCGCCCCCACCACCGGCCATCAGGCGACCGACCATTTGCGCATCATGGCGCTGGCCGAGGCCGCCTACGACTTCGCGGAGGAGGTTCTGGCCCCCGGCGGCGCCTTCGTGGCGAAGTTGTTCCAGGGCGGTGCCGAAAAGTCCCTTCTGGAGCGGCTGAAGCGCGATTTCACGGCGGTTCGCCATGCCAAGCCGCCGGCCAGCCGGGCGGAATCCTCCGAGACGTATGTCGTCGCCATCGGTTTCCGTGGCGGAAACGTGAACGACTAAAGGTTGACGGCGTACGCGCAGGTCATGGCTGGCCTGCGCGTACGCCGTTCATGGCTGGCCTGCGCGTACGCCGTTCATAACACGACACTTTGTGGTAGAGGCGCCTTCACAAGCCCACGGTCTTGTGTATAGTGCGCCAAATTTTTTCCGGCCACTTTTTCCCGGGAGTCCGACGATGGCCCGCTCCACCACCATTCGCGAAGCCCTCACCTTCGACGATGTCCTCCTGGTTCCGGCCGAGAGCGCCGTTCTGCCGAACGAGGTGGACACCCGGACCCGGCTGACCAAGTCCATCGAATTGGGCATTCCGCTGATGTCCTCGGCGATGGACACGGTGACTGAGAGCAGCCTCGCCATCGCCATGGCCCAGGCCGGCGGCATCGGCGTGATCCACCGCAACCTGACCATCGAGCAGCAGGCCGAGGAGGTCCGCAAGGTCAAGCGGTACGAGTCCGGCATGGTGGTCAACCCGATCACCATCACCCCCAGCGCCACGCTGGCCGACGCGCTGCAACTGATGGCCGACTACCGCATTTCCGGCATTCCGGTGGTGGAAAGCCGCGACGCGCTGGGCAGCGGCAAGCTGATCGGCATCCTGACCAACCGCGACGTGCGCTTCGCCAACGACCCCAAGCAGCCGGTCAGCGAGCTGATGACCAAGGAGCTGGTCACGGTGCGCGAGGGCGTCAGCCAGGACGAGGCCAAGCGCCTGCTGCACCATCACCGCATTGAGAAGCTGCTGGTGGTGGACGAGGATCACCGCTGCATCGGCCTCGTCACCGTGAAGGACATGGAGAAGGCGCAGGCCTACCCGAACGCCTGCAAGGACAGCCGGGGCCGTCTGCGCGTCGCCGCCGCCACCGGCACCGGTCCGGACGGCCTGATGCGCGCCGAGGCCCTGTTCGACGCGGGCGTGGACGTGCTGGTGGTGGACACCGCACACGGCCATTCGCTGAAGGTGCTGGATCAGGTCCGCGCGGCGCGCAACATGTCCAACTACACCCAGGTGATCGCCGGCAACGTGGCGACCGGCGAGGCCGCTAAGGCGCTGATCGACGCGGGTGCCGACGCCATCAAGGTCGGCATCGGTCCGGGCTCCATCTGCACCACCCGCATCATCGCGGGCGTCGGCGTTCCGCAGCTGACCGCGATCATGGACGTCGTGAACGAGTGCGAGAAGCACGGCATTCCAGTGATCGCCGACGGCGGCATCAAGTTCTCGGGCGACCTCGCCAAGGCCATCGCGGCCGGCGCGCATGTCGCGATGATCGGCAGCCTGTTCGCCGGCACGGACGAGAGCCCCGGCGAGGTCATCCTGTTCCAGGGCCGCTCCTACAAGAGCTATCGCGGCATGGGCTCGGTCGGCGCCATGGCGCGCGGTTCGGCGGACCGCTACTTCCAGCAGGAAGTCTCGACCATGAAGCTGGTGCCGGAAGGCGTCGAAGGCCGCGTGCCCTACAAGGGTCCGGTGTCGGCGGTTATCCACCAGCTGGTCGGCGGCCTGCGCGCGGCCATGGGCTACACCGGCAGCAAGTCCATTGCGGACATGCAGAGCGGGTGCGAGTTCGTCCGAATCACCAACGCGGGCCTGCGCGAGAGCCACGTCCACGACATCACGATCACCAACGAGTCGCCCAACTACCGCCAGGGCTAAAATTATCGGTTTCCAAAGGCCTTCCGGCCTTTGGTAGGGAGCGCGAGGGACAACGTCCCTCGCGTTTTATTTTGTAGCGCCGAAATAGCTGAACAGCGCCACGCTCGCCGCCACCGTGGCGTTCAGCGATTCCACCACCCCCGTGGTCGGGATGGATAGCCGCCGCACCGGCAGGTCGTCCGGCACGCCTTGCCCCTCTTCGCCCAGCACCAGCCGCACGTCGCGCGGCCAGTCGAAGGCGGTCAAATTCTCGCCGCCCGCGTCCAGCGCGACCATCAGCCCAGCCGCGCCCCGCACATCCGTCCACCGCCCGCCACGCAGCAATGTCAGCTCAAACTGGGCGTTGGACGCGGCCCGCAGGCATTTCGGGTGAAAAGGATGGGCGGCCCCTTCCAACAAAACCACCCGCTTGGCCCCAAAAGCGGCGGCGCTGCGCAGCAAGGCGCCCAGGTTGTTCGGATCGCCCAACGCGCAGACCAGTTCCAACCCCATGGGCGGCTGCGAAAGGTCGAGAAGCGGCATCTCCGGCACCGTGCCGACCAGCAGCGGAAAGCCCGTTCCCGACGCGTCCAGAACGCGGAACAGCGCGGGCGCCAACTGCACCACCTCCACCCCGGCGGGCAGGGCCCACCGTTCGACCTGCGCGGGGTCGGTGACCAGCACGGTGGAGAAGCGTTGCGGATGCTTCGCCAGCGCCTCCGGCACGGTCTTCAGCCCAGCGAGCAGGAACTTGCCGGCCTTCTTCAGGCCACGGCTTTCCAGCAGAGACTCCCACAGTTTGAATTGCGGGTTCTGCGGGCTTTCGATCAGACGCGGCGGGCGGGTCATACGGCGCTCATTTCCTATGCACGGCCCAGACCTTAGAGCGGACGTCCCACGCCCGCGCAAGACAATTCCCAGCAAAGGCCGCGCTTGCTACCATCGCGAGACCGATGTACGGGAGAAAATCCATGCTCGCTCTGCGCCCCAACTGCGAATGCTGTGACCGCGACCTGCCGCCGGACTCTCGCGACGCCTTCATCTGCTCGTTCGAGTGCACCTTTTGTGGCGACTGCAAAGACAAGCAGCGCGGCGGTATCTGCCCGAACTGCGGCGGTGAACTGGTCGCCCGCCCGATCCGCCCCGCCGGGAAGCTCGCCACGTATCCAGCCTCGCTGGAGCGTGTGGTGAAGGGCGGCGGCTGCCCGGCCAGCTTTTAGCCGGCCACCTTTTAACCGGGCTCATTCCGACACCGATCCCGCAGGGACGGGACCGGTTGCGGCAGCAGCCGCCATGCTACTGCGTCTCCTTCGGCTCGGCGCTGGGTATTCCGGTTCTGGTTGGACCCGTCAGACGTTCGCGGCGCTTCTCCCGGCGCTGCCAGCGCTGGAAGGAGCGCCGTCCCCACCACGTCATGACCCGCTCTCCCAACTGGCGCGGACGCAGGAACAGGGGCACGCGCGGCTTGGACACCGGCGTCGGCTCCAGCGCCATGCCGACGGAGAGAATCTTGCCGTCCTCCATGTCGCGGACGATCAATTCGACCCCGCCCATACGGATTCGGTCGCCCGGTTCGCAGGCGCTGCCGAACTCGTTGCGCAGCAGGTCGCGCAAGGTCAGGTGCGCGTTGGCCAGCGACATCGGCAACCCGTACATCTCGGCGATCTGCCCGACTGTCGCGTCGGGGCTCAGCACGAGGTCTCCGTAGAATTCCCGGTCATCCTGGTCCAGCGCTCGGCTGCTGGCGAACAGCTTGTCGATCAGCGGCAACTGGTCGGGCGGGGTGAACAGGTAGACCATGTCGCCCGGTTGGTAGGGGCGGGCCTTGTGCAGTGGCACGACGTGCCCGTCGCGGATCACCAGCGACGGGCGGGCGAAGCGGGGCAAGCGCTGGCCCCGCGCGGCGGGGCTCTTGTCGCGGACGGTGTAGGCGACCAGCTCCTGGTCGGCCTCGCCGGGCAGCTCCAGTTCGACACGCTCCACCGGCCCGCGCCGGGGCGGGATCAGCAGCTTCAGCCAGCGGGCCATCGGCCCAATGGTCCAACCCTGCACCAGCAGCGACACGATCACCACGATGAAGGCAGTGTTGAAGATGACCTGGCCGCCCGGCAAATCCCCCAGCACCGGCACCAGCGCCAGCAGCATCGACACGGCGCCGCGCAGACCGACCCAGGCGATGAAGGTGGTCTCGTTCGCCGTGAAGCGGAAGAGCAGAAGGCATAGCCACACCGCCAGCGGGCGCGCCACGAAGATCAGCAACAGGGCTAGCCCGATGGCGGGCAGGGCGATGGTCCCGAATTCGTGCGGGGTGGCGAGCAGGCCCAGCATGACGAACATCACAATCTGGCTCAGCCACGTCAGGCCCGAATGGAACCGCCGCAGGCCCGGCGCGCCGCGCAGCCGCACGTTGCCGGCCACCAGCCCCATCACGTAGACGGCCAGGAAGCCGCTGCCGCCCAGCACGTTGGTCCCGGCGAAGACAAACAGGGCAAAGGTCAGCGTCACCACCGGGTAGAGGCCCGGTTCCATCTTCGTCTTGTTGATGAAGCCCGCCAGCAGAAACCCGCCCAGCACGCCCAGCGCGGCCCCGCCGACGATCTGCATCAGGAACTCGCTGAGCAGTTCCAGCGGCGTGCCCCAGCCGTGCAGGGCCGCCTCGACCAGCATGATGGTCAGCAGGATCGCCATCGGGTCGTTGCTGCCGGATTCGATCTCCAGCGCCGAACGGACGCGGTCGCGGATGGTGATGCCGCCGACCCGCAGCAGCAGGAACACCGCCGCCGCGTCGGTCGAGCTGACCACCGCGCCGACCAGCAGCGCTTCGATCCACTCCAGATCCAGCAGGTAATGGGCGACCACGCCGACAATGCCGGTGGTGATTGCGACGCCCGCCGTCGCCAGGGTCAATGCGGGCCACGCCGCCGCCTTGTAGCTGGACAGCTTCGTGTCCAGCCCGCTCTCGAACAGGATGACGGCCAGCGCGATGGAGCCGATGAGGAAGGCGCTGCCGAGATCGTTGAACTGGATGCCACCAATGCCGTCCTCGCCGGCCAGAAGCCCGACCGACAGGAAAATCAGCAACAGCGGCGTGCCGATCCTGAGCGCCAGATAGCTGGTCAGAATGCTGGCGATCAGCAGCGTCGATCCGATCAGAATGATGTAGCTGGTTGCCTCCATGGGCCTCGCGCAGGGGTGATCGGGGCCGCCGCCGGGCGGAACCCTTTGATTTTGACGCTCTCTCCCCGGAACCGCAACGCGGACCGACATGCGGCATCAAACAGATTTGTCTCCCGCGCCGCAACATTGCCGATGGTAGGTTCAAGCTCGGCGCGTTTGAGACGAGACAGGAGTCATCATGCCTCGGACATGGCGTTTTTCGCTGTTCCTGCTGCCGGCACTGTTGGCGGTGGCGCAGTCGGCGGCGGCGGCCCAGGCCGCCAGTGCACCGGATGCTACCCCTTCGGCGGGCCGGCAGACGGATGACGCGGCGGCGGTCCGGAAGAAGGCCATTGACCTCGGTTCCTGGGGAGAGATCGAGGTGGGGCAGACCGACAGCCCGTCGCGACGGCTGGTGGTCACCACGCCGGTGCGCGATCCATGGTTCGTGGACGATGCCTACGGCGGCATGGACGCGCGGGCCGCCTATTACTCGCCACGGGTTTCCGGCTTCCGGGTCGGACTCGGCTACACGCCGGTGCTGCCGGATCCCGGCGAGGCAGACAGCGTGGCCCGGCACAGGATCGAAGGGGTGGTCCGGCACGACGGCCGGCTGGGCAAGGCCAAGCTGCACGTCACCGCCGGGGGCGGCAAGGCGCGGGTGACCAGCAACGGGCGGCGGACCTCGCGCAAGACGTGGGTGGTCGGCGGGCAGGTCGCCGCGCGCGGCCTGACCGTCGGCGCCGGCTATCGCGGACAGACCGCGCCCGACGGCCCCGACCGGCACACGCTGAACGCCGGCGTCCGCTATGAAAGCAGCACGGACGCGCGGAGCTGGAGCGTCACCGGGCGCGTGGCGCACACCCAGGCCGGGGACGAGACCGCGCAGGAGGCCTGGTCCACGGGACTGCGTTTCCGCGTGACGCCGAAGTTCAGCCTGTCGGCCGATCTCGGCACCATGACCTACGACGGGGACCCGGCCGCCAGCACCATGCTGCGGATCGGCACGCGGGTGGTGTTCTGACGGTGCGTCAGCTCACCAGCTGCCAGGTTCCGTCCGACTGGCGGCAGGCGGTGCCGCGCGCGGTCTCGCGCTTGCCTTCCACGTTGATCGTGTGGGTGTAGTCGCGGCAGGTCTGGCCGTTGCCGTTCTGGTAGGTGCGCAACGGCTGGACCGAACCCTCGCTGCGGCCCTGCGGGTTGTTCCAGGTGATTGTCTGGTTTTGGGCAACCGCGTCGCGTTCAGCCGCTGCGGCGCGGCTTTCGCTGGTCCCGTCGAGGCGTTGCGCGATGGCCCGGCCGGCGAAGGCACCCACGATGGTGCCGAGCGCCGTCGTCGCGATCTTCCCGGACCCGCCGCCGAACTGCGACCCGATCAGCGCGCCGCCGGCCGCACCGCCCAGCGTTCCGACCGTTTCCGACGTGCTCATCCCCGTCTGGCAGGCGCTGAGCGACAGGGCCAGCGCCGCACAGACCGTCATCTTGCGTATGGACATGGAGCCTCCCCCTTTCCTGTGCTTATTCACGGAAGAAACCGGGGTCAAAGGGGTTGGTTCCTGATCCGTTTGAGACAGCCTGGGAAGCAAAACGCTCCTTCGCGTGTTTATGGGGGCGGGAGACACCACAAGGAGGGTTTGGACATGTCTCGTTTGCGCCTGATTGGGGCTGCCATTGCGCTGTTGACGCTCGCGGCCTGCTCGACCGGCACCGTGGTCGGCGGCACGGCCGGCGCGGCCGGCGGCTACGCGCTCGACGGCAAGCGCGGAGCCATCATCGGCGGACTGGGTGGTGCCGCCCTGGGCAGCGCTCTCGATTAAGAGCTGAGCCTCAATCCCGCGACGGCTCCTGCGGGCCGTTGCCGAACACGGCGGGCGCGCCTTGCGATTCCGGCAAGGCGCGCCCGACTGTTATCGGCAGTCCTGCACCGCCTCATGGGCCGGTTTGGTGGACAAGAACGGCGTCCATCGGCTAAGCCATGCAATCATTCCCTCTCCCGCTGGGGAGAGGGGCAGAGTGAGGGGAAACGTCGGCGACGTCAGGTTTTTTCAGCCTGTTGGCCGCCCTCTCATTCCAACCCTTCTCCCCAGGGGGAGAGGGCTCTGGGGCGACAAGGACCTACGGCACGTGACGAAGAAAAGCGGTGAGCGGCTGCGCCTCGACGCGGCAACGGAGCGGCTGGTGGGCCGCATGCTGCGGGAATGGGTGCGCCCCTACACGGGCAAGCTGGCGCTGTCCTTCCTGCTGATGGGCATCGTCGCGGCGACGACCGGCGCCTATCCGTTGCTGATCGATCAGGCCTACGCCATGTTCTCGGCGCAGGACCGGGGCATGCTGTTCTTCATCCCGGTCCTGATCGTCATGGTCACGCTGGTCAAGGCGCTGTCCATGTACGCGCAGACGGTGGTCACCACCGACATCGTCCAGCGCATCGTCACCGACGTGCGCCTGTCGATGTTCGCCCATCTGCTCACGTCCGACACGGCCCAGCTGCACGCCGCCCCAACAGGCACGCTCACGTCCCGCTTCATCAGCGACGTAGATTTGATCCGCAACGCCCTGTCGCGCACCCTGACCGGCCTTGTCCGCGATATCCTGACGGTGATCGCGCTGGTCGGGTCCATGTTCTATCTGGACTGGGTGCTGTCGCTGATCGTCTTCATCATCTACCCCATCGCCGCCGTTCCCATCGTGAACATCGGCAAGCGCCTGCGCCGTGTGTCGCGCGACACCCAGGCCCAGATGGGCGACATGACCGCGCTGCTGACCGAAAGCCTCGCCGGCGCGCGCATGGTCAAGACCTATTCCCTGGAGGATTACGAGCGCGCCCGCGCCGCCCGCGCCTTCGAGGACAACTTCAAGCTAACCATGAAGGCGACCCGCGCCCGCTCCCGCATCGACCCGATGATGGAGGTTCTGGGGGGCGCCGCCGTAGCCGGCGTCATCGCCTTTGCCGGCTATCGCATGGCGATGGGCGAGGGCTCGGTCGGTGCCTTCTCCGGCTTTGTCGGCGCGCTGCTGATGGCGGCGCAGCCGGTGCGCGCCATCGGCACGCTGAACGCGGTGCTTCAGGAGGGGCTCGCCGCTGCCCAGCGCATCTTCGAACTGGTGGACGAAAAGCCGACAATCACCGAACGGCCGGACGCCGTGCCCCTGAAGATCGACCGGGGCGCCGTTCGCTTGCGCGGTGTCCGCTTCGCCTACGAGGCCGGGGCCGAGACGCTGAAGGACATCGACCTCGACGTTCCCGCCGGTTCCACGGTTGCCCTCGTCGGCCGCAGCGGCGCGGGAAAATCCACCGTCTTCAACCTGATCCCGCGCCTTTACGACACCACCGGCGGCCAAGTGCTGATCGACGGGCAGGACGTGCGGTCTGTGACGCTGCGCAGCCTGCGCGGTGTGATCTCGCTGGTCAGCCAGGACACGGTGCTGTTCAACGACACGGTGCGCGCCAACATCGCTTTCGGCCGCCTCGACGCGCCGTTCGAGGACATCGTGGCCGCTGCCAAGGCCGCCGCCGCCCACGACTTCATCGCCAAGCTGCCCGAGGGCTACGACACCGTCATCGGCGACCGGGGCGTGAAGCTGTCCGGCGGCGAGCGCCAGCGCCTCGCCCTAGCCCGCGCCTTCCTGAAGGATGCGCCAATCCTGCTGCTCGACGAGGCGACCAGCGCTTTGGACAGCGAATCCGAACGCCTCGTGCAGGAAGCGCTGGAGCGCCTGACGAAGGGCCGGACCACGCTGGTCATCGCCCATCGCCTCGCCACCGTGCGCAACGCCGACCGGATCGTGGTCATGGAGCAGGGGCGCATCGTGGAGCAGGGGACCCACGATGCCCTGATCGAGAAGAACGGGGCGTACGCCCGCCTGTCGAAGCTCCAGTTCGGCGAGGATGGGGAGGCGGCGCTACTCGCGCCCTAGCACCCGGTCGACCACCGCGTCCGCCCATTCGCGGGAGCGGAAGCTGGCCTTCGCCTCGGCCGGGTCATAGACGCGCTCGACCCAATCCCAAAAGGTGATCGGGCGCTTCTCGTTGTAGGCGGCGTACAACTCGAAGAAATAGTCGAGGATGCCGGTCTTTGCCTGCTTGAAGTGGCCGTACTTCCAGTGCAGCTGCTTAACCGCCGTTTCCAGCGGCGCCCCTTCATGCACGAAGAGATACAGGGCCGACACGAAGCCGGCGCGGTCGGCGCCCGACTTGCAGTGCAGCAGCGCCGGGTACTCCATCGTCTTGAACAGTTCCCGCGCCTTCAGGAGCGTTTCCTTCTTCGGCATGTCGCGGGAATTGACGGGGAAGTCCACCAGCGTCAGCCCGTGCCGGCGGCAGGCCTCCGCCTCCAGGATGTAGGAGGCGCAGTCGCGGCTGCCACGCAGGTTCAGGATCGTCTTGATCCCCAGTTGCGCCGCCTTGGCGATGTGCGACGGCGAAGGCTGGCTCGCCCGGTACATGTTGGGCGAGACGCGGTAGGTGTTCGAATAGATCAGCCGGAAGCAGGCATGGTCGATGAACACGCTCTCCAGATGGCCGAGCGCGCGCTGCCAGGGGGTTTCCATCATCGCACGGCCGCGCTTGATCCCATCGGCCAGGGCGGTCGTGGTGTACTGGCGCAGAAGCCACTTCTTGGCCAAAGCGGGCACCTTCACGTAAGAGCCTTCACGGAAGGCAAGGCCGCCAACATAGGCACGCCGCGCGGCGCGTCAAGTTCCCTGGCGGCTTCAGCCGGCCTTCTCGATCCGCTGGTAGATGCCGTAGCGGGCGGCCACCGACAGCACGATCTCCATGTACAGGTTGATCAGACCGTTGGCATAGAAGGCCGGGCAGCCGGTGTAGTGGTGCTCGCCCTGCATTGCGGTCGGCTCGATCAGCGCGCTGTCCAGCACGATCAGCCCGCCCGGAGCGTCGGCGTCGTAGACGAAGGCGGTCTGGTGGCGGGGCAGGGGGTGGATGGCCTGATGGTCGTCTGCCTCGATGTGGCCGGCCGCCATGAACTGGCAGAGCATGCCGAGGCTGCCCATGGCCAGCGGCAGCACCTGTTTCAGGCTGCGCCGGGCGAGGTCGTCGTAAGCCTCCGCCGACAGGCCGGGCTTCAGCATCGGCGCCGATTCGCACAGATTCCAGCAGACGTGCAGCGCCGTGTGGCTGCCGGTCTTGGTGATCGACAGCATGTCGTAGCCGGACGGGGAGTGAAGAACCGACGATTCCAGATTGTTGGCAAGGACGAAGCTGGCGGCGGCGAGCGGCGTGATCGCGCCCTCGGCGCGGCAGCGCTCCTCCTCCAGCATGATCTTGATCGCCCAATCCTTGATGATGGCGTCCAGCAGGTGGCAGATGGAGTCGCGCAGGAAGCCGATCAGCGTCTCCACCGGAGCGGCATCCAGCGCGGCGGCGTCGGCGATGTCCAGCCCGTGCGGCGATTCCGGCGGGTTCTGCAGGATGATATGCCCGGCCTCGTCCAACGGCATGCGACTGGTGATGTGCTCGCGCAAGTCCTCGTAAAGAAAGGCCAGCAGCGCGTTGATGGCGACCTTCTCGTAATCCTCCTTGCGCGTGTCGCCGTGCGCGGGGCAGTGGCCACCCAGCTTCTGCAACTCCTCCCCGAACAGATAATTCGGGTCCTCCGCGATGCGGTGCAGAAGCGGCGCGAGGTTGATCCGGGTCATCCCGGCCTCTTCATGCGCGGCGAGGTACGTCAGGGCGAAGTCGTTGGGGCGGGCCATGGCTGCACGGATCGGCTGGAGGATAAAGAAGGAAGACTACGGGCTGCCCCGCGTCATGAACAACGCAAGGTGTTGTGACAACAGCGAAGCAATCACCGCCCCTGAAGCCGGTCGTACACCCCGTAATCCATGGCGAGGCTCGCCACGATGTCAAGGTAAAGCTTGATGAGGTTCGGCGTGTAGAAGGCCGGACAGCCGGTGTAGCGTTGCTCGTCGCGCTTGGCAAAGACCTGGATCGGCTCCGGGTTCAGGCAGATCAGGCCGTTTTCATCGAGCTGAAAGGCCGTCTGGTTCTTGGGCAACAGGTGGATGGCGAGGCCGTCGTGCGGCTCGATCCCCGACGCCTCCATGTAGTGAACCAGCATGCCGAGGCTGGCCATCGACAGCGGCACGATCTGCTTCAGGCTGCGGCGGACAAGGTCGTCGTAGAAGGCGGCATCCTTGCCGGGCACCAGAAGCGGAGCGGCCTCGACCAGCGCCCAGCAGATGTGGATGGCGGTGTGGCTGCCGGTCTTGGTGATCGACAGCACGTCGTAGCCGGCGCGCTGGTACATCGCCGACTCTTCCAGCACCGACCGCAGCACGAAGGTCGCCGCCGCGTAGGACGAAATCTCGCCGGAGCCCTGGGCGCGATAGAATTCCTCCTCGGCCAGCAGCTCCGCCGCCCAGCCGGTGATCAGCCCGTCCAGCAGGTGGCAGGTCGAATCGCGCAGCACCTCAGCCAACGCCTCGCGGGAGGCCGCCGCCATCGCCACCCGGTCGGCCGGGTCGAGCCCGTGCGGGGAACGCGGCGGAATCGGCAGCATCACGCGCCGCGCCTCGTCCAGCGGCAGCGCCTTGGCGATGTGGTCGCGCAGCCGTTCAAACAGATAGGCCAGCAGCGTGTTGACCGTCACCTTGTCCGCGTCGTCCATGTCCGTCTTCCGCCGCATCGGGCAGAGTCCGGCACCCTTGCGCAGCTCCTCGCTGAAGATGAAGGACGGGTCGGACTGGACCTTCTGCAGGATGTGCGCGATGGACACGCGCTGCAGGCCGGCCTCGGTGTGGGAGGTGGCGAAGGCTTGGGCGAAATCGTTGGAACGGGACATCGGGCCCTGCGCGGAAAAGGATAAGCCCTTCACCCTATGACGAGTACATCGATGGCGCAACGGCAACGGCAACGGCAACGGCAACGGCAACGGCTGGTGCGGGTGCTGCGACCAGACGCCCCTTCACGCCTCCGGCACCAGCCAATCGACCTTCGTCCCGCCACCCGTGGAGGGCAGGGCGGCGTGCAGGGCGGGCAGCATCTCCCGCAGCGTTTCGTCCAGAGTCCAGGGCGGGTTGACGATCAGCAGGCCCGACCCGTTCAGCCGCAGATGCGTGTCCTCCGGGTGCCACGTCAGCTCGGCCATCAGGATTTTGCTGATGCCGGTGTTCTCCACCGCCTCCTGAAAGCGCCAGACCGCCGGCCGTTCCTTGATCGGGTACCACAGCGCGTAAACGCCGGTCGGCCAACGCTTGTGTGCGGCTTTCAGCCCCTCGGCCATGCGCGCGAATTCGTCCGGCTGTTCGAAGGGCGGGTCGATCAGGACGAGACCGCGCTTTTCCTTCGGCGGCAGATTGGCTTTCAGCGCCTGATAGGCGTCGGTCCGTTGCACGGACACCCGGCGGTCGCCCGCGAACTCCTCCTTCAAGGTCTGCCAGTCGTCGGGATGCAGCTCGTTCAGCACCAGCCGGTCCTGCTCGCGCATCAGCGCCCGCGCCAGCCGGGGGGAGCCGGGGTACCAGCGCAACGCGCCGTCCGGGTTCAGTGCCGCGACCGCGTCCAGATAGGGCTGCAGGGCGGGATGGGGCAGGGGATTGCCGAACAGGCGGCCGATGCCGTCCTGATATTCCAAGGTCTTGCGCGCCGGCTCGGACTTCAGGTCGTACCGCCCGATACCGGCGTGCGCGTCCAGCACGCAGAAGGGAGTGGGCTTGGCGCACAGACGGTCGAGGATCAGCGCCAGGACCGCATGTTTCATCACGTCGGCCGGGTTGCCGGCGTGGAAGATGTGACGGTAGTTCATGGCCCAGGGATTTAGCCGATCAGGCCCGCCCGCGCCATATCGGTGCGCTCAAATAATCAGTTGATGGCCGCAACCTGCTGGGCGTTGCGGAAGGTGCGGCGGGTGCCCGGCGCGATGGTCGCCGGCTCGCCGTCGCCACAGCGCGGCGATTCGAGCAGCTTGGCGCTCTTGGCGTCCAGTTCGTTCAGATGCTGCCAGATTTTGCAAACGTAGGCCTGGGCGCGGCCGGACGAGCTGCCGTTGTAGCGCGCCACGGCGGTCTTCCAACTGCCGGCCTCCCCATGCAGATGGACCAGAAGGCGGGCGGCGTAGAGGACGTTCTCGCGGGGTTCGACGATGCTCTCGATCGGCTGGAACTGCCCTCGGTGCGAGGAGAGCGACAGCTGCATGCAGCCGACGTAGACGTTCTGTTTCAGCTGGCCCTTGCCGTCCTTCAGATAGCGGGCGGCTTCCTTGGCGTTGCGGGCGAAAATCGGGCGGCCCTGGACGCTCATGGCGAAGGGGCTGGGGGCGCCGTCCTGGCCGCTCTCGACCAGAGCGATGGCCACGAGCAGGCCGGGGGGAATGTTGAGCTTGCGTTCGGCCTCGACGGCGTGGGTCACACAGGATTCCTGCGCAAGAGCCGGCGTCGCGAAGAGCGGCGTGGTGCAGAGTCCGATAGCAAGAGCGATCCAGCCTCCTAGCGTGCCGCGCACGCGCTGTACTCGTTCCCGCATGTCCTTCTCCCTTCCTTTGCCCGGCCCTTCCGCCCGGCTTCTGTGACCCCCTGCGCGGGGCCGTTATCCCGGTCACCGAGTCGCTTACGGTGACCGCCTCCTACCCGATAGATCAGCGCCTCCCGATTGGGCGCCGGCGAGACATTTTCAAAAATTTGATACAGCGTCAACTGGTTTGCGCCCTGGTAATACCACACCGAACCTTCGTTCAATGTCACAGAGTCGAACGGCAGGGGTGTCATAGGACAACCGGGCAGATCAATTAATCGGCTGATTTGAAACGATTTTTGAGAGAATGCAAAAATGGGCGCACGCCCTTGGCGGCACCGTGCGCCGAAAGGGCTGCTGCGACGGTGTGTCGCCGGAATCACACGGATCCACGATTTTCCAAAGCCCCTTGCGCGGCGTGGTGTGATCGGGCAATAGAATGCGCCCCCTTTTGACCCAGAATCGACGTTAGGACTGCGTCAGAGTGTCACTCGATCCGACGGCCTATGCCGACAAGGGGGGGATTCCCGCCCCGATTGCCCCCGGCGTCATTCCGGACACGCTGTTTCAGGCTGCTTACGATCACCTCTACGCCGGTGAGCCGGCGGCGGCCGTGCGTGCCTTCCACGCCGCCTGTGCGGCCGATCCCGCCTTGGCAGAGGCCTGGGCCGCGCTGGCCGATGGCGCGCGGGCGGCGGGTGACGCCCCGGCGGCGGTTCTGGCCTACGGCCGCGCGGTGAGCCTGGATTCCGGCGTGTGGTCCTGGCGCTTCGGTCTGGCGGAATCCCTGCGCGAGGCCGGCCGCTGCGCCGAAGCCGAGGCCGCTTATCAGGCATTGGCCGGGGAGCGGCCGGACTCCGCCGCCGTCCGTTTGGGACTGGCCCGTTCCCTGGTCGCCTGTGGCCGCACCGCCGAGGCGCTGGACGAGTACCGGGAGGCGGTGGCACTGCGCCCCGACAACCGCGACGCCGCGCTGGAGCTGTCCGGCCTGCTGGTCGAATCCGGCGACGCGCTCGCCGCCGTCGAACTGCTGCAACCGCTGTCCCGCCGCGATCCGGACGACGTCGCCCTTCATCATCATATAGGCCGCGCCTGGATCGCCCTGCGGGAGCCGGATAAGGCGTTGATGGCGCTCCGCCGCGCCCGGGTTCTCGACCCCGACGACAGCCTCGGCAGCGGCCCATTGATCGCGGCGCTGGAGGCCGGAGATGGCGCCGACCTCTCTGCGGCCTACGTGCGTGCCCTGTTCGACCGCTACGCCGACCGATTCGATCGGGATCTCCTGGGCAAGCTGGGCTACGCCGCTCCCGATCTGCTGCGCGGCGCCGTGGACCGTCTGGGCGGCGGGCAGGGGTTGCGCATCCTCGATCTCGGCTGCGGCACCGGGCTGGCCGGCGTCACCTTCCGCCCGCTGGCGGGGCACCTAGCCGGGGTGGACCTGTCGCCGCGCATGGTGGACAAGGCCCGCGCCCGCGCGCTCTATGACGATCTCCAGGTCGGCGACGTGGTCGCGGCGATGGAGGCGGCGCCGGCCTCTTGGGACCTTCTCGTCGCCGCCGATGTGCTCGTCTACATCGGCAACCTCGCACCGGTGTTCCGGGCGGCGTTCGACACACTGGTCCCCGGCGGCCGCTTCGCCGCGACGGTCGAGCGTCTGGCCGGCGACGGTTTCGCCCTCGGCCCGTCCCGTCGATACGCCCACGCCGAATCCTACCTGCGCCAGATGGTGTCGGACGCCGGCCTGAACCTTCTCCTTCTGGAGCCCTGCGCCCCCCGCCGGGAGAAGGGCGTGGACGTGCCGGGCCTGCTGTTCGTGCTGGAGAAGCCGGCCACCTGAATCGCTTGTGACCTAAATCGCCTGCGCGTATCGGTTCGGCTGCCCCTCCGCCGACCAGCGGGCGTGCAGCTGGCCCTTGCCGTCGAAGATCAGCGACAGCCAGTTGCGCTGGCGGATGATTCGCTTGCCCGACTCGGTGAAGGGCGGCATTTCGAAGCTGTATCCCTCGAAGGGCCGTTCCTTTCGCCGCGCCAGCCATTCCAGGGCGGCGGCGGTGACCGGGCTTGGCGGCGGGTGCACGATGCCGGATGCGATCAGCTGCCACATCTCCACGCCGCCGCCGCGCAGGACCCCGCGCCCGCCCGCGTGAATTTCCCCCGACACCGCCGTGACCCGGCAGCCGGTGCGGCGGGAGAAGCCGGCCAGCAACTCGACCAGCCGGCGCCATTCCTCCGCATGGGCGTGGCTGCGCCATTGGTCGCGCAGATCGTCCTCGATGCCGATGCGCCCGGGGATGCTCTGGACGACCCTCTCCACGCCCCCCGTGTCGGTGAAGAGCAGCGGCACGCTCGACATCACCAGCAGGTGCCGGCAGCCCTCGAACCGCTCCAGCCATTCCGGCAGCAGGGCCCAGCTGCGGTCGGACAGCACGCGCTTGGGCGTGCGTTCGCTGCGCAGATCGGGGGCGAAGATGCCGACCTCGCCCAGCCGGAAGCCCTGGGTGAAGGTCGCGCGTTGCGCCCCCCACACGCATTCCGGCAGGGACTCGACCACCGCGCCCAGCTGGAACAGGGCGAAGTGACGGCGGGCGGCCATATAGACGCCGCGCCAAATCTGCGATTGCATCTCCTCCTCGGGGTGGGAGCCCCAGCCGTCGAAGATGTCGTGATCGTCCCACATCATCACCGACGGGATGCGCGCCAGCACCTCCGCCGTCTCCGGCTGGCCCCAGACCTTCAGATAAAGGTCAAAGTAAAAGGCCATCGCCTCCTCGGCCATCGCCGGGGTGAAGGTCTGGCCGAACCGCGCCTTGTCGGTCCGCTTTCTCCACTCCGACAGCAGCGGGACGTCGCGCCACACCGCGTCGGCGTAGAGCTGGTCTCCGCCCTGGAGCAGCAGGTGGAACCGCTCGATCTGATGCCGGTTCAGCAGGTCCGCCCACAGCGCGTTGCGCGGGGCCGACAGCGCCTCCAGACGCGATTCGAACTCCACCCCGTTGCAGGACACATAGGCAAGCCGGGGGTGCGACAGGCGCCCCGGAACCGTCATGGTCCAGGTTGGGCCGTCCGGAAAGCCGTAGGCGACCTCCGTGTCCTTCACGCCGCGCGGCACGGCGAAGTCGAACCGCCAGACATGCCGGCGGCGCCACATCAGAAGATGACGCGGCGGGACGGGCAGGGTGACGCCGTCCACCCGCAGGTCGTCGGGCTCCACGTCCCCGTCCAGCACGAACAGGGCCGACAGCCACCAGCGGTCGCCCTGCTCGCCTCGGAAGTAGAGAATGGGCCCAAGAATGATGTTCGGTTCCGCCCTGCGCGCCATGCTGTCCCGTCCAATTGCTCAGCTTATGTTTATGGGGAAATCGGCTGGCGGCTGAAAGGGGGGCAAAGGAAATCGCACTCGCGGGGCAGCCCTGCACGGCCACGCCACGGGCGTCTTGGGCGTCTCCGTTCGACACCCATAAGTTGTTCGGCAACTTTTTTGGAGACACGACGGCGGCCGGCGGCAACACCGCGCTGGTGTCGCTGTCGGCGGAGGCGTGAACCGACATACAAAAAAAAGGCGGCCGGCCGGCCCGGACGCCTTTCCTGTGACGATGGAGACGCTGGCGAGGCTCGCCGCTAACTCTTGCGGCGTCGCAAGAGCTCAAGCATGCGTTCCGGCACCGGCTCCTCCAGCACGGGGTCGTACAGCCGATGCAGCTCATCCACATGGTTCTTGTGGAAGGACAGCATGGCCTTCGCCTCCGGATCGGCCTCGACGGAGTGCTCAAGCTCTTGGCGTTCCTTGTCGTCCAAGGCGCCCTCAAGGTATGCGTTGATATGGTTCATCGTCACACGCTTCATTTTTCTCGTCGTACCGGAACGACCGCCCGGCCCTCCCCAGGGCGGAGACGATCCGTGACTTGACATAAATATAGTACAGATCACGAGCCTTCGGGAGTGGTGCCCTACCTCTTCTTATGGGGAGCGCATCGGGGGCCGCCAACTGGCGAATAGGCCGATGCTGCTTTCCCGGTCCGAGCTTTGGCTTCTCCCTTGATGCCGCAATCTCCTCGCACGCCGGAAGTAACAGCGGCTCTTAGCGGTTGTTCCAGCGACAAATTGTCTGGAACGTGGGGAATTTCCCGCTGTTGTTCCGCCGCATCCCTAACGGAAGGACGTAACTCGGAGGGAGACAGCCATGTCTCAGCAGGAGGGGCGCCAGCCCCCGCAGCATCAGGACACCCGCCCCGGCCACCAGGGCGAGATGACACCCCAGCCGGCGACCGACAAGCCGGAGTATCGCGGCAGCGGCAAATTGCGCGACAAGGTTGCGATCATCACCGGCGGCGACAGCGGCATCGGCCGCGCCACCGCGATCCTGTTCGCCCGCGAAGGCGCCAAGGTCGGCATCGTCTATCTGAACGAGGACGAGGACGCGGAGGAGACCCGCCGGCTCGTCACCCAGGAGGGGCAGCCCTGCACCGTCCTGCGCGGCGACGTCGGCGACGAGGAGATGTGCCGCCGCGCCGTCGCCCGCATGATCGAAGAGCACGGCCGCCTCGACATCCTCGTCAACAACGCGGCTGAGCAGCACCCCCAGCAGACGATCGAGGACATTACGGCGGAGCAGCTGGAACAGACATTCCGCACCAACATCTTCGCCTATTTCTTCATGGCGAAGGCCGCCCTGCCGCACATGACGGAAGGCGGGGTGATCATCAACACCACCTCCGTCACCGCCTACAAGGGCAACCCGATGCTGCTGGACTATTCCTCCACCAAGGGCGCCATCGTGGCCTTCACGCGCTCGCTCGCGCTGTCGGTGGCGGACCGGGGCATCCGGGTCAACGGAGTGGCCCCCGGCCCGATCTGGACGCCGCTGATCCCCTCCACCTTCCCGGAGGAGAAGGTCGAGAAATTCGGCTCCGATGTGCCGATGAAGCGCGCCGGCCAGCCCGACGAGGTCGCCCCCTGCTACGTTTTCCTGGCGTCGAGCGATTCGTCCTACATGTCCGGGCAGGTGCTGCACCCGAACGGCGGTTCGGTCGTGAACGGGTAATTTTTGGGGTGAGGGTTCTTGCAACGGGGGAGAGAGCATGAAAAGCCCTCCCCCGCCGGAAGGTGGGGGAGGGTTGGGTGGGGGCCCGCCGGCCGGCGCTTACGCAGCCATCAGCGTGTTCAGCCGTTCCCGCGCGCGGCACAGGCGGGAGCGGATTGTCCCGATGGACACGTTCAGCTTTTCGGCGGCTTCCTGGTAGGGGCGGCCCTCGATGGCCACCAGCTTCACGACCTTGCGCTGGCTGGGCGTCAGGGCGCCGAAGGCGCGGTCGACGTCACGGAAGACGAGGCGGGCGATCTGGGACGCCTCGACCGACATGGCGCCGTCCCACAGCTCCACCTTCGTCACGTGCTTTTCGCGTTGTAGATTGTTGAAGTGCAGGTTCTTCAGCATCGTCGTCAGCCACGCCTGCATGTTGGTGCCGGGTTCGAAACGGTGCTGGCGTGAAAGGGCGCGGGCGAGGCAATCCTGGGTGAGGTCTTCGGCGGCGCTGACGTCGCGGGTCAGCTTGCAGGCGTAACGCTGCAGGTTCGGCATGCAGCGGATCAGTTCGGATTCGAACGAGTACGCCATGGTCTCTCTTCCTCCACGGTTCCTTGCTTGGCGAGGCGCTGCCGTCGCGGGCGCCTCGGGCGGAGACGACGAACCCCCTCCGGCGCGCAACGCAGGGTCGCGCCGGTTCTGTCGTGCTCTTGGCGGTATCGAGTCTCTGACCTTCGCGGTCTGGGAATGCCGCTTACCTGGCCCGTACGATTGGGCCGGCGATGCACGCGGAATGGGCTGTCGTCATCAACGGTCTCCCGGTCTCCAACTGGGCAATCCGAAGGCGTTTCGACGCTTCCGGGTTGCTCCCGTTCGTGGTGACGTTGAGGACATAACGCAGCGGAAAATGGGTTGTTCCCCGGTCGAATCCGCCGATTGCGTCTTCCGGAGAGGAAATCCGTGGATTTAGACTAAGACTTCATAGCTGTTGCGGTTGCAAGTACCTTTAACCCCTAGCGCTTGGGCCGGTTTTCCAGACGGCGCAGAAACTCGCGCATGATCAGACGGTACAGTTCGTCTTTCAGCTTCAAATCCTCGACGCCAAGGTCAAGGCTCGGGTTGTCGTTGATCTCGATAACGTGGACGCCCCGGTCGTTCTGCTTCAGATCCACGCCGTAAAGCCCGTCACCGATCAGCCCCGCTGCCTTCACGGCGATGTCGATGACCTCCTTGGGCGCTTCCTCCACGTCCAGCGTCCGAGAGGATCCCTGCTCGGCCCGGCCGTTGCCGCCATGTTTGACAATCTGCCAGTGCTTCTTGGCCATCAGATACTGGCAAACGTAGATCGGCTGCCGGTTCAGCACGCCGACGCGCCAGTCGAACTCGGTGTACATGAACTCTTGGGCGAGGATCACGTCGGATTGCTCGAACAGGCCTTCCGCCGTGGCTTCAAGCTCGCTGCGGTTCTGCACCTTGAACACCCCGCGCGAGAAGGAGCCGTCCGGGATCTTCAGCACGATGGGGTAGGGGAGCTCCTGGTCTAGCGTGGCGAGCCCGCGCTTGTCGAAGATCACCGTCTTCGGCGCCGGGATCCTGTTGGCCTTCAGAAGCTCCGCCAGATAGACCTTGTTGGTGCATTTCAGGATCGAGTTCGGATCGTCGATCACCGGCATGCCTTCCTTCTCGGCCTTCTTGGCGAAGCGGTAGGTGTGGTGGTCGAGGTTCGTCGTCTCGCGGATGAACAGCGCGTCGAACTCGGCGAGCCTCAGGAAGTCCTTCTTCTCGATCAGCTCGACCTCGATGCCCAGGCTTTCGCCGGCCTTGATGAACTTCTGCAAGGCGCGCGGGCCGGAGGGCGGCAGCTCTTCCTTCGGATTGTGCAGGATCGCCAGCGAATAGCGCGGCGGCGGCTTGGCCGTGGGTTCCCGCCAGGACGCACGGGTGTAGGCGTCCAGCGCCGCCTCGAACGCCTCCTCCTGGTCCGGTTTCAGGTCGGCCAACGACAGCGGCTCGATGGCGTGCACCACCCAATCGTCCTTGCGGCGCACCTGCACCTTCAGCATCGGGCAGCGGAACAGGTCGAAGATGCGGCGGGCGGTGTCCTGAAAGCGCCGGTCGTCGGCCCGCCCGAAGAAGACGTACAGGTTGAAGGACGCCTCGGGCGGCTGCGCCAGCCGCTTCATCTTGCGGCGCAGCTCCTCCTCCACCTCGGCCAGATGGGCGCGGTAGAAGCTCTTCTGCGACAGGTCGAGGATCGTCTTGACCGAGGGGATCACCCGTTCCCCGCGCGCCTCTGCCAGCAGGGAGCAGTAGTAGCCGGTGCCCAGATACTCGTAGGTGCGCGACAGGTTCAGCACCCGCCCGGCGCGCGGCGTCTTCACCACCTCCGGCTTGGCGATGTAGTCGCGGGCGGTGACGACCTGGAGGTTGTCCTTCGCCCATTTGAAGTCGGCCCGGCGGTCGACGATGACCAGATGCGTCGGCATCAGGTGGTCGGCCGCTCGCGCAGCAGGAGGGTCGCCTTCAACTGGGCCTTGCCGTAACGGGCCATGCGCTCGAAATCCGCCTTGGGAATGGGCATGTTCATACGGTCTATGTGCGCATGATGGTGATCGTACACCAGAGGGTCATGCACATAAAGAAACCGGTCGTCGGCCCCGGTTATCACCACCCAATGCGGGAATTTCTCGTGATAAATCCGGTACGAGCTGATCAGCACGATGGGAATGGCGCCTTCCCGGACCGCGTCGGCCATGTCCTCGGCGGTCATGGGGGTGTGGTGCACCGTGACGTCGGTGCTCTCCAACTCCTCCAGGAAGTCCTCGTGCACGATGCGCATGACCTCCTTCTTGTCGTCGCTGCGCACGCTGTCGAGGAAGGGCGTCGAAGCGTCCTTCACATAGATGTCCACCTTCAGCCCGCGCCGCGCCGCCGCCAAAGCCATACCGAACGGCCCGCAGCCGCCGTGGCCCGAGGTCATGAAGACGGTCGTCGATTCGCGCCACAGGCGAATTTCCAGCTTGCGCCCCAGCTCGATCTCGTTCGGCTTCAGCGCCTTCATCGCCATCATCAGGGCCGACGGGCCGCAGGTGAAATCCAGCGTCTGCTGGTAGTAGGGCACCATCGGCCCGCCCAGCGGCGCGCTCGGCCCCACGGCGCCCAGGCGCTTTTCCAGGCGCAGCGCCTCCATGTGGTCTTCGTAATAATCGGTGTAGACGCCGAACTCGCGATAGCCGCTCTTCTTATAAAGGTCGATGGCGGCGACGTTGTCGCGCCGTACTTCCAGGCGGAGATAAATGCAGTCGCGCGCCCGCGCCGCCTGCTCCGCCGCGGCCAGCAGGCGCTTGGCGACACCCAGCCCGCGGAAATCCGGATCCACGGCAAAGGAATAGAGCCGTGCCAGCGAGGTACCGGAGTGGAAGGAAACAAGGGCATATCCTACCACTTTATCGCCGTGCACCTCCACAAGACCTGTGGCCTTGGCTTTTGTCAGCAGGTAATGAAAACTGCGACGAGTCAACCGATCGGTGGCGAAGCACCGCTCCTCGATGGTCAGCAGCGCGGGAATGTCCGACGGCTGCGCCTGACGGAGCGTGATGGTCGCGGTGCCGGATTGGCCGGTCTGATGAGGGTCGAGTTCGTCAAGCATCTGGAGGTTCAAATCGGCTGGCGCGGACGCCATGTTACTCCCTTCCGCCGCTCAACGCAGCGGCCCAGGCAACATCTTGTTCAAGCACCGGAGTGAGAGACTGTTCGTCCAGCAGCCTTAAAAGTTGCTTAACCATAATTCCGGAAACTGCCGCCGGCTGGGGCGAGGGCTCGGGAACGCCGGTTCCGAAACGCCCGCTCCAGTTGGCCTCTGAGAGAAGAAAGTCAAGACATGGACGCTCGGTACAAGTCCCGCGAGATCGAACGCCGCAGTCTGGATGTCGACGGGCTCAAGCGCTCGTTTCTGGAATGGCTGGTTTACTCGGTCGGCAAGGACGCGCGCGCCGCGACCCGCCGCGACTGGTTCCACACCGTGGCGCTGGCCGTGCGCGATCGTCTTGTGGACCGCTGGATGGACACCACGCGGACCTATTATGAAAAGGACGCCAAGCGCGTCTACTACCTGTCCCTGGAATTCCTCATCGGCCGGCTGCTGACCAACAGCCTCGCCAACCTTGGCATCATGGACGAGTGCCGGCAGGCTCTCGACCGCATCGGCCTGAACCTGGAAGACGTGGTGGAGGCGGAGCCGGACGCCGCGCTCGGCAACGGCGGCCTCGGGCGCCTTGCCGCCTGCTTCCTGGACAGCATGGCCTCGCAGGGGCTGCCCGGCTACGGCTACGGCATCCGCTATGAATTCGGCCTGTTCGAGCAGCGGTTCGAGCATGGCTGGCAGGTCGAATATCCGGAGCAGTGGCTCCAGTTCGGCAACCCGTGGGAATTCCCGCGTCCGGAGGTGCTGTACCCGGTGCAGTTCTACGGCCGCGTCGAGGAATTCCGCGACAGCATGGGCGAGAAGGCCTACCGCTGGGTGGACGCCGAGCGCGTGCTGGCGATGGCCTACGACACGCCGGTGGTCGGCTTCGGCGGCGAGACGATCAACACGCTGCGCCTGTGGTCGGCGCGCGCCACGCGCGACTTCAACTTCGGTCACTTCAACGACGGCGCCTACATGAAGGCGGTCGAGCAGAAGGTGCTGTCGGAGAACCTCAGCCGCGTGCTGTACCCCAATGACGCGACCGAGACCGGCAAGGAACTCCGCCTGAAGCAGGAGTATTTCTTCACCTCGGCCTCGTTGCAGGACATCCTGCGCCGTTATCTTCAGCACCATTCCGACTTCGATGCACTGCCGACCAAGGCGGCGATCCAGCTGAACGACACGCACCCGGCCATCGGCATCGCCGAGCTGATGCGCCTGCTGGTCGATCAGCACGGCGTGCTGTGGGACAAGGCGTGGGAGATCACCCAGGCGACCTTCTCCTACACCAACCACACGCTGCTGCCCGAAGCGCTGGAAGCGTGGCCGGTTCGCATGCTGGAACGCGTTCTGCCGCGCCACATGCAGATCATCTACGAGATCAACGCCAAGTTCCTAAACCGCTCCAAGGCGCGGGCAGCCGGCGACAACGGGCGCCTGTCGCGCCTGTCGCTGATCGACGAGCGCGGCGACCGCCGCGTGCGCATGGGCAACCTGGCCTTCCTCGGCTCGCACAAGGTCAACGGCGTTTCGGCGCTGCACACCGACCTGATGAAGCAGACGGTCTTCGCCGACTTCCACAGCGAATTCCCGGATCGCATCAACAACAAGACCAACGGCATCACGCCGCGCCGCTGGCTGCATCAGGCCAACCGGCCGCTGTCGGACCTGATCACCAGCCGCATCGGCGAGGGCTGGATCAAGGACCTCAGCCAGATTTCGACGCTGGTCGAGAAGGCCGACGACGTGGTCTTCCACGAGGAATTCCGCCGTGCCAAGCGCAAGAACAAGAAGCGTCTCGCCGCCTTCATCGCCCGCCAGACCGGCGTCGAAATCAGCGTGGACAGCCTGTTCGACGTGCAGGTCAAGCGCATGCACGAGTACAAGCGCCAGCTCCTGAACATCCTTCAGGCCATCGCGCTGTACAACGAGATGCGCGACAACCCGACAGTCAGCTGGGTGCCGGTCACCAAGATCTTCGGCGGCAAGGCGGCGCCGTCCTACCACATGGCCAAGCTGATCATCAAACTGATCAACGACGTGGCCAAGGTGGTGAACCACGATCCGGCGGTGCACGACAACCTGAAGATCGTCCTACTGCCCAACTACAACGTGACGGCGGCGGAGATCATCATGCCGGCGGCCGACCTGTCAGAGCAGATCTCCACGGCCGGCATGGAGGCGTCGGGCACCGGCAACATGAAGCTGGCGCTGAACGGTGCCCTGACCATCGGCACGCTGGACGGCGCCAACGTCGAGATCCGCGAGCATGTGGGCGAGGACAACATCTTCATCTTCGGCCTGACCGCCGAGGAGGTGAACGACCTGCGCGCCAGCGGCGGCTTCAACCCGCGCGAGGTGATCGCGTCGAACCCCAGCCTGAAGCGGGCGCTCGACATGATCTCCACGGGCGTGTTCTCGCCGGACGACCCGAACCGCTACCACCCGATCCTCCAGGCGCTGACCGACGGCGGCGACCACTTCCTGGTGACGGCGGACTTCGCGGCCTATTGCGAGGCCCAGGAGCGGGCGATGGAGCTGTACCGCAACCAGGAGGAATGGACCCGCAAGGCCATCCTCAACACCGCGAACATGGGCTGGTTCTCCTCCGACCGCACGATCATGCAATACGCCGAGGAGATCTGGGACGTGCACCCCGTGAAGCCCGAGCACGACGGGGATGGGTTCCGGTAAGTTTGTTGCTCAAATAATTCTGTGACGCGAAGGCGCGGGCGCTTTACAAGCCCCGCGCCTTTCGTGTATCGAACGAGTTATGAATCGCTCGCTCGCCATCACCACCACCACTACCAAAACGACCCGCTCCGGCGGGCCGTCGGCTGGTGGCGTGCGTTGATCGAGTAGAGACGCTTCACCCACCACGAAGGCCCCGCCGGTGACGGACGGGGCCTCGGTGTATCTGGGGTGTGCCGTCCAACGCTCGATCGGGCATGCAACAGGACGGAACACACCCATGAGCTCCTCTTCTCCTTCTCCCCGCCGCGTCGCGATCGTTGGCGCCACCGGCGCCGTTGGCCGCGAGATGGTAGACGTCCTCCACCGCCGCTCCTTCCCGGTCGCGGAACTCGGCCTGTTCGCCTCCGAGCGCAGCGCCGGCCGCACCGTCGAGACCCCGTTCGGCGAGAAGACCCTGGTGGCGTTCGACGTCGAGAAGGTGAAGGGCTACGACATCGTCCTGCTCGCCGTGTCCGGTGACTTCGCCAAGCAGCACGCCCCGGCACTCGCCTCGGCCGGCGCCCTGGTGATCGACAACTCCTCGGCCTTCCGCTACGACGACAACGTCCCGTTGATCGTGCCGGAGATCAACGCGTCGGCCCTGGGCGACGCGAAGCTGGTTGCCAACCCGAACTGCACGACGGCCATCGCGGTCGTGGCGCTCGGCCCGCTGCACAAGGCGTTCGGCCTGAAGCGCGTCATCGTCTCCACCTATCAGGCGACCAGCGGCGCTGGTGCCGAGGGCATGGCCGAGCTTGAGGAGCAGACCCGCAACCAGCTCGAAGGCAAGCCGGTCACCAACAGCGTGTTCCGCCACCCGATCCCGTTCAACCTGATCCCGCAGATCGACGCCTTCCAGGACAACGGCTACACGAAGGAAGAGATGAAGGTCACGTGGGAAACCCGGAAGATCCTGGGCATCCCCGATTTGGCCCTCAGCTGCACGGCCGTCCGCATCCCGACCTACCGCGCCCATTCCGAGGCCATCACCATCGAGACGCTGTCTCCGGTGAGCCCGCAGGCGGCCCGCGCGGTGCTGTCCGACGCGCCGGGCGTGAAGCTGACCGACGATCCGGCCAACGGCGTCTATCCGATGCCGCTGAACGCCACCGGCCAGTTCGACGTCGAGGTCGGCCGCATCCGCACCAACCTCGTCTTCGGCGACCATGGCCTGGACATCTTCGTCTGCGGCGACCAGCTGCTGAAGGGCGCCGCCCTGAACGCGGTTCAGATCGCCGAGCTGTCGCTGTAACAAAGACCACGGCACTGGAACCAGCGCGTCCGCGCTGCTACATATAGCGCCGAAACGAAGAGGGCCGTGGGGCACGGATTGCCCCCGGCCCTTTTCGCCGTTGATTTGACTTGCTGAGTTACGGGAACGCGTATGGCCGAGCTTCAGGACGCCGTATCCCGGCGACGGACTTTTGCGATCATCGCGCACCCCGACGCCGGTAAGACCACCCTCACCGAAAAGCTGCTTCTGTTCGGCGGCGCCATCCAGATGGCGGGCGCCGTGAAGGCGCGCGGCGAGCAGCGCCGCGCCAAGTCGGACTGGATGAAGGTGGAGCGCGAGCGCGGCATTTCCGTGACCGCGTCCGTGATGACCTTCGACTACGAAGGCCGCACCTTCAACCTGCTGGACACGCCGGGCCACGAGGACTTCTCGGAGGACACCTACCGCACGCTGACCGCTGTGGACAGTGCGGTCATGGTGATCGACGGCGCGAAGGGCATCGAGAGCCAGACCTTGAAGCTGTTCGAGGTCTGCCGCCTGCGCGACGTGCCCATCATGACCTTCTGCAACAAGATGGACCGCGAGGCGCGCGACCCCTTCGACCTCATTTCCGAGATCGAAAGCTCGCTGGCGCTGGAGGTCACGCCGGCCAGCTGGCCCATCGGCATGGGCCGCGACTTCCTGGGCTGCTACGACCTGATCCGCGACCGCCTGATCCTGATGGACCGCACCAAGGGCGACGAGATCGACGAGGGCATCGAGTGCCAGGGCCTCGACGACCCGAAGCTCGACGAGCTGCTGCCCGCGCACGCGGTGACCAAGCTGCGCGAAGAGGTGGAGATGGCCCGCGGCCTGATGCCGCCCTTCGACCTGGAGGCCTACCGCGCCGGCCACCTGACGCCGATCTATTTCGGCTCGGCCATCAACAACTTCGGTGTGCGCGAACTGCTCCAGGGCCTCGCCGAGAACGCGCCGCCGCCCCGCCCGCAACCGGCCGAGCAGCGCAAGGTGGAGCCCGACGAGGGCAAGTTCAGCGGCTTCGTGTTCAAGGTCCAGGCCAACATGGACCCGAACCATCGCGACCGCATCGCCTTCGTCCGCATCTGCTCCGGCAAGTTCAAGCGCGGCTCCAAGCTGAAGCACGTCCGCTCCGGCAAGCTGATGGCCGTGAACAACGCCGTCCTCTTCCTGGCCCGCGACCGCGAACTGGCGGAGGAGGCTTGGCCCGGCGACATCATGGGCATCCCCAACCACGGGTCCTTGCGCATCGGCGACACGCTGACCGAGGGCGAGGATCTGCGCTTCACCGGCGTGCCCAGCTTCGCGCCGGAACTGCTGCAGCGCGTCCGCCTGGACGACCCGATGCGCGTCAAGCACCTGCGCAAGGCGCTGGAGCATTTCGCGGAGGAGGGAGCCTCCCAGGTGTTCAAGCCGCTGACCGGGGCCGACTGGGTGGTCGGCGTCGTCGGTCAGCTGCAGTTCGAGGTTCTGGCCGCCCGCATCGAGGCGGAATACGGCCTGACCGCCCGCTTCGAAGGGGCTGGCGTGGACGCCGCGCGCTGGATCGAGACGGACGACGACGCGCAGTTGAAAAAGTTCCTTGATCTCAACCGCTCCGCGGCGGCCGAGGATCACGACGGCGCGCTGGTCTTCCTGGCGCGCAACGCCTGGCACCTCAACCGCACGCAGGAGGACTTCCCCAACCTGCGGTTCCTCAAGACGCGCGAACAAAACCGCAAGGTTCACACCGCCGCGTGACCTGATAAAGGGGTGCTGGAGGGCAAATCAGTCCTCCGCACCCCGTCACGTTTCCAATTACCCGTTTCGGTCGAGCCTTGTCCCGAAAGTCAGATTGACTTTCGTCTGGGCGTGCATGACCTTGAACGGAAATGTGACCAGTGACGACATCTGTAACTGTTAAGGCCACGCCGGACACCCTCGCGCTTACCGCGGAACGGTTCCCTGCCTCTTCGCCGGCGCGGCGGCCCGTGCACGCAACAGGAAGAGGGGCAGCATGTTCGGCGGCGTGGAAGCCTTCTTCGACAGCAGCGGGTTCATACCGCATGGGGTGTGCCTGCTCTGGCGGCCGGAGATCCTGGCCCTTCACGTCACCGCAGACGTGTTGACCGGCCTGTCCTACTATTCGATTCCCATCGCGCTCGCCTACTTCGTGCTGAAACGGCGCGACCTGGTGTTCAGCTGGGTGTTCTGGCTGTTCGCCGCCTTCATCCTGGCCTGCGGGACGACCCACTTCTACAGCATCTGGACCCTGTGGAATCCCGACTATGCGGTGGAAGGGGTCATCAAGGCTGTGACCGCCATCGTCTCGCTGCTGACCGCCATCGCCCTGTGGCTGCTGATGCCGAAGGCGCTGGCGCTGCCCAGCCCCAACCAGATCGCCGCCACCAACGTCGCGCTTCACCGGGAGATCGAGGTCCGCCGTCAGGCCGAGCAGCGCTACGCCAGCTTCTTCAACAACCTTGCCGAGGGGCTTTTCGTCATCGCCGTGCTGCCCGACGGGCAGTTTGTTTTCGACACGCTGAACCCCGCCCACGCCCGCGCGACCGGCATCGACCCCGACGCGCTTCGTGGCCGGCTGGTCCGCGACGCGGTGCCGCCGGAAACCGCCGACGCGGTGATCGAGCGCTACAGCGCCTGCGTGCGTGCGGGCGAGCCCATCGATTATGAGGAGACGCTGGACCTCCCGGTCGGGCGTCGCGTCTGGCACACGGTGCTGGTGCCGGTCCGCGACGGCAGTGGCCGGATTGTGCAACTTCTCGGCAGTTCCCGCGATATCACTGAGCGCAAGCAGCTTCAGGAGGAATTGGTCCAAGCCTCCAAGCTCGCCACGCTGGGCACGCTCGCCGCCGGCATGGCGCACGAAATGAGCCAGCCACTCAACATCATCCGCATCTGGGCGGAGAACGCCCTGTCACGCCTGCGCGACGGCGAGACGGACGCGGGGCGCCTCGACAAGGTGCTGACCCTGATCTCTGAACAGACCGAGCGCATGGGCAAGATCATCGACCACATGCGCACCTTCGCCCGGCGCGACGGCGGCGGCATGGAGCCCTTCGACCCGGCGAACAGCATCCGCTCGGCGGTCGAGCTGGTCCGCAACCAGTTCGCTTTGGAGAACATCACGGTCAACACCGACATCACGGGCGAACGCTGCCTCGCGCGTGGCCGTCCGCTCCAGCTGGAGCAGGTGATCCTCAATCTCCTATCCAACGCCCACGATGCCATTCTCGAATGGCGCGCGGCCAAGGACGGCGGCGATCCGCAGGCCGGACGCATCGCCGTATCGATGCATTGCGACGGCGGCCACACGGCGACCATCGTCATCACCGACGACGGCGGCGGCATCGACCCGCAAATCCTGCCCCGCATCTTCGACCCGTTCTTCACGACGAAGGAGGTGGGGAAGGGCTCCGGCCTTGGCCTGTCCATCGGCTACGGCATCATCGACGCCATGAACGGCCGCATCGAGGCGGACAACGTCGATCACCCCGGCGGCGGTCGCGGAGTCCGCTTCACCATCACCCTGCCGGTTACCCGCCCGTCCTCTCGGGAAGTGGAGCGTGCCCATGCCTGAGCCTACCCCTGCCCCCGTCCACATTCTGGTCGCGGAAGACGAGCCCCTCGCCGCCATGGCGCTGGAGGACTTCCTGTCGCGCAGGGGCTTTCGCGTCACGCTCGCCCAGGACGGGCTGGAAGCCATGGAGCGTCACCGCGACGACCCCGCCGACGCGGTCATCACCGATCTGCGCATGCCCCGCATGGATGGCCGCGCCCTGATCCGCGAACTCCGCTCGCAGAGCGCGACGCTGCCGCTGGTGGTGATGACCGGCTTCCTGTCGATGGACGAGGGCCAGGATGACCTGACCTCGGACCGCTGGAAACCCCTGGAAATCCTGCGCAAGCCCGTCAGCCCGCAGGTGATCGTCGATACGCTGCTGCGGCTGATCGGGCGTCCGGGCGGGAGCGCCTAACCCCCAACCTCCTCCAGCGGCTCCACATCCACGCTGACGGTCAGCGCGTGCCCGGCGCCGCCCATCAGCACGCCGCGCGCTGGGCTCACGTCGTCGTAATCGCGCCCCCAGGCGATGGTGATGAAATCCTGGTCGGCCCGCCGATCATTGGTCGGGCAGAGATCGACCCAACCCGCGCTTCCGCACCAGACCGACGCCCAGGCGTGGCTGACGTCGGCGCCGACCAGACGCGGCTGTCCGGCCGGCGGCAAGGTCCGCAGGTAGCCGGAGACATAGCGCGCGGGCAGCCCAACTGACCGGACGCAGCCGATCACGATGTGGGCGAAGTCCTGGCACACGCCGCGCCGGTGCCGCATCACCTCGGCCAACGGCGTGGCGACGGTCGTCGCCGCCGGGTCGAAGGTGAATTCCCGGTGGATGCGGTGCATCAGGTCCAACGCCGCCTCCACCACCAGGCGCCCCGGCGTGAAGGATTGGCGGGCGTAGTCCAGCAGCATCGGCGACGCCGCCACCAGCGCGCTGTCGAAGCAGTACTGCCCGATGTCCGCCCCGCCATCCGCCCCGTTATCCGCGCCGGGCAGGCTGCGCAATGAATCGCGCACGCTCTCCCACGGCTGCGACAGCGCTGCATCCAGCGGCGGCGGTGCGAAGACCTCCACCTCGCTTTCGGCGGTCAGGACGAACTGGCGGTGCGGCTCTTGCACGGCGACGTAGGTGACGGTGTTGCCGAAATAGTCGATGTGGTCGCTGCGCACCGCCGGGGCCGGCAGCACGGTCAGCATGCTGCGCCGCACCCGTTGGCGCGGGTGGGGGCGGGCGGTCAGGTGCAGCAGATGATGCGACACCGGCACGTCCTCGCCGTAGTCGTAGCTCGTCACGTGGCGCACGCGGTAGCGCATCGCGCCGCCGTCACGCGCGTTGGCGGGGGCGTCAGGCCGATCGGGCGAAGGCATGGCTGAAATACGCGTGGGCCAGAAGGTTGGAAACGTCCGGAAGCGACATGGCGAGGCTGTCGAGCAGCGTGTGCAGCGCCGTGCTGGACCGCAGCGCCTCCGGGTTGCGCAGCGACGAACGGCACGTCTGCACCAGGGCCAGCGCCGATCCGGTCGGGTCGTCCGCCGCACAGCGCGACCCGGCGGGCAGCGCCGCCACATGCCCCTCCAGCGCGGCAAGCTGGAAGGCCAGCGCGCGCGGGTTCGTCTCGTCGGCCAGCAGCAATTCCAGCACGGGGGTGCGCTGCACGCTGGTCAGATAACGGGCGCGGTAGGTCATGACGCTCTCGCCCAATTCCAGCAGGACCGACAGGGCCGCTGTCCGCGCACCCTCATCCTGCCGGTCGAGCCCGCCTACGCCAACGCCCCGCATCAAGGCGACGGTGTGGATCGCGCGTTCGATGCGCCGCCCGATGTCCAGGAAGCGCCAGCCCGGCCCACGCGTCATGCTCTCCTGCTCCAGCCCGGCCAGCGCCGCGAGGCTGGTCACGAGATCGTCCAGGCGCAGCAGCATCGCGGCGGCATCTAGCCGCTGCTCCGGCGGCTGGCTCTGCCGATCCAGCATGGTGATGACCCGCCACATGTCCAGCGACAGGCGGTCGCGCACCGAATAGGCGGTGCGGTGCAGCCGCTCCACCTGGGCGCGCAGGCTGTTCGGATGCTCCGGATCGATCACCGAACTGTACAGCGCGTTGCGCAGCGCCCGGCCGCTGCCGTGATCCGACACGCGCGTCAGGTCCCACGGGATCATGCCGACCCAGGCCATCAGCCCCAGCAGCGGGCGCAGCTGTACGGCGGCGCCCGGCAGGTTGCCGTCGGTCAGCCGCGTGTGCGTCGCGCGCAGCAGGCGCACTGCCCCTTCCGACCGTTCCGCGTAGCGGCCCAGCCAATACAGGCTGTCGGCAACACGGCTCGGCAGGTCGTTGTTGGCCGGGCGCACGGCCGGTGTCGGCAGTTCCGGCGTGGTCACGTCCGCCGCGCGTTGCGGGCTCGGGCGCGCCGGGGTGTGCTCGCCACGGCGGCCGGACAGGATCCAGGTGTCCTTGCTGCCGCCGCCGCGCTGCATGGAGACGACCAGCTTGCCCGATTCCGTGGACACGCGCGTCAGACCACCGGGCATGACGGCATAGCCGCCATCCGGCTTGGCGCACAGGAAGACGCGCAGCACCAGCGGTCGCGGTTGCAGGCGCCCGCTCTGCCAGACGGGGGCGGTGGACAGCGCCAGCCGCTCCTGCGCCACGTAGCACCAGGGCCGCGCCTTGATCCGCTCGACGAGAGCCGCGCGCTCCGCCGACGACAGGTCGGCACCGAAGATCGGCTCGAAGGCCAGCGACGGGAAGGCCGGCTTCACCACCAGCCCGTCCAGATGGTCGATGACGTAGGCGCATTCCGCCTCGTTGCCGCACCACCAGGCGGCGACCCCGGGCATCTTCAGCTCCTCGCCCAGCAGATGGCGGCACAGCATGGGCAGCGACGACTTGACCGCCATCGATTCCATGAAGCCGGATCCCAGCGAGTTCGCCACCGCCACGGTGCCGGCGCGCACCGCCTCGATCAGGCCGGCGACGCCCAGCGAGCTGTCGGCGCGCAGCTCCAGCGGGTCGGCGAAATCGGCGTCCAGGCGGCGCAGGATCACGTCCACCGGGTCCAGCCCGGACAGCGTCTTCAGGAACACCTGACGGTCGCGCACGGTCAGGTCGGCGCCCTCCACCAGCGTGATCCCCAGATAGCGCGCCATGTAGACGTGCTCGAAATAGGTCTCGTTGTAGGGGCCGGGGGTCAGCAGCACGACGCGCGGCCGGTCCCGGCGCGGGCTGAGCGAGAGCAGCGTTTCCTTGTAGGTCTCGAAGAACGGCCCCAGCCGCTCCACTTGGCAGTGGCGGAAGCTGTCGGGCAGCACCTTCGCCATGACCGCGCGGTTTTCCAGCGCATAGCCGCTGCCGCTTGGCGCCTGGGTGCGGTCGGACAGCACCCACCAGCGCCCGTCCGGCGCGCGGGCGAGGTCGGCCGCGTAGAAATGCAGATGGATGTCCTTCGGCACCCGGATCCCGTGCACGGCCCGGCGGAATCCGGGATCGGCGTGGATTACGGCCGGCGCCAACCGGCCGCCGCGGGTCAGCGTCTGCGGCCCGTACAGGTCGGTCAGCACGGCGTTCAGCAGCGTGGCGCGCTGGATCAGGCCCGACTCGACGGCCTTCCATTCGTGCGCCGGAATCAGCAGCGGCACCATGTCGAGCGGCCAGGGCCGCTCCATCCCCTTGGGGTCGCCGTAGATGTTGTAGGTGACGCCGTTCTGGTGCAGAAGGCGCCGCGCCTCCTCCCACCGCTCGGCCATCAGTTCGGGGTCGAGGGGCCCCAGCGTTCCCATGAAGGTCTGCCAGTGCGGGCGCAGGCGCCCCTGGCCGGTGACCATCTCGTCATAAACCTGCCCGGTTCCATAGCCGAGCGCGTCGGCCTCGCCGAACAGCGATCCCTGCAGGAACGGCTCCGGACGCATCCCCGACGGGTTGGGGGCGTTCGGGGCGGAGAAGGAAAGATCGCGGTCGGACAAGGCGGGTTCGGGCGCTCAACTCTGGTGCGGTGCCGGGTGAGTGTGAACGCCCGTTCCCGCCGATGCAAGCGGCGGTTCGGAGGCCGCAAGGGGCGCATTTGCTTTGAAGGCCCCTCTCCCTTGAGGGGAGAAGGGCCTCCAAGCTCCCCTTACAGGGTCTTCAGGTACTCAAGCAGCTGCCAGCGCTGCTCGTCGGTCAGCGAGGCGCCGAACTCGTGACCGGTGTTGCCGTTGCCGGGCTTGGTCGTGTCGAAGGTGAAGGTGTTGTCCGACGCCGACGTGTCCACGCCGACCTTGACCGGGTCGAGCGAGGTCGTGCCCATGCGGAAGGTCGTCGAACGCTGCGCCGCCGGAAGCAGCATCTCGTACAGGTTCGGGACCGAGCCGTTGTGCATGTACGGCGCCGTCGCCCAGATGCCGTCCAACGGGCGGGCCTTGTAGGCCATCAGCGTCTGGATGGTCTGGGACAGGGCCTGGTCGTCTTCCGCAGCCTGGGCCGCGGCGGTCTTGGCCGGGGCGCGGGCCTTCAACGTGTCCACTTTCGACTTGTCCACGGCGGACGCCGCGACCGCCGGGGCGCTGCCGTCGACGGCCGGCTTCTTCTGCGACAGCACGGCCTGGATCGCCAGCACCTCGTCGCTCAGCTTCTCACCCGGCTTCGGGTTGAACACCTGGCGGGTGTCTGTGATCGGCCGCACGGCCTTGGTCGCGGTCGTCCCGGAAGCCCAGGACTGGCCCGACGCCGACTGGCCCGACGCCGACTGGGATGCCCAGGGCTGGGACGACTCCCGGCCCTTCGCCATGTCGATCGCCAAACCCGGATCGTCCAGCAGGCTCTTGATGATGGTGCCGATGACCGCGTTGGACAGGATCACGGCGTCCTGCTCCACCGGCTGCAACGGCTTGCCGCCCAGGAACTGCGGCGGCATCGCCACGCCCTCGATCGGGCCGGTCTTGGCCGTCTTGCACAGCGCATCCACGGCCATCTTCGGGTCGGAACCGTAGTTGACCGTGACGAGGCCGGCCTTTACGGCGGCATCGACGCCCAGGCCCGGCGTGCACATCATGCCGAAGGCCTTCTTCACCTTGGCCGGGTCGTTCGGGTCCGCCCAGGTGAACAGCGGCTCCATGCGGATAGAGACCTTCGGCATGGGCTCGTCACGCGGCACGACCTGATGGCAGCCCGCGCAGTTCTGCTGATAGATCGCCTCGCCGGCGGCGGCCTTGATGGTGTCCACCGTGCCGGCGATGGAGTCCGGCCACACCGGAGACCGCAGCTTCCGGAGTTGGTTCTCCATATCGTACAGGTTCCGCGCGCGGATCGTGGACGTGTAGTAGTAGTGCAGGTCGTTCTTCGGCTTGGTCAGGTTGGCCTTGCCGAACACGCCCAGCACCTCGCCGGAGTTGCGGCCCAGCGCGTCGAGCGCGGTGGCGTTCTCCAGCAGGCCGTTCCACTGCACCTTCGGCAGGTACGGCGCGTCCCACAGGTGCGGATAGCTGACCGGGGCGTTCGGCGCGCGGCTGTTCGACGGGATCTTCAGATCGATGGACGTCACGCGGTTGAAGATCATGCCGAACGCGTCGGTGCGCATCGGACCCCAGGGGGTGTCTGGTGTGCTGTCCTTCACGAAGTCGGCGAAGGACGCGTCGAACGCCCGCACCTGCTTCAGCAGCGCCAGACGGTTGGCCGGCGTGGCCTTGGAGCCGAGCACGCGCTGGGCGAAGCGCTCGAACGTCGGATCGTCGGTGGCGGTGGCGCGGACCGCCGTGCTCAGCGCGCCGATGAAGGCGTAGAGGTCGCCGGTCGTGACCGCGCCGTCGATGCGCATGGTCTTGTTGCCAACCCGCACGTCGCCGGTGTGGCAGGCCGCGCAGGTCATGCCGATCCAGGCCGTCTTGTCCGGATCGACATCCTTCGCGAAGCCGACCGGGAGCAGGTCCGGGTTCCACGAGCTGGCCGTGCCCGGCAGGTAGCCGAACCGGGTCAGGCCCTTGTGGAACAGGTCCTTGGTCGCCGGGTCCTCCAGCGCCATGAACCAGTCGTAGCGCATGATCTGCGAGCCCTGCGTAGCGTAATAGTACCACTGGCGGGCGCCGTCGTCGTTCCAGTTCTGGTCGAGGTACCAGAGGTCGCCGACCTGCTTCGGCGGATTGACCGAAACGGGCCGCGGCGGGGCGGGCGGCGGTTCGGCGCAGGCGCCGAGCAGCATGGTTCCTGCGGCGAGGGTGGTTAGCAGGCGGGCTTTCATCCCTGATCGCTCCTGAAGGATGTTCGGCGGGCATGCCGGAGATCCTCAGACGCTAGACGTGATAACAACCTCCATGCTTCATTTTGTGCGCCCAACCTCCTCATCGAGGGGCTTTGATGCAGTTTGCGCACCCAAAAGATGCAAAATTGCAACGCAACGCCTACGAATGAATGCCGTGGCGGGCGCACCCCTCACGCTTCGCCGGCCGAGTCCTATGCGACTCGGCCGAGTCCGGCCAGCCTTAGCCCCGTCGCAAGTCCAGCGTCATGGGGAACTGCGGGTTGCGCTCCTCCGCCGGGACGGCCATCGGGCCGGGCGTGTGCCCGAACGGGAAGAAGCGGGCGAGCCGCCGTCCCTCCGCCTCGTTGGCGTTGACCGGGAAGGTGTCGTAGTTGCGCCCGCCGGGGTGCATGACATGATAGGTGGCGCCCCCGATCGACCGCTCCGCCCAGGTGTCCACGATGTCGAAGACCAGCGGCGTGTGCACGGGGATGGTCGGGTGCAGGCAGGACGGCGGCTGCCACGCGCGATACCGCACGCCGGCCACGAACTCCCCCTCCATGCCCGTGGGGATCAGCGGCACGCGGCGCCCGTTGCAGGTGATGGCGTAGCGCGCGTCGGTCAGCCCGGTGACCCGCACCTGCACCCGCTCGACCGAGCTGTCCACGTAGCGCACCGTGCCGCCGCCGCCCGGCTCCTCGCCCAGCACGTGCCAGGGCTCCAGCGCCATGCGCAGCTCCAGCGTCATGCCGCGCTGCGCCACATGCCCATAGACCGGGAAGCGGAAGTTCATGTGCGGCGCGAACCACGATTCCTCGATCGCGTAGCCGTGCTCCTTCAGGTCGGCCAGCACGTCGGCCAAGTCCTGCTGCACGAAGAAGGGCAGCATGAAGCGGTCGTGCAGCTCCGTTCCCCAGCGCACCAGCTTGCCCTTGTACGGAGCTTTCCAGAAGCGCGCGACCAGCGCCCGCATCAGCAGTTGCTGGGTCAGGCTCATCTCCGCGTGCGGCGGCATTTCGAAGGCGCGGAACTCCACCAGACCCAGCCGCCCGCTGGAGCTGTCGGGTGAATAGAGCTTGTCGATGCAGAACTCCGCCCGGTGGGTGTTGCCCTGCACGTCGGTCAGCAGGTTGCGCAGCACCCGGTCCACCAGCCAGGGTGGGCAGTTCCCCGTCTCCGCCGCCCGGTCGATCTGGTTGAAGGCGATGTCCAGCTCGTAAAGCGTGTCGTCGCGCGCCTCGTCCACGCGGGGCGCCTGGCTGGTCGGGCCGATGAACAGGCCGGAGAAGACGTAGGACAGGGCAGGGTGGTTCTGCCAATAGGTAATCAGACTGCGCAGCAGGTCCGGCCGGCGCAGGAACGGGCTGTCCGCCGCCTTGGCGCCGCCCATCACCACGTGGTTGCCGCCGCCGGTGCCGCAGTGGCGCCCGTCGATCATGAACTTCTCGGCACCCAGCCGCGACTGCCGCGCGTCCTCGTACAGGTCGATGGTGTTGCGCACTAGTTCGTCCCAGCTGTGGGCCGGGTGGATGTTCACCTCGATCACGCCCGGATCCGGCGTCACGGCCAAGGAGTTCAGGCGCGGGTCCTTCGGCGGCTGGTAGCCCTCGATCACCACCGGCATGTCGAGTTCGACCGCCGTGGCCTCGATCTCCGCCAGCATCGCCAGATAGTCCTCCAGCGTGTTCATCGGCGGCATGAACAGGTGGATGCGCCCCTGGCGCGCCTCGCAGGTCAGCGCCGTGCGCACCACCCACCAAGCTGACTTGCCTTCCTCGGGCAATTCGGTGCGCACCTCGGCCATAGCGCGCTGCAAGCGCTCCATCCGCTTGTCGCGGTTCTGCCGGTCCGCCTCTTCCCGGAGCGCGTGCTGGCGCAACGGCACCCGGTTCGGCGGCAGTGGCGCCCGCTCTTCGAACGGATCCGTCTCCCACGAGTAGGGATAGTCCTGCAGCGCCACCCAGGGCAGGGAGCCCAGCGGCAGCCGGTAGCCGACCGGGCTGTCGCCCGGCATCAGCAGCAGCCGCTCCTGACGCAGCGGCCAGGAACTCGACAGCCACACCGGCCCCTGCTGAGTCACCTTGCGGTTGATCGGCAGCGCGAAGCCCACCGGCTCGTTCAGGCCGCGCACGAAGACGCGGGCCAACCGCGCGCGCTCCTCCTTGTCCTCCAGCTTGCTGTCCAGCGGATCGACGTTGACCGGCAGCAGCGATTCGCGGCGCAGGTAATGCCAGGGGTCCTCATAGGCCGCCAGCACCAGCGCCGGGTCCAGCCCCAGCTTCCTCCCCAGCGTGACCAGGAAGGTGCCGGCGTCCTGCGCCGTGTGGCCGTAGTCCGTGTCTTCGCGCGCCAGCAGGTCGGCGTTGTTCCACAGCGCCCCGCCGTCGCGGCGCCAATAGACGGTCATCGCCCAGCGCGGCAGCGATTCGCCCGGATACCACTTGCCCTGCCCGAAATGCAGCAGCCCGCCCGGCGCGAAGCGGTTCTTCAGTCGGTGGATCAGGTCGGCGGCCAGCTTGCGCTTGTTGGGACCCAGCGCGGTCGTGTTCCACTCCGCCCCATCCATGTCGTCGATGGACACGAAGGTCGGCTCGCCGCCCATGGTCAGGCGCACGTCGCCGGCCTTCAGATCCTCGTCGACTTTGTGGCCCAGCGCATCGATCCTGGACCACTGTTCCGGCGAGTAGGGCTTGGTGACGCGCGGCGCCTCATAGATGCGGGTGACGGACATCTCGTGCCCGAACTCCACCTCGCACTTGTCCACCAGCCCGGAGATCGGCGCGGCCGACGACGCATCGGGCGTGCAGGCCAGCGGAATGTGCCCTTCGCCGGCCAGCAGGCCGGAGGTCGGATCCAGCCCGACCCAGCCGGCGCCGGTTAGGAACACCTCGGTCCAGGCGTGCAGGTCGGTGAAGTCGGCTTCCGGCCCGGACGGGCCGTCCAGCGCCTTCTGATCGGCGGTCAGCTGGATCAGGTAGCCGGACACGAATCGCGCCGCCAGCCCCATGTGCCGCAGGATCTGCACCAGCAGCCACGCGGAATCGCGACACGACCCGGTGCGCTTGCCCAGCGTCTCCTCGCAACTCTGGATGCCCGGCTCCAGCCGGATGACGTAACCGATGTCCTGTTGCAGGCGCTGGTTGATGGCGACCAGGAAGTTGATGGTCGGTGTCGGTTCGCGCGATATCCCCGTCAGATACTCCGCCAGCAGCGGCCCCGGCTCCTCGACCTCCAGATAGGGGCGCAGTTCGCGCTCCAGCCATGGCTCGTAGTCGAAGGGGGCCTTGGTTGCCTTCTCCTCCAGGAAGAAGTCGAACGGGTTGATGGCGGCGATCTCGGCGACCAGATCGACCTCGACCACGAACTCCCGCGTCTTTTCCGGGAAGACAAAGCGCGCCTGATAGTTGGACTGCGGATCCTGCTGCCAGTTCAGGAAATGCTGCTTCGGCGTGACGCGCAGCGAGTAGCTGAGAATCGGTGTACGGCAGTGCGGGGCCGGACGCAGCCGGACGATCTGCGGTCCCAGATTGACCAGCCGGTCATAGCGGTAAATGGTCTTATGGTTGAGAGCGACGTGGATCGCCATGGATGCCCACCCGTTGCCTGCCAAAGCTGTCGCCGGCCGAGACAGTTCGACGGGCGGATCGCGCACGTTAACACCGATGTGCACGCGCCGACAGGGCTGTGTTGCAGCGCACAACGCGGATCAGTTGCGCAAAAGTCACGCTTTTGTCCGATCTCGGGGCGATGCCATTTACACCTATGATTCCCGCCTTATAAGCAGGGATCCTGTTCCATCGAATCGGATGATGCGCGGGCGCGAGTGAAGGGTGCTTTCCGGGTATGGTATCGTTGGCGACCTCGTCGATGAGCGGTGGTTCCCGTGCGGGCGCTTCGGCCCCCGGCGGCGGCACGCGTGGCGTGGTCACCGGAAAGTACTTCAACTTCAATCCCTTACCGCCGCCGCCGGACATTCTCGGCAATCCGCTCGTCGTCCCCGACCTGCCGACCCACAAGCGGCCGAAGGAAAACTGGCGCAGCCGTTTGCAGCGCTTCCTGGCGCGCCTGCACCTTGGCAGCCAGTCGGCCCAGACCAAGCTGCGCTGGAAGGTGCAGGACACGGCCGCCTCGGTTATCGCGTCGGTGTCGGCGTCGGCCTCCCTGCTGGCGGAGCGCCGATCTCCCGCCGCGCGCAAGAACTCGACGGTTCCGGTCATCGTGGTGCGCCACCCCTACCATCTGCGCCACGTGTTCGAGCTGATTCCGCAGCTGCCCGACGCGCTGGCGCCGGAACGCCGCTTTCTCGAACTGCTGATGGGCCGCATCCTGCGCCGTTACGGCGAACAGATGGCTTTGATGAAGGGATCTCCCTTCTCCTTCGAGAACGAGGCGCGCGAGTATTTCTTCGCCGGCTTCAAGCTTGAAAGGCAGCTCAAGAACGTCAGCGGCGCCGACGAGCGCTTTGCCGCCCTGCAAGCGATTTACATCAACTATTTCCACGGCCGCAATTACTACTACTATGCGCTGTTGCGCCGGGAGAAGCTGGCCCCGGACAACAAGCTGTTCATGCTGTTCTCGCGCGCCGTCTATTTCATGGCCCGCGTGGACTGGAATGGGGAGCTTCTGGACAAGCCCAACCCGCGCTCCCTGCCGAGCCGCGACGACGTGATGTTCTTCGTTCAGCGTGACAAGACGGTCCTGACGCGCTATCGCAGCGACCAGGATTTCCAGCGGCAGGTCAAGAGCGTGCTGGAAGCATTTCCGGCGTAAGGGTTTCCTCGATGCGGGCAGCGATTTTCCTGGTCTCCGTGCTGATGACGGGCTCCGCCTTCGCGGCGGACGGCTCCGCCGCCGATTGCGCGACGGCCGAGACGCCGACCGCCCAGCTCATCTGCCGCGACGCCGCGCTCGCCGCCGCCGGGGAAAAGCTCGACACCACCGTGAAGGCCTTCGGTGATGCCACCGGCGAGGTTGGCCGCAAGGCGCTCGCCGCCGGTCAGCATGCCTGGGTTCAGCGCCGCGACGCCGCTTGCCCGGTGACCAGCGCCGACCTTGCCGACTCCAAGAAGTCGAAGGAGCGTGCGGGCTGCCTCCTGCGCCTGACCGCCGAACGGACCAAGGCGCTGGAAGACAATCTGTCCGCCCGCCGCGCGCCGGTCGCCGACCAGCCTTTGACGATCACCGATGCCGTCCCGCCGCGTCTGCCGGCGGCGTCGGCAAAGCCGTCGCTTCCGAAGCGCCCGGCCGGCGTCGCCGGCGTCGCCGGCCGCTGGGCCAAGGCCGACCCGCAAACCCGCACGCCCATCGACGACTGCCGCACCTCCTATCTGGAAGTGTCCAAGGAGGCGGCGATCAGCCTGAACGACCCGCGCATCCCCAGCTTGCCCATTCAGGGCCGCCTGACTCTGGCCGACGGTGACCCGGCGCAGGGTCTCACGTTTGGTGCCGACGGCACCGGCCCCAAGGGCGAGTTGCGCCTTGATGCCGCCGAGGCCCCGCGCCTCGACCGCTTGTTCCTGCGCCTGAAGCAGCCGCTGTCCTTCGGCGCCACCTTCGTCCGCTGCCGCTGACGCCCGATCTGGCTTCGTTGCCGTTCTTCCGATAGGCCTTTGCCCCGTCAATGGACGTATTGCGCGCCGATCCGATCACCACAGATCGGGTTTGCTCACCATCAGATGGATGATAACCAGCACTGAGATGAAGGCGGGCCAACCGAGGGCGAACCAATAGCGGCTGTAGCGCCAATAGGTTTCCGGCAGCGGTGTCCCCTCGGCCGCCGCCGTCTTAGCCATCTTCGCCATCTGGATCTGAAGCCAGACCACCGGTAGCCAGCAGGCGCCGGTGATGGCGTAGAGGATCACCGCCGCCACGATCCAACTGGCGGTGACGCCATAGCCGACCGAGACGGCAAGCATCACCCCGGTGACGAACTGGGATACGACGGAGGGGGCCGTGAACAGCCAATCCGCCAGCACGACGTTGCGGGCGATCACGGCAACAACCTTGGGATCGCCGGAACGATAGCCCATCCATCCGTGAAAGGCAGTGCCTAGGCCGGTGCCGAACAGCAGGGTCGCGCCGACGATGTGGATGTAGCGGAGCAGATGATACTCGTCCATTCAGTCGTCCTCCAGTGCGATCAGCGCCGCCGTCCCGGCAAGCACCGGCAGATTCTTGAGAATGGGGCCGAAGGGATGCAGCCAATGCGCTGGTGCGAACAGGGTGACGAGCGCCGTGTAGCCCACCACCACGGCCAATTGCGTCCACAACACAGTGCGCCGCCGCCGGCCATGAACGGCCAGCAAGGCAATGCCGAGGACCAAGTCCGCAGCGGCGCCTCCATAGAGCAACAGTGTCGCGAACGGGCCGTGCAAGCCCATTTCGGCCAACAGTTCGTATCCGAGCGCCGTCGAAACCATCGCGGAGATGAGGCCCGTTCCGATCCACAAGGCGGCCATGGCGGCCAGCAGCGCCCATCGCGGAACCAACAGGCGCGCGGCCGTCCTGTCCGATGGGCCGGCCGGCGAGTGGCGCACCAAGGCGGTGGCGATCGGGGTCGGAGAAAGGCGGACCGCTTCCCAAAGGCTGCGCCCGGTCACCCGGTTCGGCAAAGCCAGACAGGCGGCGAGTTCGCGCGACAGCGGCACGCCGCCGAACAGCTCGCCGACAAGCCCGGCAACGGGGAACGCAGCCTTTGGCACCGGCAGACGGACGGGTGGATTGCGCCCCAGCCACACGGCGAAGGCGTGAATCAAGGCCACCGTTCCCATGACATCGGGGCCGCCGGCCTCAAGGACGCCGACGGGCATGTCAGGATTCGTCGCCAGTGCTGCGATTCCATGCGCAAGGTCATGCACATGCACGGGTTGAAGTTCCGCGCCGGCGACGTCAAGCGCCATGCCCACGGCGGCAAGCGATGCGAACATGCGCGAACTCGCGCCTTCCCGGCCAACGACGACTGAAGGACGGACGATTGCCACCGCCGTGCGGTGCTCCTTCCCCAACCGCAGGGCGGCTTCGTCGGACGCCGCCCGCTGGCGGAGGAAATCGGCGGGTGCGTCGGACGACGCCCCGAGCGCCGACAGGACCACCAAGCGGGTGACGCCACCGGCGACCGCCTGCCGGGCAAAGGTCAGGGCAAAGTCGCGGTTTGCTTCGGCGGCGTTGGCGCCGGCCACGCCCACAGCGTTTATCGCGACGTCGTATCCGCGCAGTGACGGCACTCCGGCAACGAGGTCGATGACCTCCGCTTCCGGAAAAGCGGCTGCCAGTCGACACGGAGCGCGCCCGGCCACCGTTACGGCATGTCCCCGATCAAGCAGCGCCGCGACGATGCGCCGGCCTATAAACCCGCTCGCTCCCGCGACGATGACGCGCATGATCCTCTCCGGCGGCAACCGCTCGATCCGTTCGTGAATTGGACGGGAAGAACTGTACCGCCGCCAGACGTTGTGGTCGCCGCCGAGAAGTGCGGCTGAACGCCGCCAGCGTCGCTACGTGGGGAGCGGGCCGTTAACCAATACAACATTCATGGAAATGTGTTGCGCAGGTTAATGCCATGCTTCTCGTGCGTATGCGCATCGTCGTGCAGCGACTGCGCAATGAAGGCTCTGATTTGTAATGAGAAAACGCCAGTTTCGTCCGTTGAGCAGATTTGAGAACCCGCTAAATCTGCACAGCAATGGACAATGATAGAAATCGAACAATTCTAAACCTTATCCAGCTGGAAACGGACGGTTCCGCTCAGCCGCTCGCCGGGCTTAAGGGTTATAAGGCCGGCGTCCGTCTCCTCGGCGTGGTTGATCGCGTCGGTCATGTGGGTGACGGGCTCGACACACAAATAGTCTTCGCCCTCTGGCGCGTAGACCACCAGATGGCCGAAGGGACCGTCCGCCAGCAAGGTCAGGTGCAGACCGGATCCCAGTTCGGCGCCCGGCCCAATGCCCGGCCATGTCAGGGTCGCCAAGCCGTCCCAGCCGGTGAAGCCGTTGTCCAGCACGGTGCGGTCCATCGTCACGCCATCGGGGAAAGCCCAGACGCCGGGCAGAGGCGCCCGCTCCACCGGCAGCATGGTCAGGCCGTTCAGCCAGACGGCACCGACCCGCGCCGTCAGCACCGTGCCCGGCGGCTTCGGAAAGTAGGGGTGCAGGCCGATCCCGGCCGGCATTGGCGCTTGATCGTTGTTGGTCACGTCGAGGGCGACCGTCAGCCCGTCTTCTCTCAGCGCGAAGGTCTGTGATGCGGTGTAGGTCCACGGCCAAGCGTCGGCCGGATGCCGGAAAGACAGGCGGGCGGCGGCCTCCGTCCGCTCCTCCACCCGCCAGTGGGCGCGCCATGCATGGCCGTGAATGGCGTGCGGGCAGCCGGGCAGGTCGAGCGGCAGGCGCACCTCCCGCCCGTTGAAGCGGAAATGGCCGGCGTCGATGCGGTTGGAGAAGGGGATCAGCGGAAAGCAGCCCATGTCGATGGCCGACCCGGCGCGCATGGCCTCCGCCGAGGCGGGACGCATCAGTTCCACGGTTCCCTTGGGGCCGTGCCACGTCAGCCGGGCGATGGAGCCGCCGTGCCGCGGGCTCAGCACGCATTCGATGGTGCCCCCCATCGAAGAACGGTGCCGCAGCGTGACGAAGTCGTCGGTGTGGCCGGTTTCGGCGCCCATATCGGCCTCCTGGCGGTCGGTCGCCGACCGGGTATCGCACACAGCGTGGGGAAAAGGGAAGCGCGTCCGCACCCGGCCGATGGACACAAAAAAAGACGTTTCGCATGCGGAATTGCGACGATTAGTATACCGCGCATTATATACGGGCTGTTTACCGTACACGCCCGACAATGATCCCTTCTATTCCCGGCCGTCACCGGCCGCGCCGCATTCCTTTGTAGGGACAGCGTGTCCAACCCTTTGACCACGACCCGACCCGCCACCGTCGCTTCCGGCACCGTCGGCGCGCTTGACGAGGCGGACCTCTGCCATACCCTCGCCGACTTTCACGGCGTGCAGGGGAGGATGGTTATCGGCCTGTCCGTGCGTCCGTATCTTGACGCCCATGTGCTCACCCCGACCGAGGTGATCCACAACAACAAGCTGTTGAAGGCACTGCTTGAGCAGGGGCAACTGGTCGAAAACGCCATCGTGAAGGTGGCGACCATGCAGGCGCGCGCACCGGGGCAGGATGCGAAATCCCGGCGCTTGGCGATCCAGAACGCCATCAACGAGACCTCCGTCAAGGCGCGGGCGGCGCAGGTGGCCTTCGCCGGGCTGCCGAAGGGGCGCGCTCCGGTCGATGCGGTGGTGGCTGCCCTGCCGGCCAGGACGCCGACCGGAGATGTCGATTACGACTTGAGGGTGGCGCTCAGCCTCGATCTGGCGGAACACCGGACGTGGTCGGCCAAGCTCGACCGGCTGATCCAGCTGTGCCAGCAGGACCGGGACGAGCGGCTGATGGCGGCGGTGGACGGCGTCATCGGCGACGTTCTCGCCTCCGTCGCCGCCACGCAGGAGCTGTTCGGGGCTCCGCTGCTGCCCGGCGCGGTGCTGCTGAAGTTGTGCGAGATGCTGTTCGGCCGCGTCGGCATCGATCCCAGGGGAGCGAACCGCATCGGCACCCTGAACGGCTGGTTCCGCCAGGGCAAGCTGCCGCTGGCCCGCGCCATGGTGCTGGAGCGCATCCGGCGCCAGTTGCGGGCGCCCCAGCCGCTCGGCCGCGGGCAGGCCGCCGAGGAGGCCGAGATTCTGCGCAGCCTCCTCGGCCATCTGCTGACGCCTTCCGGCATGATTGGCGGTGGGCCGATGGCCGACGCTTTGACGGTCCGCTACTCGCGCCGGCTGGAGCAGGGCGGGGCCAGCGCCTACCGCCGCTCCATTGTCGGCCTCAGCGAGACGCAGACGGACCTGATCCGCCGCATCCACTATCTGTCCGCCGTCTCCACCGTCCCGGCCTCGGAACGGCATCTCGGCGAGATCGTGGACGCCCTTGACGCCGCGCTGGGCAATGAGTTGCTGGTCGAGAACATGATCCTGCAATCGCCGGACACGGCGCTGGTCCGGCAGGGTCTGTCCGGTGCCGTCGAGGCGCTGCGCGCTTCGGGCCTGCCCGACAAGGCGAAGGACCGGATCGCCGGCCGGACCGAGTTCATCGTGGACGAGTTCACCAAGAAGGGCCGCCTCGCCCAGCGCCTGCGCCAGATCGAACCGGTGCTCCGCCGCCGGACGATCCGCTTGGCGGAACTGGCCTGCTCCGGCCTTGTGCGGGAGCAGGGGGCGCTTCCGCTTCTGCGTCAGCACATTCTGGAGATCGTCCGTCAGCCGCAGTTCCAGTCCGATCTGGTGGCCCAGCAAAACGACGAATTGGCCCAAGCCGAGGTCCGGCGCCTCTACGAACTGCTCGACAAGCTACGACCGGTACCGGCCACTCAACCCGGCAGTGTCGCGACCGCCCCCATGGTCCCGACGCCGCCCGCCGCCCGGGTCAGCGCGCAACCGGTCACCGTGGCGACGGCGGCGGAAACCGTGGTCGCCGATCTTTCGACCCGCGCCATGGTCACCGCCCCCATGCCCCAGTCGCCGGGCGGTCTGTCGAGGCGGAGCGATGCGGACGGCCTGTGCCCCGCCTGTTTCGCCCCCACGGCGCCGCGCGAGAGCTGCCGAGACTGCGGCTACCCGATGCAGTCCGAAAATCGGAACGGCGTCCACCTGATGCCCGGCACGACCTTGCAGGGGCGTTACAAGGTCGGCCGCATCCTGGGGCAGGGTGGTTTCGGCGCCACTTATCTCGGCTGGGACGACCGCCTCCACATCAAGGTCGCAGTGAAGGAGTTCTTCCCGGCCAACCTGATCTCGCGGGTGTCGGGCTCGCTTGGCGTCATGCCCTTCTCCGACGAGCACGGGCGCGGGTTCGCCGCCGGTCTGGTCAAGTTCCTGGACGAGGCCCGCCTGCTTGCCCGCCTTCGGGACGTGAAGGAGATCGTCGGCGTCCAGGACTTCTTCGAAGCCAACGAGACCGCTTACCTCGTCATGGAACTGCTGGAAGGCCGGACCATGAAGAAGTACGTCGCCGAAAGCGGCGGCCGGATCGACGCGCGCCGGACGCTGGCCATCCTGTCGCCCATCATGAAGGCGCTCCAGGCGGTGCACGAACAGGGGTTGATCCACCGCGACATCAGCCCCGACAACATCTTCCTGACCACCTCGGGGGAGCGCAAGCTGCTGGACTTCGGCGCCGCCCGCCACGCGGCCGGGCAGGCGGCCAGCATGACCGTGATCCTGAAACCCGGTTATGCCCCGCCGGAGCAGTATTCCCAGGACGGGAATCAGGGGCCCTGGACCGACGTCTACGCCGTCTGCGCCACCGCTTACGGCGCCCTGACCGGGAAGACTCCGCCCGACGCCACCAGCCGCTTCATGAACGACAAGGTCCCGAAGCCGTCCGAGCTGGGGGTGAACCTGCCGCCGGCCTTCGAAAATGTGCTGCTGGCCGGGTTGTCCATGCGTTGGCAGGACCGGCCGCAGAGCATGCGCGACCTTCTCCGGGCCATGAGCGGAACCCTGGCGTAGCTCAGGCCCACTCGCGGACCATGATCATGCGGGCGTAGGCGTGGCGAAAGCCCAGTTCCCGCGCCGCCCGTTCCGACGATCCGGCTGGCGCCACCGCCACGGTCGCCAGATCGCAGCCGGCCGCTGCGGCTAAGGAAATTCCGGCCGACAACAGCGCCCGCTGCAAGCCCCGGCCTCGGTACGCCTCCCGCGTGCTGGCCGAGAATAAAATGGCAAGGCCGTCCTGGACCGATAACGCGGCCCCGCCGGCCGGCGTACCGTCGATGCGGGCCAGCAGGGTGGTTACCGATGGGCGGCGCGCCGTCAGGCGGGCCAGCTGGAACGTGGGGTCGTCTTCGGCCACCGCGTCGCGGCCCAGGAAACCCTGGGCCACGGTCATGGCCCAGTCCTCCGCGCAGTCGGCGGAAACCTCTACGCCGGGCATGGCGGACATCGGCTCGTTGGGAGCAATGGCCCGGACGTGAGCGTTGAGGACGCGGGCAATGGTGTAGCCGCGCGCGCCAAGCCCTTCAGTCAGCGACCGGTCGGCCAGCGGGCAGAGATCGACGCGGGGCGTGCAGCCGCGCTGCTGGAAGAAGGATTCGACCTCGGCGAGGTCTTTCGCGGCGACTGCAACCCCGAGGCCCAGGCCGACCGCTTGGTTGACCGGCAGGCCGGGCGCGATGAACGCCGCCCGGCCGCCGGCCACCTCGATGGAGGCCGCGCTGGAAGCGGGATCGAGGCGGCGCGCGGTTTCCGCCACCTCGACACCCGTGGCCGCTTCGGACCGTTCCAGACGGCGGGCCAGAAGGGGATCGGCAAACAGCATGGTCGAACCCACCCCCTCCCTGGCTGGCTCCTTACTTGGCGTCCGCCGCGACCTGCATCTTGATGATCTTGTCGGGGTCGGTGACCTGGCCGTTGCGGGACTGGCTGCCCTTCTTGATGTTGTCCACGAACTCCATGCCCTGGGTGACCTTGCCCCAGACGGTGTACTGGCCGTTCAGGAACGAGGCATCCGCGAAGCAGATGAAGAACTGGCTGTTGGCGCTGTTCGGGTCCGGCGTGCGGGCCATGGAGACCGTGCCGCGCACGTGCGGCTCTTTGGAGAACTCGGCCTTCAGATTCGGCTTGTTCGAACCGCCGCTGCCGGTGCCGGTCGGATCGCCGGTCTGGGCCATGAAGCCGTCGATCACGCGGTGGAAGACGACGCCGTCGTAGAAGCCGGCGCGGGCCAGTTCCTTGATGCGGGCGACGTGGCCGGGCGCCAGGTCCGGGCGCATTTCGATCACAACGCGGCCGTCCTTGAGGTCGAGATAAAGGGTGTTTTCCGGATCCAAGGCCTTGGCCTCCCCCTGAACGAGAAAGAACGTGGCGACCAGTGTCGCCATGAGGATACGCGTCCACCGCAACATGCGAAACTCTCCGATGTGCCGATTCCGCGGAGGCGACCATAGGGGAAACCGGCGGCGATGCAAAGCGCGCGGCGGGTGATATGTCCTCGCAATGTCGCAAAGCCTGCCCCTCGCGCCTTGGCCCGGCGGGAAGATAAGCTCACGGCCGGGTGTTCATCGTGGGTAGTGGGCTATGTCGAGGGCGTGGAGCGTGTTGCGGTGGCTGGTCAGGATCGCGGTCGTCGCCGGTGCGGTGATCGGGCTCACGGTCTACGCCGGCGATCTGGCCGGAGCCGTGGCGACGCGCCTCTTGCGGGATGCCGGCTTTCCGGAAGCGAAGGTCATCGTCACCGACATCGGCCTGAACGCCAGCCAAGCCACCGTTCGGCTGGACAAGGCGGGGGCGGTGGGCGGAACCGTTGCCCTGGATCACCCATGGCCTGACCTGCTGGAAAGCCGCATCGCGCGGGTGGTGGTCAGTGGGGCCCGCGTTCGGCTGGATGTGGCGAAGAACGGTCGTGTCCGCCTTGCCGGGCAGGCGCTGGGCGGTGGAGAGGGGGGGAGCGGGGCCGAGCTCCCCGTTGACGAGCTTCGGGTCGAGGACGGGGCCGTGACCCTGGTGACGCCAAACGGCACGGCGACGGCCGCGATTCGGCTGTCCATGGCCCGGCAGGGGCCGGACTACCAAGGACAGGCGACGGTGACGGCACCGGCCAAGGGGCTGCCCGCGCTTGCCGTCTGGGCGGGCGCAGCGATCACCGAAGCAGCCGGCAAGCTTTCGCTCAAGACCCAGTTCCGATGGGGCGGCGAGGGGCTGACATCGCAGGGCGAACTGCTTCTCAGCGAGGTGGCCGGACGGTTCGGGCCGGTTGCGGTCGGCGGGGTCAACGGCGTGATCAAACTGTCGAGCCTCTATCCGCCGGTTGTGCCGAAGGGGCAGACGCTGGCGGTCAAGCTGCTGGACGTCGGGTTGCCGCTGACTGAGGGCACCATTCGCTTCGGCCTCTCGCGCGGCGGGCGGCTCGACGTGGACCGGGCGGAATGGAACTGGGCCGGCGGGCTGGTCCGGGCCGAACCGTTCGGGATCATGCCCGACCGGCCCAAGGGCACCATCGACCTGAAGGCCGAGGGCATCCACCTCGGGCCGCTGCTGGCTCTTGCGGCGGTCAAGGGGCTGGACGCCACCGGAACGGTCAGCGGCCACCTGCCGGTGCGGATCGCGGACGGCGAGGTTCACCTCGACGGCGGGGTGCTGGAAGCGGACGGCCCCGGCACACTGCGCTACGACCCCGACGACCCGCCGGGATTCCTCCAGGGGCCGGAGGGCAGCCCCACCGACCTGCTGATGCGTGCCCTGACCGACTTCCGCTACGACAGCCTGCGCGCCACCATCGACGGGCAGGCCGGCGGCGACCTCGGTGTCGGCATCGCCATCCGGGGCGCCAACCCGGCATTCTACGATGGCTATCCGGTCGCGCTTAATCTTAAGGTGAGCGGCGCGCTGGACCGTATCCTGCGCCAAAGCCTTGAGGCCTATCGCATCCCCGACGCGGTCCGCGACCGCATGACGGAGTTCGAACGAAAGACCCCATGACGATCCCCTTCATTTCCCGCCGCGTCGCCATCATTGGCTTGGCGGCCGCCGGCCTCGCGGCCTGCGCGCCGACCGTCAAGATCGAGGCTCCGGACAAGCCCATCGAGATCAACTTGAACATCCGGATCGAGCAGGAGGTCCGGGTCAAGGTCGAGCGCGACTTGGACAAGGCCATTGCGGAGGATCCGGCTCTGTTCGGCCTGCCGCCGGCCTCCACGACGGGAGGGACGAAATGATGACGCGTCTGTTCGCTTCCCTGGCTCTCGCCCTCACCCTAGCCGTATCGGCGCCGGCCGTCGCGCAGGACGCGCTGGCCCAGGCCAAAGCCGCCGGACAGATCGGCGAGCGGCCGGACGGGCTGGTCGGCTTCCTGCCCGGCGCGCCGGCTACGGCCGAACGGCTGGTCCAGCAGGTCAATGCGCAGCGCCTTGCCCGCTATCGCGACATCGCCAAGAGCAACGGCACCACGCTCGAACAGGTCCAGGCGGTGGCCGGCAAGCAGCTCGTCGAACGGACGCCGCCGGGGCAGTTCGTCGAAGCCGCCCCCGGGCGCTGGGTCCGCAAGTAAGGGCGCCGGCATGGCTCCTCCCTCCGACCTTCGCCGCCAGCTTCAGACGCACCGGCAGACGCTCGGCAAGGCGCCGGGCGACGCCGGGGCGCTGGCCGGGCTGTTCGCCACGCTCGACGCGCTGGGCGAGGCCGGCACGCCGGAGGAGGCGGTGGCCCGCTCCAACCTCGGCGAGGCGTTGCGCCGGCAGGGCCGGCTGGACGAGGCGCTGGCGCATCACCGCCGGGCGGTGGCGTGGCTGCCGGGGTTCGGGGGCAACCACTTCAACCTGGGCGTGACGCTCCAGGCGCTGGGCCGGGTCGGCGAGGCAGCGGACGCCTATGGCGAGGCCGGCCGCATGATGCCCGGCTTCGCGGGCGCCCCCTGCAACCAGGGCGCCATGCTTCACCAGTTGGGCCGGCTGGACGAGGCGGAGGCCGCCTTGCACCGGGCGCTCGGCATCGACGCCGGGCTGGTGCCGGGGTGGCTGAACCTCGGCGGCGTGGCGCGGGAGCGGGGACGGTTCGACGCAGCCCTTGCCTGTTTCCGCAACGCCTTGGTCCTGCGGCCGGATCTGGCCGAGGCGCACGCCAATCTGGGGCTGACCCTGAAGGAGGCGGGCCGGGTGGCGGACAGCCTGCCCGGCTTTGCGCGCGCCCTGGCTCTGGGCCTGCCGGATGGCGGCGGCGTGCTGGCGCAACTGGTGCAGCAGCAGCGCCACCTGTGCCGCTGGGACGGCTTGGCCGAACGGTCGACGCGGCTGGTCGCGGCGGTGCGGTCCGGCGCGACCCGGCAAGTTCACCCCTGGATCTTCCTGGGCGAGGGCGCCGGGCCGGCGCTGGAGCGGGCCTGCGCGGAACGCTACACGGCGTGGCGGACGCGGAACGTCGCCGCTCCCGCTTTCGTCCACCGGACCGGGCCACGGGAGCGGCTGCGGATCGGCTATCTGTCGGCGGACTTCCATGAGCATGCGACGGCGGTCCTGATCGCCGAACTGATCGAACGGCACGACCGGAGCCGGTTCGAGGTGGTCGGCTACTCCTACGGGCCGGACGATGGCGGACCGATGCGGCAACGGCTGGGCCGCGCCTTCGACCGCTTCGTGGACCTGTCGGCGGTGCCGCACGCCGAGGCGGCGCGGCGGATCCACGCCGACTGTATCGACATCTTGGTGGACCTGAAGGGGCACACCCAGAGCGCCCGCATCGAAATCCCGGCCCACCGCCCGGCCCCGGTGCAGGTGCAATGGCTCGGCTACCCCGGAACGATGGGGGCCGGGTTCATCGACTATGTGATCGGCGACCCGGTGGTGACGCCGCTGGACCGGCAGGCGGACTACGCCGAGCGCATCGTCCAGCTGCCGGGCTGTTACCAGCCGAACGACTGCACCCGGCCCATCGGAACCACCCCGAGCCGGGCGGCCTGCGGCCTGCCGGAGCAGGGGGTGGTCTTCTGCTGCTTCAACGCTGCTTACAAAATCACGCCGGACCTGTTCGACCTCTGGTGCCGGCTGCTGGCGGCGCTGCCGGGCAGCGTTCTGTGGCTGTTGGAAAGCCATCCGGAGGTCGCCGGCAACCTGCGCCGCGAGGCCGTCCGGCGCGGCATCGCGGTGGAGCGGCTGATCTTCTCACCCAAGCTGCCGCTGCCCGAATATCTGGCGCGCTACCGGCTGGCCGACCTGTTCCTGGACACGGCCCCTGTGGGCGCGCACACCACGGCCAGCGACGCATTGTGGGCCGGTCTGCCGGTGCTGACCATGCTCGGCGACAGTTTCGCGTCACGCGTGGCCGCGAGTTTGCTGCGCGCAGTCGGTCTGCCGGAACTGGCGGTCGAGTCGGCCGAGGCCTATGAAGCGGCGGCCTTGCGGCTGGCGCGGCAACCGGACGAGATCGCCCGGCTGAAGGCCCGGCTGACGGAGGGGCGGGACCGGGCGCCTCTGTTCGACACTGACCGCTTCGCCCGCGCGCTGGAACGCGCCTTTGAAGCTATGTGGGCCGTCCGGGAAGCCGGAGAGCCGCCGAGAGCTTTAACGATTTCCGAGGAGTGAGCCGGCGGGAAACAACCCGCCGGGTGCCGATCACGGGAAGGGGCAGCGGTCGGCGGTCACTTCGACGAAGGAGCGAGGGCCGGCGGTGAAGGTGAAGCGGTATTCGGTGCTGTCCACGACCACCGCGTGGTGCAGCGGCAGGACGCCGGTGACCACGGATTCCTTGCCGCCGATGGACGTCACCTTGATGGTCACGGGCTGAGCGGGGTCGAACCAGCTTTCCACGGCGCCCTGCGCGTTGCGGGCGGACTGGCCCTCGCCGTTGACGGTGACCGTGCCGTTGCCGAAGCCGACCGCGCGGTTCCCGGACTTCAGCAGGGGCGTCGTCAGCGTGAAGCGCTTGTTCTCCGGCTGCTGGCAGTTGCGCGGCGGCTGAGCCTGCGTGATGACGAAGGCGAGGCGGTTGGGGTCCATGCCGCCCTTCAGACGCTCCGCCACCAAGCCCGACAGCTTCGCGAGTTCGCCAGTCGGCACCTCGCGCTGAAGGCGGGCCTCCAGTTCGGACGAGCGTGCCTCGGCGGTGCGGGCGGCGTGCTGCATCTGGCTGGCGAGGAGTTCCAGTTCCGCCTTCTGGCGGGAAAGGGCCGCATTCTCCTCCCGCAGGGTCACGTCGCGGCCCTTCAACTGCTCGATGCCCATCTGGTAGGCGAAGAGGGCAACGCCCAACACAAGAACGGCCAGCAGCCCGAACTTGCCGAAACCCGCCCAGACACGGCGGCGGTAGCGTCGTTCGTAGTCGTAGCGTCCCAGGGACATGGCGTGTCCAGACCCAATCGAAAGGTGAAGGGGGGTCTATGGCTACCCAGAACCGCCGTCCGATGCAACCCCTTGAGACCGTTGAGTCCCGCCGTTGTCTCAGGGCGTGGACGACCATGCCGTCCTGGGCTTGGGCGGCCTTGGACTTGGCGTTTGCAGGGGCTTTCCCGCGCTGGTACCAATGCGCCGCGTCCGCAGAGGGAAAAGTGCCATGCCTTACCGAGCCTTGCTGCTCGACCGAGACGGAGTGGTGAACGTTGATCACGGTTACGTCGGCAACCGCGACCGGTTCACCTTCATGGACGGCATTTTCGACCTGACGCGGCACGCGATGGATCGCGGCTATCGCGTCGCCATCATCACCAACCAATCCGGTATCGCGCGCGGCTATTACACGGAACCGGAATTCCGGGACCTCAGCGACTGGATGCGGGGCGAGTTCCGGGGGCACGGGGTGGAACTCGCCGGGGTGTTCCATTGTCCGTACCACCGGGGCGGTTCGGTGGAACGGTACGCGCGCGACAGTTTTTGGCGCAAGCCGGCGTCGGGCATGATCCTGGAAGCAGCGCGGAGCCTGAGCCTGGATCTGGGGCGATCGGTGTTCCTGGGCGATCAGCCGACCGACATGGAGGCGGCGCGAGCGGCGGGGGTAGGGCTGCGGGCGCTGTTGTCGGAGGGAACCGGCGGAGAGGACGTCCGTGGACGGGGCAAGGAAAAGGCGGCCAACCTTTCGATTGGCCGCCTTGTGGATTTGATCCCGCACCTCCGCTGAGGAAAGCGCGCCTGACGAAACGTCATTGCGACGGGGTGGCGGTGTTGCCGCCGAAGCTGGCGCTGATGCTGGGCGTGCGGACCTCACCCAGATTCTTGAAGACGAAGCGGAAGAAGATCGTGTTGCCGTCGCTCTGACCGGTCGGCGTCGTGGTGTAGTCCCGGCGCGCGATGGTTTGGAAGATCAGGCATTCGTCCTGGTAAGTCAGCACGGCCAGGCTGGCGCGCGCGCCCGGATCGGGGCGCATGGCCTGGACGTGCGCCAGGCTGCCCGACCAGTTCTCCGAGAACTTGGAGCTGAGGCCGAAGGTGGCCTGCTCCACCAGATCGCGCTGGGTAGCGACGCGGTTTTCCGTCTGGTCCACGAAGGTGTAGGCGGTGGACAGGCGGAATTCCGGAATGCCGGCCGATGCGTTCAGCGAGTGGCGGCGCGGCTTCAGCGTTTCGTGGTCGATGCGGAAACCGTAGTTCAGGTCGAGCCAGTTGGCTGGCGTCAGATCAACGCGGCCCACATAGTCCGACTGCTTATCCTCAAGACCCGAACCGCCCCGGAACACCGACGTGTCGGTCAGGCGGAAGCTCTGGCCCAGAAAAATGCTCGCCGCGCCGGTCTTGTAGCCCTGAATGGACGAGCGCAGGCCGTAGGTGATGCGCGAGCCTCCGTCCAGCCGGTCGATGCCGGTGAAGCGGTTGGGCATCAGCAGGTTGATCTCGTCGAACTCGACGTCGAGGCTGTCCTCGTTCGGGTAGACGGGGTCGTTCGTGACCTTGGGCGCCACGGTCAGCTGCCCGATCGGCTCGATCAGCTGCTGCGAGCGCTCGCCGTAGCGCACGAATGGATAGCGGACGGTCGCCTGGGCCTGCGGGAAGACGCGCACGCGGTCGAAGTCCTGGTTGCCGCGCACTGTCGGGTCCAGCGGGTTGAAGCGTTCGGCGCTGTAGCCGGCGACCAGGACGCTGCCCGACAGGGTGGTGACGAAACCGGCGTTGGAGACGATCTCGCGCTCCCACCCCGGCTGGACGTGGATGCGCTGCGTGTTCGGCCCGCCGTCCTTTGGGCGGGTGACGGCCAGCAGGCTGCTGTCGAACGACCAGCGGCCGCCAAGCACGCTGCCCGGCTCGCCCAGCGCGTTGTAGCGGCCCATGGGCAGCACGATCGGTTCCTGCACCGGGTTGCCGTAGCGCAGGTCCTGGAAGCTGTAGGCGTTCAGCGCGGCGTAGTTGCGGCCGTTGAAGCCCTCGACGAAAGCGCGGCTGGTCAGCACCTCGTCGCGGTTGTCGTAATAGCGGCGGAGGAAATACTCATCGCTGGCCCGCTTCAAGTCGAAGCCCCAGCGCCACGTCTCGTCGATCTCGAACAGGCCCTTGGCGGCGGCGTAGCCACGGTTGCGCCTGTCGTCAGCACCCTTGATCGTGCCGTTCTGAAGCTCGCCCCGCGTGGCCGCGCCTTCAACCTCCAGGCGGCCCCTTTCGAAGCGCTTGCGATACTGGCCGCCGACGATGGGGCCCTGCTTGGTGTAGCCGCCGACGTCGAGCGTCGCGTCCTGATCGGGCGCGATGTCGAAGTAGTAGCGGGTCAGGACGCCGAAGCCGAGTTCCGAGTTGTTGCGGAAGCTGGGCGTCAGGAAGCCGGAACGGCGCTCCACCGAAGGATCGGGGTGCGACAGGTAGGGCGTGTAGGCGACGGGGACTCCAAAGATCTCCATCACCGCGTCCTTGTAGCGGACTTCCTTCGCGTCGTTGTCGTGCACGATGCGGACGGCGCGGACCTGCCACAGCGGCGCGCGGGTCGGGTCGGACTTGCAGAGGTCGCAGGGGCTGTAGACGCCGCGGTTGATGCGGGTCAGCTTGCCTTCGCGCCGCTCGCCCTCGTTGCCGGCCATGCGGCTGTTGTCGGTCATCAGAACGCGGATGTTCTCGATGAACGTGTCGCGCAGGTCGTCGGTCAGTTCGGCGTAGTCGGCGAAGAGGATTTCGCCCGACGGCTCGACGAGGCGGATGTTGCCGCTCGCCGTGACCACCTTGGTCTTCTGGTTGTAGGTGATGGTATCGGCGCGGACGCTGCGCGGGCCCTGGGACAGCTCCACATTGCCCGACGCGGTGACAATGCCCAGCGTCTCGTCGAAGGTCACCTGATCGGCGTTCAGCAGGACCGGCTGCTGCCGCTCCGCCGGGGACTGGGCGCCGGCCAGATCGGCGGCGGCGACGCCGCAGGCTACCATCAGGGCGACGACGCCGGAGCGCAGGATCAACGTGCGCTTGGCGGCCGTCTTGCGGTTGGCGGCGCGGGGGCGCCGGGCATGTCGAGAAGGCTGTAGAGACATGCCCGAACGTTTGAGGTAACCCACCGGCCAAGTCAACGGTTTCAAGGCCGGCGTCGCGAAATCACCGTGCGGTGTTGCGTGCGGACGGAGTCGGCTTTAGGCGAAAGCCTTGAAGGCGATCAGGGTGAAGGTGTCGCGCACGCCGGCCAGGGTCTGAATGTGCTCGGTCACGAATCGGCCGATGTCCGTGTCCTGGGCCAGATAGCACTTCATGAGAAGGTCGTACTGGCCGGAGATGGAGTGCACCTCCGACACCTGTTCGACCTCCTGCACGGCCTGATCGGCGACCTGATACGCCTTTCCCAGATCGCATTTGACCATGACGAAGATGGTCTGCATGGGCGTCAGCCCTCCTGCTGCGACGGTTCCACGGATTCGACCGGACGCGGGCGGCGGGCCGAACGCAGCATGAAGGCCGGCATATGGTCGCCGAAACCGATCACCGGCGTATCGTCGTCATCGTCGTCGCGACGGCGGCGGCCACGATCGCGGTCGCGATCCCGGCGCGGCTCGTTGGAGCGGCGAGCCTCGGCAGCCGCCAGCGATTCGCGGGGCTGGCGGTGGTCGTCGCGGGAGCGTTCCTCGCGCGGCTGGCGGTCTTCCCGAGACCGCTCCTCGCGGGGCTGACGCTCTTCGCGCGCTTGCCGTTCTTCACGGGGACGTTCCTCGCGCGCGGGCTTCTCCTCGCGGGCCTTCTCCTTGCCGCGCCCCCGGCCGCCACGGCCACGACCGCGACGGGCGTCTTCCTCGCTGGCGAACTCGGCCGACTCCAGGCCATCGATGGCGATCAACGGAATCTCCCGCTGGATGAGGCGGGCGATTGCCGCCACCTGCTTGCCGTCATAGGGGCCGGCGAGCGTGAAGGCGCGGCCGGTGCGGCCGGCGCGGCCGGTGCGGCCGATGCGGTGGACGTAGTCCTCCGCGTTGACGGGAACGTCGAAGTTGAAGACGTGGCTGAGGCCCTGCACGTCGATGCCGCGCGCGGCCACGTCGGAGCAGACCAGCAGCGTGATCTCGCCCTTCTTGAAGGCCTCCAGCGTCTCGGTGCGCTTGGACTGGACCATGTCGCCGTGCAGCGCGCCGGCGTTGAAGCCGTGGCGTTCCAGCGACTTGTGCAGAATAGCGACGTCGCGCTTGCGGTTGCAGAAGATGAAGGCGTTCTTCACGTCCTCGGTGCGCAGCAGGTGGCGCAGCGCCTTGCGCTTGTCCTCCTCCTGCACCAGGGCCATGGCCTGGGTCACCGTCTCCGACGGGGAGGCGGGCGGGGCGACCGAAATTTCCTTCGGATGCATCAGGAAGGCGTCGGCGAGACGGCGGATCTCCGGCGGCATGGTGGCCGAGAAGAACAGCGTCTGGCGCATCTTCGGCAGCTTGCTGACGATCCGCTCTATGTCCGGGATGAAGCCCATGTCGAGCATCCGGTCCGCCTCGTCGATGACGAAGACCTTGATGTCGTTGAGCATGATGTTGCCGCGCTCGAACAGGTCGATCAGCCGGCCCGGAGTCGCGATCAGCACGTCCACGCCGCGGTCCAGCTTCTTCACCTGCTCGGTGAAGGTCTCGCCGCCGATGAGGAGCGCCATGGAGAGCTTGTGATGCTTGCCGTAGGTCTCGAAGCTTTCCGCCACCTGGGCGGCCAGCTCGCGAGTCGGCTCCAGGATGAGTGACCGGGGCATGCGTGCCCGCGCCCGGCCGGACGCCAGGATATCGATCATCGGCAGGGTGAAGCCCGCCGTCTTGCCGGTGCCCGTCTGCGCACAGCCGAGCACGTCGCGGCCTTGCAGGACCCAGGGAATGGCCTGTTCCTGAATTGGCGTCGGTTGGGTGTAACCCTTGTCCTCGATGGCACGCAGGACTTCAGGGCCAAGCCCAAGTTCCGAAAAAAGCATCCAACCTGTTTTCTGTCTGGAGTACGAAAATCGAGCCGTCGCGGCCCGACGATTAGATGGGGCCGCAGAATATGAAGTCAAAGGGCGCTGTCAATAGACCTTGTGCCGTTGCCGTCGATATAGCGTTCTTTCTCCATCGCCCGGAAGCCCGGCTTGGCGGGCGCGGGGCGGTCGGGTAGGCTCCGCGCCGCCCGTCGAAAGAGGACCCGAACGGGAATCCGAACGAGAACCGAAAAGGCCAACACGCAATGCTTCTGTCCGCCGAACGCTCCGCCCTCGTCATCGTCGATGTGCAGGAACGGCTGATGCCCGCCGTCGTCGAACCCGACCGGGTGCTGCGCAACATCGACGTCCTGCTGAAGGCCGCCGGGGAACTGAAGGTACCCGTGCTGGTCAGCGAGCAGTATCCGAAGGGACTCGGGCCCACCGTGGCGCCCGTGCGGAACGCTCTGCCGCCCGACTCCGTGGTCGAGAAGATCACCTTCTCCAGCGCGGGCGCCCCGGCCTTCATGGACCGGCTGGTCGGGCTGGGCCGCAAGCAGATCGTGCTGCTGGGCGCGGAGACGCATGTCTGCGTGCTGCAGACCGCGCTCGCGGTCGCCGCGGCGGACTTCGACGTGTTCCTGGTTGCCGACGCCTGCTCCTCCCGCACGGAGGCGAACATCGAGCTGGCCATCGCGCGCATGCGGGCCAACGGGATCGAGATCGTCAGCACGGAAATGGTCGTCTTCGAGTGGATGGAGCGCGCGGGAACGCCATCCTTCAAGATCATCAGCCAACTGATCAAGTGAACGGGAACGCGATGGCCGAGACTCATCCGCTGGTCCTGCTGCCCGGCATGCCGCTGGACGCGGCGCTGTGGGATCACCAGACCCGCCACCTGTCCGACATCGCGGCGGTCACCGTCGGCGACCTGACCCAGCATGATTCCATGGCCGAGATGGCGCGCGCCGTGCTGGAGTCGGCACCCGCGCGCTTCGCGCTCGGCGGGCTGTCGATGGGCGGCTACGTCGCGTTTGAGATCATGCGCCAAGCCCCGGAGCGGGTCACCAAGCTGGCTCTGCTCGACACCAGCGCGCGACCGGACACGCCGGAGCAGACCGCCAACCGCAAGGAAGGTGTTGCGCTGGTGCGGCAGGGCAAGCTGCGCCCGGTGATGGCCGCGAACATGCTGCGGCTCGTGCATCCCGACCGGGTGAGCGACCAGCCGCTGGTCGAGTCGATCCACGCCCAGGCGCAGCGCGTCGGGCCGGAGGGCTACGCGCGCCAGCAGACCGCGATCATGAACCGGCCCGACAGCCGGCCCGGACTGTCGGCGATCAATTGCCCGACACTAGTGGTGTGCGGCCGGCAGGACACCATCACGCCGCCGGACGTCCACGCCGAGATTGCGGCGGGCATCCCCGGCGCGCGCTTCGTGATCGTCGAGGACTGCGGCCACCTGTCCGCCATGGAGAGGCCCCAGGCGGTGACGGCTCTGCTGCGGGAGTGGTTGCTCTACGGGTGACCGCTGCTCACGCGGTGCCTAGCAATCCGGCCCACCGGAGCATCCCGCGTCTGCCCGGTGGGTCGGGAAAAGAGCGAAGGTCATGTCGCTGATCAACGCCTTGAAGTCCGGATCGGCTGGTCCCTGCGGCCGGTCGAGCCAGCCGGTGGCCGAGGTCAGCGCCCCGCCACCCCGGCAGAAGGCGCCCTGCACGACAATGGCCCCGCCCGGCGGGCTGGTCTGGATCGGCTGTCCGCCGCAGAGGTAGGAATTCAGCATCGTCTGCGCCGGGTTGAAAGCGAACACCACCCGGTAATCCGGCTGCGCCGTCTGGTTCGGCGTGGTGGTGAAGTTGGTGCGCACCCCGGAAATCCGGTTCTGCATGTTGTCGGTGACCAGCTGGCCGAAGGCCTGCGGATCGATGCCGAAGGGATTGCCGTGAATGGTCACGCGCAGGTCCCGGTCGGACGCCGCGTAGGCGACCTCGCCCGCCGTGTAGGCCGGGGAGGGCAGGTCCGCCGTAACACGCTCGTTGGAACAAGCCGCCGCGACCAGGCTAAGGGCGAGGATCGCGACACGGGGAAGGATGTCCATGGGCATGCCGGATGTCTGTTGGCGTCCATCGTGGAGAATGGAGCGCAAGCGACACCCCGGCAAGGGTGGGGGCAAAGTGGGTGGCCGGAAGAGACGGTTACGCGTCCTTCAGCCAGCGCCGCGCGGCGCGGGCGACCCGCTCGGGGTAGTCGGCCATCTCCGCCGGCCCGATGAGCGGCAGGCCGATCTCGTCCACGATCCGGGCGACGGTCGAGACGTCGAGTTCCACGCCGAGCGTCCGCGCGCGGCGGGCGATGGACATTTCCTGGCCCCAGTAATAGACGCGCGTGGCGCCGGTGTTCGCGCGCATGCGCTTCACCTGCTCGATGCGGTCGTCGCCGTTCAGCGGCAGCCAGATGTCGGCCAGCAGTGTTTCTACCGGCCGATCCGGCACGTAAGCGGTCGCGTCACCCTGGAGCACCCGCAGCTTGGCTGTGACCTCGGGCGGAAGCTGGGCGAAGACGCCCATCGACTCGACCAAGCCGATCACCTCCGGATCGAACTCCACGACGGTAACCTCCGTCACCGCCGGGTTGAGCGCGGCGTTGGCGGCGGCCCATCCCATGCCGAGGCCCATTACAATCGTGTTTCCGCTGGCGAAACGACAGCCGATCTCCTGGCTTTCGATCTCCATGGGGGTCATGGACATCCAGGTCCGCTTCTCATCGCCGTGCCAGCGCATGAGAGCCGCCATATCCAGAACCAGGAGGGCGTCGCTCCAATAACCGCCACAGATGCACATCGGGGCGATCCGCATCTCCCACCGCTCGCCTTGGTATGGGCGGTAGGTCGGGCGGAACAGGTCGGTTTGGTAGAGTTCCGGGACTGTCATGCGTCGATCACACGTCGATGTCGTCCACGCGGACGAACTTGGCGTTTTCCTGGATGAACTGGAAGCGCAGTTCGGGACGGCGGCCCATCAGGCTTTCGACCAGGGACTTGGTGGTCTCGAACTCTTCCTTCTCCTCCGGGTCGGCGGCGTTGGGGACGACGACGCGGAGCAGGGTGCGCTTGCCCGGATCCATGGTGGTGTCGCGCAACTGCGCCGGCATCATCTCGCCGAGGCCCTTGAAGCGGCTGATCTCCACCTTCTTGCCCTTGAACATCTTGTTCATCAGCTCGTCCTTGTGCGCGTCATCGCGCGCGTAGACGGACTTGGCGCCGTGGCTGATGCGGTAGAGCGGGGGCAGAGCGAGATACAGGTGGCCGTTCTGGATGAGGCCGGCCATTTCCCGGTAGAAGAAGGTCATCAGCAGCGAGGCGATATGCGCGCCGTCCACGTCCGCGTCGGTCATGATGATGACGCGCTCGTACCGCAGCTTGTCGCTGGAGAAGTCCTTGCCCGTGCCGCAGCCGAGCGCCTGGGCGAGGTCGTTCAGCTCCTGGTTCGCCTTCATCTTGTCGGTGGAGGCGGAGGCGACGTTCAGGATCTTGCCGCGCAGGGGCAGGATGGCCTGGGTCTCGCGGTTGCGCGCCTGCTTGGCGGAGCCGCCGGCCGAGTCACCCTCGACCAGGAAGATCTCCGTGCCCTCCGGCGAATTGCGCGAACAATCCGCGAGCTTGCCCGGCAGGCGCAGGCGGCGGGTCGCGGACTTGCGGCCCAGCTCCTTGGACTGCTTGCGCTTGGCGCGCTCCTCCGCCTTCTCGATCAGACGTTCGAGCAGGACGTTGCTCGATGCCGGATTGCCGGACAGCCAGTGGTCGAAGTGGTCCTTCACGGCGGAATCAACGAGGCGCTGGGCCTCCGCCGTGACCAGCTTCTCCTTGGTCTGGCCCTGGAAGTGCGGCTCGCGGATGAAGACGGACAGGAGGATGCAGGCCTCGCCCATCACGTCGTCGGCGGTGATCTGGCCGGCGCGCTTGTTGTTGGTCAGCTCGCCATAGCCCTTCAGGCCGCGCGTCAGAGCGGTGCGCAAGCCCGCCTCGTGCGTGCCGCCCTGAGGCGTGGGCACCGTGTTGCAGTAGGTGTGCGAGAAGCCTTCCTCGTCCTCCGGCCAAGCCACGGCCCATTCCACGCGGCCCTGGCCGTTGGGAAAGTCCAGCGAGCCCGCGAAGGGGGTGGGGGTCAGCGTCTTGCGGTCCTTCAGCGCGCCGTTCAGGTAATCGAGCAGGCCGCCGGGGAAATGCAGCGTCTCGGACGCCGGGGTGGTCGAGTCCGGGGAGAGCAGCGACGGGTCGCAGCTCCAGCGGATTTCCACGCCACGGAACAGGTACGCCTTGGAGCGCGCCAGCCGGTACAGGCGGTGCGGCTCGAAATGGGCGGCCTCGCCGAAGATCTCGGCGTCGGCGTGGAAGCGGATGGTCGTGCCGCGCCGGTTCACCGCGCCCTGCTTGGAGAGCGGACCCTGCGGCAAGCCACGGCTGTAGTTCTGGATGAACAGCTGGCGGTCGCGCGCGACCTCCACCGTCAGCCGGTCGGACAGGGCGTTCACCACCGACAGGCCGACGCCGTGCAGGCCGCCCGAGGTCTGGTAGACCTTGTTGGAGAACTTGCCGCCCGAGTGCAGCGTGGTGAGGATCACCTCCAGCGCCGACTTGCCGGGGTATTTCGGGTGGTCGTCCACGGGGATGCCGCGCCCGTTGTCGCGCACGGTCACCGTGCCGTCGGCGGCCAGCTCCAGATCGATGCGGCTGGCGTGTCCGGCCACCGCCTCGTCCATGGCGTTGTCCAGCACTTCGGCGACGAGGTGGTGCAGCGCCCGGTCGTCGGTGCCGCCGATGTACATGCCCGGCCGGCGCCGAACGGGCTCAAGCCCTTCCAGAACCTCGATATCCTGGGCGGAGTAGGTCTCGGCCTTGCGCGCCGTGTTCTCGAAAAGATCGCTCATGGCCCCATTTATAGGAATTTCGTCAGGGGTGCGCAAGCGCATGCTGTGGGCCTTATATACCCCGGACACAAGATTTTGGGCTGGGATTTTTCGCCCTCGGAGGAACCATGAACGACGTCACGCCCAAGGAGCTGAACGCAGGCCCCGCGCTGCGCACCATCGCCATGCCGGCCGACACCAACCCGAACGGCGACATCTTCGGCGGCTGGCTGCTGGCGCAGATGGATCTTGCCGGGGGCGTGGTCGCCCTGCGACGCGCGGGCGGGCGCGTGGCGACCGTGGGGATCGAGGCGATGACCTTCCACAAGCCGGTCATCGTCGGCGATGAGGTGAGCTGCTTCGCTCATGTGGAGAAGGTCGGCCGCACCTCGATCCGCGTGCGGGTGGAAACCTGGGTGAAGCGGCCGAGGCACGGGGACGAGGCGATCAAGGTGACCGAGGGCGTCTTCACCTACGTCGCTATCGGCGAGGACCGCAAACCGAGGGAGGTTCCGCCGGAGTGACGGCGGAGAAGGGGCGGGCGTCGCGCCCAGCCCCTTTTTGACGCGGTTACTGGCTGCCGGTGCTGCCACCGCCGCCGGCTGCACCGCCGGAGGTCGCGCCGCCCGGCGCAGTGCCACTGGGGGCCGGGGTGGCGGAAGGCGCGGTGCCGGGCACGCCGGAGGCGTTCTGGCCAGGGGTGCCGGCCGGTGGCGGCGGGGTGGTCTGCGGCCGTTCGGCCGTGGAGGTCGCGCCGGGGTTGCTGTTGTTCTGGGCCGTCTGGTCATCGCACGCGGCCACACCAAGCAGAAGCGCCGGCAGGGCGGCGAGCCATAGCTTGCTTCGCATGGAGTTTCTCCCTTCCATGTTACGCATCCGCGACCACGGGCCTGTGGGCGCGGCAGTGCCCCCCTTAACACACGTTCGTCGCGACACATTCCATCCGTTGGGGCACAATTATGCGGAATGCCCAATGGGTGGGGCGGGGCTGAAAACCGGCGGGTCCTATGACGGTGTGCCCCGAAAACCTCGAGTCGCCGGCCTCTTTTCGAATGCCTCTTTTTCGTTTGACCGAAGGGATCCCCTGTGATTCCATCGCGCCATGACGATGCTCACAAACCTCACCGACTCGTTGAAACGCGCCGCAAAAAGCGCCCTGCGCCAAGCCATCGGCCCGGCCATCGGGGCGTGTGTGGTTGCTTATTTCGTCTATTATGCCGTGCAGGGCGATCGTGGCCTGATCTCCATGAAGCATCTTCAGGGCGAGATTGTGACCGCCGAGACGGTGTTGAGCCAGGTGAAGGCGGAACGTGAGCGCATGGATCGGCGCGCCCAACTGATGCGCGGCGACCATCTGGACCCCGACATGCTGGACGAGCGCGCGCGCCAGATGCTGAACCTTTCGGGGCAGCGGGACGTCATCATCGCGTTGCCGCCGGTGTATGAGCACGATGATCCTAGCGCTGAGAAGCAGTCCAAATCAGTGAATTAACCGAAAGCCGGTTAACGGCCAAATTCGCTATAAAAAACAAGCATTTGCGCAGATCGCGCCGGTCGTGTACTGTGCGCGCCATATCCGCTTCCGGTGCGAGGGGATATTCTCTCGTAACGTGTCGCCGCGCCGGCTGTTCGCATGCCGTCGCCGCTTGAACCTGGGAGGAAACATGGCCGCGTCACGACGCCGTCCGAAGGCGCAGACGGACTCCGCTCCGAAGCAGGCCGCTTCGGCCGAGGAACTGCTCAAGTACTACCGCGAGATGCTGCTGATCCGCCGCTTCGAGGAGAAGGCGGGCCAACTGTACGGCATGGGCCTGATCGGCGGCTTCTGCCACCTCTACATCGGCCAGGAGGCCGTGGTGGTGGGCGTGCAGGCCGCCCTGAAGGAGGGCGATGACGTCATCACCAGCTATCGCGACCATGGCCACATGCTGGCCTGCGGCATGGACGCCAAGGGCGTGATGGCCGAGCTGACCGGCCGCCGGGGAGGCTACTCCAAGGGCAAGGGCGGCTCAATGCACATGTTCAGCCGCGAGAAGAACTTCTACGGCGGCCACGGCATCGTCGGCGCCCAGGTGCCGATCGGCACCGGCCTCGCCTTCGCGCACAAGTACAACAAGGACGACGGTCTGTCGGCCGTGTATTGCGGCGACGGCGCCATCAACCAGGGTCAGGTTTACGAGAGCTTCAACATGGCGGCGCTGTGGAAGCTGCCGGTGCTCTACGTGATCGAGAACAACAAGTACGCCATGGGCACCTCGCAGGAGCGCGCCGCCGCCGGCGAGCTGTTCCAGCGCGGCTCGGCCTACGGCATTCCGGGCGTCCAGGTCAACGGTATGGACGTGCAGGAGGTCCGCGCCGCCGCCGACCAGTGGGTGGAGTACATCCGCGCCGGCAACGGCCCGGTCATCCTGGAGATGAAGACCTACCGCTATCGCGGCCATTCCATGTCGGACCCGGCCAAGTACCGGACCAAGGAAGAGGTCGAGAAGATGCGGAGCGAGTCCGATCCGATCGACAAGCTGAAGAAGGTCATGCTCGACGGCGCCTTCGTGACGGAGGACCAGCTGAAGGAGATCGACCGCGAGGTGAAGGCCATCGTGACCGAATCCGCGGAGTTCGCCCAGCAGAGCCCCGAGCCCGATCCTTCGGAGCTGTGGACCGACGTTCTGGTCGAAGCCTGACGACAACGCATAAGCGGGAGCGGCGTCAAGGCCGGGCTTCGAACTTTCCAACGTTCGAACGCCGGAGGACCTGCGCGCCGCCGGAGGTTGAGGAATGCCGATCGAAGTGCTGATGCCGGCGCTGTCGCCCACCATGACCGAGGGCAAGCTGGCGAAATGGGTCAAGAAAGAGGGTGACGAGGTCAAGTCCGGCGACGTGCTCGCCGAGATCGAGACCGACAAGGCGACCATGGAGGTCGAGGCGGTGGACGAAGGCCGCCTCGGCAAGATCCTGGTGGCCGAGGGCACCGAGAACGTGGCCGTGAACACCCCCATCGCCGTGATCCTGGGCGATGGCGAGGACGCCACGACCAACCTGTCGAACATCGAGGAGTCGTCGCCGAAGACCGCCGCCCAGCCGGTGATCAAGGACAGCGGCCAGCGCCCCGACGCCACGATGCCGACCGGCCCGTCCAAGGGCCCCGCCGCCGCTCCGCCGGCCTCGGACGAGGACAAGTTCTTCGACAAGACGGTCAAGAAGACCGTTCGCGAGGCACTGCGCGACGCCATGGCCGAGGAGATGCGCCGCGATCCGACCGTCTTCCTGATGGGCGAGGAAGTCGCGCAGTACCAAGGCGCCTACAAGGTCTCGCAGAACCTGCTGCAGGAATTCGGCCCGGACCGCGTCATCGACACGCCGATCACCGAGTACGGCTTCGCCGGCCTGGGCGTCGGCGCCGCCTTCAAGGGCCTGCGCCCGATCGTCGAGTTCATGACGTTCAACTTCGCCATGCAGGCGATCGACCACATCGTGAATTCCGCCGCCAAGACGCTGTACATGTCCGGCGGCCAGATGGGCTGCCCCATCGTGTTCCGCGGTCCGAACGGCGCCGCCGCCCGCGTGGCCGCCCAGCACAGCCAGGACTTTACGCCCTGGTACGCCAGCGTTCCGGGCCTGAAGGTCGTCGCGCCCTATTCGGCCTCTGACTTCAAGGGCCTGATGAAGGCGGCGATCCGCGATCCGAACCCGGTCATCTTCCTGGAGAACGAGATCCTCTACGGCCAGAGCTTCGAGGTGCCGGAGAGCGAGGACTTCATCGTTCCCATCGGCCGCGCCAAGATCCGCCGCGCCGGCACCGACGTGACGATCACCGCGCATTCGCTGATGGTCTCCTACGCGCTCGCCGCCGCCGAACTTCTGGAGAAGGAAGGCATCAGCGCCGAGGTCATCGACCTGCGCACGATCCGTCCGCTCGACACCGAGACCGTCGTCAACTCGGTCAAGAAGACCAACCGTCTGGTGACCGTGGAAGAGGCGTGGCCGACCTGCAGCATCGGGTCCGAGCTGTCGGCGCTGATGATGGAGCACGCCTTCGACTACCTCGACGCGCCGGTGATCCGCGTGAACGGCCTCGACGTGCCGATGCCCTACGCGGCGAACCTGGAAAAGCTGGTCCTGCCGTCGCCGGAGCGTATCGCCGACGCGGCGAAAAAAGCCTGCTACCGCGCGTGAGGAGGGCGAGCCCATGACCATTCAGATCCTGATGCCCGCCCTCTCGCCGACCATGACCGAGGGCAACCTCGCGAAGTGGCTGAAGAAGGAAGGCGATGAGGTCAAGTCCGGCGACGTGCTCGCCGAGATCGAGACCGACAAGGCGACCATGGAAGTCGAGGCGGTGGACGAAGGCCGCATCGGCAAGATCCTCATCCAGGGCGGGACCCAGGGCGTGGCGGTGAACACCCCCATCGCCATCCTGCTGGAAGAGGGTGAGGACGCCAGCGCGCTGGACAAGGCGGCGGCTCCGGCCCCCGCCCCGGCGACTGCTGGCACCGGCGGCTACGGCAGCCAGGGTGCGGGCGCCCCGCCGGCCGATCAGGCCGTGGCGCCGAAGGCCGCTGCTCCGGCAGCGGCCCCGGCCCAGGCCCCGGCCCATGGTGGCGGAAACCGCGTGTTCGCCAGCCCGTTGGCCCGTCGTCTGGCCGAACAGGCGGGAATTGACTTGAATGCGGTTAAGGGCTCCGGCCCGAACGGCCGCATCGTCAAGGCCGACATCGAAGCCGCCACGGCCGGCGGCGGCGCGCGTCCGGCGGCCCAGCCGTCCGCGGCGCCCGCTCCCGCCGCCGCTCCGGCCCCGGCTGCCGCCGCTCCGGCGGCGAAGGCTCCGGTCGGCGTGGACGCCAAGGACCTGTCGGACAAGCTCGGCATGGCCTACCAGCCGGTGCCGAACACGACCATGCGCAAGACCATCGCGCGCCGCCTGACCGAGGCCAAGCAGACGGTCCCGCATTTCTACCTGACCATCGACTGCCAGCTCGACGCGCTGCTGAAGGTCCGTTCCGACCTGAACAGCCGCTCGGACGCGTACAAGCTGTCGGTCAACGACTTCGTCATCCGCGCGGTGGCCCTGGCTCTCAGGAAGGTGCCCGCCGCCAACGCCGCGTGGTCGGACGAGGCGATCCTCCAGTACGAACACGCCGACGTTTCCGTGGCGGTCGCCACGCCGACGGGTCTGATCACGCCGATTATCAAGAAGGCGGAAGGCAAGGGGCTGGCCCAGATCTCCAACGAGATGAAGGACCTCGCCAAGCGCGCCCGCGACGGCAAGCTGAAGCCCGAGGAGTTCCAGGGCGGCACCTTCTCCGTCTCCAACCTCGGCATGTTCGGGGTGCGCGAGTTCGCGGCCATCATCAACCCGCCGCAGGGCTGCATCCTGGCGGTGGGTGCGGGTGAGCAGCGGCCCATCGTGAAGGACGGCGCGCTCGCCATCGCCACGATGATGAGCTGCACGCTGTCGGTCGACCACCGCGTGGTGGACGGCGCGGTCGGCGCGGAGTTCCTGGCGGCCTTCAAGAAGCTCGTCGAAGACCCGCTGAGCATGCTGCTGTGAGCAAAACGAGGATCGGATCATGAGTGCCAGCCTCTCGCCCCTTCGCGAGGAAATCGACGCCCTGGACACCCAGATCGTCGAACTGCTCGCGCGGCGCTTCGCCGTCGTGCGGCGGGTCGCCGTCGTGAAGAAGGCCGAGGGGCTGCCCTCGGTCCTGCCCGACCGCATCGCGGCCGTCAAGGAACGCGCGGCGGCGATGGGGCAGGCCAAGGGGCTCGACCCGGACTTCGTTTCCAACCTCTACCAGATGATCATCGACGAGGCCTGCCGGCTGGAAGAGAAGCACTTCGCCAGCGCGCCTTGATCTTGAAGGGAGGATAACCCTTTGGCCGACAACAACTTCGACGTTATCGTCATCGGCGGCGGTCCGGGCGGTTACGTCGCCGCGATCCGCGCCGCGCAGCTGGGCCAGAAGACGGCCGTCGTGGAACGCGAACACCTGGGCGGCATCTGCCTGAACTGGGGCTGCATCCCGACCAAGGCGCTGCTGCGCTCGGCGGAGGTGCTGCACCTCGCCAAGCACGCCGCCGACTACGGCCTCGTCATCAAGGAAGCCTCGTTCGACCTGGACAAGGTCGTGCAGCGCTCGCGCAAGGTCGCCAACCAGCTGAACGGCGGCGTCCGGCATCTGCTGAAGAAGAACAAGGTCACGGTCATTGAGGGCGAGGCCACGCTGGCCGGCAAGGGCCAGGTGGCGGTGACCAAGGACGGCGCCGCCGTCGGCACCTACAGCGCCAAGAACATCGTCATCGCCACCGGCGCCCGCGCCCGCACCCTGCCGGGTCTGGAGGATGACGGCAAGCTGGTGTGGACCTACCGGAAGGCGATGACGCCGGACACCATGCCGAAGTCGCTGCTGGTCATCGGCTCCGGCGCCATCGGCATCGAGTTCGCCAGCTTCTACAACGCACTCGGCGCCAAGGTCACGGTGGTCGAGGTGATGGACCGCATCCTGCCAGCCGAGGACGAGGAAATCTCCGCCTTCGCCCGCAAGCAGTTCGAAAAGCAGGGGATGCGCATCATCACCGGCGCCAAGGCCGGCAACCTGCGCAAGACCGACAACAGCGTGACGGTGGCGGTCGAGGCCAACGGCAAGACCGAGGACATCACGGTCGACCGCGTCATCCTGGCGGTGGGCATCTCCCCCAACACAGAGAAGCTCGGCCTGGAAAACACCAAGGTGAAGACCGACCGGGGCCACATCCAGACCAACCAGTGGTGCCAGACGGACGAGCCGGGCGTCTACGCCATCGGCGACGTGACCGGCGCGCCGTGGCTCGCCCACAAAGCCAGCCACGAGGGCGTGATTGTCGCCGAGCACATCGCCGGCAAGCACCCGCACGCGCTGGATGTGCGCAACATCCCGGGCTGCACCTACTCGCACCCGCAGGTGGCGTCGGTCGGCCTGACGGAGAAGAAGGCCAAGGACGCCGGCTACGAGGTCCGCGTCGGCCGCTTCCCGTTCGTCGGCAACGGCAAGGCCATCGCTCTGGGCGAGCCGGACGGCATGGTGAAGACGGTGTTCGACGCCAAGACCGGCGAGCTGCTGGGCGCGCACATGGTCGGCGCCGAGGTGACGGAGCTGATTCAGGGTTACGGCATCGCCAAGACCATGGAGACGACCGAGCAGGAGCTGATGCAGACGGTGTTCCCGCACCCGACCCTGTCGGAGATGATGCACGAGTCCGTCCTTGATGCCTATGGCCGGGCGATCCACTTCTAGCTAGCATGCCCGAAAGCCTGCTTGCAGGCTTGCAAGCCTGGGTGACATCTGCCGGTAAGGCTATGAACCGCTTGAACGCCGCGTACGACGAGGATTTCCACGCCTGGACCCAGGAACAGGCGGCGGAGCTTCGTCGTGCCGGCGCCGAGCGGTGCGAACACGGGTGGAGGCTCACCATCCGCGAACAGCGCCGGCAGCTGTCTAAGCGCCTTAAACAGAGTCCGAGCTTGCGTCCTGTCACCGTGCAGGAATTGGCGCGGGTTTATGCCGAGGCGCGCGCCGACGCCGCCGACGAGTCCGAACTGGACCTCGCCCGATTTCCGACCGAACCGTCCTTCACGCTTGACCAGGCGCTCGATCCGGCCTATCCGGCGAACCTGTTTCCGCCGGAGTGGCGCGTGTGAGCGCGTCCCCGTTCAGCATCGGTGCTGCCTCGGCGGCCCGTTCGGAGCTATCAAGATCATGACCGTGGCCGATCAGCCCGAGAAGCTTCGCCATCCCGAAAAGGCCCACAAGCCCGACAACCCCGTCCAGCGCAAGCCCGCCTGGATCCGGGTGAAGGCGCCGATGAGCCAGGAATACAACGAGACCCGCCAGCTCATGCGGGGCCTGAAGCTCAACACCGTCTGCGAGGAGGCGGCCTGCCCGAACATCGGGGAGTGCTGGAAGCACAAGCACGCCACCTTCATGATCCTGGGCTCGATCTGCACGCGCGGCTGCGCCTTCTGCAACGTCGAGACGGGCCGCCCGGACAAGCTGGACCCGCACGAGCCGGACAACGTTGCCGAGGCGGTGGCGCAGCTGAAGCTGTCCCACGTCGTGGTCACCTCGGTCGACCGTGACGATCTTGAGGATGGCGGCGCCGAGCACTTCGCCCGCACCATCCGCGCCATCCGCGCGGCGGCACCGAGCACGACCATCGAGATCCTGACCCCCGACTTCCAGAAAAAGAAGGGTGCGGTCGAGGTGGTGGTCGAGGCCAAGCCCGACGTGTTCAACCACAATCTGGAAACGGCCCCGCGCCTGTATCCGACAATACGTCCAGGTGCCCGCTACTTCACCTCGCTGCAACTGCTGGCGCGGGTGAAGGAGCTGGATCCGTCGATCTTCACCAAGTCCGGCATCATGGTCGGCCTGGGCGAGACGAAGGAGGAGGTCGGACAGGTCATGGACGACCTGCGCGCCGCCGATGTTGACTTCATGACGATCGGCCAGTACCTCCAGCCGACGCCCAAGCACGCGGCGGTCGACCGGTTCGTGACTCCGGAAGAATTCACGAGCTACGCAACACTTGGCCGCGGCAAGGGTTTCCTGATGGTGGCCTCGACGCCGCTGACCCGCTCGTCCTATCACGCGGGCGCGGATTTCGAGAGGCTGCGCGAGGCCCGCAACCGCAAGCTTGCCGCTGCGGCGGGCTAAGGCACGGTCGAGGAGAAACGGAGCGGGTATGCCGACGCACGCGGAAAAGAAGGTCCTTCCCTACACGCCGGAACAGATGTACCGGCTCGTCGCCGATGTGGAGAAGTACCCGGAGTTCCTGCCCTGGTGCCTCGCTGCCCGCATCCGCCGCCGCGAGGGCAACGTGATGTTCGCGGACCTCGTCATTGGCTTCAAGATGGTGCGGGAGCGCTTCACCTCGCGCGTGGAACTGGATGAAGCCGGCCGGCGCATCGACGTCCAGTACACCGAGGGACCATTCCAGTACCTGAACAACCACTGGATCTTCACGCCGCACGAGCGGGGCGTCTGCGTGGACTTCTACGTGGATTTCGAGTTCCGCTCGAAGATGCTGCAGAAGATCATGGGCGTGCTGTTCAACGAGGCCGTGCGCCGCATGGTGCATGCCTTCGAGGCGCGCGCCGAGCAGTTGTACGGGAATGGAGCGGTGCGCCCGGCCGCAGCCCGCACGGCCTAGGATCGAGACCTTTTCCCCGCCTTGCTCCCCTGGGGGCTAAGGCTACCGCATGCTTCCGTCCGGGCGGGCGGCTATCAGGCGTTCCAGGGCGGCCTGGACCGTGGCGAGGCGCACGGCTTCACGGTCGCCGGGGAAGGTGTATTCCTTGTGCTTGGCGGCACCACGCCGCACCGCCGTGGCGATGTAGACGCGGCCGACCGGCTTTTCGGGGGAGCCGCCGCCCGGCCCCGCCACGCCGGTGACCGCCACCGTCACGTCCGCTTTCGATTTCGCCAGCGCGCCCACCGCCATCGCCACGGCGACTTCGGCGCTGACGGCGCCGTGCGCGTGGATCAGGCTGGGCGGGACGCCCAGCATCTCCGACTTGGCGACGTTCGAATAGGTGACGAAGCCGCGCTCGACCACCGTGGAGGAGCCGGCGATGTCGGTCAGCGCGCCGGCGATCAGGCCACCCGTGCAGGACTCGGCCGACGCCACCATGTAGCCGGTCTGTTCGTATTCGGCGATCAGGCTGGCGGCGAGCTGGCGGATGTGCTCGGGAAACATGCGGTCTCCATCGAAAGCGTTTCGCGCGAGTTTAGCCCGGCAGGCGGACGGTCGCCACCGCTTGCGCGGCGATGCCCTCGCCACGGCCGGTGAAGCCGAGGCGCTCGGTCGTCGTCGCCTTCACGCTGACGCGGGCGGCGTCCATGCTCAGGATCTCGGCGATCCGGGCGGTCATGGCCTCGCGGTGCGGGCCGACCTTCGGGCGTTCGCAGATGAGGGTCACGTCCACATGGGCGATGCGCCCGCCGCGCTCGCGGACCAGATCGGCGGCGTGGCGCAGGAACAGCGCGCTGTCGGCGCCGCGCCACTGCGGGTCGGAGGGCGGGAAGTGGCTGCCGATGTCGCCGACGCAGAGCGCGCCGAGGATGGCGTCGGTCAGGGCGTGCAGGCCGACATCGGCGTCGGAATGGCCTTCGAGCGTCTGCGTGTGGGGCACGCGCACGCCGCAGAGCGTGACGTGATCTCCGTCGGAGTCGCCGTCGGTGAAGCGGTGCACATCGAAGCCCATGCCGGTGCGGATGTCCGACAGGGCGGAATCGAGGACGCGGGCGGCGCGGGTGAGGTCGTCGGGCGTGGTCACCTTGAAATTCTCCTCCTTGGCGGGCACCAGCGCGACGGGCAGGCCGGCGCGCTCGGCCACGGCGGCGTCGTCGGTCAGGTTGAGGCCGGATGCCGCGCGGTGGGCGGCCAGGATGTCGGGGAAGCGGAAGCCCTGCGGGGTCTGGGCGCGCCACAGGCCGGCGCGGTCCACAGTGTCGGCGATCAGGCCGTCATGGCCCCGCTTCAGCGTGTCGGCGACCGGAATGGCGGCGATGGCGGCGGGGTGGCGGTCAAGGGCGCCGATCACTGCGCCGATGGTGTCGGCGGCGACCAGCGGGCGGGCAGCGTCGTGGATCAGGACGAGGTCCGGCGCCGACTCGGCGAGGCGCTCCAGCCCGTTGCGGACGGACTCCTGACGGGTGGCGCCGCCGGCGACCGGTTCCGGCAGGCCGAGTCCGGCGACGGCACCGTCATAAAGGTCGCGGAAGGCCGGGTTGATCACCACATGCACGCCGGTGACTTGGGGATGGCGCAGAAAGGCCTCCACCGTGCGGCGCAGGACGGGCTGGCCGGCGAGGTCGAGATACTGCTTGGGGCGCTCGGCGCCGAAACGCTGGCCGCTGCCGGCGGCGACGATCAGCGCGATGCAGGAAGGCATGGGACGGATCCGCACAGATTGGGCTATATGTGTTCGGCGCTTGACGGACGCGCGGCGGAGCCTAGCCTGTCGTCACGCTTCAGCCAAGAGCGCCAGGGCCTGAAAGCATAGGGCATGTCGCAGAACTTCGTTTACAGCCTGACGGCGTTGATCGCGCTGCTGCCGGCCTCGATCTATCCTTACCGCCATATCGCGGGGCAGGGGGGCGAGGGGCGTTCGCTCTTTTTCTGGGGCGCCCTGCTGCTGGCTTCTATCGGGCCGGCGCTGTGGTCGCTGACCCAGATCGCCGGGCGGTGGCACACCGGATTGTCCACGGCGCTGTGGGTGACCATCACGGCCTGCATGCTGATCTTCACGGGGCTCAGCCTCGCCACCCGCTCGGCATGGCGGCTGTCGCCTCTGTTGCTGCCCTATCTGCTGCTGGTCGGAACCTTCGCCACGCTGGCCCAGCAGGCGCCCGCTCCGGTGCTGCGCGGCGGCGCGCCGGTCATCTGGATTGACCTGCACATTGGCATTTCCGTGATCACCTACGCGTTGCTGACGCTGGGCGCCGTGGCGTCGCTGGCCTCCTTCCTTCAGGAACGCGCGCTGAAGACCAAGCGGCCGACGCCGCTGACCCGATTCCTGCCGCCGGTCGCGGAGAGCGACCGGTTGCAGGTCGGGCTGCTGGGCGCGTCGGAGGCGGTGCTGGGCGTCGGACTCGCCACCGGCATGGCCGTGCTCTATTACGAGCAGGGCGTGTTCCTGCGCCCCGATCACAAGACGCTGCTGTCGCTCGCGTCCTTCGTGGTGATCGGCGGGCTTCTGCTGGCGCACGCGCGGATCGGCATGCGCGGGCGCAAGGCGGCGCGCGTGGTGCTGATCGCCTATCTGCTGCTGACCCTTGCCTATCCTGGCGTGAAGTTCGTCACGGACGTTCTTCTGGGCTGACGGCAGCGCAGGGCAGTCACCCGGTTGCACAACGGCTACGCACTTGCACCATGCCGAATCGGTGTGCTAGCCTGCACAAATTCTCATCACATTGCTAATGTGCCCGCTGAGTGGGCAGGTGAACATGGCCATTCAGATCGGCTCCATCACGCTTGCTGGTCCGGTGATTCTCGCCCCCATGTCCGGGGTGAGCGATCTGCCGTTCCGCCGTCTCGTCAAGAAGTCCGGATGCGGCCTCGTCGTGTCCGAGATGATCGCCAGTCAGGCGATGATCCGGGAGAACCGGCAAACCCTGCGCATGGTGCAGACGGAACCGGAAGAATTTCCCATGTCGGTCCAGCTCGCCGGCTGCGAGCCGGAGGTGATGGCCGAGGCCGCCAAGCTGAACGAGGATCGTGGTGCCGCCATCGTGGACCTGAACTTCGGCTGCCCGGTGAAGAAGGTGGTCAACGGCAACGCCGGCTCGTCCCTGATGCGCGACGAGGTTCTGGCCGGCCGGATCCTGGAGGCGACCGCCACGGCGGTGTCGATCCCGGTGACGCTGAAGATGCGCATGGGCTGGGATTTCGACTGCCTGAACGCGCCGACGCTCGCCCGCATCGCGGAGCAGAGCGGGATCAAGCTGGTCACCGTGCACGGCCGCACCCGCAACATGTTCTACAACGGCACCGCCGACTGGGCCTTCGTGCGCAAGGTGAAGGACGCGGTGAGCATTCCCGTGGTCGTGAACGGCGACATCGACAGCTTCGACGCCGTGGACCGCGCGCTTGCGGAGTCCGGCGCCGACGGCGTGATGATCGGGCGCGGCAGCTATGGGCGCCCCTGGTTCCCCGGTCAGGTTATGCATTACCTGCGCACCGGCGAGCGGCTGCCGGATCCGCCTTTGCGCGAGCAGCTGGACACGCTGCTGGAGCATTACGACGCCATGCTGTCCCATTACGGGATCGAGGGCGGCCTGCGCGTCGCCCGCAAGCACATCTCCTGGTATTCCAACGGCTTGCGGAATTCCGCTGAGTTTCGCCAGGAGGTGAACCGCATGTCCGACCCCGACGCGGTGCGCCGCTTCATCCGTGATTTCTACGCCCCGGCAATCGAAAGGATGGCCGCCTGATGGCCCGCTCTTCCGCCGCCACCACGATGCAACGCCGCGCTTCCCGCCAGCCCTCCTTTCGTTCCAGCGGCATCGACCCGTCGGCGGTGCTGAGCGCGCTGCCCGACCCGGTTCTGGTCGTCGATGGATCGGGCGAGATCCGTTACGTGAATTTGGAGGCGCAGCAGTTCTTCGATCTGTCCGCCGCCATGATGGAAGGCACGCCGCTCGTCGATCTGTTGCCGCCTGACAGTCCGGTGATGGGGCTGATCGAGCAGGTGCTGCGCGGCAGCCTGCGCGTGTCGCAGGAAGGCGTCACCATCGACACGCCGCGCATCGGCCCGCATCAGGTCACCGTCCGGGTGACGGCCATGGGCGAGCCGTCCGACCATGTGTTGGTGACGATCAACGAACGCTCGATTGCCCGAAAAATCGACAACTCGCTGACGCATCGGCATGCAGCCCGCTCGGTCACCGCCATGGCGGCGATGCTGGCGCACGAGGTGAAGAACCCGCTGTCGGGCATCCGTGGCGCCGCGCAGCTGCTGGAAGAGAACTGCGACGAGCAGGACCGGGTGCTGACCCGCCTGATCTGCGATGAGGCCGACCGCATCGTCGCGCTGGTCAACCGGATGGAGGTTTTCTCCGACGAACGCCCGCTGGAGCGGGGCGCGGTGAACATCCACACGGTGCTGGAGCATGTGCGTAAGGTGGCGCAGAGCGGCTTCGCCCGGAACATCCGCTTCGTCGAGCGGTATGATCCGTCGCTGCCGCCGGTCTACGGGAACCGCGACCAGCTTATCCAGATTTTCCTGAACCTGATTAAAAATGCGGCAGAGGCTGCCCCCGAACCGGGCGGTGAGATCGTGCTCAGCACATCGTATCAGCACGGCGTGCGCATGGCCTTGGCGGGCGGCGACACGCGGCTGCATCTGCCGTTGCTCGTATCCGTGCAGGACAATGGCGACGGCATTCCCGAAGACTTGCGGTCGAACCTGTTCGATCCCTTCGTCACCACGAAGGTGAACGGAACTGGCCTCGGACTTGCATTGGTGGCGAAAATCATTGGCGACCACGGCGGCGTCATCGAGTTTGACAGCCAGCCGCGCCGCACCGTCTTCAAGGTCTCGCTGCCCATGTACGATGAATCGCAGAACACCAGCGATCCCGCTCCGGCAAAAGGCGTTCGAGGTGCCCGCGGATGAGTGCGGCCACGATCCTCGTCGCGGATGACGACCGCGCGATCCGCACCGTCCTGACGCAGGCGCTCGCGCGCCTCGGTCACGACGTGCGCACCACCGGCAATGCGTCCACGCTGTGGCGCTGGGTGGCGGACGGGCAGGGCGATCTGGTCATCACCGACGTGGTGATGCCGGACGAGAATGGCCTGGACCTGATCCCGCGCATCAAGAAGATCCGCCCCGACCTGCGCGTCATCGTGATGAGCGCGCAGAACACGCTGATCACCGCCGTGAAGGCGGCCGAGCGCGGCGCGTTCGAATACCTGCCCAAGCCCTTCGACCTGAAGGAGTTGGTGTCGGTCGTCGAGCGGGCGCTGAACTCCAACACCCCGCCGGCCGCGCTGCCGTCGGACGCGGGCGAGGGGGACGAACAGCTGCCGCTGATCGGCCGCTCCCCGGCGATGCAGGAGATCTACCGGGTCCTTGCCCGTTTGATGGGCACCGACCTGACCGTGACCATCACCGGCGAGTCCGGCACCGGCAAGGAGCTGGTCGCCCGCGCGCTGCACGATTACGGCAAGCGCCGCAACGGTCCCTTCGTCGCCATCAACATGGCGGCGATCCCGCGCGAGCTGATCGAGTCCGAGCTGTTTGGCCACGAAAAGGGCGCCTTCACGGGGGCTACCAACCGCTCTACTGGCCGGTTCGAGCAGGCGCAGGGTGGCACCCTGTTCCTGGACGAAATCGGTGACATGCCGCTGGAGGCGCAGACGCGCCTGCTGCGCGTGCTGCAGGAGGGTGAGTACACCACCGTCGGCGGGCGTACGCCCATCAAGACGGACGTACGCATCGTCGCCGCAACCCACCGGGACCTGCGCACGCTGATCCGCCAGGGCCTGTTCCGCGAGGATCTGTTCTATCGCCTGTGCGTCGTGCCGATCCGCCTGCCGCCGCTGCGCGAGCGTACGGAAGACGTGCCGCTGCTGGTGCGCCATTTCCTGAACCTCTGCGCGGCGCAGGGGCTGCCGGTCAAGAGCATCGACCAACCGGGCATGGACCGGCTGAAGCGGTACCGCTGGCCCGGCAACGTGCGCGAGCTGGAAAACCTCGTCCGCCGTCTGGCCGCCCTGTACTCGCAGGAAGTCATCAGCCTCGACGTGATCGAGGCGGAGCTGGCGGACGCCGCGCCGGCCGCCCAGCCAGTGGAGGAGCCGCAGGGCGAGGGCCTGTCCTCCGCCGTCGAGCGACACCTGAGGGACTATTTCGCCGCGCATCAGGACGGCATGCCGTCCAACGGCCTGTATGACCGTGTCCTGCGGGAGGTCGAACGGCCGCTGATCGCGCTCAGCCTGTCGGCGACGCGAGGCAATCAGATCAAGGCGGCGCAACTGCTCGGCCTCAACCGCAATACGCTGCGCAAGAAGATCCGGGATCTGGACATCCAGGTGGTTCGCGGCCTCAAATGAGGTCGTGAACCACACCGTCAGCGTGCCTTTTTTGTGACACGGGAGCCCGTCGCCTAGGCCGAAAGCCGGCTTGATGGGACTGTCCGAAAGGCGGGGGGGCTTACCGCTTGGCAGCCCGGCAACAGCTGGTGTATCTTTCTGGCAACAATACCGGTTGCCGGATTCATGTCGCCTACACCACCTGAAAACGCCACGGCCCGTTGGCAGCAGTTCCTCCGCTGGTCGGCCCGCGTCGGGTTGACCAAGCGGCTGGCGACCGCGCTGTCCCTGGCCGCCCTGGCGGCGGGGTTCGCCACCTACACGGCGCTGACCGAAAGCGCGCCGTTCGGCGAGGCGAACCCGCGTACGGTCACCCTGCTGCTGACGCTCGACCTTGCGCTGCTGCTGCTGCTCGGCGTGCTGATTGCGCGGCGCATCGTCACCATCTGGATCGGGCGCCGCCGCGGCCTCGCCGGATCGCAGTTGCACGTGCGGCTGGTGCTGGTGTTCAGCCTTCTGGCGGTGGCGCCGGCCATCATCATGGCCGCCTTCGCGACGGTGTTCTTCTACGTCGGCGTCCAGTCCTGGTTCAGCGACCGGGTGCGCACGGCGGTGAACGAGTCCCTGGCCGTCGCCAGCGCATACCTGCACGAGCACCAGCAGAACATCCGCGCCGACGCGCTCGCCATGGCGAACGACCTGAACCAGGAGGCGGCGCGGCTGTCCAGCGACCCCGAGCGGTTCGAACAGGTGGTCGCCACCCAGGCCATGCTGCGCGCCCTATCGGAAGCCATCGTCTTCAACGGCACGACCGGTTCCATCCTGGCGCGGTCCGGCTACACCTTCACGCTGGAATTCGATCCGATCCCGGAAGACAAGCTGCTGATGGCGCGCCGGGGCGAGGTGGTGCTGATCATCAGTGAGAACGACGACCGCGTGCGCGCGCTGGTCCGGCTCGACCGCTACGCCGACACGTACCTGTACGTCGGCCGCATGGTGGAGCCACGCGTTCTCTCCCACATGGCCTCGGCGCAGGGGGCGGTGCAGGAGTACGCCGCCCTGGAAAGCCAGCGCGGCAGCCTTCAGATCACCTTCACGCTGATCTTCCTGGTGGTGGCACTGCTGCTGCTGCTGGCCGCCGTGTGGGCGGGGCTGATCTTCGCGACCAAGCTGGCGCGGCCGATCAGCGCCCTGATCGGCGCGGCGGAGCGCGTGCGCGCCGGCGACCTGACGGTGCGCGTCACCGAACCGCCGGGTGAGGACGAGCTTGGCCTGCTGTCGCGCGCCTTCAACCGCATGACGACGGAGATCGAAAGCCAGCGCCACGAGCTGCTCTCGGCCAACCGCCTGATGGACGAGCGCCGCCGCTTCACTGAAACGGTGCTGGCCGGCGTGTCGGCCGGCGTGTTCGGCCTGGACGCGGAAGGGCGTATCAACCTGCCGAACTTGTCGGCGGCGCGGCTGCTGGGCGTCGAGGATCCGGAAACGCTGATCGGGCGAAAGCTGGCCGAACTGTCGCCGGAAATGGGCGACCTGCTGGAGAACGCGCCGAAGCGGCCGGGCCGCGTGGTGCAGGACCAGATCCAGATCCGCCGTCCGGGCGGCGTGCCGCTGACCCTGCTGGTGCGCATCACCGCCGAGGGGCGGTCGAGCGCCGGGGAAGTGCGCGGCTACGTCGTGACCTTCGACGACATCACGGAGTTGGTGTCCGCGCAGCGCAAGGCCGCCTGGGCCGACGTGGCGCGCCGCATCGCGCATGAGATCAAGAATCCGCTGACGCCGATCCAGCTGTCGGCGGAACGATTGCGCCGCAAGTACCTGAAGGAGATCACCTCCGACACCGAGGTCTTCACCATGTGCACGGACACCATCGTGCGGCAGGTGGACGACATCCGGCGCATGGTGGACGAATTCTCGGCCTTCGCGCGCATGCCCCAGCCGGTGATGAAGCCCTGCAACATCAACGACCTCGTCCGGCAGGCGGTGTTCCTGCAATCGAGCGCGCACGCCGGCCGGATCAAGTTCGAGATGGAGCTCCCCCCCGGCCCGCTGACCTTGCCCTGCGATAGCCGGCAGATCAGCCAGGCGCTGACCAACCTGCTTCAGAACGCCGCTGACGCCATAGAGGGGCGGCCGGCACCGGCGGACGGGTCGGAACTGCCGCCGGGCGCGGTGGCGATTCGGGTGAAGGCGGACGAGGAGCGCGTGGCGCTGACCGTCGAGGACAACGGCAAGGGCCTGCCCACCGAAGAGCGGGACCGGCTGACCGAACCCTATGTGACGACGCGGGCCAAGGGCACCGGCCTGGGCCTCGCCATCGTCAAGAAGATCATGGAGGACCATGGCGGCGTGCTGACCCTGGAGGACCGCGAAGGCGGCGGGGCACGCGTTGGTCTGGTGATTCCGAACAGTTCCGTGGCCGAGGGCGACGCCCGAGGCGGCAGCGACACGCCGGCGGAGACCGGTGGAGAGAAGAGGCAAGCAGCCCATGGCGCATGACATTCTGATCGTCGATGACGAAGCGGATATCCGGATGCTCATTGCGGGCATCCTGAACGACGAGGGCATGAAGACGCGCGAGGCCGCCGACGCCGATCAGGCGTTCGCGCAGGTGGCCGCGCGGCGGCCGAGCCTCGTCGTGCTCGACATCTGGCTCCAGGGCAGCCGTCTGGACGGCCTGCAGATCCTGGAACAGCTGATGCGCGACCACGCGAATCTGCCGGTCATCATGATTTCCGGACACGGCAACATCGAAACCGCCGTGTCGGCCATCAAGATCGGCGCCTACGACTTCATCGAGAAGCCGTTCAAGGCCGACCGGCTGCTGCTGATGGTGGACCGCGCCATCGAGGCCGCCCGGCTGAAGCGCGAGAATGAAGAGCTGAAACTGCGCGCCGGCGGCGACGTGGAGCTGATCGGCCGCTCCGCCGCCATCAATCAGGTGCGGCAGAGCATCGAGAAGGTCGCTCCGACCGGCAGTCGCGTGCTGATCACCGGCCCGGCCGGATCCGGCAAGGAGGTGGTGGCCCGCCTGATTCACGCGCGCTCGCGCCGCAACGGCGGGCCGTTCGTCGGGCTGAACTGCGCCACCATGCGGCCGGACCGGCTGGAGGTGGAACTGTTCGGCACCGAGGCCGGCGTGGATGGCGCGGGCCGCAAGATCGGCACCTTCGAACAGGCGCACGGCGGCACGCTGCTGCTGGACGAGGTCGCCGACATGCCGCTGGAAACCCAAGGCAAGATTGTCCGCGCCTTGCAGGAGCAGGTGTTCGAGCGCGTCGGCGGCGGCCATCGGGTCGAGGTGGACGTGCGCGTCATCGCCACCTCCAACCGCGACCTCCAAGCCGAGATCGAGCAGGGGCGGTTCCGCCAGGATCTGTTCTACCGCCTGTCGGTCGTGCCGATCCGCGTGCCCTCGCTGGCCGAGCGGCGCGAGGACATTCCGCTGCTGGCCCGCCATTTCATGCAGCGCTCGTCGGAAGCCGCCGGCCTGCCGGCGCGCGAGTTCGGCGAGGACGCCATGGCGGCGCTTCAGGCTTACGACTGGCCGGGCAACGTGCGCCAGCTGCGCAACGTGGTGGACTGGCTGCTGATCATGGCCCAGGGCGACCCCAAGGAGCCGATCCGCGCCGACCAGCTTCCCCCGGAGATCGGCGCCATCACGCCGACCGTGCTGAAGTGGGACAAGGGCGGCGAGATCATGGGCCTGCCGCTCCGCGAAGCCCGCGAGGTGTTCGAGCGCGAGTATCTGCTGGCCCAGGTCACGCGCTTCGGCGGCAACATATCCCGGACCGCCGCTTTCGTGGGCATGGAACGCTCCGCCCTGCACCGCAAGCTGAAGTCGCTCGGCGTGCACGGCAGCGAGAAGGGCAAGCTGTTCGTGGAGTGATGCGGCGTTCTTCCCTCCCCCTTCTTCGGGGGAGGGAAGAACGGGCGGCCTTGGTGCCTCGCCCGCTTGATGGTAACCTCCCCGGCTTGAATGCCCGGAAAACGGGCGGGGGAAGGGTGAAGGGGCCGTGAAGGTCATTGTCTGTGGGGCCGGGCAGGTCGGCTCGAACATCGCGCGTTATCTGGCATCCGAAGGCAATCACGTCACCGTGATTGACCAGTCGGCCGAGCTGATCCAGCGCATCAGCGACACCCTGGATGTCCAGGCACTGGTCGGCCACGCGTCGCACCCCGACGTGCTGGAAGCGGCCGGGGCTGGCGAAAGCGACATGATCATCGCGGTCACCCAGATCGACGAGATCAACATGGTCGCCTGCGAGGTGGCGCACGCGCTGTTCAACGTGCCCACTAAGATCGCGCGCGTGCGCAACCAGAGCTATCTGAAGCCGATCTGGGCCAACCTGTTCAGCCGCGACCACCTGCCGATTGACGTCATCATCTCGCCGGAAATCGCGGTGGCGCGGGCCATCGCCCGCCGGCTCCAGGTTCCGGGCGCCTTCGACATGATCCCGCTGGCCGACGGCAAGGTGCGCGTGGTGGGCGTGCTGTGCACCGAGACCTGCCCGGTCCTGCACACGCCGCTGCGCCAGCTGACCGGCCTGTTCCCGGACCTGGGGCTGGAGGTCGTGGCGATCATCCGCAACGACAAATCGATCATCCCCACGGGCGACGACCAGATGCTGCCCGGCGACGAGGTCTATTTCGTCTGCGACAACCGGCACCTGAGCCGCAGCATGGCGGCCTTCGGGCACGAGGAGGTGGAGGCGCGGCGCATCATCATCCTGGGCGGCGGCAACATCGGCCTTTGTCTGGCGGAGGAGCTGGAGGCCAACTACTCCCACGTCGCCGCCCGCATCATCGAGGTGAACCGCACCCGCGCGCAGTATGTGGCGCAACGCCTGTCGCGCACGATGGTGCTGCACGGCGACGGCCTCGACCCCGAAATCCTGGAGGAAGCCAACGTCCGCGCGACGGAGACGGTGGTCGCCGTCACCAACGACGACGAGGGCAATATCCTGTCCTCGCTGCTCGCCAAGCGCAACGGCGCGCGGCGCGTCATCACGCTGATCAACAAGACGTCCTATTCGGCGCTGGTCACGCCGCTGGGCATCGACGCCATCGTCAGCCCGCGCGCCATCACGGTGTCGAACATCCTCCAGCACGTCCGGCGCGGCCGCATCCGCGCCGTGCACAGCCTGCGCGAGGGCTTCGCCGAGGTGATCGAGGCGGAGGCGCTGGAAACCTCCGCCGTTGTCAACACGCCGCTGAAGGACATCAATCTGCCGTCCGGCGTGATCGTCGGCGCCATCGTGCGCGGCGACGACGTGATCATCCCGCGCCCCAACACGGTCATCCGGCCGAAGGACCGCGTCATCATTCTCGCCACCGTCGGACAAGTGAAGAAGGTGGAGAAGATGTTCGCGGTTCGTCTTGAATTTTTCTGATCGCTACCCTTATAGTTTGGACTGCGAACAAATCATCATGGCTCGATGGGCATACGTCAACGGCCGCTACCTGCCGCACCGGCAGGCGGCGGTGCACGTGGAAGACCGCGGCTTTCAGTTCGCCGACGGCGTCTACGAGGTGGTCAGCCTCCTCGACGGACGCTTCGCGGACATGGACGGCCACATGGAACGGCTCGGGCGCAGCCTGACGGAACTGCGGATGCCCTGGCCCGTTTCCCCGCGGACCTTGGAAATGATCGCGCGGGAATTGGTGCGCCGGAACGGGATCATGAACGGATCGGTCTACATCCAGGTGACGCGGGGTGTCGCGCCGCGCGACTTCAAGTTCCCGGCGGACGCCAAGCCGACCCTGGTCCTGACAGCCAAACGTGTCACGGCCTTCGCCAAGCCGGAGCAGTTGGAGAAGGGCGTTTCGGTCATCACCGTGCCAGACATCCGCTGGGGGCGTTGCGACATCAAGACGGTCGGGCTGCTGGCCCCGGTGCTCGCCAAGCAGCAGGCGGCCGAGTCCGGGGCATACGAAGCCTGGATGATCGATGCCGATGGGCTGGTGACGGAGGGAAGCTCGTCGAACGCCTGGATCGTGACGGGGGAGGGGCGGGTGGTCACCCGGCCGCCGTCGAACCGAATCCTAAACGGAATCACGCGCCTGTCGCTGCTGCGGCTGGCCGCGGCGCGCGGACTGCCGGTGGAGGAACGGTCCTTCACGGTGGCGGAGGCGTTGGCGGCGCGCGAGGCGTTCCTGTCCTCGGCTGGAACCTTCGCCATGCCGGTGACGCGCATCGACGGAAAGCCGGTCGGCGACGGAAAGCCGGGGCCGGTCACGATGGCGCTTCGGCAGGCCTATCTGGATTATGTGGCGGGCCATGGCACCGGCTCCATGGCGGAGACGCCGGCATGACCAAGCTCCTGTCAGACATCCCGCTGCCCAAGGCGGTCCTGCCCAAGGCGGTCCTGTACGACTGGGACAACACGCTGGTGGACAACTGGGGCACCGTGCGCGCTGCGCTGAACCACGCGCTGGTGACCTTCGGCCACGCCCCCTGGACCGAATCCGAGGCGCGCGAGCGAATCAAGCAGTCCATGCGCGACAGCTTCCCCCGGCTGTTCGGCGAGCGCTGGACCGAGGCGCGCGATGTCTTCCACGGCTATTTCGCCGAACATCACCTGGAGCATCTTCGCCCCCTGCCGGGTGCGGAGACGTTGTTGCGGGCCTTCGCAGAGCGCGGGATTTATCAGGCGGTGGTGTCGAACAAGACCGGCCGCTTTCTGCGCGCCGAGGCCGACAAGCTGGGCTGGACCGGCTATTTCGGCCGTCTGGTCGGCGCCCAGGACGCCGAGTTCGACAAGCCGCACGCCGCCCCGGTTCGGATGGCGCTGGAGCCGGCGGGGATCGAGCCGGGGCCGGACGTCTGGTTTGTCGGCGACGCCGATGTCGATATGGAATGTGCCCATGGCGCGGGGATGGTCCCGGTGCTAATAGGGTCCGGCGAGGGGAGTGGTTTCGGCCAATTCCCACCGACTCACCACTATGACACTTGCCATGCGCTGTGTGGCTTGGTGGGAAGCAGTGGTGATACCATATCGGTTCGGGCAGGGGGCGAGTCGGTTGCAACGCACACCAGACCTTAACGCTGCGGGGACGTGGGCTCCAGGTTAGGAGCCCCAAGAACACTGAAGAAGGGGGCGACATAAATGTCTGAAAAAAGCCAAAATGTGCAGGACGTGTTTCTCAACCACGTCCGTAAGAACAAGACTCCCGTGACCGTTTTTCTTGTGAACGGCGTTAAACTTCAGGGGATCATCACCTGGTTCGACAACTTTTCCGTCCTGCTGCGGCGCGATGCGCATTCGCAGCTGGTCTACAAGCATGCAATCTCCACCGTGATGCCTGCGCACCCGATTCAACTTTTCGAGCCGCCCAAGGAAGGTGAAAGCGTCTGATCCTTCGACCAATGGCGACGGCCGGGCGCCCAACGCCTCCGGCCGGGCCATCGTGGTCCACCCCGTCCTCCGCAATGAGACGGACGGGGCTTTGCGTCCTCCTGAATCCTGCCTCGACGAGGCGGTGGGCCTTGCGCTCGCCATTGAACTGGATGTCGTGCACGCCGAATGCGTGCGGGTGAACCGCCCGCAGCCTTCGACGCTGCTGGGATCCGGCACGGTGGAGCACCTCGCCCAGATCGTCGAGGAAGCGGAGGCTTCCCTTGTCATCATGGACCATGCCCTGTCGCCCGTTCAGCAGCGCAACCTGGAAAAGGGGCTGAAGGCGAAGGTCATCGACCGCACCGGTCTGATCCTGGAGATCTTCGGCGCACGCGCCCGCACGCGCGAAGGCATGCTCCAGGTCGAACTGGCGGCGCTGACCTACCAGAAGTCGCGGCTGGTGCGGTCCTGGACCCACCTGGAACGCCAGCGTGGCGGCTTCGGCTTCCTGGGCGGCCCCGGCGAATCGCAGCTTGAGATCGACCGCCGCCTGATCGGCGACCGCATCATCAAGATCAAGAAGGAGCTGGACGAGGTCCGCCGCACCCGCGGCCTTCACCGCAAGGCGCGCGCCAAGGTGCCGTACCCGGTGGTGGCGCTGGTCGGCTACACCAACGCCGGCAAGTCCACGCTGTTCAACCGGCTGGCCAACGCCGACGTGTTCGCCAAGGATTTGCTGTTCGCCACGCTGGACCCGACCATGCGTCAGGTGACGCTGCCGTCCGGCCGCAAGGTGATCCTGTCCGACACGGTGGGCTTCATCTCCGATCTGCCGCACGGCCTCGTCGCCGCCTTCCGCGCCACGCTGGAGGAGGTGGACGCCGCCGACATCATCCTGCACGTCCGGGACATATCGCACATCGACACCGACGCCCAGAAGGCCGACGTGCATGAGGTGATGCGCGACATGGGCATCGACCCGGACGAGGACGAGCGGGTGATCGAAGTGCTGAACAAGATCGACGCACTGGACGGGGAGTCGCGGGACGCGGTGCTGGCACAGACCAGTCGCAATCCGCGCGCCGTGGCGGTGTCCGCCCTGACCGGGGGTGGCATCGACGACCTCGACCTCCTGCTCGACCAGCGCATGAACGCGCACCGGCAGGTGGTCGATCTGTCGGTGAAGCTGGACGATGGTGCGGCCCTGGCCTGGCTCTATGCCAAGGGCGAGGTTCTGGACCGCCGCGACGACGAGGAGCAGGCCCACCTGCACGTTGCCATCGACCCGGCCGACCTCGCGCGGTACGAGAAGCGTTTCGCGCAAGGCTGAAGATTTGGGCGCGGCGGGAATCGTTCGTCCACGCGACGACGTGCCGCGCCCGATCCCTCTCCAGGCTTATGCGGAAAGCGAGGTAGTCTTTTCCGTAATCGCTCCCGACTTCTGGACGGGGGCAATGTCATTCGCAAGGAATGGCGTTCCCGAAGGGAGGACTGCCAATGCGATTGCAGACGGACCCGTCTCGCTTTTCGATCACCGCTTTCCTGGCCGATCAGGTGACCCTGGTGGCGCGGGAGGAGCAACTCTCGCCGGGGGCCGCGGTGCTGCGCATCCAAGAGTTGTCGCGCGACCCGGTCGGCCGTGCCCGCCTGCTGGAAATCATCAGCGACGCCTGGCGGCGGGAAACCAACCCGGCGGAGAGCAGCAAGATCGCCGCCCTGCGTTCCGAGATGGCCGCATGGGTTCTCCACGCCGCGACCAACGACGGTCGGCCGCATTCCTGAAGATCGCTTCCGAACGACAAGAGAGGGCACGGACATTTGTCCGTGGCGGCGGGGCGGGCAGGGCGCCATAATGCGCACTGCCTCGCCAAGTTTTCTCGCCCCACAAATCTCCCGCCGTGGTCCTGTGCGCTTCCTGACCGCCCTTCTCCCCCTCCTCCTGCTGGCCGGCACCGCCTTGGCCGCCGAGCCCGCCTTGCCGCCGGGCTATGTCGAGGAGGTGGAGAACCCGCCGGAAGATCCGCTGCCGCCCGTGCCGGAGGAATTCCCGCTGGCGCCGCTTGGGCCCGTGGTGACGGCGCCGGACCCGCACACCTTGCTGAAGGAGTGCAAGGAGTCCACCTTTACGGATTGCTTCCGCCTGTGGCAGCCGCCTCCGCCACCGCCCGAGGAGGAGAAGAAGGAGGCGCGGCAGACCCCGTCTCCGCCCGATCCGAACGAGCCGCGCCAGCCGGCGGTCGGCGGACCGCTGACCGGGACGCCGCCGCCCCCGAATCCGCAGGCCGATCAGGCGACCTACGAGGCGCTGGTCAAGGCGCTGAAGGAAACCGGGGTGGACAAGAACATCCTGATGCCGGAGCCGCCCAAGGACGGAAGCACGACGCTGCAACTCGACCCGAAACCGAACCAGACGGCACCGAAAAAGTGACGAGCTTCCAAATCCCCGACGTTGACCGCGTTTCCGCCATCATCCGCGAGGTGGCCGAGACCGAGATCCTTCCCTATTTCCGCGACCTTGCCAACGCCGGCGTGCGCGAGAAGACCGGTCCCGGCGACCTCGTGACGCTGGCCGACGAGGTGGGCGAGCGCGCGCTGACCCCGCGTCTGATGGAGCTTCTGCCCGGCAGCACGGTGGTGGGTGAGGAGGCGGTGTCCAACGACACGTCGCTGCTGGACCGCGTGCATGGCGACGCGCCGGTGTGGATCATCGACCCGGTGGACGGCACCATCAATTTCGCCAACGGCAAGCCCCTGTTCGCGGTGATCGTCGCGCTCGCGGCCAAGGGCGAGACCCTGGCCGGCTGGATTTACGATCCCTGCGACGGCCGGATGGCGACGGCGGTGAAGGGGCAGGGCGCCTATCTGAACGGCAAGCGCGTCCACGTCGCGCCGGCCGCACCGCTGCCCGAGATGACCGGCGCGCTGTCCACGCGCTTTTGCGAGAAGGCGCTTGGCCGTCAGTTGGACGAGCGCGGCAAGACGCTCGGCCCGCGCGTGTGCCTGTCCAGCGCGGCGCAGGAGTATCTGCGCCTGCTGGACGGCCGCGCGCATTTCTCCCTGTATCACCGCCTGATGCCCTGGGATCACGCGGCGGGCGTCCTGCTGCACGCCGAGGCCGGCGGCTACAGCGCTCTGTTCAACGGCGAGCCCTATCGTCCGACAGCGCTCGGTGGCGGCGTGATGCTGGCGCCCGACCGCGAAAGCTGGCAGGCGCTGCATACGCATCTGTTCGGTTAGGCTTCTCCGCGCTCCTCGCGCTTGGCCTGTTGCCAGAGGGCTTCCATCTCATCGAGGGTGGCGTCCTCCGGCTTGCGGCCCTGTTCAGCCAGCAGGGCTTCGATGCGGTGGAAGCGCCGCTCGAATTTCGCGTTGGTGCCGCGCAGGGCCGATTCCGGCTCCACCTTCAGGCGACGGGAGAGGTTGACCAGGGCGAACAGCAGGTCGCCCATTTCGTCGGCCACCCGCTCCTGCGCAGCGCCGCTGTCCATCTCATGGCGGAGTTCGCGCACCTCCTCCTCGATCTTGTCGAGGATGTCGCGGGCATCGGTCCAGTCAAAGCCGACGCGGGCGGCGCGGTTCTGGAGCTTCAGCGCGCGGGTCAGGGCGGGCAGGCCGGCGATGACGCCTTCCAGGGCGGAGGGTGCGCGGCCTTCCTCGGCGGCCTTGGCGGCGCGCTCGGCGGCCTTGTGCTCCTCCCAGCGGGAAGTCTGGTGATCGGCTGTCTTCACCTCGTCGGCGCCGAAGACGTGCGGATGGCGGCGGATCATCTTGTCGGCGATGACGCCAGCCACCTCATCGAAATCGAACAGCCCTTCCTCGCGGGCCATCTGGCTGTAGTAGACGACCTGAAAGAGCAGGTCGCCCAACTCCTCGCGCAGGGCCGTCCTGTCGTTCTTTTCGATGGCGTCGGCGACCTCGTACGCCTCCTCGATCGTGTGCGGGGCGATGGTCTTGTAGGTCTGTTCGAGGTCCCAGGGGCAGCCGCCGTTGGGATCGCGCAGGCGGGCCATCACGTCGATAAGGCGGTCGATGTTGCGGGCCATAAGCTCTTTTTCCGGGATGGAGTTCGGGAAACGGGCAGGGGACCTTAACCGAGCCGGGCGGCGCAGGGAAGGGCGGCCCCTTGCACAGCCTCTACGGGTATGGCATTCCTCCCGCCGATCCTTACGAAATGTAGGGCCTTGCGAGCTGTAGGGTTCATGCTGCGCCTCCGGACCTTCCTGCGCGGCGCCGCGATGGCGCTGTCCCTGCTTGCGCTTGGCGCGGCCCCGGCCATGGGCGCCGCGCAGAAGTTCCTGCGCATGCCGGACGTGCGCCAAGTGGGCGAGGACGGGGCCGGCATCGCCGCATTGCAGGCGGTCTTCGCCTATTACGGGCTGGACGGGCGGCAGGACGTGCTGCGCCAGCGCCTGACCGAGCGCGGCAGCTCGCCCAACGATTTCCGCCAGATCGTACGCGTCGCCAACGAGTACGGGCTGAAGGCGACGGTCATGAGCAAGATGACCGAACAGCAGTTGCGCGATCAGATCAGCAAGGGCTTTCCCGTGATTGTCGCCGTGCAGGCCTGGATCGAGGGCGGCGGCACGCGGTCGATCACCGACTGGGCTCGGCGCAAGGAGAACGGCCACTGGCTGGTCGCACTGGGCTACGACGACATGGCGTTCTATTTCGAGGATCCGGCGATCTTCGGCATCGGCGCCATCCGCCGCGACGTGATGCCGTTCCGCTGGCACGATTACGACGCCAAGGGCAACCGGCTGGAGCATGTCGGCATCGTGGTGGAGGGGCCGAGTCCGGGGCGGTACGATCCGTCCATTGCAGTGCCTATCGACTGATCCTCCGGGAGGAGCAATAAAATTCGCATAAGATGTATTATGGAAAATAGAATGCGTGGGTGAAGTAGGGCGGTTGTCGGGATGGCTGTCGACACAGCCGGGGCTTGGGTCGTGGCCCTGTCGATTGCGCAGGTATCAGTTATCCTCGTACAGACCCTTGTCGGCGTCGCGGTGGCAAGCGGTGCAGTTGGATTTGGAGCGAACGTCCGGCCGTGACCAGATGTGTGCGCGGAAATCGTGTTCACGTGTCCACCAGCGCTGTTCGGTGATCCGCGTGAGGCGCCCGTCGCCGAGGCGGCCGGCGTTGGACGTCAGATAGGCGCGGATGTCCACCACGGCCTGTGGGTCCAGGCTGGCGTTGTCGCCGAAATGGGTTGCGAGGTCGTCCATGATGCGGCCCCAGCTTGCCGCCGGAAGCAACTGCGGCTGAAAGGCCATGTGGCATTCACCGCATTCCTTCTGCGTTGCCGCGTGGGCGATGGGTGTGACGCGTTCCATCTCGTTGGCGAACGCAGCGGTGGTCGTGATGGCCGCCAGGATGGCGAGGGTGACGGCGGGCAAGCGCATGAGCGTCGGTCCTTTCATTGTCCGGCGAGGAAGGTGATGAAATCGCCCTTTTCCTGAGCCGTGCAGGCTCGGCCCAACACGTTCGGGCAGTCGCGGGAGAAGCGCTTTTCAACGTCGGCGTCGTCGGTGAAGCGCGCTGGATTGACCGAGACGGCCATGGGCTTGATCGCGCGCCCGGTGATGGCGTGGCGCCCTTCCCTCTTGGGATCGGCCGTGTGACAGGCGGCGCAAGCGTTCGTTTCGGGCTTCCCGCCGGTGTGCGGGCCGAGGTAGAGCGCGCGCCCGCGATCCGCTGAGAAACCGGCAAAGGACGGATTTTCGGCGCGGGCCTGGGCGGCATATCCGGTGAGAATTCCGTCGCGGCTGGCGTTCGACGCGGCAAGGGCGGTCCCGATGCCGAGGCCGGCCACAAGGCCGAGGGCGACGGAACGGATCATGGGAATCATAGCGCGCGGATCTCCGGTTTGGACCCGTGCTTCAAGGCCTGGAGCAGCAGAACCAGAGCCACGTGACCGATGACGATGGGCAGCGAGAACTCGCTGATGGCTTCGTGCAGATGTTCGACGGCGACCACGACGTCGCTGATGGCGCCGGTGACGGCGGAGGCGCCGATGACCACCAGCAGAATGGCGGCCATCCAGGCGTAAACCGGGTTGCGCCGCTGGTTTCCCAGCGACCAAGTCGGGCGCGGAAGGCGCAGCGGACTTCCCGTCGGCGCCAGCAGCCCGGCCACGACGCGCACGGCGATGGCGGCCAGAGCCGTGTAGCCGGCGACCTGATGCAGGACATAGGTATCCTCGTCGCCGGTCATTTGGGCGATGATGAAGGCACCGGACAGGGCGGCGTGAAAGAACAGAAGAACCGTCATTTCGGCGGCGGTGGGCTTCCGCGGCGGCATGGCGGGCAGGCTCCGCTCAGTCATCGTCATGGTCGGAAGCTCCATGGTCGGAAGTCAGGGAGGCGACGGTTCCGGCGATCCCCTGCCCTTTCACGGCGGCCTGCCAGGACAGCGCCGCCGCCCCGATCAGCATCGAGGCGACGATGGTGTGGATGAGCATCCGGCGGATCATTCCGCAGCCTCCTCTTGTCATTCGGTGCGTTCGGGCGAAGACTGCACCTTGGAACCTGAACGGGGGCTGAGCCGTGCGTTCAGGCTCCGTTCATCTGTGGGGGCGTCCAATGGCGCCGATCCCGGAAACCGTTCAAACCGCCATGCCGAATCTTCGCCTTGCACCGCTGTTGGGGGCTCTGTTTTTGGGGGCTGGGCTTTTAGGAGCCGGACTTCTGGGGGCCGAGGCCGCGCGGGCCGACGATGACCACGACCGCGCGCGCGAGGCGCTGCGTGAGGGGCGCGTCCTGCCGCTCGAAACCATCGTCGCGAAGGCCGGCGCGGACTTTCCCGGCGACATCCTGGACGTGGAACTGGACGAGGAAGACGACGGCATCGTCTATGAGATCAAGACGATCACCGCCGACGGGCGCATCCTGAAGCTGAAATACGATGCCGCGACCGGCGAACTGCTGAAGGTCAAGGGGCGCGGCAACCATGGCAACCATGGCCATGGCCGCCATTCGGACCGGAGGTGATGGGATGCGCCTGCTCGTCGTCGAGGATGATGCCGACCTCGCCCGCCAGCTGACCGAGCGGCTGAGCGCGGAGGGCTACGCCGTGGACCGCGCGGGCGACGGCGAGGAGGGGCAGTTTCTCGGTGAGACCGAGCCTTACGACGCCGTCGTGCTGGATCTGGGACTGCCCAAGGTGGACGGGCTCAGCGTGCTGCGCGCGTGGCGGGCGGCGGGCGTGGCGACACCGGTCATCATCCTGACCGCGCGCGGCACCTGGAGCGAGAAGGTACAGGGCATCGACGCCGGGGCCGACGACTACCTCGCCAAGCCCTTCAACATGGAGGAGTTGCTGGCCCGTGTCCGCGCGCTGATCCGTCGGACCAAGGGCCACGCTTCGCCGGAGATCGCCTGCGGCCCGGTGGTGCTGGACACCCGCACCGGCCGCGTCACGGTGGACGGCCGCCCGGTGGACCTGACCGCACACGAGCACCGCGTGCTGTCCTACCTGATGCACCGCAAAGGACAGGTGGTGTCGCGCACCGAGCTGACCGAACACATCTACGCCCAGGATTTCGACCGCGATTCCAACACCATCGAGGTCTTCGTCGGCCGCCTGCGTCGCAAGCTGGGGGTGGACGTGATCCGGACGGTGCGGGGCCTGGGCTACCGCATGGAGGAGGCGTGACCCGTTCCCTGCGCTTCCGCCTGCTGGCCGGGGCGGCGGTGTGGATCGTGCTGGCGCTCGCCATGGCCGGGGTGGTGCTGTCCGGCCTGTTCCGCGATCACGTGATGGCCCGGTTCGAGGCTGAGTTGGGCAACCATCTGGCCCAGTTGGCGACGCTGCTGGAAATCGCGGGTGACGGCAAGCCGGTGCTGACGCAGCCGCTGAGCGACCCGCGCTTTCGCCGGCCGCTGTCGGGCCTGTACTGGCAGGTTGGCCCGGCCGATGCGCCGGTCCTGCGCGCGCGGTCGCTGTGGGACGAGATCCTGCAGTTGCCAAAGGACGAGGTGGCCGACGGGGAGATCCACCAGCACCGGATTCCCGGTCCCGGCGGGCGGTTCGTGATCGTGATGGAGCGGATGATCACCCTGCCCGCCTCCGCCGCTTCTCCCTCCGCCAATCCGATCCGAATCGCGGTCGCGGCGGACGAGAGCGAACTGCTGGCCGTGGTGGACGCGTTCGAGCGGGTGCTGTGGCTGTCGCTGGGCATCCTGGCGGCCGTGCTGATCGCGGCGGCGCTGGTCCAGGTGGCGGTGGGGCTGCAACCCCTGACCCGGCTGCGGGACGAGTTGGCCGCCTTGCGGTCCGGCGCCAAACGGCGCTTCGATTCCGCCGTCCCCAGTGAGGTGGCGCCGCTGGTTGCCGACCTGAACGCCCTGTTGAGTCATTCGGAGGAGGTGGTGGGCCGCGCGCGGTTGCAGGCCGGGAACCTCGCCCACGCGCTGAAGACCAACCTATCGGTTCTGGCGAACGAGGCCGAGGCGTTGACGCCCGAAACGGCGCGAACGGTTGCTCCGGCCATGGCGCGTCGGGTGACGCTGATGCGTCGGCACATCGACCACCACATGGCCCGCGCCCGCGCCGCCGCGTCCCGCGGGCTGCCCGGATCCGGCACGCCGGTGTTGGAAAGAGCCGCCGGTCTGGCCCGCACCCTGGAGAAGCTGCACGCCGGGCGCGGCATCACCTTGACCGTCGCGGTGCCGCCGGGCCTCGCCTTCGCGGGGGAGCGCGAGGATCTGGAAGAGATGCTGGGCAACCTGATGGACAACGCCTGCGCCTGGGCGCGCGGGCGCGTCGTTGTGTCGGCACGGCGCGGGGTGGCGGGGATGATTTCCGTCTTGGTGGACGACGATGGGCCGGGGCTGCCCGTTGACCGGCGCGAGGCGGTGTTGACGGCCGGCGTGCGGCTGGACGAGAGCACGCCCGGCAGCGGATTGGGGCTCGCCGTCGTGCGCGACGTGGCCCGGCTGTACGGCGGTGATGTGCGGCTGGCCGACTCGCCGTTGGGCGGCCTGCGCGCGGAGCTGATGTTGCCGTCCCAGGATTGAGCGCCCAGGATTGAGTGCCCAGAATTGAGCCTGGGGAATGGCGGAGCGCTTATCGGTCTCTTTCGGCCGCGGAGCCGATGGACTATCGTCGCGACCTCTTGTCCGTTGCCGCTCGAAGGCTGTCTCGCATGGCTCGTTCCCATTGGTTTGCCGGCACCGCGCTGGCGCTCTGTCTGCTGCCGATCTCGTCCTTCGCTCAGACGCTGAACTGCGCCAAGCCGTCTTCCTTGATGGATCGGACGGTGTGCGCCAGTGCCGACCTGAAGGTCGCGGCCGAGGATGTGGCGACCGCGCTCCGCGACGTGCTGGCCAACACCCCGACGGCCGAGCGCGAAGCGATTCAGCGCGCCCAGCAGGCGTTTCAGACCGAACGGGAACGCGCCTGCGCCGACAAGGCGTCGGTGCCGGCCTGCCGGAAGCTGTACGAGAAGCGCGCGGCGGACCTGTCCGAGCAGAGCCGTGCGGCGCAGAAGAAGCTGGCGGGCATCGTCGCCGGCATTCCCAAGGACTCCAAAGGCGCGGCGGCGACGCTGCAACGCTACGACGGCGGCGCCGCCAAAGCGTGGCTGGTCTATCTGTACCACAGCGGGGCCGTGCCGATGACCGACAAGGAGGAGACGCTGCGCAAGCTGGTCGCCTCCGTCATCGAACGGGATCTTCCGAACGACCCGTACCTGCTTGAAGAGATGAAGAATTTGGGCGACGTGGCGAGCGCGCCGATGGGGACGATGCTGCTGTTCCTGCGCCACGTCCTGTCCACGACGGAGATGGACGCGCCCTGCTTCCTGTTCACCAAGCACGGCCAGCCGGCCTTCGAGGCGTTCGGCGCCTTCTGGGGCAACACGCGCGACGAGACGCCGGGCCTGTGCACGCCGCCGTCCTCGGTGTTCGATCTGCCGGAGTGGAAGAGGGTCGCCGAGCACATCGACCCGGCCATCGGCCCGGCGCTGGAGGAACGCGGCAGCATCCGCCACGGCTACGAGCGGCAGTTCCAGGTGGACGACCTGCAAGCCTCCATGGTGCCGAGCACCCTGCTGGAAGCGCCGCATTCGACCGAAGCCAGGAAGGCTGCCGAGCAGAGGCAGCGGGCGGTCGCCGCCTTCCGGCATTGGAGGGAGTTCGAGGTCTGGCCGGAGGCCGAGTACAAGGCGGCCGTGGGCGCCCTGCCCTCCGCAATCGCCGCCACGGCAAAGATTTACCGGGAAAAGTTCGGCTTGAATCCGAAGGTCGCCGAACAGGCGGCGCAGGCCGCCGGGGAGCGTTTCCTGGCGAGCCGCGTGGGCCTGATCATGCCGGACGAGTGATCAGACGTCGATGACGAGCCCGTCGTAGGCGGGCTCGACACCCGGCGGCAGAAGGTGGCGGACCGTCTCGTAGTCCATGGTCTGGTCCATGTGGGTCAGGTAGGCGCGTTTCGGCCGGACGCGCTCGATCCACTCCAGCGTTTTGGCGAGGTGCGCGTGGACGGGGTGCGGCGGTTCCACGCGGGCGCAATCGACGATCCAGACCTCAATGCCGTCAAGAGCGGCGAAGGCGTCCTCGCCCAGGCAGACGACGTCGGTTGAATAGGCAAATTTATCAAAGCGATAGCCGACAGTCTTCATGTAACCGTGATCCTGCTCGAACGGCAGGACGGTCAGGCCGCGCACGTCGAATGGGCCGTTGATGGCGTGCGCGTTCAGCACCGGGCGGTAGTAAGGGTCGCCGGGGCGCAGCGGGTCGAAGCAGTAGGGAAAGCGGGCTTTAATGTCCGCCAGATGTTCGGCCCAGCCGTAGGCGTCAATGGGCGCGTGCATCATGCGGCACAGCTCGCGCAGCTCATCGATGCCGTGGGCGTGGTCGGCGTGCGGGTGGGTCCAGAGAACCGCGTCGAGGCGGTGCACATCGGCGTCCAGAAGCTGCTGGCGCAGGTCGGGGGCGGTGTCGATCAGGACGCTGACCCCGACCTGCTCCACCAGGACGGATGGGCGGAGGCGGCGGTTCTTCGGGTTGGCCGGGTCGCAGTTGCCCCAGCCCAACCCGATCACGGGCACTCCCCGCGACCCGCCGCAGCCGAGCACCCGGACCCGCATGGAGGTCATGCGGCCTGTCCAGCGCGCGGGAACAGACGGAAGAAGTTCTCAGTCGTCACGCGGGCCAGTTCGGCGGCCTCCACGCCCTTGATTTCGGCGACGGTCGCGGCGGTGTGGGCGACGTAGGCCGGTTCGTTGCGCTTGCCCCGGAACGGGATCGGCGCGAGGTAGGGCGCGTCCGTTTCCACCAAAATGCGGTCGAGCGGCACGTCCTTCACGATGGCGCGGAGGTCTTCCGACTTCTTGAAGGTGACGATGCCCGACAGCGACAGGTGGAAGCCGAATTCCAGAGCTTCTTCAGCGAGTTGCCGGCCGGAGCTGAAGCAGTGCAGCAAGCCGGTGACCGGCCGGCCGGCGGCCTCCTCCTTAACGATCCGCATAGTGTCGTCGTCGGCGTCACGGGTGTGCACGATCAGCGGCAGGCCGGTTTCCAGGCTGGCGCGGATGTGCCGGCGGAAGCATTCCTGCTGAACGTCGCGCGGGCTCTTGTCGTAGAAGTAGTCGAGCCCCGTCTCGCCGAGGCCGATTACCTTGGGGTGCTTAGACATCTCGACGAGGAGTTCGACGGTGACGCCCTCGAACTCCTCGGCGGCTTGGTGCGGGTGGACGCCGAGCGAGCAGAGCACGTCGTCGTACCGCTCCGCGACTGCCAGGATGCGGTCGAAGCGGCTCAGATAGGTGCAGATGGTGACCATCCGCCCCACCCCGGCCTGCCGGGCGCGGTCTACGACCGCGTCCAGCTCCTCGGCGAAGTCGGGGAAATCGAGATGGCAGTGGCTATCAACCAGCATGGATTCTCTTCAGCTCTTGGCTTCTTCCACGAAGCGCGGGAACACGCCCTGCGGGGCCGGCAGCGGCGTGCCGGCGACCAGCGCCCCGCCCGGTCCCAGATTGCCGAAACCACGGGCATCGGCCCCCTGCGCCAGCTGGTCGAGGATCTTGGCCGAGGCGTCGGGCATGATCGGCTGGGTCAGGATGGCGAGGTGGCGGATGGTTTCGGCCAGCACGTAGAGGACCGTGCCCATCCGCGCGGGATCGGTCTTCTTCAGCGCCCAAGGCGCCTGCTCGTCCACATAGCGGTTGGCGTCGCCGACCACCGCCCAGATGGCGTCCAGAGCCTTGTGGAAGGCTTGAGCCTGAATCTCGGCGCGGACGATGGGCAGCAGGTTGTGGGCGGCACCCAGGAGGGCGTTGTCGGCCTCCGTGAAGGCGCCCGGCTGCGGCACGGCGGCGCCGCAGTTCTTATTGATCATCGACAGCGAACGTTGCACGAGGTTGCCGTAATCGTTGGCGAGGTTGCCGTTGATCCGGTTGACCATCTGCTTGTGCGAGAAGTCGCCGTCGTTGCCGAACGGCACCTCGCGCAGCAGGAAATAGCGCGTCTGGTCAAGACCGTAGGTGGTGACCAGCGTGTCTGGCGCGATGACGTTGCCGAGCGACTTCGACATCTTCTGGCCTTCGATGGTCCACCAGCCGTGCGCGAAGACGCGCTTCGGCGGGGCCAGATTCGCGGCCATCAGGAAGGCCGGCCAGTAGATGGCGTGGAAGCGCAGGATGTCCTTGCCGACCATGTGCAGGTTGGCCGGCCAGTACTTGGCGTAGTCACCGCTCTCGTCCGGGAAGCCGACGGCGGTGATGTAGTTGGCCAGCGCGTCCAGCCACACATACATGATGTGGTCGGGGTTGCCGGGGACCGGGATGCCCCACTTGAAAGTCGTGCGGCTGACCGACAGGTCCTTCAGCCCCGACTTCACGAAGGCCATGACCTCGTTGCGCTTGCCGGCCGGGGCGATGAAGTCCGGGTTCTTCTCGTAGAACTCCAGCAGGCGGTCCTGCCAAGCGGACAGGCGGAAGAAGTAGGACGGCTCCTCCACCCATTCGCACTCGGCGCCCGTGGGGGCGATCTTCTTGCCGGCCGGGGTCGTGGTCAGCTCGTCCTCGCCGTAGAAGGCCTCGTCGCGGACCGAGTACCAGCCGGCGTAGGAGCCGAGATAGATCTCGCCGTTGGCCTCCAGGCGACGCCAGAGTTCCTGGACGGACTGGATGTGGCGCGGCTCCGTCGTGCGGATGAAGTCGTCGTTGGAGAAGTTCATCAGCTGGACAAGGTCGCGGAAGTTCTGCGACACGCGGTCGGTGAATTCCTGCGGGGCGATGCCGGCGTTCATGGCCGACTTCTCGACCTTCTGGCCGTGCTCGTCGGTGCCGGTGAGGAACTTCACGTCATAGCCGTCGAGGCGCATGAAGCGGGCCAGCACGTCGCAGGCGAGCGTCGTGTACGCGTGCCCGATGTGCGGGACGTCGTTCACGTAGTAGATCGGAGTCGTCAGGTAATAGGTCTTCGACCCGGCCATGGTCGGTGCTCTCCCGAGGGTTCGTCGGCCCGGCGTGCGCGCCGGAACAGGTATATAGGGGGTTTCTCTTAACCCGCAGCCGCTTCGAGTGTCGCGAGCGCGTTCAGGACCACCTGTTTGCGGTCGAGATTGGCGGATTCCGCACGAGCGAAGAGGCGTTGGACCTTTTCCCACACCTCCACCCAACGTTCAAGGCCGCGGGCGTTGGCCAAGCGGGTCATCAGGGCCGCCTCGCCCGGCACCACCTCCGCCGGCCAGGCGCCGCGCGCCAGCGAACGGGCGAAGCGGGCGAGCCACCAGACGAGCAGTTCGGTCGCCGTCTCGTAGAGCCCGTCGTCCTGCTTGCGGGTCAGCTTGTCGCCGAACGCATGGGCGGCGGCGATGTCCAGGCGCGGCAGCGTGCCGAGCAGGCCGATCAGTTCGCGGTACAGGTCGAGGCCGCCGGCGTTGGCGAGGTCGATGGCGCGGCCGATGCTGCCTTCGGACAAGCGGGCGAGCGCAGCGCGGTCGTCGGCGGGGATGTCGGGTTCGTGTATTTCCAACAGGTTGAGGACAGTTTCCTCAGGCAAAGGATTGAGATTGAGCTTGCGGCAGCGCGAGCGAATGGTCGGCAGCATGCCGCCGGGATTGTCGCTGACCAGCAGGAGCAGAGCGCCGGGCGGCGGCTCCTCCAAAATCTTAAGGATGGCGTTCAAGCCACTGAGATTCATGCGATCCGCGCCGTCGATGACCGCAACTCGCCAACCGCCTTCGGCGGCGGTCTTGCGCAGAAAGGGGCCGATCTTGCGCACGTCGTCCACGGCAATGTCGCGCTTCAGCCGGTCCCGCTTCTCGTCGCGCTGGCGTTCGACGGTCAGCAGGTCGGCGTGGCCGCCCGAGGAGACGCGACGGAAAACCGGGTGTTCGGGGCTGAGTGCCAGCGTGGCGGGCGGTTCGGGCGCGCCGAACAGGCTGGATTCGGAGGCGGCCTGCCCCTGGGCAAGGACGAAGCGGGCGAAGCGGAAGGCGAGCGTCGCCTTGCCGATGCCGGGCGGGCCGCCGATCAGCCAGGCGTGCGGCAGGCGGCCGGAGTTCCAGGCCTCCAGCAGCAAACGCTCGGCCTCCTCATGGCCGGTCAGGTCGGGGTTGCGGCGCGGGGCGAGGGCGTCCTCCTCGACCACCGGCTCCGGCGCGCGGGCTCGGCTCACCTCGGAAAACCTTTTTCGATGAATGCGATGGCGGCGAGTATGATGACAGCGAACACGATGACGGCGGCCACAGTGGCGGATCCGCGCGCCGGGATCCAGCCCTCTCGACTCATTCCGAAGGCGTTTGATGGCTTCCATCAAACGCCTTCGGTTCAAACCCGGCAGCACATGGCACGGCCATGTGCGAGAGGGTGATACGGCCGGCCGAACATGACGCATTCATACGCCGGCCGTATCATTCCGTTGGGCGGCACCGCTGCTGGTCGGCGGGGGCACGGCTCCAGATCTCGGTGCGGCCGAACAGCGGGATGCCGATATAGCCGCGCAGGCGAAGGCGGTCCGGCCCTTCGGGCGTGATGGTGCCGCTGTAGGTGTTGCCCGATTTCGCGTCGTAGACCCAGCCATCCGCCCAGCCTTCTCCTTCGCGGTGGAAACCGGCGAGCATGAGGATGCCGCACAGAGGGCGGTTGCGCTGCGGCTCATCGGGATTTTTGCTGTCCAGTCCGGCGTCGGGGCCGGTGCGCGTTTCCACGTACCAGATGAGCCGGCCGCACAGGCTGGGGCCGCAGGGGGCGATTTCGATGGCCGCCTGCCGGTCGGCGGTGCGCCAGAGACCGATTGCATCGTCTGGAGAAGCATGGGCCGGGAGTGCAGTCGCCAGGGCGGCGAAGACGAAAGCGGTGCCTGCGGTCGTCTTGCGGGGCATGACAAACTCCCGGTCGCGAAGATCAGGAGATGGTCACTCCCAGCCGCCGCGTCACGATGTCGAGAATCCTGGCCTGCACCGTCTCCACCGGGTGTGCGGCGTCAATGACGGCGCAGCGGTCCGGCTCGCGCTTGGCGATGTCGAGGAAGCCGTCGCGAAGGCGGCGGTGAAAGTCCAGGTCCATGCGCTCGTAGCGGTCCTCGCCGCCACGGCGGGCGTTGGCGCGGGCAAGGCCGGTTTCCACGGGAAGGTCGAGGATCAGCGTGAGGTCGGGCCGGAAGTCGCCCAGCGCGGTCGTTTGCAGGGTGGCGATCAAGTCACGGTCGAGGCCGAGGCCGTAACCCTGGTAGGCCATGGTGCTGTCGAAGAAACGGTCGCAGATCACCCAGCGCCCCGCGTCCAGCGCCGGCCAGACAGTGCGTTCCAGATGGTCGCGGCGGGCGGCGGTGTGCAGCAGAGCCTCGGTCACCGGACCCCAGCGGCCGGTCTCGCCGGAAACGAGCAGGGCGCGGATTTCCTCCGCACCCTGCGAACCGCCGGGCTCGCGGGTCAGGACCACGTCGATGCCGCAGGCGGACAGCGCGTCGGCGAGCAGGCGGATCTGGGTGGTCTTGCCCGCCCCTTCCCCGCCTTCCAGCGTGATGAACCGCCCGCGCGTCATGCCCCTGCCCTCAATCGTCGACAACCGAAGACTTGGTTATCAGGTCTTGGCGCCGAACACGAGATACTTGGCGGCGGCGAGCGCGCGACCGACGAAGCCGAGCTTCTCCACATCCTGGGCGGCGACCACCGGCACTTCCTTGCCGGGGAAGCCGGGGGCGGTGATCACCACCTTGCCGACCACGTCGCCCTTTTTAATCGGAGCGGCCACGGGCGCGTTGCTGACCAGGGACACCTTCATGCCGCCGCGCTCGGCGCGGGCCATGGTCACCTTCATGTCCTCCGGCACGGTGACCGGGACCGTGTCCTCGGCGCCCAGCCAGACGGGAACCTGCTCGATCGTCTCACCGGCCTTGAACAGGGCGTAGGTGGCGAACTCGCGGAAGCCCCACTCGATCAGGCGGGCCGACTCGTCGGCTCGCGACTGCATGCTGGGCAGGCCGTTGACCACCAGAATCAGGCGGCGTCCCTCGCGCTCCGCCGATGCCGTCAGGCCGTAGCCGCCGGCGTCGGTGTGGCCGGTCTTCATGCCGTCGGCCCCCATGCCGCGATAGAGCAGCGGGTTGCGGTTGCCCTGGTTGATGCCATGGTACTTGAACTCCCGAATTGAATAGTAGTGGTAGTATTCGGGGAAGTCCTTGATGAGACGCTCGGCCAGGATGGCGAGGTCGCGCGCCGTCATGTAGTGATTGGGGTCGGGCCAGCCGGTGGCGTTGGTCAGGTTGGTGTCCTTCAGCCCCAGTTCCCGCGCGCGCTTGCTCATGCGCTCGGCAAAGGACTGTTCGGAGCCGGCCAGACCTTCGGCCAGGACGATGCAGGCGTCGTTGCCCGACTGCACGATGACGCCCTTGATGAGGTCGTCCACCTTGATGTTGTTGTGCAGCTCCACGAACATCTTGGAGCCCTGCATGCGCCACGCGCGCTCGGTCACCGGAAGCGTGCTGTCGAGCGACAGGCGGCCTTCCTTGATGGCTTCGAAGACCATGTACATTGTCATGATCTTGCTCATCGACGACGGCGGCATGCGCTGGTCGGCGTTCTTGTCAAACAGCACGGTGTTCGACGTGACGTCCACCAGGATCGCCTGCTTGGCGATGGTGTCGATGTTGGCGGCGTGAGCCACCGGGCCCAGCCCCACCGCGAACAGCGCGACCGACAGACCCACGGCGAGACGGGTGCGGGCAACGCGGGTGCGGACGACAGCGACCATGACAACTCCCTTCGAAACACTAGAGCGCTCGGGCGACGAGCGCATTCAATCAACCACGATTTTGGCGTCGGTAAGGCCGGCCTGAAGAATCTGGTTCAGGACGGCGTCGGCCCGGTCAACGCTGTCCAGCGGGCCGACCCGCACGCGCTGGAGCTTCTGCTTGCCGGAATTGGTCTGGCTCACGCTGGCCGGTTGCCCGATGGATGCCAGCCGGGCGCGCACGCGGGCGACGTTATCGGCCGTGCCGAAGGCGCCGATCTGCACGTAGAGCTGTTCGCGCGGCTTCACCGGCAGTTCCGCCACGACGGGGGCCGGGACGAAGCGCCCCTCCTTCACCGCGCCCGGCACGGTGGCCGGCGGCGGGATCGGCGTGCCGGTGATCGCGGCGGGCGTCGGCTTTGTCACCGCCGGCCCCTCGGCGACCTCGACCCGGCCGCGCGGGGCGGGTTTGGGCGGAGGGCCATCCGTCTCGGCCAGAATGGCCGGGGGCGTGCCCTGGCGGGCGGCGGCGGCGATGGCGCGGCTTTCCTCGGCGAGGATCTGCACGCGGACCTTGGCGGTGCCGGTGCCCTCGAAGCCCAGGAGCTGCGCGCCGCGCCGCGACATGTCAATGATGCGGCCGGCGGCGAAGGGACCACGGTCGTTGACGCGCACGACGACGGAGCGGCCGTTGTCCAGGTTGGTGACGCGCACCAGACTCGGCATCGGCAGCGTCTTGTGGGCGGCGGTCAGTTCGTTCTGATCGTAGATCTCGCCGTTGGCGGTGGGCTTCGCGTGGAAGTCCGGTCCGTACCAGGAGGCGATGCCCGTTTCGTCGTAGGTGAAGTCCTCGGACGGGTAGTACCAGACGCCGGCAACCTGATAGGGCTTGCCGATCTTGTAGATGCCGCTGGTCGGCAAACCCGACGAGGAGGCCGGCGGCCGTTGCGCGCACGCGGCGAGCGACAATGCTCCAAGGAGCACCATCGTGCCTCTCAGCATAGGCCCACGCCGCATCGAACCGCCCCGCAAGATCTAGTGGCGGCACTCTAACCGAGTTACCACCGAACGCCAATACGGCAGCGTCCGCGTCTCATCGAAGTCATGGGGCGACGTCTTCACGGACCGGGGAAGAGCGCGTCCGTGCGGTCCAGAATGCGGTAGGAGACGAGGCCGATCCACTCGCGCAAGGAGTCGTGCAGGGTTTCGATCTGCTTGTCGAACTCGAACCGGACATAGGGGCGCGCGCCCTTGCGTGTGCGGTAATCGACGGGATAGGGCACCACATCCCAGCCGATGCGGCGGAAGATGCCGACCGAACGCGGCATGTGGATCGCCGAGGTGACCAGCAGCCAGGTTTCGCCCGGCTTCGGCGTGACAAGACGTTGGCTGAACAGGGCGTTTTCCCAGGTGTTGCGCGATTCGTTCTCGAAGATCACGCAGGCCGGGTCGATGCCGGCTTGGCTCAGTGCATCGCGGGCAACGAAGTCCTCCCGCAACTCCTGACCAAACAGCCGGCCCGAACCCCCGGTGAAGACAGCCTTCGCTTGGGGATAGCGGCGGATCAGGTTGGCGAAGGCCAGAATCCGTTCGGCGGCCTCGTTGACCGAGGGCTCCCCCCGGTCGAGCGCCAGCGGCGGGTTGACGGCACCGCCCAGCATGATGATTCCGTCCACACGATCTGGCAGGGCCGGACGCTCGAATCGCTCCTCCAGGGGAAGCGCCACGAGGGACGAGACCGGCGTGAAGGTGATCGCCAGGAAGCCCAGGGCCGCCCCCGCGACGAGCCGCCGCCCCAGGGTTGCGCGGCGGCGCGTGAACAGCAGTGCGGTGCCGATGGTGAGAATGAGGATCAGGAAGTTGCCGGGCGCCGCCACGGCCCAGAAGAGCTTGGATAGGACAAAGGACAACCGTCGATCCTCCCTTCCCTGACCGGCACAGCCGCCGCAACAAAACCGACACGGAAGCTTAACAGTGGCGTCGTGGGCGCCGGGTATGGTCTCGCGCGCCAACAATAGGATATCCGGCCATGCTGTCGAACATTTCCATCGGCACCCGCATCGGAGTGCTGGTCGTTGCATCGCTGGTCACGCTGGGGCTGCTGGGCGGCACGGCGACGGTTGGCGCGCAACGCGTGTTCGAAGCGACCGCCGAATTGGACGAATTCCGCGAAGCGTACGAACACACTTCGGCTGTCGAGCGGCGGGCGAGCCGGTTGCGCTTCCAGGCCTTGCGCTTCGTGGCGGACCGGGACCCGGCGGCGGCCGAGACGTTCGAGAAGACCGCGGCGGAAACCGCCAAGCTGCTGGACGAGTTGAAGCGGCGGGCCGAGGGGCGAATCGCGGTCGAGGATCTGGAGAGCCTGTCCAAGGGGCTCGGCACGCTGAACGAGCGGTTTTCCATCGTGGTCGCCAAGGCGAAGGAACTGGGGCTGACGGACGACGCCGGGCTGCGCGGCGCCCTGCGCGCCTCGGCCAAAGCCATCGAGGATGAGCTGAAGCAGTGGCCCAACGCCGACAAGCTGACCGGCCGCATGGAATCCATGCGCAAGATGGAAAAGGACTTCATCATCTACAACGATGAGGCCTTGCTGTCCGGACATCGCAAGGCGTTCAACGAGTTCACCTTCTTCCTGGCCGATTCGGGGATGGACACGGCGACGCAGGAGAAGATCGAAAGGCTGGCGCGGACCTATCGCGGCGAGCTGGGCAAGTTCGTGGACGGCACCAAGGCGTTCAAGGCGGAGGTGCTGACCTTCAACGAAGCTTTCCAGGCGCTGGTGCCGCGATTCGAAGCTCTGCTGGAAAGCGCCAACGCCGGCATGAGCGGCGCCGTGGACACCCAGAACCGCGTGCGCGACGAGGTGATCGGCAACATGCTGCTGGTGGGGTCAATTCTGCTGGTTGGATTCGTCGCCACCAGTCTGTTGGTTGCCCACAGCATCACCCGGCCATTGCGCCTGATCGAAGGCGTGATGGAGACGCTGGCTGCCGGTGACCGTTCGGCCATCGTGCCGGAGACGGAGCGTAAGGACGAAATCGGCGCGATGGCCCGCGCGGTCGCAGTCTTCAAGGACAATTTGCAGCGGACCCATGATCTGGAAATCGAGGCGCGCGAGGCCGAGCGGCGGTCGGAGGAAGAGCGCAAGAGCGTGTTGCGCGAGATCGCTCGCGATTTCGACACGGCCTTCGGGAAGGTGCTGCACACGGTCGGCGTCGCCGCCGATCAGATCCGCAACGGCGCGCACATCCTGCGCGATACCGCCGAAAAGATGAAGGAGCAGGCGCTCGATACCTCGGAGAAAGCTGAGCAGACGTCGGAGGTGGTGGGCATTGTCAACAATGTGTCGCGCACTCTGTCGGCCTCCATCGGGGAAATTGGCGGGCGGGTCGCCACCACCGGCACCGCCGTGCACCGGGCGGTCGATCACGCGCGGCGGAGCGACGCGGCGGTGGAGGCGCTGGCGGACAGCTCCCAGCGGATCGGGGAGATTGTGCGCCTGATCAACGACATTGCCGGGCAGACGAACCTGCTGGCGCTGAACGCGACCATCGAGGCGGCCCGGGCCGGCGAGGCGGGCAAGGGTTTCGCGGTGGTGGCGAGCGAAGTGAAGACGCTGGCCAACCAGACGGCCAAGGCGACGGAGGAGATTTCCTCGCAGGTGGGCGCCATTCAGGAGGCGACGGGTTCCGTGGTCGAAGCGATCCGCGCCATCCGCACGACCGTGGAAGAGGTGGAGGTCCTGTCGCAGGAGGTCTCCGCCGCCGTGGCAGAGCAGCTGGAACAGACTCGGGAAATCGTCGGGGCGGTGGACCGCGCCAGCCACAACTCCGGCGAAGTGTCGGAGAGCGTCAGCACCATGGCGATCACCGCCGCCGAAACCGGCAAGTCGGCCATCGAGATGATCTATTCGGCCGGACAGCTGGCCGAAGAGTTGCAACAACTGGAGAGCGACGCGGACCGGTTCGTGGCGTCGATCAGGGTGTAAAGAAAAAGGGCAGGAGCCGAAGCCCCTGCCCTCTCCTTTTTATCCGCAGGCAGTCGTTACGCTGCCAGCATCTCCAGCGCCTTTTGCAGCTTGTCGCGGGCCTGTTCGGCGGCCTCGCGGCGGTCGCGCTGCTCCTCGATGACTTCTTCGGGGGCCTTGGCGACGAACTGCTCGTTGGACAGCTTGGCGTCGATTTTTTTGATCTCGCCCGACAGCTTCTCGACTTCCTTGGTCAGGCGGGCGCGCTCCTTCTCAAGGTCCACAATGCCTTCCAGCGGGAGGATCAGCGTGGTCTCGTCGAGGACGGCCTGGACCGCGCTCTTCGGCACCGGGCCGGACAACGGCTCGGCGCTGGCCAGACGGCCCATGCGCAGGATCAAGTCGCGGTGCGTGTCGAGGCGCTTCAGGCTCTCCGGCCCGGCGTCCTTCAGCTTCAGCTCGATCTGGGCGGACGGCGGGACGTTCATTTCCGAGCGCATGGAGCGCACGGAAGAGATCAGGCGCACCACCCAGTCCATCTCGTCGCGGGCGGCCGGGTCGATCATGTCGGCGCCGTATTCCGGCCATTCGGCGGAGATCAGGCGGTTGGCCCGGTCGGGCGACAACTGCTCCCACAGCTCTTCCGTGATGTAGGGCATCAGTGGATGGAGGACGTGCAGAATCTGGTCGAGCACCCAGGCCGTCGTCGCACGGGTCTCGGCAATTGCCGCCTCGTCCGAGCCGTTCAGGATCGGCTTGGTGAACTCCAGGTACCAGTCGCAGAAGGTGCCCCAGGTGAACTGGTAGGCGGTGTTGGCCGCCTCGTTGAACTTGTAGGCGTCGATGGACTCGGCGACCTTGCGGGCGGCCTCGGTGAGCGCGCCGACGATCCAGCGGTTGACCGTCTGGGTTAGGCCGACCGGCTTGAAGCCCGGCACCGGCGCCACGCCGTTCATCTGGGTGTAGCGCGCGGCGTTCCAAAGCTTCGTCGCGAAGTTGCGGTAGCCCTCGACGCGGTTCACCGCCAGCTTGATGTCGCGGCCCTGGGCGGCCATGGCCGACAGGGTGAAGCGCAGGGCGTCGGTGCCGTACTCGTCGATCAGTTCCAGCGGGTCGATGACGTTGCCTTTGGACTTCGACATCTTCTGGCCCTTCTCGTCGCGGACGAGGGCGTGGATGTAGATGGTCCGGAAAGGCACGTCCTTCATGAAGTGAAGGCCCATCATCATCATCCGGGCAACCCAGAAGAAGATGATGTCGAAGCCGGTCACGAGGACGTCGGTCGGGTAATAGCGCTGGAGTTCCGGCGTCTCGGCCGGCCAGCCGAGCGTGGAGAAGGGCCACAGGGCCGAGGAAAACCACGTGTCGAGCACGTCCGCGTCGCGGGTCAGCTCCACGTCATGGCCGTAATGGGCCTTGGCGGCGGCAGCGGCGGCCTCGGCGCTCTCCTCGACGAAGTATGTGCCGTCCGGCCCGTACCAGGCGGGAATCTGATGGCCCCACCAGATCTGGCGGCTGATGCACCAGGGCTGGATGTTGCGCATCCATTCGAAATAGGTGTTCTCCCACTGCTTGGGCACGAACACGGTCTTGCCGGTCTCGACGGCCTCAATGGCCGGCTTGGCGAGCGTGGCGGCGTCCACGTACCACTGGTCGGTCAGCCAGGGTTCGATGGCGACGCCGGAACGGTCGCCGTGCGGCACCATGTGGGTGTGCGGCTCGATCTTCTCGACGAGTTCGAGCGCCTCCAGCTCCGCGATGACCTTCTTGCGGGCCTCGTAGCGGTCGAGGCCGCGATAGGCCTCCGGCACATCGTCGCCGGTGATGCGGGCGTCGCGGTCCATGATGTTGATGGCCGCCAGACCGCAGCGCTTGCCGACCTCGAAGTCGTTAAAATCATGCGCGGGCGTGATCTTCACCGCACCCGAACCGGTCTCCGGATCGGCGTATTCGTCGCCGACGATGGGGATGCGGCGGCCGACCAGCGGCAGGATGACGTGTTTGCCGATCAGATCCTTGTAGCGTTCGTCCTCCGGATGGACGGCGACGCCGGTGTCGCCGAGCATCGTCTCCGGACGCGTGGTCGCGACGACGATGAAGCGGTCCGTCTCGCCCTCGATCGGGTAGCGGAAGTGCCAGAGGTTGCCCTTGATCTCCTTCTGCTCGACCTCAAGGTCGGAGATGGCGGTGTGCAGCCTCGGGTCCCAGTTGACCAGCCGCTTGTCCTTGTAGATCAGACCCTGCTTGTACAGCTCAACGAACACCTTGCGGACGGCGCGGCTCAGGCCCTCGTCCATGGTGAAGCGCTCTTTCGCCCAGTCCGGCGAGGCGCCGAGGCGGCGGAGCTGGCGGGTGATGGTGCCGCCCGATTCGGCCTTCCATTCCCAGACCTTGTCGATGAAGGCGTCGCGGCCGAAATCGTGGCGGGTCTTGCCTTCCTTGGCGAGGTTGCGCTCCACGACCATCTGCGTGGCGATGCCCGCGTGGTCGGTGCCCGGCTGCCACAAGGCGTCGCGCCCGCGCATCCGGTTGTAGCGGGTCAGCACGTCCTGGATGGTGAAGGTCAGCGCGTGGCCCATGTGCAGGCTGCCGGTCACGTTCGGTGGCGGCATCATGATCGTGTAGGGCTTCGCGTTCGAACCGGTGTTCGCCGCGAAGGCGCCCGACTCTTCCCACAGACGGTAGTGCTTCTCCTCGACCTCGGCGGGCCGGTAAGTCTTTTCCAACATCACCAGGAACTTTCGCTTACGATCTCAACCGGGGTGCAGACTTGGATTTTTGACGCTTCAGAACTTCTGAGACCGCCGGATCATCCGGTCGATCTCCTGCTGGACGAGCCGTTCGACGATGGTCGGCAGATTTTCGTCCAACCACTCCTTCAGCAACGGCTTCAACAGCTCACGGACGACTTCTTCCACGGTGCGGATGCCGACCGGCATCGGGCCGATAGACAGGTCATCGCCCAATTCCCGCGCCAGATGGGTGAAGTGGTGCGAGGCATCCTCCGCCACGCGTCGCGAAATCAGACCGTCGTCCACTTCCAAGGGGCGGGGGCGCGGGCGCGGGCGCGGCGGGGGTGGCGGTTCGTCCTCCTCCTCGAACGCGTCGAAGCTCGGCACCGGACGGCGCGCAGCGGGGCGCGGCGGGGGCGGCGGTTCGGGCTCCGGTTCGGGGAAATCCTCCGGCTCCGCCATCGGCTCGGGGAAGGCCGCTTCCTCGCGCCAGGGGTCGGGCTCCGGTTCCGGCTCGTCCACATCGACGACGGAACCGTCGTCGCGCACCATCTGCGTCAGCTCAAGAACGTCGTCGTCCTCCTCCTCCATCATCGGAGGGGGCGGAGGCGGCGGTGGAGGGGGCGGCGGGGGAGCAACGGCCGGGGCCGGCGCGGCCTCCTGCCCCTTCGCGGGTTCGCCATCCTCGGAGATGATGCGGCGAATGGAGGCGAGGATCTCCTCCATCGACGGCTCTTGCTGACCTTTATCACTCATCGTGGCAAACCCGGGACGTCATCCTGCGGCAACACTAGGGCAGGAATGGGTAAAAAGCCACAAGACAAAAACGGCCCGCCGAAGCGGGCCGTTTCGATCACTCCGGCACGCCGGTGCCGAACCACTTGCCGCGCACCTGTTGGTAATGCGGATCGGGATCGTAATACTGGACCGGCAGATTCATCTGCTGGGCCGTCAACTGCCCGACCGCCGCCAGGACGTTGAAGGCCGAAACCATTTCGTTGCGCTGCGCCCGCACGAGATTGACTCGCGCGTTGAGCAGTTCCTGTTCCTGGTTCAGCACGTCCAGCACGGTGCGCGAACCGACCTGGGCTTCCTGCCGGACGCCTTCCAATGCGATCTGCGCCGCGTTGATCTGCGACTGGAAGGATTCGATGCTGGCCCGCGCTGTTTGCAACGCCTGCCACGCGCTGATCGCGGTTTCCACGGCCTGACGGCGGCTGTCCTCGATCTGCAGACGCGCCTGATTCGCGGTGTGCTTGGCTTCGCGGGTCAGGGCTTCCGGCAGGCCGGCCTGGTAGAGCGGGATGGTCAGCTGCGCGGTGAGCTGCGCGTTGTCCGAGCGCCTGATCTCGATGCCCTGCGAACGGCCCGGATCGTAGTTGCGGGTGCCCTGGGCCGACAAGTTGGCCGACGGCAGCAGGCGGCCAAACTGCTGGTCCACGGCCTCGCGCTGGGCCGCTTCGGTGTAGGTGGCGGCAAGCACCAGCGGGTTGTTGGACCGGGCCATCTCCACGGCTTCGTCCAGCGTCGCCGGAAGCTTGAAGCGCGGCTTGGGCGCCTTCAGCTTGCCGGGCATGGAACCGACGATGCGCTCGTAGGTCGCGCGGGACGCCTGGAGGGTGCCTTCAGCCGAGATGCGGTTCGCGATGGAGGCGGCCAGACGCGACTCGGACTGGCTGACGTCCGTGCGGGTGTACTCGCCGACGCGGAAGCGGTCGCGGGCGGCGTCGAGCTGACGGCGCAGGACCTGTTCGTTGTTCGCCTGAAGCTCCAGCACCGCCTGGTTCTGCACGACGTCCAGATAGGCCTGGGCAGCGTTCAGCAGGATCTGCTGCTCGTTGGAAAGCAGGGTGGCGCGCTGGGCCTCGACGGTGCGTTCGGCGCGGCGGACGGCAGGCCCTACGGTCGCGTCGTAGATCGGCTGGGTCGCCTGGATGCCGACGCTTTTGGAGGTCGCTTCGGAGCCGGTCTCCCCGCCGCTGAAGGTGCTGGTGCCGCCGGAGCGGGTGACGCCGGCGGTCGCGCGAACGGTCGGACGGTAACCCGACAACGCCTGCGGAACGCCTTCGTCGACGGCGCGCTGGCGGGCGCGCTGGGCGCCGAGGGCGGGGTTGTTGGCGTAGGCCTGCGCCAGCGCTTCTTCCAGCGACTGCGCGGACGCGGTGCTGATGCCACCGGAGACGGTGACGCCCGTGACGGCAATGCCGAGGGTCAATGCGGTTGCCAGAAGACGGCGCGCGAAACGGCTTCGCACAGTCATGTTCAGTAGACCTTCATGTTCGGGTCGATTCGGCGCGCCCAGGCATCCACACCGCCCTCCAGGTTGATGGCGCGGGGGAACCCCTGGGAACGCAACCACATGGTCACCTGTGCGCTACGCCCACCGTGGTGGCACACAACGACGATGTCGCGATCTTTCGGCAGGTCCCCCACCCGTGCCGGAAGAGCGCCCATGGGGATATGCAGGCTGTCCGGAATGGCGCAGATCGCCACCTCCGCCGGTTCGCGCACGTCAAGCACGAGCGGATTTTCTCCGGACTTGCGGATCCGGTCCAGCTCTTCGACTTCGATCTCGAATGGCGTCGGCATGGCCAGGGAACTCCGCTGCGAACTCAAGCAAGGGGCCGCGGGATGCGGCCCCTTGGAAACTCAGAAGACGAACTTGGGCTTCGGTTCGAAGCCGGGGAGCTGGCGCGGCTGCGCCTCGAACAGCACGCGGCCGGACACAATACCGCCGACGCGCTGGAACAGCTTCACCTCGCCCACGCCACGGTCGCCGTGCACCGCCGCGATCAGGCGGCCACCCTCGGCCAGTTGGGCGGTGATGGCGTCCGGCACCTCGGCCACGAGGCCTTCGATGACGATGACGTCGTACGGCGCCTGGGCCGGGTAGCCTTCGACCAGCGGAGCGGTGATGACGACGGCGTTGTCGATGCCGACCTCGGCGAGCGCCTGGGTGGCGCGCTGCGCGAGTTCGGCATCGGATTCGATGCCGACGACGGTGGCGCCGAGCTTGCCCAGGACGGCGGTCGAGTAGCCGGTGCCGCAGCCGATGTCGAGGACGACGTCGCTCTCTTCCACGCCCACTTCCTGGAGCATGCGGGCGAAGACCATCGGCTCCATCAGGTAGCGGCCGTTGCCGACGGCGATGTCCTCGTCGACATAGGCGATGCCGCGCGCCGCCTTGGGCACGAACACCTCACGCGGAATGTCGAGCAGGGCTTCGACCAGGCGGTGGTCGGTGACCTTGTTCGGGCGAATCTGCCCCTCGACCATGTTGGTACGGGCGGCGGCGTAATCGTACATGGCGGTCGCTTATTGATTGGTTGGCACGGGCGCGGCGCCAAGCCGAATGCGGAAAACGGCTTCGCTGCCTTGTCGCGTATATATCTGCAAAGCTGGATGAACACAACGTCACACGGCCGCCACACCGGGCCTGCCAAGAGTCGTACGACATCTTGCAGGAAGGTGCTTGACCGGCTCGTTCGCGGGCAGTATATGTCCGCTCCCACACTGCGGCGCTCCCGTTGGGGGGCGTCGGACCAAGGATGGCGCGGTGGCAGAGTGGTGATGCAGCGGACTGCAAATCCGTGTACGTGGGTTCGATTCCCGCCCGTGCCTCCATCCTTTCCATGATTACCGACATTTGGGTTTTCATCCCGAACCACCCGCTGCGGGTCGCGGCGGCGTTTTTGCGTGCGCGGACTTTGGTTGGAATATCAAGGGGAAAGCGTGGCGGGACCCGGTGTCATTTTTTTGCAGATAGGGGCTTGGCAGGTGCCGGACGGTCCGCTATATAGCCGCCCACGCCGCGAACAACGGCGCCACTGATCCCGGTTAGCTCAGTCGGTAGAGCAGCGGACTGTTAATCCGCGTGTCGCTGGTTCGAGTCCAGCACCGGGAGCCAATATGAAAAAGGGCAGGTTCGGCATCGGACCTGCCCTTTTTCCTTTTCCATTATTGCTTTTGTCCTGGACCGAAAGAATGGGCTCACCTGCCCGGAGGCAAGATGCCGCCAGGCCACCAGCAACCCCAATTATCGTGTGAGATACCTGGACGTCAGGATCTCTGGGGTGTTCGTGCTGGTGGAGGGATCCCATGACGCTTCAGGAGAAACCCGCCCGGTTCCCACGCCGGATGCCGAATCCGGACTGGGACAGCGGCTGGGTCAGCGCCGCTCTCGTCTTCACCGTCGCGACCGTCGCCGCTGTCGTCATTCTTGGCGCGGACTGGAGTCAATCCCACGCTCCGGACGGGTTCTCCCCGCCCGAAAGCCGGCGGATGATGGTGATGGCTCCCTGGCCGAAATAAACCGGCCAGGAAAAGCGGATCGAAATAGGTCAGGCGGTAAGGTCGTCGTAGATCGTGCGCTCGTCATCGGCATCCTCGGCCGACTCCCCGGCGTTGCGCTTCCATTCGCCGCACCAGTCGGTGGACAGGGTTGTCGGGAAACGGCCGTCCGGATCGCGCGGTGTCACGACGGGCGGAAAGCGACGACAGACACCCTTCGGACCACGCTGACGAATGCCCTGCCCTTCCCAGAAACGACAGGTGTAGCACGTATCGACTCGCTTCATCGTGAAGGCGCCCTCTTCGGACATGGCGTGGAAATGGCGGCCATAGTCGGACAGCCGCCACGCCCGCGTCGATGGAGAAATGCGCCGAGGTGAGGTCCGTGCGCTCTCAGACGACGTCATGGGGCGGCTTGGCCACCCTCATCTTGTCGGAATTCTGGATGTAGAAGGCCTTGATCTCCGCATCGAGTTCAAGGCGGCGGCGTTCACCCGCCGACCCAGCCGGGGCGTCGGCAAGGCGCTGGAATTCGGCCACGGCCTGCTCCAGTTCGCGTTCGTTGTCGATCGGCATCGCGTGCTCTCCTGTGCTGTTGGCCTTCGCGGAGAAACACGAACGGAGCCGATGTGGTTGCATCTCCCTTGATGGCGGACGCGGAAGGCGCATTTCAGTGAAAGGGCCGACAGGCGGGCGCCCGGCCCGACTCGGAACCCGACGAGGGAGGGACGCATGACGGGTCGCTGGCGCCTGGTTCCCCGGATGATGGCCCTCCTAGCCGGGGTCCTGTTCCTCGTCGGCGGCACGCCGCCAAGCCGGGCAGACGAACTCGATGCCGACACACTGGCGCGGGCCGTGGTGCGAATCAACGTGACCGCCCTGCCCGACGCGCAAAGCTCCCGCACGCTGGGGACCGAGCGCGAGGGGACCGGCGTCGTCATCGACGGCGGCGGGCTGATCCTGACCATCGGCTACACGATCCTGGAGGCCTACCAAATCCAGGTGACCACCGGCGACGGGCGCGGCTATCCGGCGGACCTCGTCGCCTACGATCAGGCCAGCGGGTTCGGGCTGCTGCGCGCCGGGTTGGATTTCAGCGCGCCGGCCGTGCGGCTGGGCGACTCCGGAGCCTTGACGGAAGGCGACGCCGCCGTCGTGCTGAGCCGCCACGGGACACCGAGCGTTCAGCCGGTGCTGGTCGTCGGCAAGCGTGAGTTCGCCGGATACTGGGAGTATCTGCTGGACGAGGCCATCTTCACGACGCCGCCGGTGCGGTCCTTCAACGGGGCGGCGCTGATCGACCGCCACGGGCATCTGGTCGGCATCGGATCGCTGATCGTCGGCGACGCGCTGCCCGGTCACGGCGGGCTGCCCGGCAATATGTTCGTGCCCATTGCCGCCCTGAAGCCGATTCTGGCCGATCTGCTGGCCTACGGCCGCCGGCAAGAGCCGCCGCGCCCCTGGCTGGGCGTCACCCTGCGGGAGGAGCAGGGGCGGTTGCTGGTGGAGCGCGTGACGCCGCAAGGGCCGGCCGAATCGGTGGGCGTGCGGCCGGGCGACCTGATCGTCGGCGTTGGCGGGCAGCGTTTCAAGAACCTCGCCGACTTCTACCGGAAGCTTTGGGGCCTGGGGCCGGCGGGGGTGGCGGTGCCGCTGGAGGTCATGCGCGGGGCGAAGCTGGAGCCGGTCACGGTGCCCTCAGCGGACCGATATCGGACGTTGAAGCTGAATCCGAGCTTCTGACGCGCTACATCCATGGGCACCTATCCGCCGCAGCCGAGGAGCGCGCACGCCCATGGACCATCCGGATATCGAGATCGTCGAGAAGAAGACGGCCTACGACGGCTATCTGAAGATCGACGTCTATTGCCTGCGCCACAAGAAGTTCGACGGGTCATGGACCGAAGTGCTGCCTCCGCGCGAGGTGTGCGTGCGCGGCAAGGCGGTCGGCGTGCTGCTGTACGATCCGGCGAAGGACAGCGTCGTGCTGATTGAGCAGTTCCGCGTCGGCGCGGCATCGGCGGGCGGCCCCGCCTGGATGACCGAAATCGTCGCGGGTCTGGTGGATGGGGAAGACGAATCGCCCGAAGACGTTGCCCGCCGTGAAGCGCAGGAGGAAGCCGGCTGCACCGTGCAGGAACTGGAGAAGATCTGCGACTACTACCCCAGCCCCGGCGCCTACGACGAACACGTCACCGTCTATTGCGGGCGAATCGACTGCATGGGTGTTGGTGGCACCGGCGGTCTGGAGGAGGAACACGAGGACATCCGCGTCAGCGTCGTTCCGGCGGATAAAGCCATTCGGCTGCTGGACGAGAACAAGCTGAACAATTCCATTTCCATCATCGCGCTGGGCTGGCTCGCGCGGAAGCGGGATGATCTGCGAAAGCGCTGGGTAGTTTAACGGTAAAAATACGTTCAATGCTGCATTTCACAGCGGCGGCTTGAATTCCCCGCATCGCACCCCGATAGTGTGGCGGAGATTTTGGCATTCGACTCGGGAGAGACTTCGTGGATTACCGCAACGGCTTCATCGGCTCCATTGGCAACACGCCGCTGATCCGGCTGGAAGGGCCATCGAAGGCCACGGGCTGCGAAATCCTGGGCAAGGCGGAGTTCATGAACCCCGGCGGCTCGGTGAAGGACCGCGCCGCCATCGCCATCGTCCGCGACGCGGAACGCCAGGGCCTGCTGCGGCCGGGCGGCACCATCGTGGAAGGCACGGCGGGCAACACCGGCATCGGGCTGGCGCTGGTCGGCAACGCGCTGGGCTATCGCACCGTGATTGTCATGCCGGAGACGCAGAGCCAGGAGAAGAAGGACATGCTCCGCCTGGTCGGCGCGGACCTTCGCCTGGTGCCGGCGGTGCCCTACTCCAACCCCGACAACTACGTGCGCTATTCAGGACGGCTGGCCGAGGAGCTGGCGAAGACCGAACCGAACGGCGCCATATGGGCCAACCAGTTCGACAACGTGGCGAATCGCGAAGGGCACCGCCTGACCACCGGGCCGGAGATCTGGTTCCAGACCGAGGGGCGTGTCGATGCTTTCACCTGTGCGGTGGGCAGCGGCGGCACGCTGGCCGGCGTCGGGCTGGCGCTGAAGGAGCGCAACCCGAACGTCCGCATCGTGCTGGCCGACCCGATGGGCGCCGCGCTCTACAACTACTACGCCCATGGCGAGCTGAAGGCCGAGGGCAGCTCCATCACCGAAGGCATCGGCCAGGGGCGCATCACCGCCAACCTGGAAGGCGCGCCGGTCGATTCGGCCCTTCAGATCACCGACGAGGAAGCGCTGCCGGTCATCTTCGACCTGATCAAGAGCCAGGGGCTGGTGCTGGGCGGATCGTCCGGCATCAACGTCGCGGCGGCCATCCGCATCGCCCGCGAAATGGGGCCGGGCCACACCATCGTGACGATTTTGTGCGATGGCGGGCAGCGTTACCAATCGAAGCTCTTCAATCCTGAGTTCCTGCGTGAGAAGAATCTGCCTGTGCCCGAGTGGCTGGATTCGTAAAACCCACGCAGAGGACCCATGGAGCTGATCTTTCGCGAGGACCCATACGCCAAGTCCTGCACCGCCACCGTCAGCTCCGTCGATGAGCGGGGCATCCGGCTGGACCGGACCGTGTTCTACCCGAACGGCGGCGGTCAGCCGGGCGACACCGGCGTGCTGCGCTTCGCCGGCGGTGAGGTGCGAATCGCCGACACGGTGAAGGGCGACGGCGGCCCCGACGATGTGATCCACGTGCCGGAGATGGGCGCTGTCCTGCCCGCTCCCGGCACGGCGGTGGAGGCGGAGATCGACTGGGACCGCCGGCACCGCCACATGCGCATGCACACGGCGCTGCATCTCGTCTGCGCGGTGCTGCCGGGCGCGTCGATCACCGGCGCGCAGGTGGGGGCGGAGCGCAGCCGTGTGGATTTCAACGTCCCGGCGGAGAGCCTCGACAAGCAGGCCATCGCCGACGCCATCAACCGCCTGATCGCCGCCGACACGCCGGTCTCCCCGCGCTGGATCACCGACGAGGAACTGGACGCCCAACCGGACCTCGTCCGCACGTTGACCGTGAAACCGCCGCGCGGCTATGGCCGGGTGCGGCTGGTGAACATTGAGGGCGTGGATGTGCAGCCCTGCGGCGGAACGCATGTGGCGCGGCTGGGCGAGATCGGCATGCTTGAGGTCATGAAGATCGAGAACAAGGGCAAACAGAACCGGCGCGTCGTCGTCGCCCTCAAGGACTGATATCGAAGGCGTTTGATGGCTTCCATCAACCGCCTTCGATTAAAACCCGGCAGCACATGGCACGGCCATGTGCGAGAGGGGCATACGGCCGGCCGGCCATGAAGCATTCATGCGCCGGCCGTATGAGCGCGCTGAAGAATTGAAAGAGGAGAGGACGCCATGACCGAAGCCCTGCCCGGCCCCATCGTTCCGACCGAGTGGCTTGCCCGCAATCTGGGACAGCCGACCCTGCGAGTGCTGGACGCCTCCTGGTTCATGCCGGGATCCGGGCGCGACCCACGCGCCGAGTACGCCGAGCGGCACATCCCCGGCGCGGTCTATTTCGACATTGACGAGGTGGCGCAGCCGAACACGCATCCGCTGCCGCACATGGTCCCGGACGAGGCGACCTTCGCCGCCAAAGTCGGGGCTCTCGGCGTTGGGAACGACGACACGGTGGTGGTGTACGACAGCGCGGGCATGGCGACCGCCGCCGCGCGAGTCTGGTGGATGTTCCGCCTTTTCGGCCACAACCGGGTCGCCGTGCTGGACGGCGGGCTTCCGAAGTGGCTGGCCGAGGGACGGCCGACCGAAAGCGGTGCTGCGACTCCGGCGCCCAAGACCTTCGCGGCGCGCCTGCGGCCGGAGCTGCTGCGGCGGGTCGATGACGTGCTCGCCAACATCGGGAGCGGCGCGGATCAGGTCGTGGACGCCCGCGCCGCCAACCGCTACGAGGGCGCGGTGGCTGAACCCTGGCCGGGCCGGCGCAGCGGACGCATTCCGGGCAGCCTGAATCTCGCTCACACCGATTTGGTCGACGCCGAGACCAAGACCGTGCTGCCGCCGGACACCATCGTGGCGAAGGCCAAGGAGGCGGGGATCGACCTGAACCGCCCGGTGGTCGCCTCATGCGGCAGCGGCGTGACGGCCTGCGTCATCGCGCTGGGCCTCGCAGTCGCCGGAAAGGACGACGTTGCCGTCTATGATGGTTCCTGGGCCGAATGGGGACTGCGCGAGGATCTGCCGTTGGAGACTGGACCGGCGCGGCGATGAGCGGGCCGGGGTTCGCGATTCGGCCCATGGCCGACGCGGAGCGGGACGCCATCGTGGCGCTGTGGACCGCCTGCAACCTCGTGGTTCCCTGGAACGATCCGGCGGCGGACATCGCGCTTGCGCGGTCGAAGCCGAACGCGGCGTTGCTGGTGGGATGCGAGGACGGGCGGGTAGTTGCCTCCGTCATGGTTGGGCACGATGGTCACCGGGGGTGGTTCTACTATCTCGCGGTCGATCCGGCGTGCCGAGGGCGCGGCTATGGGCGGGCCATGGTCGCGTCGGCCGAGCAATGGCTGTTTCAAGCGGGGATGCCCAAGATTCAACTCCTCGTGCGGGAAACGAACCACGCGGTGATGGCGTTCTATGAACGGCTGGGCTATGCCACCTCCCCCGTTACGATGATGCAGAAATGGCTCAAGACCGCTTCTCCCTGAATCCGTCGATCATTCCCTCGTCGGCCATCCCTATGGCGGTGCCGCCCGGCTGCCTGTCGGTCATCGTCACCTATCTGGAGATGACCACGCCGCCGACCCACGCCCCGCTGCCCAGGCCGGCGGGCGACGTGGCGCTGGTGCGCTCCAACCCGCCGACGGCGTCCTTCTACCGCTATCTGTACGACACGGTGGGTGAGCCCTGGCTGTGGCACGAGCGCCGGCGCATGCCGATGCCGGAGCTTGGCGTGATCGTCACCGATTCGCGCGTCGAGGTGTGGGTGCTGTACGTGCACGGCACGCCGGCCGGCTATGCCGAGATCGACCGGCGCGAGGCCGACACGGATCTGGCCTATTTCGGGTTGATCCCGGATTTCATCGGGTTGGGGCTCGGGCCGTGGCTGCTCGACACGGCAATCCGGCTGGCCTGGCAGGGCGGTACGAAGCGGTTGCTGGTCAACACCTGCACCTTCGATCACCCGAAGGCGCTGCCGCTTTACCAGTCGATGGGCTTCGTCCCGATCCGGCACGTGACGCGCGAAATCCTGGACCCGCGCGTGCAGGGTTGGCTGCCGCGCACGGCGGGACCGCACATCCCGATCATAGAATAGGTTAGTTCAAAATCTCGGCGAGCGCCGCGACGAGGGCGCGGTTCTCGTCCTCGCGGCCGACGGTGATGCGCAGGCAGTCGGTCAGGCCGTAGTCCTGGGTGCACTTCACCAGGACGCCGCGCCGGGCCAGATGGTCCATCACCGCCTGCACGCCCAGCGCCGGGTCGGTCGGGATCCGGGCCAGGATGAAGTTGCAGACGCTGGGATAGACGCGGACGCCGATCTGCTCCAGTTCATGCCCCAGCCACGGAAGCCACGCGCTGTTGTGGGCGTGGGTGGCTTCCTCGTGGTCCGTGTCGATCAGGGCGGCCGCGGCGGCGGCCTGGGCGGCGATGCTGACGTTGAAGGGACCGCGCACCTGGTTGATGGCGTCGATCACTGTCTTCGGGCCATAGGCCCAGCCGACGCGCAGACCGGCCAGCCCGTGCAGCTTGGAAAAGGTCCGCACCATCAGCACGTTGTCGGAGTTTTCGACCAGTTCCGTCCCGTCGCTGTAGTTGTTGCGGCGGCAATATTCAGCGTAGGCCGCGTCGAGCACCAGCAGCGTGTGCGACGGCAGGCCGGCGCGCAGGCGCTGGACGCAGTCAATAGGGATGTAGGTGCCGGTGGGGTTGTTCGGGTTGGCGAGGAAGCAGATCTTCGTCCGTTCGTTCGCACGGTCGATCATCGCCTCGACATCGACGGTCAGATCGCGCTCGGCGGCGACGACGGGCGTGGCGCCGGTGGCGCGAATCGCCTTCAGGAAACCGCGATAGCCATGCTCGTGGCACAGCACCTCGTCACCCGGCCCGGCGAAGGCCTGCGTGACAAGGTGGATCATCTCGTCGGAGCCGGCCGAACAGGTGATGTGGTCGGCGTCCAGTTCGTAGCGGCCCGCGACGGCGTGGCGCAGGTTGTCCTGAGCCCAATCCGGATATCGGTGGATCTGCATCGCCACCTGCCGGTAGGCGTTGAGCGCCTTCTGCCCAGCCCCCAAAGGATTGACCGTCAGCGACAGATCGATCCAGCCCGCACCATCCTGCGGCGGCCGCGCGGGGCGGTAGGACTTGATCTGGCCGATGCAGGGGCGAGGGCTCAGCAGCTCCATCGGGCGGTCTCCGTTGTGCAACGCATCACAGCACGAACGGCCCGCATTCAACCTGAATCCGACGCAACCCGCTAGTGCTCAATGCGGCGAATGCCCCATAGGGATTGCGTCGGATCTCAGTATTGCGTCAGTGATTCAGAATCTGGCTGAGGAACAGCCGGGTGCGCTCGGACTGCGGGTTGTTGAAGAACTCCTGCGGGTTGTTCTGCTCAACGATTTCGCCGCGATCCATGAAGATGACCCGGTCGGCCACCGACTTGGCAAAGCCCATTTCATGCGTGACGCAGAGCATGGTCATGCCGTCCTGGGCGAGGCCAATCATGACGTCCAGAACCTCCTTCACCATCTCGGGGTCGAGGGCGGAGGTCGGCTCATCGAACAGCATGATCTTGGGATTCATGCAGAGCGAGCGGGCGATGGCCACGCGTTGCTGCTGACCGCCGGACAGCTGACCGGGATACTTGTGCGCCTGCTCGGCGATGCGCACCCGTTCCAGATACTTCATGGCCAGCGCTTCCGCCTCGGCCTTCGGCTTCTTGCGGACCCAGATGGGGGCCAACGTGCAGTTCTCCAGCACGGTCAGGTGCGGGAACAGGTTGAAGTGCTGGAACACCATGCCGACCTCGCGCCGGACCAGCTCGATGTTCTTCAGGTTGCCGGTCAGCTCGATCCCGTCGATGACGATGTTGCCCTTCTGGTGCTCCTCCAACCGGTTCAGGCAGCGGATCAGCGTCGATTTGCCCGAGCCCGAGGGACCGCAGATGACGATGCGTTCGCCCTTGGCGACCGACAGGTTGATGTTCTTGAGGACGTGGAACTCGCCGTACCACTTGTGCACGCCGAGGCACTGGATGACTTCCCCGCCCTGGGGAAAGGTGCGCGCGTTGCTCACGGCTTCGGCCATGGTCTTGTCTCTCCCCTACCCTTAACGACGGTGCCCGCGACGCAGGTCGCGTTCGAGCTTCTGGCTGTATTTCGACATGTAGAAGCAGAACACCCAATAGATGACGCCGATGAACAGGTACGCCTCGCGGTAGAAGCCGCGCCAAGCCGGGTCGGTCAGCGCCGCCTTGGCCGTGCCCAGCAGATCGTAAAGGCCGATGATGATGACCAGCGAGGTGTCCTTGAAGAAGCTGATGAAGGTGTTCACCAGCGGCGGAATGGCGATGGCGAGCGCCTGCGGCAGGATGATCTTGCGCATCTTCTGCCAGTAGTTCAGGCCCAGGCCGTCGGCCGCCTCGTACTGACCCTTGGGGATCGCCTGAAGGCCGCCGCGAATCGCCTCGGCCATATACGCGGCGGCGAACATGATGAAGGCGATCTGCGCGCGCAGCAGCTTGTCGATGCTGACGCCGGTCGGCAGGAACAGCGGGAACATGACCGAGGCCATGAACAGCAGGCTGATCAGCGGCACGCCGCGAATCAGCTCGATGTAGGTGACCGACATCACCTTGATCGCCGGCATGTCCGACCGGCGGCCGAGCGCCAGCAGGATCGACGCCGGAAAGGCCACGGCAAGACCGATCACCGACAGGATCAGGGTCAGCGGCAGGCCGCCCCAGTTGGTGTTCTCCACATAGGTCAGACCGAGGACGCCGCCCCACATCAGGATCGCCACCGCGGCGAACCCCGCCGCCCACAGCAGCCCCAGCCACCACTTCCAGAAGCGGCGGTCGCAGCTGACGAGGAGCAGCGTGATGAAGATCACGATGGTCAGCAGCGGGCGCCATTGCTCGTCGTACGGGAACGTCCCGAACAGGATGAAGCGCAGTTTCTCGCTGACGAAGGCCCAGCAGGCGCCGCCGTTGGTCCGGCATTCCTGGGGCGTGGTGTCGAAGCCGTTGGCGTGGACGATCAGCCAGTCGAGCAGCGGCGGAATTGCGCGCGCCAGCCCGTACAGGATGAGGATCGTCAGAAGCGCGTTGTACCAGGTGTTGAACAGGTTGTTGCGCAGCCACGCGACGGGGCCGACGGTGTTGGCCGGCGGACGCTCGTCCGGAATGCTGCCGGTGTGGACGCTCTCGGTCATGTCCGTCAACGCTCCACCAGCGCGATGCGCTTGTTGTACCAGTTCATGAAGATGGAAATGCCGAGGCTGATGGTCAGGTAGGTGCCCATGATCATCGCCACGCCCTCGATTGCCTGACCGGTCTGATTCAGCGTCGTGTTGGCGATGGAGACCAGGTCCGGGTAGCCGATGGCAAGCGCCAGCGAGCTGTTCTTGGCGAGGTTCAGATACTGGCTGGTCAGCGGCGGCACGATCACGCGCAGCGCCTGCGGCAGAACCACCAGCCGCAGCGTCTCGGTGCTGGGCAGACCGAGCGCGCGCGCGGCTTCCGTCTGGCCCCAGTTAACGGCGAGGATGCCGCTGCGTACCACCTCGGCGATGAAGGCCGCCGTATAGACGGTCAGGCCGATCAGGATGGCGAAGAACTCCGGCGAAACCACCGCGCCGCCGCGGAAGTTAAAGCCGGCCAGTTCCGGCACATCGAGCGCCGTCGGCATGCCGCCGCCGATGTAGGCGATCAGCGGGAAGCCGATCAGCAGGCCCAGCGTCGTCCAACCGGTCGGGAACGGCTGCCCGGTCCGCGCCTGCCGGTCCTTGGCCCAACGGCGCACGAAGATCACGACGATCACCGCCAGCGCGAGCGCGATCCCCATGAACTTCCACACCGGATCGGCCGCCGGAACGGGCACGAACAGGCCGCGCTGCGACAGGAACACGCCCGGAATCGGATTCAGCGCCTGCCGAACCGGCGGCATGCTTTCCGTCACGATCGCGTACCAGAAGAACAGCTGGAGCAGCGGCGGGATGTTGCGGATGATCTCGACATAGACGGAGGCCAGCTTGGCGATCAGCCAGTTGCTGGACAGGCGCGCGATGCCGATCACCGTGCCCAGCACGGTGGCCAGGACAATGCCGAGAATCGACACCTTCAGCGTGTTCAGCACGCCGACCAGAAAGGCCCGGCCGTAGGTGTCCCGAGGGCTGTAGTCGATCAGGCTTTCGCCGATGCCGAAGGACGCCTCGCGCTCCAGGAACCCGAAGCCCGTGGCGATGGACCGCCGCGACAGGTTGTCGAGCGTGTTGGCGATCAGATACCAGCCGACCGCGACGACGATGCCAACCACCAGAATCTGGTAGAAGATGGCCCGAAACGTCGGGTCGCTGAGGGAAAATGACATTCCACCCTGCGCGGCTCCGCGCCGGGTGTCCCGGGTCTCGCTGGCCACGGTTCTCTCCCCTCACCCGTCATGGGCCTATGCCGCCGAACGCCTCCCGGACATCCGCGCATGCGCGCCATGACACATTCGTCTCCCAGCGGCAAAGGCGCGGGGCGTTTTGCTTTTTGCCGCCCTTCGCGCCGCCACACCTGCAATGCCATGACGGGGACCGTCCGCCTCCCTGCGGTGGACGGTCCCCGTCATCAAGAGTTACCGGACCGGCATCGCGTACTGCAGACCACCGTTGGTCCACAGGGCGTTCAGGCCGCGCTCCAGCTTCAGCGGAGTCTTCGGACCGACGTTGCGGTCGAAGATCTCGCCGTAGTTGCCCATCTTCTTGATCACGTTGTAGGCCCACTTCTCATCCAGGCCGAGCGCCTTGCCCATGCCCGGCGAGGAGCCCAGGAGACGCTGAATCTCCGGGTTCTTGCTGTTCACGAACTCATCGACGTTCTTGGAATTGATGCCCGACTCCTCGGCCTGGATCGTGGCATAGACGACCCACTTCACGATGTCGAACCACTGATCGTCGCCATGGCGCACGGCCGGGGCGAGCGGCTCCTTCGAGATGATTTCCGGCAGGATGACGTAGTCGTCCGGAACCGGCGCCACGCCGGCGCGGGTGCCCGCGAGGCCCGACGCATCGGTGGTCAGCACGTCGCAGCGGCCGGCGAAGAAGGCGGCGTTCACCTCGTCGTTCGACTCGATGACGACCGGGTTGTAGTTCATGTTGTTGGAGCGGAAGTAGTCGGCGAGGTTCAGTTCCGTCGTCGTACCGGACTGGACGCAGACGGTGGCGCCGTTCAGCTCCTTCGCGCTCTTCACGCCGAGCTTCTTGTGCACCATGAAGCCCTGGCCGTCGTAATAGGTGACCGGCGCGAAGTTCAGGCCGACCGAGGTGTCACGGGTCAGCGTGACGGTCGTGTTGCGCGACAGCAGGTCCACCTCACCCGACTGGATGGCCGGGAAGCGCTGCTGAGCCGAGAGCGGGGTGAACTTTACCTTGTTGGGGTCGTTGAAGAGAGCGACGGCCATCGCCCGGCAGTAGTCGACGTCGAGGCCGGTCCAGTTGCCCGCGCTGTCGGGGTTGCCGAAGCCCGGAAGACCCGCGTTCACGCCGCACTGGACGAAGCCGCGCGCCTTGACGGCGTCGAGCGTCGGACCAGCCTGCGCCGTGGTGACGGCACCGAACACCAGAGCCGCGGCGGTCGCGGCGAGAATTCCCGATTTCATCGTTTGAAGCTCCACCCTGTCCTTGCGTTTTTCGATTTCGGACTTTGGCCCTTTGGAACCTTCGTCAGCGCGCCCCCCACGAGGGTCACGCGCATGTCACAAGAGTGCACCAACATTATCGGACTTGTCGAATCCTCCGTAGGCTGAACTGTAAGTTAAGCAATCCCTTACAGAGGCTTACGGGCGCATTCTCCTGTGGCCGGCCGGTTCCTGGGATGCCAAGATGGCTCGACCATCGCCTTTATCGCGGAAGGGCTTATGAAGGACGCACAAAAGGACACGATCCTGAACCACGCCGGGCGCGATCCGCGCGCCAATCACGGGATCGTAAACCCGCCGGTCTATCACTGCTCGACCGTGCTGTTCCCGACCCTGGCGGAGCTGGAGGAAAGCGACCGCAACCCGTTCGAAGGCGTCCATTACGGCCGCATGGGCACGCCGACCTCCCAGGCGTTCGAAGAGGCGATCACGCGGCTGGAAGGCGGCTACAAGACCGTGCACGCGGCGTCGGGCCTGAACGCCATCGCCACGGCGCTGCTGTCCTTCACCAAGGCCGGCGACCATGTGCTGATCACCGACAGCGCCTATGGGCCGACCCGCCGGTTCGCCAACGACACGCTGACTCCCTACGGGGTGGAGGTCGAGTATTTCGACCCGACCATCGGGGCCGGAATCGCCTCGCTGCTGAAGCCGAACACCAGCGTCGTGTTCCTCGAATCGCCGGGCTCCCTGACCTTCGAGATCCAGGACATTCCGGCGATCTCGGCCGCCGCGAAGACCGTCGGGGCGAAGGTGCTGATCGACAACACCTGGGCAACCCCGCTGCTGCTTCAGCCCTTGCGGCTGGGGGCCGACGTGTCGATCCATTCCGCGACCAAGTACATCGTCGGACATGCCGACGCGATGCTGGGCGCCATCGTCTGCGCCGACGAGGAAAGCTGGCTGAAGGTCAAGAAGACGGCCACGCGCACCGGCGCCTGCGCCGGGCCGGACGACATCTTCCTGGGCCTGCGCGGCCTGCGCACGCTGTCGGTCCGTCTGAAGCAGCACCAGGAGAACGCGCTTGCGCTGGCCGGCTGGCTGGAAAAGCGGCCGGAGGTCACGCGCATCCTGCACCCGGCGCACCCGGACTTCCCTGGCCACGCGTTGTGGAAACGCGACTTCGCCGGATCGTCGGGCCTGTTCTCGGTCGTGATCAAGGCGGTGCCGAAGACGGCGCTGGCCGCCATGCTCGACCATCTGGAGCTGTTCGGTATGGGCTATTCCTGGGGCGGCTTCGAGAGCCTGATCCTGCCGACCCGCCCGGCCGCCATCCGCACCGCCACGCGCTGGGACGATCCCGGCATCGTGCTGCGTCTGCACGCGGGTCTGGAGGACGTGGGCGACCTGATCCGGGATCTGGACAGCGCCTTCAAGCGCCTGAACGACGCCCTGTAAGAGCTTGAGACAAGAGGGTTTTCACGATGACGGACGCCGCTGCGTTCGACGAGGTTCTCGCCGCCATCAAGTTCAACGCCGACGGGCTGGTTCCGGCCATCGCACAGGCGGAGGGAACCGGCGAGATTCTGATGATGGCGTGGATGAACCGCGACGCGGTTCTGGAGACGCTGAACACCGGCCGCGTCTGCTACTGGTCGCGATCGCGCGGCGGGCTGTGGCGCAAGGGCGAGACGTCCGGGCAGGTGCAGCGCCTGAAGGACTTCCGCGTCGATTGCGACGGCGACACGCTGTTGCTGATCGTGGAGCAGGACGGCGTCGCCTGCCACACCGGCCGCCGAAGCTGCTTCTACCGCGCGGTGCGTGGCGGAAAGCTGGAGGTCATTCAGGAGGTGGAGACCGATCCGGCGGTGCTGTACGGACACGCGCAAGACGGACACAAGCACGCCTGACCTTCGCTGCATCGCCGAAGATTTTTGATCTATGTCATGGTTGCAGCCCAGACCTTTGGGTTACAACCGGGCTGTCTCTAACCCTCCCTGTATTCGCCTATGCCGGGGGTTCCACTGGAACCCCCGGCTATTTTTTTGCGTGCGGCGCGGGTATGGGCGTTGCTGCACATGCGAACAAAAGTTTCAAATTTTAGCGAATTGATATAGATCAACGAACCGGATAGGCGGTTCGGCTAGATTTTTCTTGTCTCTAACCCTCCCTGTATTGACTGACCGGAGCTTCCCCTGGGAACTCCGGTTTCTTTTTGCCTCCGGGGCGGACAGCCGGCCAGGAGATTGCGGCAATGCGCGTCATTGACGTGGATCAAGGCAGCCAAGTCGGGAAACGGGTAGAAGGGTCTTGTCTCTAACCCTCCCTGTTTATTCGTCTTGGAGGCTCCGGCAACGGTGCCTCCTTCTTTTTGCGCGAATTCCGGGATGTCACGGCCCCCGGCTGCGCGACCAGCGCAGAAGCAATCCCAGCACCGACAGCGGGACGACGATCACCGCACCGATCAGAATGTAGGGCAGCGCCCACCGGATCACGCCGACCGCCAGATCGGCGATGTCGCGGATGGTTGCCCAGGTGTTGGTGATGATGCTGGCGGGGTCGATGTCCAGCACGGACAGCGCAAGACCGACGAGAAAACAGAGCAGAAGCGTCTTGACGATCCACCCCAAGGCACCACCTCACTTCGACCGTGAACCTGCATGGCAGGGCTCAACCGTAAACGCCCCGCTCGCTGGTCCGGTTCCGAGGAGATGATCCAGAGGAGGAAGCCATGGGCGAACGTCACCAGCTGTGGGCCGTGGCCGGCCTGCTGGTCGGCCGCTATGGCGATGATGCGCGCGATAAGGCCAAGAACAATGCCGCCGTCGCCGAACGTGAGGGCGATGCCGACGCTCAGGCCATCTGGTCCGACGTGGCTTGCATGCTGAGCCACGAGACCCGTCACGCAAGGGGCGCCGAAAGGGCTGGCTGAGTCGCCTTTCGGCTTATCCCCAGAATCTGTGGATAACTTTGTGGAGGAGGTTGGTTCCGCTTTGGCGGCACCGGGCCTTGAATGCCATGCCCGGATTTTGGGCATGCGCCGAAAAGCGCTGAATGCAAAGGGTTTGAGCACTGTGTGGCGCGCGAGCGCGAACGATGCTGTCCGAAAGAACGACCCAAAAGCGCCATTCTCTCCGCAGGGGATAAGTCTGTTGCTCTTTTTGGAATCGCTCCAGCATCCGGAGGTGGACCCTTCCGGATGCTGACCTTCGCCGTGCGGTAATGGGTGCCGCGCGCCGGGATGGCGACCCCAGCAGGATTCGAACCTGCGACCTATCGCTTAGAAGGCGATTGCTCTATCCAACTGAGCTATGGGGCCTTTACCAATCCCACGGGCCGACCAAACGGGCCGATCAGAAGCGCGGCCGGTCGGTGCGGAAGTTGTCGGCGTAGTTGCGCGGGCGGACGCGGCGGACGGGCGCGTCCTGCACGGCGTATTCCAGTCCCTTGCGCTCGGCGAAGGCGATGGCCTCTTCCTTGGTCTCGAAGCCGATCTTTACCTGATTCAGGGTGTCGCCCGAGCTGATCCAGCCCATCAGCGGCTCCGGACGGCGCGGGGTCTCGATCTCGTATTCGAGCAGCCAGCGATGCGTCTTGGCCCGTCCGGATTGCGTGGCCGCTTTGCTCGGCTGGTAGATCCGGACCTTCATGACGCGGCATCTCCTCTGATACGTTGTTCGTTCAACACACAGGCAACACATACTGGCGATGGTCGGGGCGCCCGGATTCGAACCGGGGGCCTCCAGTACCCAAAACTGGCGCGCTACCAGACTGCGCTACGCCCCGTCGCCGCGATGAGATACACGAACGCCGAACGAACGGCAAGGTGCAGCCGCGTCTACCGGATCGGGCAGCCCTTTCGTATCATCCGTCACGGCTGCGGTAAGTCTGTGCCGCGGCCATTCGTCGCCATTATGGACCCCCGTCGCCATGCCCTCCCCTCGCTTTGCCGTCTTCGTGCCGAACCTGGAGGAAGGGCCCGCGCAGCGCGCCTTGGTCGCCTTGGCGAACGGGTTGCGGCGGCGCGGCTTCGCCGTGGACGTGGTGGCGCCGATGGGCGGTGGGGCTTTGCGGGCGGGGCTGGATCCGGCGATCGGGCAGATCGACCTTGCCAAGCGGCACACGGCGACCTCGGCGCTGGCGCTGGCGCGCATCCTGGCGGAACGGCAACCGGCGGCGCTGGTCGCAGCCGGTGCCACGGCGAACGTGGTGGCGCTGGCGGCGGCGATTCTGGCGCGGCAGGGAACCCCGGTGGTGATCGCCGAGAATGGTGAGGCGGCGGGTGGGCTGGTGGACGCTCTGCGCCGGAGGCTCTACCCGCGCGCAGCGGCGATCATCGATGGATTCGACGACGGACGGCTGGGAGACGCGGTGGCGTCACTCGTGGCGCAGGGCGTCGATGGGGTTCAGCAATGAGGCGCGGCGGGCCGGGTAGAGTCCGAAGAAGACGCCGATCAGGCCGCTGACCACCACGGCCAGCACCACGGCGTCGATCTGGATCAGGGTCGGCCAGCCAGCGAGGTTGGCGACCACCATGGCCGTCCCGATGCCGACCAGCACGCCCACCCCGGCGCCGATGATCGACAGGGTGGTCGACTCGATCAGGAACTGGACGAGGATGTCGCGCCGCCGCGCGCCAATGGCGAGGCGCAGGCCGATTTCCCGTGTGCGCTCGGTCACGCTGACCAGCATGATGTTCATGATGCCGATGCCGCCGACCAGCAGCGACACCGCCGCGACCGCCGCCAGCAGGAAGGACAGCGCGCGGGACGAGGCGTCGCGGGTGGCCGCGACCTCCGACAGGTTGCGCATCCAGAAATCGTCGTCCTGGCCGGGTATCAGCCGGTGGCGCTGGCGCAGCAGGTCGCGGATCTGGGTCTGCGCCGCCTCCATGTCGGCGCCCTCGTCCATCTTGATGACCATCGAGTGGATAAAGCGCGGGTTGGACTTCGCCATGCCCGGAATGTTGCGCTTCGCCATGGACAGCGGCACGAAGATCACGTCGTCCTGGTCCTGGCCCTGGGTGTTCTGCCCCTTCTCGCTCAGCACGCCGATGACGGTCAGGGGCGTGGAGAAGACGCGCACCTGCTGGCCGACCGGATCGCCGCCGCCGAACAGGTTGCGCACCACCGTCTGGCCGAGCACGACGACCTTGGTCGCCTGGGCCACATCCTCGTCGGAGATGCCGCGCCCCTGCTCAATGGTCCATTCGCGGGCGTCCATGTAATCGGGCGTGATGCCGAACAGGACGGTGCCCCAGTTCTGGTTGCCCGCCACGATTTGCAGGCCCCAGCGCACGGACGGCGCGGCGATGCGGGCGCCGGGAATGTCGCGCGTGATGGTGACGGCGTCCTCCTCCGTCAGGGACGAGGCGGTGCCGGCGCCGAGCTTCACCCCGCCGCGCGCGATGCTGCCCTGCCCGACCATGATGAGGTTGGTGCCGAGGCTGGCGATCTGGCGCAGCACCTGATCGCGCGCACCCGCGCCCACGGCGACCATGGCGATCACCGCCGCCACGCCGATGACGATGCCCAGCATGGTCAGGGCGCTGCGCAGCGGGTTGGCGCGCAACGCTTCCAGCGCCGTGCGGACGGAGTCCAGCGGGTTCATGGAGCCGCCGCCTCCGGCTCCTGCCGGTGATCGTCCACCAGATGGCCGTCGCGGAAGATCAGGACGCGGCCGGCGAAGCGCGCCACGTCAGGCTCGTGCGTCACCAGAACGATGGTGATGCCGCCGCGGTTCAGGCGCTGGAACAGCGCCATGATCTCCAAACTCGTTGCGGTATCCAGCGCTCCGGTGGGCTCGTCGGCCAGCAGCAGGACCGGGTCGTTGACCAGCGCTCGGGCGATGGCGACGCGCTGCTGCTGGCCGCCGGAAAGCTGGGAGGGTCGGTGGTGGCCGCGCGAATCCAGCCCGACGGCGGCCAGCGCCGCGCGCGCCTTCTCGGCACGGGCGACGCGGTCCAGGCCAGCGTAGACCATGGGCAATTCGACGTTGGTCTGGGCGGACTGCCGGGGCAGCAGGTTGAAGGACTGGAAGACGAAACCGATCTTGCGGTTGCGCACCACGGCCAGTTCGTCGGCCGACAGGCGGCTGACCTCCTGCCCGTCAAGGTGGTAGCTGCCGCCGTCCGGGCGGTCGAGACAGCCCAGCAGGTTCATGAAGGTGGACTTGCCGGATCCGGACGGCCCCATGACCGCCACGAACTCGCCCCGCCGCACCTCCGTGGACACGCCGTCGAGCGCGCGGACGGTGTGCGGACCCATGGTGTAGGCGCGCACGAGGTTGCGCACGGCGATCAGCGCGGGCGCGCCCTCCGTCGAGGCGGTGTGGTCGAGGCAGGGAGCGTCAGAAGCCAAGGCGCGGCCCCTTGCGGGCGTCGGCGCGGTCCGGCAGGGCCACGCCGGTGATGACGTCCTGGCCGGCGGCGAGGTCGCCCGAGACCACCTCCGTAAAGCTGCCGTCGCTGATACCCAGGCTGACCGGCACGCCGACCGGGGCGCCCTGCGCGCCGGGAACCCAGACGGTGCGTGCGGTCTCGGGCCTGGGCGAGGTCGGGGCCTCGACGCCGGGCGGGCGGAAGCGCAGGGCGGCGTTGGGGATCTTCACGGCGCGAGCGCGCTCGTCCACGGTGATGCTGAGGCTGGCGGTCATGCCCGGCAGCAGGCGGATGCCGGGATTCTCCACCGTGATGACGGCGATGTAGGTGACGACGTTCTGTTCCTCCTTCGGCGCCAGCCGAACCTGGGAGACGGTACCGGAAAAGAACTCGCCGGGATAGGCGGTGACCGTGAAGCGCACCGGCAGCCCCTCGCGCACGCGGCCGATGTCGGCCTCGTTGATGTTGGCGAGCACCTCCATCTGGCGAAGATCCTGGGCGATGGTGAACAGCGTCGGGGCTGACAGGCTGGCGGCCACGGTCTGGCCGATGTTGATGGCGCGGTTGACCACCACCCCGTCGATGGGCGAGCGGATGACCGACCGTTTCACGTCCACCTCGACCAGCTGGAGCGCGGCCTCGCGCTGGGCCACCTGGGCGCGGGCAACCTCCACCTGGGCGGCGGAGACCTGGAGGGAGGCCTCGGACGAGGCAAGGCCGGCTTCGGCCTGCTGCTTCTGGGCGTTGCTGGAGGCGAGCTGGGCGCGGGCGCTGCGGGCCGCCGTCTCCGCCTTTTCGAGGTCGGAGGTGGACACGACGCCGCGCCCGCGCAGGTCCTGGCGGCGGACGAGGTCGCGATCGGCGTCGCGCAGGGCCAGATCGGAGCGCATGACCTGGGCGGCGGCGTTGGCGACGTTGGCCTTGGCGTTCGCCACGTCAGCCTTTGCCTTGTCGAACTGGGCGGCCTGCTGATTCAGCGTGGCGCGGGCTGATTCCAGATCGGCCCTGGCCTGGGCGAGACGGGCGTCCAACTGGTCACCGTTCAGACGAGCGAGCACCTGCCCGGCGCCGACCTGGCTGTTAAAGTCGGCGTTCAGTTCGGCGATCTGGCCGGACAGCTGGGAGCTGACCTCGACGGTCACCACAGCGCTCAGCGTGCCGGCGGCGGTGATGGCGCTGACCAGCGGGCCCTGCTCCACGCGCGCCAGACGAAAGGCCGGCGGCGGTTCCGCGCGGGCCAGCATGAAGTAGGTCGAGAGCCCCGCCGTGCCGAGCAGGGCCGTCACCAAAATGGGAAAGAAACGCCGCCTCATCCACCGCTCTCCGCGCGCCACCGGCACGGTCATTTATACGGCAATATGGGCCTAAATGTGGGTTAGTCGGCGGGTGTTGTCACGGGGGCTGACGATTGTCCCCGCCCGCCTTACTTGGCGTTGCCGAAGACCGGGTGGACGACGCGGTCGCCGGCGCGGATGCCCAGACGCGAACTCATGCCGCCGTTGATCTCCAGGATGCCCTTCACCGGACCGGCGGAGTTGACGGCGGCCTCCGAATGCGGGACGGCGTTCTGGTGGATGTTCACGATGCGTCCGTCTGCGCCGATGAAGATCATGTCGAGCGGGATCAACGTGTTCTTCATCCAGAAGCTGGCCGGCTGCGGCCGGTCGTAGACGAACAGCATGCCGGCGTCGGGGGCCATCTTCTCGCGGAACATCAGGCCCTGCGCCTGCTGCGCCGGGGTTTCGGCCATCTCCACGTCAAAGCGGTAGCGACCGCCGGCCACCGTCTCCACCGTCAGGGACGATCGCCCGAAACTCTCCAACGCGGCGGCGGGGAACACGGTGAAGAGCACCAGAACGCCGAAAAGCACGCCCCGCAGGGTCCGTCCGATCATCGCTGCCGACCTGTGTTGGAGAAGTTGTTTCGAGAAGTTCGGGGAGGGTTTCTTGCCGTCAGCGGCGCCGTCTGTCCAGCGTCCTTACGCCGCCGGGCGGGCGGTGGCACCGGAGGCGTAGATGTTTTCCTTCACCGGGACGACCGACTTGATCTGATAGCCGGGGCGCGCGCTGAAGCGGCGGTTGGCGCGCTCGGCGGCTTCGCGGTCGGTCTCGGCCCACACCAGATAGTCGCGCCCGCGCGCCCATTCCACGGCCAGAGGATGGGTGGCGTCGATCTCCCCGATCTGGGTGTTGACGACGGTGACGACCCATTCCTTGTCGTTGGGGTTGCGCCGGTCGGTGAGGATGAGCATTTGCGGCCGGCGCCTGGCCTGCGCCTCGGTCAGGCGGCGCTGGATCTCCGACTGTTTGCGGCGCGCCTCGACCGTGTCGTTGAGCAGTTCCTCGATCTCCTTGTTGAGATTCTCCTGCTCTCGCTGGAGACGGTGCAGCGTCATTTCAATCTTGTGGATCGAATCCTTGGCGGCGCGCACGCGGGTGCGGCTTTGCGATACCTGCGCCTCGACCGACAGCAGGATGTTTCCGAGCCACGCGCCGATGGCGATGATGCCGAGGATGATCAGGAAGTTGATCATCATGACGCGGACGCCTTCGCCTGGGACGGCCTGCCCGGCTGGTTCGTGCCGGGCGTCTTCTGGAAGCTCTTCTCGAAGCCCATCTTGAAGGGGAAGGCCACCTCGACGAGCTGCTTGGCGTCCTCAAGGCTGGCGGCCCACACCTCGGCCACGTTGATGCAACGCCAGATCGGGTTGACCGCGGCGCGGTCGCCCGACGCGCGCGCGGCAGCGGACGCCTTTTCCTGGGAGACGTTAACGATGAACTTCGTCAGACCGGCCTGAGGGGTGCCGACCTCGTGCACGAACAGCGGCGACTGGTCGGCCAGCTCCGCGATGGCCTTTTCCATCTTGCGGTTGTCGCTTTCAACCCGGTGCTTGTCGGACGACAGCTGGTTGCGCCGCTGTTCCAGGCCCTTCACGCGGTCCTGCAGGTCATGCGCTTCCGAATGCAGGACGTAGATACGGTTTTCCAGCTGTTCCAGGCCGGAGGACCGCAGCATGGCGCGCGGCAGAAAGTCCTTCAGCATGAACGCCAGTGGAACCGCCACCAGCATCATCATGGCGATGGCGATCAGGAGCAGGGTCGTGTTCGACATCGTCCGGCCTTTACCCTTCCCTTCGCGCCGTGGGGCCACCGTCGTGGAGGTGCACGCGGACGGCGCGCATTGGCAAGACAGAATCGCCGATTCGCGCGGGGAGGTCAATGTATGGTCGTTGATTGACCAAAAAGCTTTCCAAATGTTATCGGCCTGAAACCGAATCCTCCATGGCCAGAGCGACAACGCGCCGCACCGCGTCGCGCACCGGCCCCGGCCGTGGAGCGTCGGCCAGCGTGGTGAACCAGTGTTCGGGCGGGTTGCGGCCGGCGGCGCGCGACCATGTCAGCGCGCGAAGCACCCGTTCGGCCTCCAGCGTCGGCGGGACGGCCGGGTCGATGCCGTTCAGGGTTGCCCACACGCCGGCCCAGCAGCGGCCGACGGACCACGGGTTGTAGCCGCCCCCGCCAACCACCAGCAGGCGCGGGGCAAGCCCCATCAGCGCGCGCACTGCGTCCCACAGCGCACCATTGGACAGTTCCAGACGGCTGAGGGGATCCTCAGCCAGGGCGTCGGAGCCGGTCTGGATCACCACCACCTGCGGCCGGAAGGCGCGGCCGAGCGGCAGGATGGCGTTTTCCAGCAGGTACGCCATCTCCGTGTCATTGAAGCCCGGCGGGACCGGCAGGTTGCGCGCCACGCCGCCGGCCCGATCCTCGGCCTTGCCGGTGAAGGGCCAGCGCCCTTCCTCGTGGACGGAGATGGTCAGCACGCGGTCGTCGTGGGCGAAGGCCTCCTCCACCCCGTCGCCGTGATGGGCGTCGAGATCGACGTAGCAGACGCGCTCGATCCCCTCGTCGAGCAGGGCCAGAATGCCCAGCACCGGCGCGTTGAAATAGCAGAAGCCGCTGGCGCGGCCGGGCCGGGCATGGTGCGTGCCGCTGGCCGGGCTGTAGACGATGCCCGCCGGCCGTTCCGCCAGGATGCGCGCGGCCAGCAGCGCCGATCCCACGGCGGTCGCCGGGCGCCGGTACATCTCCGGGAAAATCGGGTTTTCCAGCCGGCCCAGATTGTAACGCTCCCCCGTTTCCGGATCGACGCGCTGGGCTGCCTCGGCCCGGTGCAAGGCGTCGATGTAGTCGGGCGTGTGGAAGCGCGCCAACTCCTGCGGCGAGGCCATCGGGCTGTCGATGTAGACCTCGTCCGGCAGCCAGCCCATGGCGCGGCTGAGGTCGATGGCGGTCGAGACGCGGGGGATGGCGAGCGGATGCTTCGGGCCGTAGCTGGAGCCCCGGTAGATCTCGCTGCCGATGAAGAGCGGTGGTATGGACATGGGATGCTGAGGTGGCGTGAACAGGCCAATCCGTCAACGCCCCCTTGCCGTGACCCTGCACAGCCCTTTTTCATAATCGGGCCCCTTTTTCATAATCGGGGTAAGCGGGAGGCGGCGGGATGATCGGAAGCCGGCAGTTCGCGGGGATGGTCGTGCTGATGCTGGCGCTGGCCCAAGGAATGGGGGCACCGGCGCTGGCGGAAACGCCGGTCGATCTGGAATTGGTGCTGGCCGTCGATGTTTCCGGCAGCGTCGATCCGGAGGAAGCGCAGTTGCAACGGGAGGGTTATGTCGGCGCCCTCATGAATCCCAAGGTGCAGGCGGCCATCCGTGGCGGTCCCTTCGGACGCATCGCGGCGACCTATGTGGAATGGGCGGGTGACAGCTACCAGCACATGGTGGTCGGCTGGACCGTGTTGCAGGATGGCGCGAGCCTCGAATCCTTCGCCTCGGCCATCGCCGAATCGCCCACCATGACCGCGCAGTGGACCGCGATCGGCGCGGCCATCGACTACAGCGCGCGGCTGTTCGACGGCAACGGCTATGAGGGAACGCGGCGGGTCATCGACGTGTCGGGCGATGGCGTGAACAACCGGGGGCGCCCGGTGGAGTGGGCGCGGGATCAAGCGGTGGCGGCGGGGATCACCATCAACGGGCTGCCGATCCTGAACGACCGCCCGAACCCCTGGGGCGGCGCGCCGCCGCTGGACCTGGACCGCTATTATCGCGACAACGTCATCGGCGGTCCGGGAGCCTTCCTGGTGCCGGCGGTCAACTTCGAGGCGTTCGCCGACGCCATTCTGGCGAAGCTGCTGCTGGAAATCTCCGGCCGGCAGCCGGACACGGATGTCGCCGCCCGCTGAGGCTTGCGAGGCATGCGTCAAGTTGCCATAGTCCCAGAACATCACTGGGGGGAGCCGGCGGTCGGCTGAGAGGTCTCTGTTGGGAGACGACCCCTGGAACCTGATCCGGATCATGCCGGCGAAGGGATCAGTGAGTCGCCCATGAACGCGCCCCTACGGCCTGAGACCATCCATGCTCCCCTGTCGGTGACGGTGACCGGCGCCCGCCTGACCTATGGCGGGGTCGCGCTGTTCTCCGACCTGACGCTGCACATCGAGGCGGGCGTGACGACGTGCCTGCTGGGGCCGAGCGGCGTGGGCAAGACGACGCTGCTGCGCATGGTCGCGGGCCTTGCGGAGCCGGAGCCGCCCACCTCCATCCTTTCCGGGGACGGTGCGCCACTTCGTGGGCGGATCGCCTACATGGCGCAGCAGGATTTGCTGCTGCCCTGGCTGACCGTGCTGGACAACGTGCTGCTGGGCGCGCGGATGCGGGGCGAGCGGCGGACTCCGGCGCTGGTGGAGCGCGCCCGCGCGCTGCTGGAGCGGGTGGGCCTCGCCGGGCGGGAGAAGGACCGGCCAGCCACGCTGTCCGGCGGGCAGAGGCAGCGCGTCGCCATCGCCCGCACGCTGATGGAGGACAAGCCGCTGGTCCTGATGGATGAGCCGTTCTCGGCGCTGGACGCGCTGACGCGCCTTCGTTTGCAGGACGTGGCGGCCGACGCGCTGGCCGGGCGCACGGTGCTGATGGTGACGCACGACCCGCTGGAGGCCCTGCGGATCGGGCATCGCGTGCATGTGATGACGGGCCGGCCGGCGACGGTCGGGCCGGCGCTGGAACCGCCCGGCCTGCCGCCGCGCGCGGTGGACGATCCGGCCCTGCTGGCGCTCCAGGCCGAGCTGCTGCGGAGGCTGGCGGGATGAGGATCCTCCGCGCGCTGATCACCCTGGCCGTGCTTCTGGGCGTCTGGCAGGCCATCGTCCTGCTGACCGGGGTGCCGCGCTACATCCTGCCGGCGCCGCTGGCGGTGGCCGACGCGCTGCAACGGCAGGCGCCGCTGCTGATTCAGCACGGCACGACGACGCTGATCGAGATTCTGCTGGGCTTGGGGCTGGGCGTCGCGCTGGGTAGCGTCAGCGCCCTGACGCTGGCCAGCTTCCGGACGGCGCGGCGGTGGCTGATGCCGGTTCTGGTGGTCAGCCAGGCGATCCCGGTCTTCGCGCTGGCGCCGCTGCTGGTGCTTTGGCTCGGCTACGGCATGGCGTCGAAGATCGCCATGGCGACGCTGATCATCTATTTCCCCGTCACCACCGCCCTGTTCGACGGGCTGCGCCGGACGGAGGCGGGGTGGCTGGATCTGGCGCGCACCATGGGGGCGTCGCGCCGGTCGGTGCTGTGGCACATCCGCCTGCCGGCGGCCTTGCCCGCCTTTGGGTCCGGCGTGCGCGTGGCGGCGGCGGTGGCGCCCATCGGCGCGGTGATCGGGGAGTGGGTCGGCTCCTCCTCCGGGCTTGGCTACCTGATGCTGCACGCCAACGCGCGGATGCAGATCGACCTGTTGTTCGCGGCGCTCGCCGTGCTGGGCGTCTTCGCGGTGACGCTGTACGCCGCCGTGGACGCGCTGATCCGCTGGGCGCTGCCCTGGCAACCCGATTCGCACCCCGCTCAGGAAAAGGACTGATTCGGATGAAGCGCACTCTCGCGGTGGCGGCGCTGGCCGCCGGGCTGCTGACGGCCCTTCCGGCCGCCGCCCAGGACAAGCTGTCCGTCCTGCTGGACTGGTTCGTGAACCCGGACCACGCGCCGCTGGTGGTGGCGCAGGAAAAGGGCTTCTTCAAGGAGGCCGGGCTGGACGTGACGCTGACCGCCCCCGCCGACCCGAACGACCCGCCGAAGCTGGTCGCCGCCGGTCAGGCGGACCTCGCCATCTCCTACCAGCCCCAGTTGCAGATTCAGGTTGGCGAAGGGCTGCCGCTGGTGCGCATCGGCACGCTGGTGTCCACGCCGCTGAACTCCGTCGTCGCGCTGCGCGACGGGCCGGTGAAGTCGGTCAAGGATCTGAAGGGCCGCAAGGTCGGCTTCTCGGTCGGCGGGTTCGAGGACGCGCTGCTCGGCGCCATGCTGGAAAAGCACGGGCTGACGCTGAAGGACGTGGAACTGGTGAACGTCAACTTCTCGCTGTCGCCGGCCCTGTTGTCCGGTCAGGTGGACGCGGTCATCGGTGCCTTCCGGAACTTCGAGCTGAACCAACTGGACATCGAGAAGAAGCCCGGCATCGCCTTCTACCCCGAGGAGGAGGGCGTGCCCGCCTATGACGAGCTGATCGTCGTGGCGCACCAGACCAAGGCCGCCGACCCGCGCATCAAGCGTTTCCTGGAGGCGGTGGAGCGCGCCACCTTCTACATCCTGAACCATCCGGAGGAGGCGCACGCCGCCTTCATCAACGGCCGGCCGGAGCTGAACGACGAGCTGAACCGCCGCGCCTGGGCGGCCACCCTGCCCCGATTCTCGCACAGCCCGGCGGCGCTGGACACCGTCCGCTATGCCCGCTTCGCCGAGTTCCTGAAGGCGCGCGGGCTGATCCAGAAGGTCGAACCGGTCGAGCGCTACGCCGTGGTGGTGAAGTAAAGACCCTCCGTTGCCATTTGACCCCGTCGGGCGTTACCTATGGTGACGCCCGCTCCGGGGCCGATTACTGCGAGCGAACCCATGCCGATCAAGACCATTCTGCTGCATATGGCCAACGACGACCGGCACTCCGCCCGGCTAGAGGTCGCCGTTGGCCTCGCCCAGCGCTTTGGCGCCTATGTGGAGGTGCTGTACGTCGCCACCCCGGTGTCGATGCCGGCGGCGGTGACCGGGCGCGGCGCCTCCTACGGCTACATCGCCGAGGCGACGGCCATCGCGCACGAGAAGGCGACCCAGGTGGAGCACGAGGTTCGGCAGGCGCTGAAGGACTGTTCCTATTCCTGGTCGGTGGTCGAGGGCGACCATGTGGAGCTGCTGGCGAAGCGCGCCACCTACGCCGACCTCGCCATCGTCACGCAGAGCCACGGCGGCACCGAGAGCGAGCGGGTGCTGCTGCACGTGCCCGACCAGCTGCCGCTGGAAACGCCCTGCCCCACGCTGGTGCTGCCGCACGACTTCCCGGCGGACGGCTCCATCGGGCGGCATGCGGTGATCGCCTGGAAGAATACGCGGGAGGCCGGGCGCGCCGTCCGCAACGCGCTGCCCTTCCTGAAGGCGGCGGAGAAGGTTACCGTGCTGACCATCGACGCGCCGGGCCACACGCTGGACAGCGGGCGCGACCTGATGATCTGGCTGGAACGCCACGGCGTGCGCAGCCATCATCAGGCCAACATCCATCAGGGCAACGACGTGGGCGAGGTGATCCTGAGCTGCGCCCGCGATTCGGCGGCCGACCTGCTGGTCATGGGCGCCTACGGCCATTCCCGTCTCCGCGAATTGGTGCTGGGCGGCGCCACGCGGACCGTGCTGACCCACCTCAACATGCCCGCGCTGATGTCGCACTGAACCGGTCAGGGCGCCGCCTTCGTCAGGTGACGGGCGGCGTCGGCGCATCGGTCGCGCAGGAAATGCTGGGGCGGGGTGAGCGCCGACACAGTGGATTGAACCAGACCTGTGCCGGCGCCGAGCGCCCCCCGTCAGCCGGCCTTGGCGGTGGCAGAGGCCTGCCAGAGGTTGATGCCGCCTTCCACCGCGTGGGTGTCGATGGCAGCCAGCTCCTCCGGCGAGAAGGCGGTGTTCTTTAGCGCGTCGAGCGAGTTGTCCAACTGCTCCACATTGCGGGCACCGATCAGGGCGGAGGTGATGCGCGGGTCGCGCAGAACCCAGGCAATGGCCATCTGCGCCAGCGTCTGCCCCCGCGCCTGCGCGATGGCGTCCAGCGCGCGGACGCGCTCCAGATTCTCCGCCGACAGGAAATGCGCGCGCAGGGTTCCGCCCTTGGCGGCGCGGGCGTCGTTCGGTTGGCCGCTCAGGTATTTGGAGGTCAGCAGGCCCTGGGCCAGTGGCGAGAAGGCGATGCAGCCGATGCCCAGATCCTCCAACGTGTCGAGCAGACCGCCTTCGATCCAGCGGTTCAGCATGGAGTAGGAGGGCTGGTGGATCAGGCAGGGCGTGCCGAGGCCCTTCAGGATCGCCGCCGCCCGCCGCGTCTCCTCGGCGGAGTAGGAGGAAATGCCGACGTAGAGCGCCTTGCCCTGGCGCACGGCGTGGTTCAGCGCGCCCATGGTCTCCTCCAGCGGCGTGCGCGGATCGACCCGGTGCGAATAGAAAATGTCCACATAGTCGAGCCCCATGCGCTTGAGGCTCTGGTCCAGGCTGGCGGTCAGGTACTTGCGCGACCCCCAACTGCCATAGGGGCCGGGCCACATGTCGTAGCCGGCCTTGGTCGAAACGACGATCTCATCCCGGTAGGGGCGGAAGTCGGTCGCCAGGATGCGGCCGAAATTCTCCTCCGCCGAGCCCGGCGGCGGGCCGTAGTTGTTGGCGAGGTCGAAATGCGTCACGCCCCGGTCGAAGGCGCGGCGCAGCACGGCGCGCCCGGTTTCGAACACGTCCGTCCCGCCGAAATTCTGCCACAGCCCGAGCGAGATCGCCGGAAGGTCGAGCCCGCTCCGCCCGCTGCGGCGGAAGGCGGCCTGTTCGTAACGGGCGGGAGCGGCGATGTAGGGTGACGTCATGATCGAAATCCCGAATGAAAAGAAACGGATGACAACGACAGATGGGAGCGGCGGGAAGTTTCTGCCGGCCCAATCGTTCGTGCTATTATAATTGAGGCGGCTTCGGCGCCAATGCTGCCATTGATCGGCTTGATCGCCAAGGCAGTGTGGGAGCGCCGCTCATCGCCCGGTCTCCCGTCGTTGCCGCTGGCCGTTTCGTGCAGATGCTCATAGTCTATTAAATCTATATGCTAAGCATACGTTAAACCGTACCGTCCGCGCGAAAACTGTATTTTGAGCGGCGCTCGCCCGTGCAGGCGCATTCCAGATGACGATGGCGAGGTGAAAGCAGCTTCGTTTGCGGTACGCTGCAATTGGCGTCGGGCTGCAACATGGGAGCCTTCACGGCCGGGCGCGGCACGCCGTATGGTCTCGCCAGGGCTCCGGTGGTCAAGGCAAGCAGACTTGGGCGGACCTCCGGGGCCTGCGCGAGGTGATGACGCTGTTCAACCCTGCACCCGTGACATGATGCGGAGGTGTGCATGAGCGTTCCGACGACCGCCCTTCCCGCCGGCGAGGCCATCTCCATCCTGGGCCAAGGCACATGGTACATGGGCGAGGATGACCGCGAGCGGGCGCGGGAGTCCGATGCGCTGCGCCTCGGCCTCGACCTCGGCATGACGCTGATCGACACGGCGGAAATGTACGCCGACGGCGGAGCCGAAGAGGTCGTCGCAGACGCCATCGAGGGACGCCGGGACGAGGTGTTCCTGGTCAGCAAGGTGTTGCCCTCCAACGCCTCGCGCCAGGGAACCATTGAGGCGTGCGAGCGCAGCCTCCGCCGCATGCGCACGGACCGGATCGACCTCTACCTGCTGCACTGGCGTGGTTCGCACCCTTTTGCCGAGACGGTGGAAGGGTTCGAGGCGCTGATGCGCGACGGCAAGATCCGCCATTGGGGCGTCAGCAATCTCGATCTGGCGGCCATGAAGGACCTCATGAAGGTGCCGGGCGGCGGGGCGGTGCAGGCCAACCAACTGCTCTACAACCTGACGCGCAGGGGCATCGAGTTCGCGTTTAAGCCATGGTGCCTTCGCCAGGGCATTCCGATCATGGCCTATTCGCCCATCGAGCGGGGGCGCATGCTGCGCGATGCCCGCCTGCGCGCCGTGGCGGAACGGCATGGGGCGACGCCCGCCCAGGTGGCGTTGGCATGGCTGCTGCGGCAGAAGGGAGTCATCGCCATTCCCAAGGCGTCCAACCCGGCGCATGTGCGGGAGAACCGCGCGGCGTTGGATCTGCGTCTCGACGAGCATGATCTCGCCACCCTCGACAGCGCCTTCCCGCCGCCGCGCATGCCACGGCCGCTGGAGATGCTGTAGGCATGCCGGCCCTGGCCAGTATGGTTATGGCCGGTGAGATCATGGCCGGTGGGGTATCGTCGCGGGCGGAATTCGGGTAACGATGGCAGACCCGCCGCACACGCCCTGACCGGAATGACCATGCCCGACAGCTCCGCGATCAGCCTTCACGCCTCGGCCTGCCCGCACGATTGCCCGTCCACCTGCGCGCTGGAGGTGGAGGTCGTCGGCAGCGCCCGTATCGGCCGGATCCGGGGATCGGCGGACAACAGCTACACGGCCGGCGTGATCTGCGCGAAGGTCGCCCGCTATGCCGAGCGCGTCCACCATCCGGACCGGCTGACCCGGCCGTTGCGCCGCACCGGTCCGAAGGGCTCCGGCCAGTTCGAGCCGATCTCCTGGGACGACGCGCTGGACATTGTGGCCGAGCGCTTCCTGGAGGCGGAGCGGCGGTTCGGGACCGAGACGGTGTGGCCCTACCAGTACGCCGGCACCATGGGGCTCGTGCAGCGCGACGGCATCAACCGGCTGCGCCACGCCAAGCGCTGGTCGGGCTTCTTCTCGTCCATCTGCACCAACCCGGCCTGGGCTGGCTGGCTGGCCGGCGCCGGGCGGCTGGCCGGGGCCGACCCGCGCGAGATGGCGAAGTCGGACCTCGTGATCATCTGGGGCACCAACCCGGTCTCCACACAGGTCAACGTGATGACCCACGCCGTGCGCGCCCGCAAGGAGCGCGGGGCCAAGATCGCCGTGGTGGACGTCTATCGCACACCGACCATGGAGCAGGCGGATATCCCGCTGCTGATCCGGCCGGGCACGGACGGGGCGCTGGCCTGCGCGGTGATGCATGTGCTGTTTCGCGACGGTCTGGCCGACCGCGCCTACCTCGCCAGCTACGGCGACGACCCGGCTGCGCTGGAGGCTCACCTCGCCGAGCGGACGCCGGAATGGGCGGAGGCGATCACCGGCCTGCCGGCAAGCGAGATCGAGGAGTTCGCCCGGCTGGTCGGTCGGACGAAACGCTCCTTCTTCCGGCTCGGTTACGGATTCAGCCGCTCGCGCAACGGGGCGGCGAACATGCACGCGGCCTCCTGCATCCCGGTGGTCTCCGGCGCGTGGCAGGTGGAGGGCGGCGGGGCGTTCCACACCAACGGCGCCATCTTTCATTGGGACAAGACGCTGATCGAGGGGCTGGATCTGCGCGATCCCACCGTGCGCATGCTGGACCAATCGCGTATCGGCCCGATTCTGGAGGGTGATGCGGATGCGCTGGCCGGTGGGCCGCCGGTAACCGCCATGCTGATCCAGAACACCAACCCGGTCACCGTGGCGCCCGACCAGACCCGCGTGCGCCGGGGCTTCGCCCGCGACGACCTGTTCGTCTGCGTGCACGAGCAGTTCATGACCGAGACGGTGCGCATGGCCGACATCGTGCTACCCGCCACCATGTTCCTGGAGCATGACGACCTCTATCAGGCGGGCGGCAACCAGCACATCCTGCTCGGCCCGGCGCTGATCGATCCGCCCGGCGAGTGCCGCCCCAACCATTTCGTCATCGGCGCGCTCGCCAAACGGTTGGGTGTAGACGACCATCCCGGCTTCAACATGACCGCGCGGGAACTGATCGACGCAACCCTGCAACGCTCCGGCTGGGGCACGCTGGAGGAATTGGAGGCGGCGCGGTTCCGCGACGTGCAGCCGGATTTCGAGACCGCGCATTACGTGAAGGGCTTCGGTTGGCCGGACGGGAAGTTCCGTCTGAAGCCGGAATGGCCGAAGGTGCCCTACCCCGCTCCCTCGACCTTCGGCCCGGTCGAGGCCATGCCCGGCCTGCCCGACCATTGGACGGTGATCGAGGAAGCGGACGACGAGCATCCCTTCCGTCTGGTCACGGCACCCGCCCGCAACTTCCTGAACACCAGCTTCACGGAGACGCCGACCTCCCGCACGCGGGAAAGCCGGCCTTCGCTGCTGATCCACCCGGACGACGCGGCGGCGCTGGGCATCGCCGAGGGCGACCGGGTGGAGGTGGCGAACGGGCGCGGTTCGGTCTTCCTGCACGCGCGCCGGTTCGACGGCGTGCGGCGCGGGGTGGTGATCGCCGAATCCGTCTGGCCGAACGCGGCCCACGACGGCGGCCGCGGCATTAACACGCTGACCGGCGCGGACGCGGTCGCCCCGTTCGGAGGCGCCGCGTTCCACGACAACCGCGTGCGGGTTTGTAAGTCCGCTCAGTGAAGCGGCCCGCCGTCCAGGGTAATGCGGTGCAGGACCCGGCGGTGACCGGCGTAGTTGTTCAGCGCCAAGTGCCAAGTGGAGCGGTTGTCCCAATAGGCCAGCGTGCCGGGTTGCCATTGCAGGCGGGCGATGAACTCCGGCCGGACCGCCTGGGCGTAGAGATAGTCCAACAGCGGCTTGGACTCCGCCTCGGTCCAACCGTCGAAGCGCAGGGTGAAGTTCGGGTTGACGTAGAGCGCCTTGCGGCCGTTTTCCGGGTGGGTGATGACCACCGGGTGCAGGGCGTCTTGGGTGGCGAGGTCTGGGTTCAGCAGGCGGCCCTTCAGGTCGGGGTCGGTCACCGCCTTACTGGTGTAGCCGAAGACGTGGCGGCTGGAGTGGATGGCCTTCAGCCCCTCCAGCGTCGCCTTCAGCCCGTCGGACAGGGAATCATAGACCGCGTACATGCTGGAGAACAGCGTGTCGCCGCCGACCGGGGGCAGTTCGCGGGCGTACAGCAGCGAGCCCTTGGCCGGCAGCTGGTCGTAGCTGTGGTCGGTGTGCCAGAGCCCGCCGATGTTGATCGTCTGCTCCGGCTCCTTGCGGACCTCGGCGATTTCCGGATAGCCGTCCACCGGCTTGAAGAAGCGGTTGACGTTGATCTCCCCCAGCTGGCGGGCCAGCGCGATGTGCTGTTCCGGCGTCAGGTTTTGCCCCCGGAAGACCAGAAGCCCGAAGTCCGCGACGGCGCGGTTCAGCTCCTCGACCAGCGGAGAGGACAGCGGCTTGGACAGATCGACGCCGGCGATCTCCGCACCGGTGAAAGGCGAAATCCGCGTCAGGTCGAATTGCGAATAGCTCATAATGCTTGTTCCTCAGGTCAGGCGCCGGCGACGACGTCCAAGAAAAGGGAGGGGTCGAAATACTGGTCGGCGTGCAGCGGGTCCTTGAAGGCGCCGACCTGCACGTTGAAATCGGTGACGCGGTCGAGCTGCCGGGCAACGCTGCCGTCCTTGATCCGCGCCGCCCACTCGGCGGCGGTGTACCAAGCGGCCAGCTTGTACTGGCGATGCAGTTCCTCGACCGGGAAGTCGGGCCACTTATCCTTCAGGCCGGCGATGGCCTCGTCCGGCTTGGTCGCCAGCAGGTCGTTGGCGGCAATCCAGGCGCGGATGAAGCGCTTCAGGACGTCCTTGTTGCCGGCGTAAAAGTCGTTGCGCGCCGACCAGCCGTTCAGGATCGAGGAATCGGCCACCTGAGCGCCATCGATCAGCTTGATTGAGGCCGGGGCCCCCTTGCCGATCACCGTGTCGAACGGCGCCCAGGTCGCCACCGCCGGAACCGCGCCCGACACGAAGGAGGTGACGGCGTTCGCCATCGGCTGGTGCACGATGTCCGCGTCGGTGACGGAGTTCAGCCCGGCCGCATCGAACGCCCGGTGCAGGAAGAAATGGGCGGTGGTGCCGCGCGTGGTCGCGATCTTGCGGCCCTTCAGGTCGGTCACTGACTTAATGCCGGCCTCCGGATTCACCCAGATCTGGGCGGTGGCGATCTCTACCGCATTGATCAGAAAGGCCTTGCCCTGCCCGCGCGCCGGGAAGTTGGAGATGACCGCACCCGTGGTCACCAGATCCAGGCTGCCGCCGACGAGCGCCTGATAGGCCTCCAGCCCGCTGACGAACTGAATGGTCTCGACCTCCAGATTCTGCGCCTTGAAGGCGCTGATCCGTTCCGCCACCCAGAGGTGGGAGTCGGAGGCGAGGCCGTGCAGATAGCCGATGCGCAGCTTGGCGGTCGGGCCGGCCGGTGCGGCGAACACGGTCGGCGCCACAGACAGGCCACCGGCGGCGAGCACTGTGACGGCGGCGGATTTCAGGAAATGCCTGCGTTGAATCATGGTGAGGGTCCGTCCATTCGGGGCGGTGGGAGGGGGATCAGCTTTGCGATGCGAGGGAGAGGCGGGACTGCGCCGCGTACTCCTCCATGACCAACTCGGTCAGCTCGCCCTTCAGGCGGGCGAACTCCTCGTTGGCGAGGTGATGGTGGGTGCGTGGGAAGGGGAACGGCACGTCGATGACCGCCTTGATCCGGCCCGGCCGCGCGGAGATCACGACGACGCGGGAGGCGAGATACAGCGCCTCCTCCACCGCGTGGGTGATCAGCAGGCCGGTGGTCCCCTCCCGCTCCAGCACTTGCAGAAGCAGATCCTGCATGGCGAGGCGGGTCTGGGCGTCGAGCGCGCCGAAGGGCTCGTCCATCAACAAAACGCGCGGACGCACGGCGTAGGCGCGGGCCAGCGCCACGCGCTGCTTCATGCCGCCGGACAGGGCCTTTGGAAACGCCTTGCGGAAGTCGCGCAGGCCCATCAGGTCCAGGTAGCGTTCGACAATCTCGGCGCGTTCGGCCTCGGACACGCGGTTGGCGGACAGCTCCAGGCCGAAGCCGATGTTCTGTTCCACCGTCAGCCAGGGGAAGATCCCGTATTCCTGAAAGATCACGCCGCGTTCCGGGCCGGGTGCGCCGATGGGCTGTCCGTCCAGCGTGACACGCCCCGTGGTGGGCTGGAGCAGCCCGGCGGCCAGCTTCAGCAAGGTGGTCTTGCCGCAGCCGGACGGGCCGACCACCGCGACGAATTCCCCCTTGTTGATGGTCAGGGACACGTTGCCGAGGGCCGTAATCGGCCCGTCCGGCGTGTCGTAGGCGACCGAAACGCCGTCGAAGACGAGGCTGGAGGGCACGGTCATGACGGCACCCGCTCCTGCCAGGAGAGCAGCCGCCGGGACAGGCGGCGCAGGGCGTGGTCCATCGACAGAGCGGTCAGCCCGATCATGATGATGCCGACATAGATCACGTCCAGCTGGAAGAAGGAGGCGGCCATCTGAATCATGGCGCCCAAGCCCGCCTGCGCGGCCACCAGCTCCGCCGCGACCAGCGTCGCCCAGGTGACGCCCAGCGCCACGCGCAACGCGGTCAGGATGTGCGGCAGGGCGTAGGGCAGGACCAGCTTGCGGAAGATCTCGCTCTGGTTAGCGCCCAGCGTGCGGGCGACGTGGCCGTAGATCGGCGGCATCTGCGCGATGCCCTCGTACAGCACGATCACGGCGGCGAAGAAGGCCGAGAAGGACAGGACGAAGACCTTCGCCGCCTCCCCGATGCCCAGATAGACGATGACCAGCGGCACCAGCGCGATGGGCGGCAGAGCGCGGAAGAAGTTGATCAGCGGATCGAGCGTCAGCCGCGCGGTCGCATAGCGGCCGAGCGCGAAGCCCACGGGAATGGCGATCGCGGTGCCGATGGCGACCCCGGCCAGCACGCGGCCCGTGGAGGCCAGGATGTGGCGCGGCAATTCACCATCCAGCAGGCGCGCCCAGGCCGTCGCGGCGATGTCTTGCGGCAGCGGTAGCAGGCCGGGGCTGACCAGCCCGAAGCCGCGGATCGCGTACCAGACGGCGACGATCGTCAGCCAGGGCAGAAGACGCAGGCCCCAGTTGGCCAGTCGGGCCTTGGCGTACGGAGACATGGGTTGAGAGCGGCGCAGTCTCAAAGGGGCTTCACCGTCAATGGGGGGAGCCGTGGACATGGGAATCACCGTCCAAATGCGTCACACGTGGATAACTCTATAAACCTATATACATTGTCGTTTTAAGAAAAATAATTCATTTTTTCAGTGTTAAATTTGAGCACGAGGCAGGTTGCGCTTTGGAAAGGGAACGATCATGACCAAAATGGGGTCTTGCGGCACGGGGTGCGCCGCAGCAACGCTGACCACCGGATGGAGGGTGCTCACACAGCCGGCGGCATCTCGGTGGCGTCGTCGCAGACGTAAAGATCAGCACTCCATATCCGGTCGAACGGCAGATTCAGGCGGGTGTTCGTGCGGCTGACCGATTCCGCATCGGGCGCTTCGTAGAGGCAGATCATCCGCCGCCGGTCGAGCGCCAGCCAACTCACCAGGAACTCAACCCGGTTCAGGCTGAGGCACCATGCGCCGCGATCCTCAACGGACTGCACGTCATCGAGCCGAACGGGTTCCTGGAAGGAACGCTCAACCAAGACAAGCGTGCGCTCCGAACCTTCGGAGCGGCTGGACAGGACTTGCGCGTCGGCGCGTGGTCCGTGCGCCGTCGCCGACCAGACCCGATCGGCCGGCGGTGCGTCGATCTTCTGGGCCGCGGTGCGCACGGACTCCGCGTCCGGCGCGTCGAACACGCAGCAGATGCGCAGCCCGTCCCTGGAAAGAAGGTGACGCTTCGCCCCGATCCCATGCGCCTGAAGGCACCAGCGATTCCGCCGGTCGATGTTCAGGATCTGCTCGCCGCTGACCGGGCTTTGGAACGTCCGCTCGAAGATTACGATCGCCATACCGCCCCCCTCCCCGTGTTCAGCCTGTGACGTCCGCGTTGATGTCCGATGCGTGCGGGGCCAGCGTTTCGGCCTCGCTCCGCGCGTGGTGCGACAGGTTGCGCGCCATCAGCCGGCGCAGTGCCTCGCTATGCTCCCGCCTTGCGGTCTCATCCCCCACGGCCTCGGCGATGCGCGCGAGCGCGGCGTGGGCGCAGGCCATCTCGCTCGGCAGGTCGAGCAGCACCGCCAGCCGCAACGCCTCCTGCGCGCGGTCGCGGGCGCGGACATGCTGGCCGGCGCGCCGGTCCAGATCGGCGGCGAAAATCAGGGTGCAGGCCAGCCGGTGCTTGGCGTCGGCCACCGTGAGCGCGTCCAGCGCCGCGTTCAGGTCGCCGTCAGCCCCCGCATCGCCACGGGCGCGGCGGCACAGGGCGCTGAGCGCGCGGGCGTAGGGAGCCTCGCTGCCGTCGTGGCGCAGCCGGTCGGCAAGGTCGATCAGTTCGGCGCACAATGCCTCCGCCCGGTCGATGCTGCCCTCGCGGATTTCCATGGCGACCATGTGCTCCAGCGCCATGAACTCGGCGGCCCGCTCGCCATCGCGTCGCGCCGCCGCGCGGGCTTGGGCGAACAGGGTGGCGGCCTCGTGCGTCGCCCCCTGGTGCAGACGCAGCATGCCGAGTGCGTCGGCGATGGCGTTCGGCTCTATGCCCTGCCGCTGGGCCAGCGCGCGGGCCTCCAGCGCGAAGGCCTCGGCCTGCCCCAGGTCGCGTTCCAGCAGGGTCAGGCAGCGCGCCGCCTCGGCCAGCGCGACGACCCGTACCTTCTCGTCGGCCGAGCGGCTGACCAGTTCCGCGCGCAATGTGTCGCGCTCGGCCTGCGACCACAGGCCCCCCTCCCAGCGAAGGTGGCTCAGCATGTGGAAACCGAGGCGGGCGTGATGCAGGCAGCCGTGGTCGAGCGCGCGTTCGGACAGCTCCTCGATCTGCCGCACGGTCTCCGCCGGGGCCAGCGGCCGGCTCGCCATCAGCTGGATGTACTGGAGTTCGAGCATGAAGCGTGTCCGCTCCGGTTCGCGCAGCCGTTCGGCGTGGCGCATGCCGCGACGGGCGAACACCTCCGCCTCGGCCCCCGCGAGAAGGCGCAGGCAGTGCCGCCCGGCGGTAAGACAGGCCTGCGCGGCGAGCGCCCCGTCACCGCCAAGTGCCGCGTGATGGGCGATCTCGGCCGCAACGGCGTCGTCGGTGGGCTCCGTCTCTTGGAGCATGCGGGCGATCTTCAGGTGCATCAGGCGCCGCCGGGGCTCGGACAGGCCCGTGTAAACGGCGCGATGGATGAGGTCGTGGCGGAAGGCGTAGCCGCCCGTCTCCCCGCCGTCCTCGGCCTCCTGAAGCAGCGCGTGGCGTTCCAGCGTGTCCAGGGCCGCCATGAAGCCGGTCAGGTCCATCGCGATCAGTTTGCCGAGCCGGTCGATGGAAACGCCCGGTCCGAGAATGGCCGCCCAGCGCAGCACGTCCGCCGCGGGTTCCGGCAGGCGTTCGATGCGGTCGCGGACGAGACCCCGCAAGGTGCGCGGCACGCCGTCGGCGCCTTCGGCCAGCGCGCGGGCCATCTCCTGCGCCAGCAGCGGGTTGCCGCCGCTCTCGATGACGACCCGCTGCGCATCGATGTCCGACGCGACGGAGCGGGCGAGCGCGGCGATCTCCTCCTGCGGCATCGGTCCGAGCGCGACCTCGGTCAGCAGCCGGTCATGACGGAGGCTGCGCAGCACGCCGAGCACGGGCGGGTTGTCGGGCAGTTCGCCCTCGCGGGCGGTCAGCACCACCATGACCGGCGCCCGGCGGAGCGCGCGGACGACATGATGCAGCAGCGCCGCCGATGCCTCGTCGAGCCAGTGGATGTCCTCCAGCACCAGCAGCAAGGGCGGGCGCCGCCGTGCGCGCTCCGCAACCGTTTCGACCACCGCCGCGAACAGCCGCTCGCGCGCCACCACCACGTCGGTGTGGCGGCCCAGATCCGGCACGCTGCCTCCAACGGCGGCTTCCACGGCCGGCAATCCGTCGAGCGCCTCGATCCAGGGGCCGAAGGGTTGGTCCCGTTCGACCTCATAGGCGTGCCCAAGCAGAACGGCGCCGGTCCGGGAGGCGGCCGTGCGGGCCAGCGTGAGAGTCAGCGCGCTCTTCCCCAGCCCCGGTTCTCCTTTCAGCAGGATCACCCGCGCGCCGCCAACGCCCTCCACCTCGCCGAGCGCGGCGAGCAGGCGACGCATCTCCGACCGCCGCCCAATCAGGCCGGCGCCATTGGCGGGCGCGCATGGGGCCGGTGCGCACGGGGCCACGGGAGGTTCCCTCGGCAAGTCCGGCTGGGGGGCCGACTTCTGCGGGGAACCACCCTTCAGGGCGCGCCACGCGGCGGTCAGGGCGGCGCTGCCGAGGCCAGCCTCGCGCAGGATGCGCTGGCCGGCCTCGTACTGCTGCTCGGCCTCGCCGCGACGGTCGGCGGCGCCGAGCAGGCGGAGCAGACTGATCCTGGCGGCTTCGTCGTAGGGATGCTCGCGCACCAGCGTGCGGGCGAACGGCAGGGCGTCCTCCGGCTGGCCGTTCAGCCGCTCGACCAAGGCCGCAAGAATCTGCGCCTGGAGGCGGCGGGCGTCCTCGCGCTCAGCCACGCACCAGGCTTGGTAATCGTGCAGATCCGGCAGGTCCTGGCCTTCCAGCAGTTCGCCACGGAAGGCCCCCGCCAAGGAGCGAAGCCGGTCGGTGTCCAGCAACTCCACACCGCCGGCCAGCGCGCGGCGCACGGACAGGATGTCGATGTCGGCACCCGCCGCATCGAAACCGACCAGCTCCCGGTCGGCGCGGATGCGCGGCCGGTCGGGCTCATCGACCAGGGTGCGGAGCTTGCTGAGGCTCCAGCGCAGGGCACCGCGCGGATCGTCGGGGATTTCCCACAGCAGGGAGCACAGCCGCTCCCGCCGGTGCGGCCGACCGGTCAGCGCGAGATAGGCAAGCAACGCGCGTGTCTTCTTGGACGGCGGAAGGGAAAGGCGTTCGCCTTCACGCAGCACGTCGATCTCACCCAAGAGACGGATGGCCAGCATGGCCGCCTCCGCTCATCGTCGGGATCAGCTCCGGGCCCGATCATTCAGGCTAATCATTCGCACTTCAACAGAGCATTCGATGGGGCATACCCCGTTCGCCTCATCCGCGCTTCAACGCACATTCGACGGTGCTTCACACGGGCGTTCCAACTCTGGTCCGGCATGATCCCCGGAAAGCCAAACCAGAGGAAACCAGCCATGAACACCGCAAGGACGATCGCCACTGTCAAATTCACCTTTTCCTATTGGACGCTGGGCCAAGCCATGGTCGCGGCAATGCGGCGGCGGCGCGCTGAACGCGCGGAACTCGCGTGCATGACCGACTATCAGCTGCGCGACATCGGCCTGTCCCGTGGCGAAGCCCAAGCCATCGCCGCCGGCCTTTACACGCCCGATGCTCCGTCCACACCAGCCCTTAAGGCCGCCATGGCGTGGCTGCGGACGTGGTACGAGCACCGCAAGGCCATGCGCGCGCTGATGGCACTGGACGACCACCAACTGAAGGACATGGGCATCCACCGCAGCGGGATCACGGACGCCGTTCGCTGCGGCGACGACCGGACGCCGGTCACCGCGACCGGGTAGCGGACGCGGCCGGCACCGGCGGCGTGGCGATGAAGCCCCGCAACTCCTCCAGGAAGCGGGCGAAGGCCTGCTCGCCCTGGAGGAGGACGTGGTTCGCGCTGTCCAGTTCCACGTACCGCGCACCGCCGATGCCGGCCGCGAAAGCCACTCCCTCGGTCACCGGGGCGACCTTGTCCTGGCGCGCGTGAATGACCAGCGTCGGCACCCTTACCTGGGGCAGCAGGTCCGACACGTCGATGTCGGCAAAGGCGTGCTGGAGGCGATAGGCGTTCGCGGGCGAGATGGTCCGCAGTTGCAGTTCGTTGAACCAGTCCATCTGTTCCCGGCTGGCGCCGGGGATGAAAGTCGTGGTGAAAAGCTCGCGGAATATCGGATGGTCACGCCCCCACCCCTCCCGCATCAGGACGCTCAGCGCCTCGCGCGTGGCGATCTCGCGGGGGTTTCCGCGTTTGCGCCAGCCCCGCACGTAGCCGCCGTACAGAACCAGATGGGTGATGCGCTCCGGATGCCGCACGGCGTAGGCCACGGACACGGCGCAGCTTTGCGAAAGTCCGAGCAGGACGAAGCGGTCGAGACCGGCCGCATCCACCACCTTTTCCAGATCGTCGATCATCGCTTCGAACGACACGTCCTCGGCCGCCCAGTCGGACAGGCCGCAACAGCGCTCGTCATAGCGGATCAGCGTGTTGCGCTGGGAAAGACCGTCGATCCAATGCCGCCAGACCGGGCTTTCCCAATCAAACTCCAGGTGGGACATCCAGTGCGCCGCCCGGACGATGGGAGGTCCCCGGCCGGACACGGCGTAGGCGATGCGCGCCCCGTCCCGTGCCCGGCAGAAGCGGATTTCCTGCGTCCGAACCGGTGCCTCCGGCGCTGGTGCCGAGTGGGCCGGCGCTGACGCCACGACGCTGGCGCGTGCTGCCGAGGCCAACTCCTCCGCCGCGCGGGTCAGGGTGGAATCGTCGGGGCCGAGTTCCCGCAACGTGTGGGCGTAGGGCAGCGCCCGTTCCGGTTCGTCACGCAGGCGTTGGACCAGCACCCGCAGGATCTTCATGCGCAAAATCTCCAGACGGTCGGCGTGGGCCACGCGCCACGCCTCGAAATCGGGACAGCGCGGCAGGTAGAGATCCTCCAGAAAGGCGCCACGGAAGGCGGCGGCGGCACGTTCCAACGCACCGGTATCCACATTCGCCAGGGCGTCCGCGTTGAGGCCGGACAGCTTTCGACAATCGAGTTCTATGTCGTCGGTGCGAAGCAGGACGGTGTCCCGGCGCGCCTCGATGGGGTCGGCGTCGCCATGCTTCAGCACCTGCCGGATCTTGGACAGGCTCCAGCGCAGTGAGCCGCGCGGGTCGTCCGGCACTTCCCAGAACATCTCGCACAGACGCTCGCGGCGTTGCGGACGACCCTGGACGGCGAGGTAGGCCAGCAAAGCGCGGGTCTTGCGCGACGGCGGCAGCGAAACGGCCTGACCTTCCCGGACAACGCGCAACGGGCCCAGGACGCCGACCTCAAGGCGTTGGTTCATGGTGCCCTCCGTTCTCCGACGCCTCGTTACAACGGTGCGGGCCCGAACATACCACTCCCCTTCAAACGCTCGCACACACGAATGCTGGGTACACAAGCATTCGTGACGGCGAAGCACAACGCTTCGGCCAAAAAAGCCAAACACCAGAAAGCTTTACGAAGGAGACGACGCCATGTCCACGACCGCCACCATGACCGCCACGATGACGAAAGACACCGCCACCAAGAAAAATCCCCCGATGCCTCTGAATGGCGTGGACACGCCAAAGCTGTTCGCCACCATCGGCGTCGTCGCCGGGCAGCCGGAGCTTGCCAAGTTCCAGTTCCGCGCGCAGAGCCGTTGGGTCAGCGGAACCCACAGCCGCAGCACCATGCACGGCTTCTCGGGGGCTGGCGGTGATCACACCCACTCCGCCCCCTTCAAGGCGGACGCCGACCATCCGGCGGTCCTGTGCGGCGGGGACAACGGCCCGACGCCGGTCGAATACGTGCTGCACGCGCTGGCAAGCTGCCTGACGGCGGGCATCGCCAACATCGCCGCCGCGCGTGGCGTGACGCTGGACGAGGTCGAATCCACCGTGGAGGGCGACATCGACCTTCGCGGCATCCTCGGCCTGTCCAACACGGTTCGCAACGGCTTCCAGTCGATCCGCATCAGCTTCCGCGTCAAGGGCGACGCGCCTGAGGCCAAACTGCGCGAAATCGTCGAACAGTCCCGCGCCCGCTCCGCCGTCTACGACATCCTGACCAACGGCGTGCCCGTCGCCATCGCGATGAACGACTGAGCGACGAACCCTTTCCCGGCGGCGTCCTTCTTCCAGGCGCCGTCGGCAAGGGCAATCCCCGGAGGATTTTCCCCATGCAGCACACCGACGCCATCGTCATCGGCGCCGGCCAAGCCGGCCTCGCCATGAGCCATTGCCTGAGCCGGCGTGGAATTGACCATGCGGTGCTCGACCGGGGCCGTGTGGGCGAGCGGTGGCGCAGCGAACGTTGGGATTCCCTGCGGCTGCTGACGCCCAACTGGATGAGCCGGCTGCCCGGCTGGCAATACCGGGGACCGGATCCCGACGGCTACATGACCATGCCGGAGGTGGTCCGCTTTCTGGAAGGTTATGCCCGCGCCGGCTCCGCCCCGGTCGAGACCGGCGTCACGGTCCACGCCGTGGAGCGTGCCGGGGACGGCTACCGGGTCGAGACAGACCAGGGTGTCCGCAGGGCGCGAGCCGTGGTGGTTGCCACCGGCCATTGCGACGTTCCCATGGTGCCGGCCATGGCGCGGGATCTGCCGGCGGACATTCACCAGATCACGCCGTCCCGCTACCGCAACCCGGACTCGCTGCCGGACGGCGGCGTGCTGGTGGTCGGCGCGTCGGCGACCGGCGTCCAGCTGGCGGAGGAACTGCATCGTTCCGGCCGTCCGGTGACCCTGTCGGTCGGTCGGCACACCCGCCTGCCCCGCCTGCATCGGGGGCGCGACATCATGTGGTGGATGGACCGGATCGGCGTGCTGGACGAACGCGCGGACCGGGCGCGCGACCTCGGCCGGGCGCGGGCGCAGCCTTCGCTTCAACTGGTCGGCCATCCGGACCGGCGGACCATCGATCTGGCGGCGCTGCACGACCAGGGCGTGCGCGTTGTCGGGCGTACGGCGGGCGTGGACGGCGGTCGAATAACGCTGTGCGATGACCTTGCCGAGACGACGGCCGCCGCCCAGGCGACCATGGACCGCCTGCTGGCCCGCATCGACGCCTTCGCCGGCCCGTCCAAGACGGAGGGAGTGCGCCCCATCGCCCTGCCCCCGTCCCCCAGCGCGCTCGATCTGCGGGCGGAGGGCATCCGGTCGGTGGTCTGGGCGACGGGATTCCGGCGCGATTACGGCTGGCTGAAGGTCCCGGTGCTCGACGCGGCGGGCGAGGTCATCCACCACGGCGGGGTCACGCCGTCGCCCGGCCTCTACGTGCTGGGCCTGCGCTTCCTGCGCCGGAGGAAATCGAACTTCATCGACGGCGTCGGCGCCGACGCCGAGGAACTGGCCGAGGACATCCTGGGCCATCTGGCGAAACACGGCTTGGCGAAACACGGCTTGGCGAAACACAGCTACGTCGCGGCCTGATCGGGAGGAAACGGGGATGCGTTCACATGAATCGTTCGACGTGCTGGTCGTCGGTGCACGCTGCGCCGGAGCCGCGACTGCGATGCTGATGGCGCGGCGCGGGCTGAAGGTTCTGGCGATCGACCGGGGCGGCTACGGCACCGACACGCTGTCCACCCACGCGCTGATGCGCGGCGGCGTTTTCCAACTGCATCGCTGGGGCCTCCTGCCGCGCATCGTCGAGATGGGCACGCCGGCCGTGCGCAGCACCACCTTCCACTATGGCGACGAGGTGGTCGATGTTCCCATCAAGCCGAGCCACGGGGTGGACGCGCTCTATGCCCCCCGCCGGACGGTACTGGACAGCGTGCTGGTGGACGCCGCGCAGGAGGCCGGGGCCGAGGTCCGCCACAGCTGGACGCTCGCCGACCTGATCCGCCGGCCGGACGGGCGGGTGGCTGGCGCCGTCGTCGTCGACCCGGAAGGATGCCGCGTGGAGATCGCGGCTGAGTTGGTGGTCGGTGCCGACGGCATCGGCTCGACCGTCGCGCGGCTGGCGCGCGCGCCCACGCTGCGCACCTCCCAACACGCCACCGCCGCCCTGTACGGCTATTGGTCCGGCATCGACGCGGACGGCTACCGCTGGCATTACCGGGAGGGTGCCGGGGCGGGCACGATCCCGACCAACGCCGGGCAGCACTGCCTGTTCGCCTCCATTCCGCCGGAGCGGTTCCGACGGGGGGATCGTAACGACCTCACCGCGCTCTATCGGCACATCGTCGCCGAGTCCTGGCCGGAGTTGGCGTCGATGCTGGCCGGCGCGCGGCTGGAGGGCCGTGTCTGGGCCTTCGCTGGCCGCAAGGGCTTCCTGCGCCAGCCCTGGGGACCGGGATGGGCGCTGGTCGGCGATGCCGGCTACTTCAAGGATCCGCTGACCGCCCACGGGATCACCGACGCGCTGCGCGACGCTGAACTGCTGGCCGAGGCCGCCGCGCGCGGAACGCCCGCCGCCTTCCGGGAATACGCAGAGGTGCGGGACGAACTGTCGCTGCCGCTCTTCCGCGTGACGGACGCCATCGCCTCCTGCGACTGGGACCTCGACATGCTCAAGAGCCTCCATCAGGCGCTCAACAAGGCGATGAAACGCGAGGTCGATTGGATGGCCGAACGCACGGTGACCGCTGGGGCCTGCTGACCGCACCATCAACGGGAGTGACGATCATGACCGAAACCACGCTGGACACCGCCTCCCCCTGGCTGGCGACCATCAAGGGAAAGCCCGCCGTCGGCGCGTCCGCCGAGCGTCGTCGCCGCACGAGCATGACGGACGTGGAAATGTTCTCCGAAATGACCGGAGACCGGAACCCGCTGCATTACGACGCGGAGCTTGCCGGCCGGTCGCCCTTCGGCGGGCTGATCGTGCAGGGCGGCGTTACCTCCGGCCTGCTGAACGCCCTCGTCGCCGAGGATTTGCCTGGCCCCGGAACCGTCTTCCTCGGCGTCGAGTGGCGCTTCGTCAAGGCGGTGATGGTCGGCGAGGAGATCGTCGGGCGCGTGGAAGTCACGTCCGTTCGCGACGACAAGCCGATCTGCACCATCACGACCACGGTGCGGAACGGCGCCGGGGAGCTTTGCCTGACGGGGCAAGCGACCACCTACACCGTCCCGCTGCGTGGATAAAAAAGGCCCGGCCGCAGAGCGCGGCCGGGCCGGAATGGCCAAGGGTGAAGGGCCAAGGGAGAAGGGCCAAGGGAGAAGGAACAGATCAGTCGCCGGCCGGCACCGGCTCGGCACCGTGCGAGGGCTGCGCCACGCGCTTGCTGCCGAACAGGCGGTAGACCACCACGAAGAACACCGGCACGAAGATCACCGCCAGCACGGTCGCGGAGATCATGCCGCCCATCACGCCGACGCCGATGGCGTTCTGGCTTTCCGAGCCGGCACCGGTGCTGATCGCCAGCGGCAGCACGCCGAGGATGAAGGCCAGCGACGTCATGATGATAGGGCGCAGACGCTGGCGGCACGCCTCGATGGCGGCGTCCTTCAGGTCCATGCCCTCGTCGTACAGCGCCTTGGCGAACTCCACGATCAGGATCGCGTTCTTCGCCGACAGGCCGATGGTCGTCAGAAGGCCCACCTGGAAGTAGACGTCGCTCGGCAGCCCCCGCAGCGTCGCCGCCAGCACGGCGCCGAGAACACCCAGCGGCACGACCAGGATGACCGCCATCGGCACCGACCAGCTCTCGTACAGAGCGGCCAGGCACAGGAAGACGATGATCATCGACAGGGCGTAGAGCAGCGGCGCCTGCGACCCGCTGAGCCGCTCCTCGAAGGACAGGCCGGTCCATTCGTAGCCGATGCCCGGCGGCAGCTTGGCGGCCAGCGCCTCCATTTCCTGCATCGCCTCGCCGGAGCTGACGCCCGGCGCTGCGGCGCCCTGGATGTTGACGGAGGAGGAGCCGTTGTACCGCTCCAGCTTAGGCGAGCCGTAGGTCCACTGGGCCGTGGTGAAGGCGGAGAAGGGCACCATCTGTCCGGCGTTGTTGCGGACAAACCAGCGGTCCACGTCGCTCGGCTGCATGCGGTAGGGGGCGTCGGCCTGCAGATAGACCTTCTTCACACGCCCGTTGTCGATGAAGTCGTTGACGTAGGACGAGCCCCAGGCCGCCGACAGCGTGGTGTTGATGTCGCTGAGCGACAGGCCGAGCGCGCTCGCCTTCTCGCGGTCCACGGTCAGCTTGTACTGCGGCGTGTCGTCCAGGCCGTTGGGCCGGACGGCCATCAGCTTCGGATTCTGCGCCGCCATGCCCAGCAGCTGGTTGCGCGCCTGCATCAGCCGGTCGTGGCCGAGGCCGCCGCGATCGACCAGCTGAAGGTCGAAGCCCGTGGCGTTGCCGAGGCCGGGGACCGAGGGCGGCATGAAGGTGAAGACGACCGCGTCCTTGACCCGCGCCAGGGCGGCCATGGCGCGGCCCGCGATGGCGGCAGGCTTGCGCTCCGGCTCGTGGCGCTCCGACCAGTCCTTCAGCCGCACGAAGGCCATGCCGGCGTTCTGCCCGCGACCGGCGAAGTTGAAGCCGGCCAGGGTGAAGATGCCTTCCACGCTGTCCTTTTCGGCCTCCAGGAAATGGGCCTCGACCAGCTTGTTGGTTTCCAGCGTGCGCTCGATGCTGGCGTTCGGCGGGGCCGACCACAGCACGAACAGCTGGCCGCGATCCTCGTCCGGCAGGAAGGAGGACGGCATCTGCAAGAACAGGTACCCGAGGCCGGCGACGATCAGGGCGTAGGCGACGCCGTACCGGCCGAGCCGGTTGACCGCCCCGCGCACGCCGCGCAGATAGACACGGCTGCTGGCGTCGAAACCCCGGTTGAACAGACCGAACACACCGCCCCGGCCATGGCCGTGACCCGGCGCGATCGGCTTCAGGATGGTGGCGCAGAGCGCCGGCGTCAGCACCAGGGCGACCACCACCGACAGGGCCATGGCCGACACGATGGTCAGCGCGAACTGGCGGTAGATGGCGCCGGCCGAACCGCCGAAGAAGGCCATCGGCACGAACACGGCGGACAGCACCAGCGCGATGCCGATCAGCGCGCCGGTGATCTGCTCCATGGACCTGCGGGTGGCTTCGCGCGGCGGGAGCCCCTCCTCGCTCATCACGCGCTCGACGTTCTCCACCACCACGATGGCGTCGTCCACCAGCAGGCCGATGGCCAGCACCATGGCGAACATGGTCAGCACGTTGATCGAGAAGCCGAACAGCGCCAGCACGCCGAAGGTGCCGAGCAGCACCACCGGCACGGCGATGGTCGGAATCAGCGTGGCACGGAAGTTCTGCAGGAAGACGTACATCACGACGAAGACGAGGACGATGGCCTCCAGCAGCGTCTTGATGACCGCCTTGATCGACAGCTCGACGAACGGCGTCGAGTCGTAGGGGTAGATCACCTCCAGCCCGGCTGGGAAGAAGGCCGACAGCTCGGCGATGCGGGCCTTGACGGCGGCGGCGGTGTCCAGCGCGTTGGCGCCGGTGGCGAGTTTGATGCCCAGGCCGGCAGCCGGCTTGCCGTTGTAGCGCGCGGTGATCTCGTAGGTTTCGGAGCCGATCTCGATCCGCGCCACGTCGCGCAGGCGCACCTGCGAGCCGTCCGCGTTGACGCGCAGCAGGATGGCGCCGAACTCCTCCGGCGTCTGCATGCGCGTCTGCGCCATGATGGTGGCGTTGATCCGCTGGCCGGGCATCGCGGGCGCGCCGCCGAGCTGACCGGCGGACACCTGGGCGTTTTCAGCCCGGATCGCGCTGGTGACGTCGGTGGTGGTCAGGCGGTGGCTGTTCAGCGCGTCCGGATCGAGCCAGATGCGCATGGCGTGCTGCGGCCCGAACACGGTGACGTCGCCGACGCCGCCCACCCGGCTCAACGTGTCCTGCAGGTGGGACGCCACATAGTCGGCGATGTCGCCCTGGCTGAGCCGCCCGTCGGTCGAGACGAAGCCGGCCACCATCAGGAAGTCGTTCGACGCCTTGGACACGCGCAGGCCGAGCTGCTGAACCTCCTGCGGCAGAAGCGGTATCGCCAGCTGCAGCTTGTTCTGCACCTGGACCTGGGCGATGTCGGGGTTGGCCTCCGGCTCGAAGGTCAGGGTGATCGTGACGTTGCCCGACGAATCGCTGGCCGAGGACATGTAGCGGAAATGGTCGAGCCCGGTCATCTTCTGCTCGATGACCTGGGTGACCGTGTCCTCCAGTGTCTTCGCCGAGGCGCCGGGATAGGTGGCGCTGACGGACACCGTCGGCGGCGCGATCTTCGGGTACTGCTCGACGGGCATGCCGAAGATCGTCAGGCCGCCGGCCAGCATGATGACGATGGCGATGACCCAGGCGAAGACCGGCCGGTCGATGAAGAATTTAGCCATGAAATGGGATCCTGCCTCAGTGCGCGCCGGGCGCCGGCAAGGCGGCCACGGTGCTGGGCGCCGGGATGGGCTTCACCTCGGCGCCGGGCCGGACCTTCTGCAGCCCCTCGACCACGATGCGCTCGCCGGGGCGCAGCCCGTCCGACACCAGCCACGCGTTGCCGACGGCGCGCTCGGTCTTGATCGGGCGCAGCGTCGCCTTGTTGTCCTCGCCGACGACGAACACCTGCGCGCCGCCGTTCGGGCCGCGCGTGACGGCCGCCTGCGGAACGGCGATGGCCCCCTCGGCCACGCCCTGCTCGACACGGGCGCGCACGAACAGGCCGGGCAGCAGGTCACGGTTCGGGTTCGGGAAGACGGCGCGGAGCTGGACCGAGCTGGTGCCCGGATCGACCGTCACGTCGGAGAACTGGAGTTCGCCGCGCTGAGCGTAGGGAGCCTCCGCCGCGTGCAGGAACAACGACACCGGGATCTTGCCCGGTTCCGCCGGACGGATGCGGCCGCTCTCCATCGCGTGGCGCAGCTGCATCAGCTGCGAGGCGGTCTGCGTCACGTCCACGTAGATGGGGTCGAGCTGCTGGATGGTCGCCAGCGCGGTCGCCTGATTGGCGGTGACCAGCGCGCCCTCGGTGACGGCGGATTTGCCGATGCGGCCGGAAATCGGCGCGAAGACCTTGGTGTAGTCCAGGTTGATGCGCGCCAGATTGTGGGCGGCCTTGGCGGCGGCGAGCTGCGCCTCGTTCTGCTTCAGCGACGCCATGGCGTCGTCGTAATCCTGCTTGCTGACGACGCTGTTCCGGACGAGGTCGTTGTAGCGGGCGGCCTTGTTGCGGGCGGCCTGGAGGTTGGCCTCAGCCTTCTGGATGTCGGCCTGGGCCACGGCCAGCGCGGCCTCGTAGGTCGCCGGGTCGATCTGATAGAGCTGATCGCCGGCCTTAACGTCGCTGCCCTCCTGGAAGAAGCGCTTCAGCACGATGCCGCTGACCTGCGGGCGGATTTCGGCCACTCGGAAGGCGGCGGTGCGCCCCGGCAGCTCGGTCGTGACGGCGAGGCGCTGCGGCTCGATGGTCGTCACCGCCACCTCGACCGGTCCCGCCGCCGGAGCCGGGCCGCCGGCCTTCTTCTGATCCTGGCATGCGCCGAGCGCCACGGTCAGCGAAGCCGCCACGGCTAGGGAAAGTAACGCGTTCACTCTGGACATCCGATTCCTCGTCAAGGCGCTGAGACGCGGCGGTGCGTGTCGGCCGCGCTGGGTCCGGCCGGCGGGCGCAGTGCTCTTCCAGCATGGCCCGGAATACCCCGTTGCGCAGTACTGTCTCTTACAGTACAGTGTACCAGACGATACATTCTGGCGGGCGGTCGCGCAAGGGGGTTTCCGCCACGCCCACGCACAGGCTTCGAGGAGGAAACGGTTCGACATGCCGGGCATCGGTTCATGCGGCGGTCCCAGCGGCAGTTCGCGCGGCGGTTCACGCGGTCAGGCGCGGTGCCGCGCCCTGCTCGACGCGGCGTCGGCTCTGTTTGTCGAAAAGGGGTTCGCGCTGACCTCGCTCAGCGACATCATCGACAAGGCGGGCGGCTCGCGGAACACGCTCTACGGGCATTTCGGCGGGAAGGAAGGCCTGTTCCGCGCCATGCTGGAGGAGCACTGCTCCCGCATCGTGGACGAGCTGGCCGACGTTCAGACGACCAGCGCGATGAATCCGGCAGAGGGGTTGAACCGGTTCGGTCTGCACATCGCCCGGACCTTCACCGCGCCGGAAACGGCGGCTATCCTGCGCATTCTGGTGTCCGAAGGAGGCCGCATCCCCGACATCGCGGAAACTTTCTTCCGCATCGGGCCGGAACGGACGGCCGGACGGCTCGCCGATTACCTGCGCGACCTGGCCGAAGTGGGCTGCCTGCGCATCGACGATCCGGACACCGCCGCTCAACTCTTTTGCGGTATGGTGATCGGCCATCTGCTTCCGAAACGGCTGATCCTTCCCGACGAGCCGATCACGGACGCGGAGGTCGAAGCCATCGTCCGACAGTCCGTCTCCCTGTTCCTCCAGGGAACCCGCACCGCCCGAACCGCAAGCCACCCTCCACCGCAAAGGCCATCATGACTGCCCCCATCATGACTCCCAGGGACATCGTCGTTTTCGTCGAAGAGGAAGAAGGACGGATGGGGCGCCTGTCCTTCGCGGCGGCGCTCGCCTCGGCATGGGACGCCCACCTGATCGCGACGTTCGTCGCCAACCGGATCGATCTCAATCCGTGCAACGCCTTTGCCCACGGCAGCGGCCTGACCTCCATGCTGCGCCGTCATCACGCGGCGGTCAGGGACGCCGCCGACCGGACGCGGGAGGCGTTCGAGGATCTGGCCCGCCGCCATTCGATCAGCTGCGAATGGCGCTTTTCCGATGGCGAGGCCGGAGAGTCCTTGATGCTCCATGCCCGGCACGCCAGCCTCGCCATCGTCGGTCCCCCGGCCCGTCCGGCGAGGTCGATGCGGACGCTGAGCCTGTCGGAGGACGTCATCTTCGCCTCCGGGCGCCCTACCCTGCTCCTGCCCACGGACTGGCCGTCCGACCGGATCGGCCGCCGGATCGTGGTGGGCTGGAACGGCAGCCGCGAGGCAACCACCGCCATCGCCAGCGCCATGCCCTTCCTCGTCGGCGCGTACAGCGTTCACCTTGTCGTGGTTCCGGAGGCGGGCGCTCGGGGCCTTCTGGGCGCGGAACCCGGTGCGGACATCTCCCGGCACCTCGCCCGGCATGGCGTGCCGGTGGTTCTCGAACAGCGGAACGGCCACGATGCGGGGCGCGTCCTGCTGGACCGCGCCCGCGACCTGGACGCCGACATGCTCGTCATGGGCGCCTACGGGCGGTCCAAGATCCGCGAGTTCGTCTTCGGCGGCGCGACGCGCGCTGTGCTCGCCGGAGCGGAATTTCCAATCCTCTTGTCGCGTTAAGGTGGGAAAGCTGTGGAGAGCGCGGCCGGAATCTTCTACTCACGGTGTTCTGCAATGGCCCGTGCGTGCGGTCGCACAAGGAAATCGCGATGAAGAAAGATGCCGAAAAGGAGTTGTCCACCGTTGGCCCGCGCGGATGGGCCCGGCGCCAGGCGATTCTGGAAGCCGCCGAGCATCTGTTCATCGAAAAAGGTTTCGAGAAGACGACGCTGACCGACATCATCAACCGGTCCGGCGGGTCGCGCGCCACGCTTTACGAGCATTTCGGCGACAAGGAAGGCCTGTTCCGGGCCATGTTGGAGGAGAACTGCACCCGGACCCTCGACGGCATTTCCGCCGCCCAGGCGGATGAACTGGCATCGCCGGAGGAGGCCCTGACCAAGTTCGCGCTTCTTTTCGTTCACTCGCTTCACGACGAACGGGCGATGTCCATCGTTCGCGTGCTCGTGGCGGAAGGCGGGCGGATCTCGGACATCGCCGAATCCTTCATCCGGATAGGCCCGGAAACCGCCGTGGCGCGCGTCGCCGAGTATCTGAAGCGGCTTGGCGAGGCCGGCGCCTTGCGCATCGAGGACCCGGACGCGGCGGCCAGGGCCTTCATCGGCATGGTGACCGGCGACCTTCTCATCAATCGGCTGATCCTTCCGGAGCGCCGCATCACCGACGAGGAGTTGGACCGCTACGTGCGGCAGGCGGTCAAATTGTTTCTCAACGGAACCGCGGCTTCGCGTTCGTAGACCGGTCGCACCGTGACAACCATCGCGACAACCATCGTGACAGGGGCGCCTTCTCGGTTATGATAAAACGATCATAACGAAGGGGAGGATACCTTATGGTGGGTTGGTTTCGCCGCTCGATGCTGGCAACGGTGGCGGTGTTGACGGCGGGCATGGCCGCGCCCGCAGGCGCGGATCCGGTGAAGGTCTACGCGGCGGGCAGCCTGAAGGCGGTCATGACCGAGATCGGCACGGCCTTCGAGGCGGCGCAGGGCACGCCGATGACCGGCACCTTCGGCGCCTCGGGCCTGCTGAAGGAACGGCTGGAGAAGGGCGAGACGGCGGACGTGTTCGCCTCGGCCAACATGGAACACCCGCAGGCGCTGCAAAAGGCCGGCGTCACCGGGCCGGTGCGGGCCTTCGCGCGCAACACGCTCTGCGCGCTGGCCAAGCCGGGGCTGGCGGTCAGCCCCGACACGCTGCTCGACCGCATGCTGGATCCGGCGGTGCGCCTCGGCACCTCGACGCCGAAGAGCGACCCGGCCGGCGACTACACCTGGGAACTGTTCGGCAAGGCCGAAACCCTGCGGCCGGGCAGCGCGGCGGCGCTCGACGCCAAGGCGCTGAAGCTGGCCGGCGGGCCGCAGAGCACGCAGCCGCCGGAGGGGCGCAACACCTACGCGTGGCTGATGGAGCGCGACAGCGCCGACCTGTTCCTGACCTACTGCACCAACGCGCGGCTGGCGGTGCGGGAACTGCCCGCCCTGAAGATCGTCGCCGTGCCCGACGCCTTGTTGGTCGGCGCCGAATACGGCATCGCGACGGTCGTGCGGGGGGACGCGGCGCGCGGCCAAGCCTTCATCGCCTTCGTGCTGGCGCCGGAGGGGCAAGCCATTCTCCAGCGCCACGGCTTCCAGTCCCCCGGAGGCTGAGGCGCCGATGTTCCGCCGCTTCGTCTATCTGCTGGCGCTGGCCCGCGAGGGGCATTTCGGGCGAGCGGCGGAAGCCTGCCACGTCTCCCAGCCCACCCTGTCCAACGCCATCCGCCAGCTTGAGGAGGATCTGCGCGTTCCCATCGTGGAGCGCGGCCAGAAGTTCGCCGGCTTCACGCCGGAAGGGCTGAAGGTTCTGGAATACGCCCGGCGCATCATCGCCGAGCGCGACGGCCTGCACCAGGAGCTGGCGGCGCTGGCGCAGGGGCTGTCCGGCCATCTGCGCATCGGGGCGATCCCGACGGCGCTGCCGGCGGTGCCGCATCTGCTGGCCCGCTTCGCGGGGCGCTACCCGCAGATCCGTTCCTGCATCACCTCGCTCAGTTCGCGGGAGATCCAGCGCGACCTCGACGCCTTCGAACTGGACGCGGCGGTAACCTATCTGGACAACGAGCCGCTGAGCAACGTGCGCACCGTGCCGCTCTATTCGGAGCGTTACTTCCTGCTGGCGCGCCGCGCGCAGGTCCCGGAGGGGGCGACCGCCCTCCCCTGGGCCATGGCGGCGGATGTCCCGCTCTGCCTGCTCACCCCCGACATGCAGAACCGCCGAATCGCCGACGCCGCCTTCCGCATGGCCGGGCGCAGCGTGACGCCGGTGATGGAGACCAACTCGGTGGCGACGCTCTACACGCTGGCGCGCAACGGCCCCTGCGCCAGCGTCGTGCCGGGGCAGCTTCTGACCATGATGGCGCCGCAGCCCGATCTGGTGGCGCTGCCGCTGGTCGAGCCGGACCTGACCTACGCCGTGGGGCTGGTCTTCGCCGACCGCGACCCGCCGGCCCCGCTCGCCTCGGCGCTGGCCGCCGTCGCGGCGGAGGACGCGCTGGCCGCCCGCATCCGCGCCGCGACGGAGGAGGCGCTCGCGCCCTGGACGCGATAGGGAAAGGCTATCACGCCATCAGAAAATGAAATTTGCCGGCCCCTCCCGTCGTCGGTCACTCTGATTGCACGCCCGACGAACAAAGCGGGCGCAATCCAAACAATGGCCGCGTCAGCGGCCGTGGGGAGGGACCGTGAACGCTCGATCTCCGTGGAGCGCGGAACGCGCCGCATCGATCGTCGATGCCCACCGGCATCTGCGCGGCAACCTGTTGCCGATCCTGCACGCCCTGCAAGAGGAATTCGGCTGCATCGACGAGGAGGCCATTCCCCTCCTCGCCCACGAACTTAACCTGTCCCGCGCCGACGTGCATGGGGTGGTGTCCTTCTACCACGAATTCCGCCGCAGCCGGCCGGGCCGCCACACCATCAAGGTCTGCCGGGCGGAAGCCTGCCAGTCGATGAACGCCGACGGACTGATCGACCACATCCGCCGCCGGCTGAAGGTGGATTTCCACGAGACCACGGCCGACGACGCCTTCACGCTGGAGCCGGTCTTCTGCCTGGGCAACTGCGCGCTTGCCCCGGCGGTGATGGTGGACGAGACCCTGCACGGCCGCGTGGACGCCCGGCGCTTCGACGCCATCCTGGCGACCGGGGCCGTGCGATGAGCCAGTCGCTTCACACCGTCTTCGTGCCACGCGACGCGGCGGCCCTGTCGGTCGGCGCCGACGCCGTGGCGGCGGCCATCCGCGCGGAGGCCACCAAGCGCGGCCTGCTCCTGCGCATCGTCCGCAACGGCTCGCGCGGCATGCTCTGGCTGGAACCGCTGGTCGAGGTGGAAACGCCGGAGGGCCGCGTCGCCTACGGGCCGGTGTCCGCCGACGACGTGCCCGGCCTGTTCGACGCCGGCTTCGTGGACGGTGGTAACCACCCGCTGTGCCACGGTCCGACCGAAGCAATCCCCTACTTCGCGAAGCAGGAGCGGCTGACCTTCGCGCGCTGCGGCATCATCGACCCGCTGTCGGTCGAGGACTACCGCCTGCACGGCGGCTTCCGGGGGCTGGAACGGGCGCTCGCCATGACGCCGGCGGAGATAGTCAATGAGGTCACGGACTCCGGCCTGCGCGGGCGCGGCGGCGCCGGCTTCCCCACGGGCATCAAGTGGAAGACGGTGCTGGACGCCAAGGCGGACGAAAAGTTCATCTGCTGCAACGCCGACGAGGGCGACAGCGGCACCTTCGCCGACCGCATGATCATGGAGGGCGACCCCTTCTGCCTGATCGAGGGCATGACCATCGCCGCCTTCGCGGTCGGCGCCCGGCAGGGCTACATCTACATCCGTTCCGAATACCCGCACGCCGTCGCCACCATGCGCGAGGCGATCCGGCTGGCCTACGACGAGCGTTGGCTGGGCGACGAGATCCACGGCACCGACCACAGCTTCCATCTGGAGGTCCGCGTCGGGGCCGGCGCCTACATCTGCGGCGAGGAGACCTCCATGCTGGAAAGCCTGGAGGGCAAGCGCGGCACCGTCCGCGCCAAGCCGCCGCTGCCGGCGCTGGAGGGGCTGTTCGGCAAGCCGACCATCGTCAACAACGTGCTGTCGCTGACCTCCGTGCCGGTGATCCTCGACAAGGGGGCGGCCTATTACCGCGACTTCGGCGTCGGCCGGTCGCGCGGCACGCTGGCCTTCCAGCTCGCCGGCAACATCCGGCACGGCGGCATCGTGGAGAAGGCCTTCGGCGTGACGCTGCACGAGCTGCTGTACGACTTCGGCGGCGGCACGCTGACCGGGCGGCCGATCCGGGCGGTGCAGGCGGGCGGACCGCTCGGCGCCTACCTGCCGCCCGCCCTGTTCGACCTGCCCAAGGATTACGAGGCCTTCGCGGCGGCCGAGGCGATGGTCGGACACGGCGGCATCGTCGTCTTCGACGACAGCGTGGACATGGCCCGGCAGGCCCGCTTCGCCATGGAGTTCTGCGCCGCCGAATCCTGCGGCAAATGCACCCCCTGCCGCATCGGCGCCGTGCGCGGGGTGGAGGTGATGGACCGCATCCTCGCCGGGCAACGGGTGGAGGAGAACCTCACCCTGCTTCAGGACCTGTGCGAGGTGATGACGGACGGTTCGCTCTGCGCCATGGGCGGCATGACGCCGATCCCGGTGCGCAGCGCGCTGAAGCATTTCCCCGAGGACTTCCTGCGCGGCCCCGCCGCCATCGCGGCCGAGTGACGGCTGAGCGACCGGAAAGGACGACAACCATGTCGCAGAACGACATCGACTACGGCACCCCGGCGCGCCAGTCCGCGACCCTGGTGACGCTCACCATCGACGGGCGCCGCATCACCGTGCCGGAGGGCACCTCCGTGATGCGCGCGGCGGCGGAGGCCGGGATCTCCGTGCCGAAGCTGTGCGCCACCGACCATCTGGAAGCTTACGGTTCCTGCCGCCTGTGCATGGTGGAGATCGAGGGACGGCGCGGCACGCCGGCCTCCTGCACCACGCCGGTGACGCCGGGCATGGCGGTCTGGACGCAGACTGACCGGCTGGCCCGGCTGCGGCGCGGCGTCATGGAGCTTTACATCTCCGACCACCCGCTGGATTGCCTGACCTGCCCGACCAACGGCGATTGCGAATTGCAGGACATGGCCGGTGCGGTCGGCCTGCGGCAGGTGCGCTACGGCTACGAGGGCGAGAACCACCGGGCGGCGGCGAAGGACGAGAGCAACCCCTACTTCACCTTCGACCCGTCGAAATGCATCGTCTGCTCCCGCTGCGTGCGCGCCTGCGGCGAGGTGCAGGGGACCTTCGCGCTGACCATCGACGGGCGCGGCTTCGACAGCAAGGTGTCGCCGGGCGCCCTGGAAAGCTTCATGGACTCCGAATGCGTGTCCTGCGGCGCCTGCGTGCAGGCCTGCCCCACCGCAACGCTGACCGAGAAGTCCATCATCCAGAATGGCCAGTCGGAACACAGCGTCGTCACCACCTGCGCCTATTGCGGGGTGGGCTGCTCCTTCAAGGCGGAGATGCAGGGGACGACCGTGGTGCGCATGACGCCGTGGAAGGACGGCGGCGCCAACGAAGGGCATTCCTGCGTCAAGGGCCGCTTCGCCTGGGGCTACGCCACGCACCAGGACCGCCGCACCCAGCCGATGATCCGCAAAATCACGTCCGACCCGTGGCGCGTGGTGTCGTGGGACGAGGCCATCGCCTACGCCGCCCAACGGCTGAAGGCGGTGCAGGAGAAGCACGGGCGCGGCTCCATCGGCGGCATCACCTCCTCGCGCACGACGAATGAGGAAGTTTACGTCGTTCAGAAGATGATCCGCGCCGCCTTCGGCAACAACAACGTGGACACCTGCGCCCGCGTCTGCCACTCCCCCACCGGCTACGGCCTGAAGCAGGCGTTCGGCACCTCGGCCGGCACGCAGGACTTCCGAAGCGTCGATCAGGCCGACATCATCCTGGTGATCGGCGCCAACCCGACCGACGGGCACCCGGTGTTCGGTTCGCGCATGAAGAAGCGCATCCGCCAGGGCGCCAAGCTGATCGTCGTCGATCCGCGCCGCATCGACCTCGTGCGCAGCCCGCATGTGGAGGCAGCACACCACCTCCAGCTCCGCCCCGGCACCAATGTGGCCGTGCTGAACGCGCTGGCGCACGTCATCGTCACCGAAGGGCTGGTCAACGACGCCTTCGTCGCCGAACGGTGCGACCCGGCCGAATTCGCCCAATGGGCCGCGTTCGTCGCCGAACCGCGCAACAGCCCGGAAGCCATCGCCGAGCCATCCGGCGTTCCGGCCGAGGATCTGCGCGCCGTCGCCCGCCTCTACGCCACCGGCGGGAACGCGGCGATCTACTACGGCCTGGGCGTGACGGAGCACAGCCAGGGCTCGACCAGCGTGATGGCGATGGCCAACCTCGCCATGGCGACCGGCAACATCGGGCGGCCGGGCGTCGGGGTGAATCCCCTGCGCGGGCAGAACAACGTCCAGGGCTCCTGCGACATGGGCTCCTTCCCGCACGAACTGACCGGCTACCGCGACGTGGCCGACGACACGGTGCGCCACCAGTTCGAGGCGGTGTGGAACGCCACCCTCGATCCCGTGCCCGGCCTGCGCATCCCCAACATGTTCGACGAGGCGGTGCACGGCGCTTTCAAGGGCCTGTACGTCCAGGGCGAGGACATCGCCCAGTCCGACCCCAACACCCAGCACGTCCACGCCGCCTTGCAGGCGATGGAATGCGTAATCGTGCAGGACCTGTTCCTGAACGAGACGGCGGCCTTCGCCCACGTCTTCCTGCCCGGCACCTCCTTCCTGGAGAAGGACGGCACCTTCACCAACGCCGAGCGGCGCATCAACCGCGTTCGCCCCGCCATGCCGCCGAAGACCGGCAAGCACGAATGGCAGATCCCCTGCGAGCTGGCGAGCGCCATGGGTTATCCCATGCATTACGACAGCGCGTCGGAGATCATGGACGAGATCGCGGCGCTGACCCCTACCTTCCAGGGCGTCAGCTTCGCCAAGCTCGACCGGGTGGGCAGCGTGCAATGGCCGTGCAACGAGGCCGCTCCGGAGGGCACGCCGATCATGCACGCGGACGGCTTCATGCGCGGCAAGGGCCAGTTCGTGGTGACCGAATATGTGCCGACGCCGGAGCAGGCGTCCCGCTTCTACCCGCTGATCCTGACCACGGGGCGTATCCTCAGTCATTACAACGTCGGCGCCCAGACGCGGCGCACCGCCAACGTCGCGTGGCACCCGGAGGATCGGCTGGAAATCCACGCCCACGACGCCGAACAGCGCGGCATCCGCGACGGCGACCTCATCTCGCTGGCGAGCCGCGTCGGCGCCACTACGCTGCGGGCGCAAATCTCCGACCGCGTGCCGCAGGGGGTGGTCTACACCACCTTCCACCATCCGGTGACCGGCGCCAACGTGGTGACCACGGAGAACGCCGACTGGGCCACGCAATGCCCGGAATACAAGGTGACCGCCGTTCAGGTGACGCGCAGCAACCAGCCCGCCGACTGGCAGCGCCGGCACGCGGCGGTCATCGACGCCGCGGCGGCGGAATGAGGGAGGTCTCGTCATGCTCCCCCTCGCCCACTCGCGCCCCGCCGAGGGCACCAGCTTCCCGGCCGTCGCCAATCAATCCGACGTCACATGGCTGGTGGCGGAGGAGGTGCCGGTGGCCTTCGAGTACAACGGCCGCGCCCACGCCGTGATGATGGCCACCCCGGCGGACCTGGAGGACTTCGCCCTGGGCTTCAGCCTGTGCGAGGGCATCCTGGGCGCGGCGGATGACATCGACAGCATCCGCGTCCGGCATGCGGCGGACGGCATCGTGCTGTCCATCGGCGCCGACCCGCTGCGCCTGCTCCGGGGCTCCCTGCGCAGCCGGACGCTGGAGGGGCGCAGCGGCTGCGGGCTGTGCGGGGTGGACAGCCTCGCCAACGTGGTGCGGGAGATGCGGCCGGTCCGCGCCTCCTTCACGCCGGACGCCGGGGCGGTGGCCGCCGCCTTCGCGCGGCTGGCCGATCACCAGCCGATGAACCGCGCCAACCGCTCGCTGCACGCGGCGGCGTGGTGCGATCCCACGGGCCGCATCCTGATGGCCCGCGAGGACGTCGGCCGGCACAACGCGCTGGACAAGCTGGCCGGCGCGCTCGCCTCGGCGGGGCATGACGTGTCGGCCGGCTTCGCCGTGCTGAGCAGCCGGTGCAGCTTCGAGCTGGTGCAGAAGGCGGCGGCGGTCGGCATCCCCCTGCTGGCGACCATCTCCGCCCCGACCGGCCTCGCGCTGACCCTCGCCCGCGACGCCGGCATGACGCTGGCCGCCCGCGCGCGCGGTGACGGCGTGATGCTGTTCCGCTGAACCGCGGCGCTCGCCGGCGGTTACGCGACCAGATGGCCGGGGTGGCTGTAGACGACAAGGCGCTGGCCGCGCGCGAAGCCGGCCAGGGTCAGGCCGCACCCCTCGGCCAACCGCACCGCGAGCGCGGTCGGGGCCGAGATGGCCACGAGGCATCCGATGCCGACCGCCGCCGCCTTTTGCACCATTTCGAAGCTGGCGCGACTGGAGGTCAGGACGAATCCGTTGGTAGCGTCGGTGCCCGTGCGGGCGAGCCAGCCGACCAGCTTGTCGAGCGCGTTGTGCCGGCCCACGTCCTCGCGGATCGCCTGGATCGTGCCCATCCGATCGACCCAGGCGACGCCGTGAACGGCGCCTGTCAATTGGTGCAAACGCTGATGCTCGGCGAAGTCGGCGAGCGCGCGGGACACGGCGGCGGCCGGCACGGGGGCGCCGCGCGTCACCGTGCCCTTGACCCGCGCCACCGCTTCCAGCTTCTCCACCCCGCACATGCCGCAGCCGGTGCGGGCGGTCATGCTGCGGCGGCGGTCTTTCAGGGCCATGAAGCGTTCCAGCGGGATGTCCATGTGGACCTCCAGCCCGTCGCAGCCTTCCCTGACGGCGATGTCGAACAGCTCGCCCGGACCGGCCAGGATGCCTTCCGACAGGCTGAAGCCCAGCCCCAGATCCTCCAGGTTCTCGGGCGAGGCCAGCATCACGGCGTGGGAGATGCGGTTGTAGACCAGCGCGACCGGGACCTCCTCGATCACATGGTCGTCGCAGGCTTCCGCCCGCCCCTGCTCCAGGCGCAGGACGGCGGTGCGGTGGACGGTCGGGAAGGCGGTCCCGTCCGAGGGGCTGGTCAGCATGTCGAGCGGCATGTCGGTCTCCTTCGCCGCGCCGGCCCGGTCGGACGGGGCCGGCGCGGCGGTTAATAGGTTCAGGCCTTTTTGCCGGTCGTCTCGCGGTACCAGCGCGGGTGGTGCTTCTTCGCCCAGGCGTGGGTGACGACACCCTCGACCATGGCGCGGATCGTGCCCTGGACCCACAGCGCCGCGTAGACGTGGACGATGATCGAGGCGATCAGCACCACCGCGCTCGTCGCGTGGACCAGCAGGGCAATGCGGATCACCGGGATCGGGAAGGACGCGGCGAAGTAGGGCCGCCATGCGATGATGCCCGAGCCCAGCAGGGCCGCCATGCACAGCACCATCACCCAGAACATAGCCTTCTGGCCGCCGTTGTAGCGGCCGATGTCGCCGACCTCGTTGCCCTTCATGACCTCCTTCACCGCGACCATCCACTTGACGTCCTCGCGGTTCAGCAGGTTGTGGTGCCAGTAGCGGAAGAACTGGCGGGCGAAGGCGACGAACATGACCACGCCGACGAAGGGATGGACGATGCGCGCCAGCTCCGGCGTACCGAACACGCCGGTCAGCCAGAAGAAGGCCGGGTAGAAGAAGGCCAGCCCGGAAATCGCCAGCAGCACGAAGCAGACCGCGACGACCCAGTGGTTGATCCGTTCGGCCGCGCTGTAACGCCGAATCAACTTTTCCTGGGGCAGTTTTTCCTTCATGACCGGTCCTCCTCGCGGGCGTCCTCGTGGGACTCGTCATCGGCCCGGTTGGGACCGACGGTGATGTAATGGAAGAAGCCGAACAGGCCGGCGGCGGCGAGGCCGACCGTCGCGAAAGGCTTCAGGGCGCCCTTCCACAGGCCGACCGCCATGCTGATCGACGGGTCGTTCGGCAGGCCGGAATACTGCTCGGGCTTGTCGGCGTGGTGCAGCACGTACATCGTGTGCGTGCCGCCGACGCCCGGCGGGTCGTAGAGGCCGGCGTTCGTGTAGCCGCGGCTCTGAAGGTCGGCGATGCGGGTGGCCGCCACCTCCTTCATGTCCTCCTTGGAGCCGAACTGGATGGCGCCGGTCGGGCAGGTCTTGACGCAGGCCGGCTCCAGCCCCACCGCCACGCGGTCGGAGCACATGTTGCACTTGTACGCCTTGCCGTCCGTGGGGCTGAGGCGCGGCACGTTGAACGGGCAGCCGGAGACGCAGTAGCCGCAGCCGATGCAGTTCTCCTGGTTGTAGTCGACGATGCCGTTCTTGTGCTGAACGATGGCCCCCGGCGACGGGCAGGCCTTGAGGCAGCCGGGATCGGCGCAATGCATGCAGCCATCCTTGCGGATCAGCCACTCCAGCTTGCCGTTCTCCTCCACCTCGGCGAAGCGCATGACGGTCCAGGCCTGCGACGACAGGTCGGTCGGGTTGTCGTAGACGCCGACGCAGGTGCCGACGTCGGCGCGCAGCTCGTTCCATTCGGAGCAGGCGACCTGACAAGCCTTGCAGCCGATGCAGACCGACACGTCGATCAGCTGGGCGATCTCGGCGGGGTTGCGGGCCTCCGGCGACGCGGTCGGGCTGGCCGAGCGGCGCTGGATGTCCAGGGATGGCACGGTCATGGCGTCACGCTCCCACGATCTTTTCGACGTTCACGAGGAACGCCTTGTATTCCGGCGTCTGGGTGTTGCAGTCGCCGACGGCCGGCGGCAGGGTGTTGGACAGGTAGCCCTTGCGCGCCACCGTCTCCCACCCCCAGTGCAGGGGAATGCCGATCTGGTGCACGGTCTTACCGTTCACTTTCAGCGCCTTGACGCGCTTGGTGACGACCGCCTTGGCCTTGATGAAGCCGCGCTTGGAGCTGACCTTGACCGTGTCGCCGGTGCGGATGCCCTTCTCGACGGCCAGCGTCTCGCCGATCTCCACGAACTGCTCAGGCTGGGCGATGGCGTTCAGCGCCACGCTCTTGGTCCAGAACTGGAAATGCTCGGTCAAACGGTAGGTCGTGCCGACGTAGGGGAACTGGTCGTGCGTGCCCAGGCGCGCCTTGTCGGCAGGGAAGATGCGCACCGCCGGGCTGGTGATCACCTTCGGGTGCAGCGGGTTGGTGCCCAGCGGGCTTTCCATCGGCTCGTAATGCTCCGGGAATGGGCCGTCCACCAGCTTGTCGGTGGCGAACAGGCGGCCGACGCCCTCCGGGTTCATGATGAAGGGGTTCATGCCGCTGCTCGGTGCCGCGTCGATCTTGAAGTCGGGCACGTCGGCGCCCGCCCACCGCTCGCCGTTCCAGGCGATCAGCGCGCGCTTCGGATCCCAGGGCTTGCCCGCCGGGTCGCAGGAGGCGCGGTTGTAGATGATGCGGCGGTTGGCCGGCCACGCCCAGGCCCAGCCCGGCGTGTTGCCGAGGCCGGAGTCGGAGTTGTCGCGACGCGCCATCTGGTTGCCGGCCTGCGTCCAGCAGCCGGCGAAGATCCAGCAGGCGGACATGGTGGAGCCGTCGTCCTGGAGCAGCGCGAAGCCCGGCAGCTGCTCGCCCTTGCGGGACAGGAACTTGGTCGGGTCCTTCGGGTCGGGAATGTCGGCCAGCGCGCGGCCGTTCAGCTCCTTCGCCAGTTCCTCCGGCGTCGGCTCATGCGGGTTCTTGTAAGGCCAGGACAGGTTCAGGACCGGCTCCGGCGCCTTGCCGCCTTCCGTCTGGTAAAGGGCGCGCAGGGCCAGGAACAGCTCGGCGATGATCTCCTGGTCGGTCTTGGCCTCGCCCGGCGGGTTGGCGCCCTTGTAGTGCCATTGCAGCCAGCGCGCCGAGTTGACGATGGCCCCGTCCTCCTCCGCGAAGCAGGTGGAGGGCAGGCGGAACACCTCGGTCTTGATGCCGGCGGTGTCGACGTCGTTGATTTCGCCGTGGTTGCGCCAGAAGGACGCCGTCTCCGTCGCAATCGGGTCGATCACCACCATGTATTTCAGCTTGGAGAAGCAGGCGGCGGTCTTCCGCGCGTCGGGGAAGGAGGTCAGCGGGTTGAAGCCCTGGACGATCAGGCCGTTGACCTTGCCGTTGTGCATCAGGTCCATGACCTGGAGCACGTCGTACATCTTGTCCCACTTCGGGAGCCAGTCGTAGCCCCAGTCGTTGTCCCTGGTGGCGGCGTCGCCCCAGAACCACTTCAGCAGGCTGACGAAGAATTTCGGCGTGTTGCTCCAGAAATTCAGCTGGCCGGGCTGCTGCGCCTTGGGCGTCGTCCTGGCGACGTAGTCGGCGAAGGTCGGGTGCGCCTTTTCGTTCGGCAGCGTCAGGTAGCCGGGCAGGCTGGTCGACAGCAGGCCCAGGTCGGACAGGCCCTGGATGTTGGAATGGCCGCGCAACGCGTTCACGCCGCCGCCGGGCATGCCGATGTTGCCCAGCAGAAGCTGGATCATCGCCATGGTGCGGATGTTCTGGGCGCCGACCGTGTGCTGCGTCCAGCCCAGCGCGTAGAGGATCGTGCCGACCCGGTCGCGGGCCGACGTCTCGCCCAGGTAACGGCAGACCGTCAGGAAGCCGTCCTTCGGGCTGCCGGTCAGGTCGGCGACGACGTCGGGCGTGTAGCGCGCGTAATGGGCCTTCATCAGGTTCCACACGCAGCGCGGATGCTGGAGCGTCGGGTCGGTCCTGGCGTTGCCGGCCTCGTCGAACGCGTAGTTCCAGCTCTTCTTGTCGTACTGCCCCTTGGCCGGATCGAAGCCGGAGAACAGGCCGTCCTCAAACCCGAAGCCCTCGTCGACGATGTAGGAGGCGTTGGTGAACGCCTTCACATACTCCCACTGGATCTTGTCGTTGGCGATCAGCCAGTTGATGATGCCGCCCAGGAACACGATGTCGGACCCGGCGCGGATTGGGACGTATTCGTCGGCGACGGCGGCCGAGCGGTTGAAGCGCGGATCGACCACGACGATCCGGGCGCCCTTCTTCTTCGCCTCAATGGCCCATTTGAAGCCGACCGGGTGCGCCTCGGCCGGGTTGCCGCCCATGACCAGGATGAAGTCGGCGTTGGAGATGTCCACCCAGGTGTTGGTCATGGCGCCGCGCCCGAAGGTCGCGGCCAGCGCCGACACGGTCGGGCCGTGGCAGACGCGGGCCTGCGCGTCGGTGCCGACGATGCCGAGCGAACGCATGAACTTCTGCGTCAGGATGCCCGTTTCGTTCGACGAGGCGGACGCGGTCAGCATCGCCGTGGACACCCAGCGGTTCACCGTCACGCCCTGGTCGTTCTTGACGACGATGTTGGCGTCGCGGTCGCCCTTCATGTGGCGGGCGATGCGCTCGACCGCCTCATGCCACGAGATGCGCTTCCATTCGCTGCTGCCGGCCTCGCGCACCTCCGGGTACTTGAGACGGTTGGGGCTGTGGACGAAGTCCAGCAGCCCGGCGCCCTTCGGGCAGAGCGAGCCCCGGCTGACCGGATGGTCGGGGTCGCCCTCGATGTGGACGATCTCCGCCTTGGCGTTCTTGGCGCCGTCGCCCAGGCTGTACATCAGCAGACCGCAGCCGACCGAGCAGTAGGGGCAGGTGTTGCGGATTTCCTTGGCGCGGGCCAGCTTGAACTGGCGCACCTCCGCCAGCGCGGTCGCCGGCAGGAAGCCCAGCGCCGCAACGCTGGAGGCAGCGATCCCCCCAGCCGTTACCTTCATGAATTGCCGCCGACTGACCTGCATGGTTCCTCCCGGTGAGCGGTGTCCTGACCGCGCCCAAGGCATGTTCCGTGCCAGCGGGGGAAGACCTTTGTTTCCTAGGGGCTTTTCAGAGTTACCTCGTAAGAATTGCGGACATTCTGTCCGAGGCGGATGGACAGAATGTCCAACCGGCACGTCAATCCCGCGACGGTTGTGTGGGCGCTGACGCCGGTGCACGGAGGGCTGAACCAAGTTCCGCACCCCCTCTCCGCCGTCATTCCCGCGACGGCGGGAATCCAGTTCGGACAAGCCCTTAAGCGCGGAGCTTCTGGATCCCCGCCTGCGCGGGGATGGCGGGCGGGGCACGGTGGTTCCCCGACGAGAAAGAGCCCGGACACCGAATGCGATCACGTGGCCGGTGGGCTTGTACGGATTTTGCAGAGAGCGGCGGGCGCAACCTCACGAGAGACGGCTTCCCATGCACCACCACCACGCTCCCGCCGCCAACAGCTCCGCAACGATCAGCGCGGCGATGGCCGAAGCGATGGACGCCGCCGGCCTGGAGCCCGGCCGGTCACCGGTGCCCGTGCGCCTGCCGAACGCGGCCGTTCTGTTCCAGCGCCGCGCCGAGCGTCTGCGGCGTCTCGCCCCCGGCCATCGGCTGTCCTCGTGGCTGGCCTTCATGGCGCAGGTGAGCGATGTCCAGCACGCGCTGGCCTCGGTCCCCGTGGAGGGTCCGGCGGTGCCGGAAGCGCGCTGGATTCTCGACCTCAAGGATCTGCGGAACCATCTGCGCGGCACGCTCCCGGCGACGGCGGAAAGCGCGCTGGACGCCTTGCCGTGGGAGGATGCCGAGGCGCTGAACGCGTCCGCCGCGCGGCTCATGGCCGGAGAAGCCCAGGCGGAGGACATCGGCGGCGCGCCCTTCATCGTCGCCGCCCTGCAGGTCGCCTGGACCCGCCACGCCGGTGGGCTGACGGCCGATGAGGTCGCCGCGTCGGCGGTGGCCAACCGCTGCCCGGTGTGCGGGGGCGAACCGGTCGCCGGCGTGATCCACACCGGGCCGGAGGTCAGCGGGCTGCGCTACCTGCACTGCGGCCTCTGCCACACGGCGTGGCACCATGTCCGCAGCGCCTGCGTGGTCTGCGGCGAGGGCAACCGGATCGACCTGCGGCTCATCGAGGCGGGGGATGGTTCGGGCTGCGGCCCGGCCGATCCGGCGCGCGCCGAAACCTGCGATTCCTGCAACAGCTATCTGAAGCTGTTCCTGGCGGAAAAGGCGCCCGACCTGGACCCGGTGGCGGACGACCTCGCGTCCTTCGCGCTCGACATCCTGGTCGGCGAGGAGGGATTCCAGCGGATCGGCGGCAATCCCTTCCTCGCCCAGCCGGGATAAGGGGTTCCGGTCAGCCGAACAGGGCGGAGGGCGGTGCCGCTTCGCCGGGCGGGTCGGCGAAGCGGGCCTTCCGGCGCAGCGCCACGGTGAAGGTGGTGCGGACGCCGGGCTGGCTTTCCACGGTGATGTGCCCGCCCTGGCGCTGGACGATGGCGAAGCTGATCGACAGGCCCAGGCCCGTCCCCTCCGACTTCTTCGTAGTGAAGAAGGGATCGAAGACGCGGCGGAGGTGGTCGGCCGCGATCCCGTGGCCGGTGTCGTGCACCGACAGGACAACGCCCTCCTCGTCATCCTCCGGGAACAGCGTGTCGCGCGTCTCCATGGTCAGCGTCCCGCCGTCCGGCATCGCCTGGACGGCGTTGACCATCAGGTTGATCAGCACCTGCTGCAACTCGCCCCGGCTGATCTCCACCAGAACCTTCGACGCGAGGTCGGTCTCCACCGTGATGCGGCGGCGGCCCATGGTGTGCCGGGTCAGCAGCAGGCAGTCGAAGACCACCGCGTTGAGGTCGATGGGCTCCGCCTGCCCGGCGAAGTCGCCCGGACGGGCGAACTGAAGCAGCTTGGCGATGATGGTCTGGATGCGTCGGGTCTGCTCGTCGATCAGGCGGATTTCATCCCGCACCGGATCGGCGGCGTCGCCCAGCACCTCGCGCAGCAGGTCCAGATTGCCCTGGATCACCGCGACGGGGTTGTTGATCTCGTGGGCGACCCCGGCTGTCAGCTGGCCGATGGCGGCCAGCTTCTCGCTCATCACCAGCTGGCGGCTGGCCTGCTGGAGCGTGGCGTTGGCGCATTCCAGCTCCGCCGTGCGCTCGGCGACCTTGCGATCGAGGTCTTCGGCGGAGCGTTGCAGTTCCAGCCGGCGGGCCGCCAGGGAGTCCAGAAGCTGGTCGAAGGCCCGCGACAGCCGCCCCAGCTCGTCGCGGCTCAGGATCGGCCCGGCGCGCGCCGTTTCGTCGCCCGCCTCGATGGTGGCGATCACGCGGTTCATCCGCTCCAGCGGCCGGAAGATGGACTGGGCGAAGCGCAGATCGGCCAGCGTCCCCAACCCCGAGACCACCAGGAAGGCCAGGAACAAACCGGCCATCGCGCGGTAAAGCGCCTCCTGCAAGGGCGCCTCCAGGAAGCCGACGTAGAGCATCCCGATGCGCCGCCCCTCGGTGTCGAGCAGCGGCTCGTAGCCGGAAACATAGATGTCGTCCACGACGAAGGCGGAGCCCAGCCACACCCGCCCCTCGTCCATCACCCGGCGGTACACCGCCGCCGACGCCCGCGTGCCGAGCGCCCGTTCCCCTTCGAACAGGCGGACGTTGGTGGCGATGCGGGTGTCGTCCAGGAACAGGGTGGCGGTGCCCTGGCTGCCCAGCGGCAGCGACGCCTCCTGATAGACGACGGTGTTGATGCGGTCCACGATGGCCTGGCTGCCGTTGAGCAGCACGCCGCCCTCCAGCACGCCGAGCAGTTCCCCGCCCAGCCCGACGATCGGCACGGCGGCGTGGATGGTCAGCGCCCGATCCTCAACGACGCGCGCGGTGGAGGCGGCGTTGCGCGTCGGCACCAGCGGAATCACGACGCGGGGCGGCAGGGCCGGGTCGATGGCGGCCAGCTGCTCCGGGGCGAGCACGTCCAGCCCATGGGTGCCGTTGCCATCCAGCGCCGAGCGCACCACCGCCCAGCCGGAACGGTCGGCGCCGGCCGACCGGGCGCCCGCCCGCACCCGCCCCTGCGGATCGAGCAGAAGCAGGAAGTCGAACCCCTGCCGCCGCGCCGTCTCGCTCAGCAGCACCGTCAGCCCGGAGTCCTCCGGCCGCTCCAGCGCCAGAGCCAGCCGGTGCGACGCGGCGAGCGCTGTCAGCCCGTCGCCAACCGTGGTCTGCATCCGGTCGAACACCTGCCGGGCGGTGCCGAGGTCGGCGCTGACCTTGTTGATCAGCAGCTGGTTGTAGCCCTGGGTGCCCCAGTACCAGACGATCAGCAGCAGCGCCGGCACCCCCAGCAGCAACGGCGCCAGAACCAGGGTCAGCAGCTTGTGGCGGACCGATCCGGTGAAGGGCGTCAGACGCTCGTCCAGCGCGGCGCGCAGGCGGCTTAGACGCCCCATTCGGCCCACTTCCGGTCGAGCGTCTTGCGCGACACGCCCAACAGGGCGGCGGCCCGCGCGCGGTTCCCGCCGCAGTCGGCCAGCACGGCCAGGATGTGGCGCTTCTCGACCTCGGCCAGCGTCTGCCCGCCCGCCGCCCCCGCGCGCTCGTGCGCGGCGGACACCGCCGGCCCCAGATCCTCCAGCGGAAACTCCCCGAACAGCAGCGCGCGCTCCACGAGGTTGCGCAGTTCACGCACATTGCCCGGCCAGGGGTGCGCGATCAGCGCCGCCTCAAGCGGCGGGTCGATGTTCAGCGGCGGCACGCCAAGGCGCAGCGACAGAACCCCCATGAAGCGCTGCGCCAGTTCCACCACATCGTCGCCCCGCTCGCGCAACGGCGGAACCCGCAGGGTCATGACGGCAAGGCGGTAGAACAAATCCGCCCGGAAGCGGCCGGCGGAAACCTCTGCCTTCAGGTCCCGGTTGGTCGCGGCCACCACGCGGACGTCCACGGGAAGTTCCTGCTCCCCGCCGACCGGGCGGATGCGGCGCTCCTCAAGGACGCGCAGCAGCTTCGATTGCAGCGCCAGCGGCAGTTCCCCGATCTCATCGAGGAACAGCGTGCCGCCGTGGGCGTAGTAAAACAGGCCCTTGCGCGCCTCCTTGGCCCCGGTGAAGGCGCCGCGCAGATGGCCGAACAGCTCCGCCTCCACCAGATCGGCCGACACGGCGGCGCAGTTCAGCGCCACGAAGGGCCGCTCGGCGCGGTGAGAGCGGGTGTGCAGGGCGCGCGCCACCAGCTCCTTGCCGACGCCGGATTCCCCTTCGATCAGCACGGTGGACGGCGACGGGGCGACCCGCTCGATCAGCGCCCGCAGGCGTGCGATGGCCGCCGACCGGCCGACGATCTCGTCGGTGGCGCCCCGCCGCTTGGCCAACTGGCGGCGCAGGAGGAAGTTCTCGCGCTGGAGGCGCGTGCGCTCCATGCAGCGGCCGATGGCGCTGACGATCTGCTCGACGCGAAAGGGCTTCAGGATCAGGTCGGCGGCCCCGGCGCGCAGCGCCTCGATGGCGGTGTCGATGTCGGCGAAGGCGGTGATCAGGATCACGTCGCCGCCGAAGCCCGCAGCCTGCAACGCCTTCAGCCAGTCGAGCCCAGACTGTCCCGGCAGGGCTATGTCGAGGATGATCAGGTCGACGCAGTGCCGCTCCAGATGAAGGGCGGCCTCCTCGGCGCTTCCCGTGGTGGCGACGCGCCAGCCACGCCGTTCCAGGCTGCGCGACAGGAAGTTGCGGATGCCCTCCTCGTCGTCCACGATCAGCACGGACGGCGCAACGGCCGGGTCCTCTGCGGCTCCGGCGGATGGAATTGCATCGTCGCTGAGCGACAGAGAATCGGCTGACATTCTGGGCTTTGGAGCACGGCGGACAGGGATATGACTTTTTAATCATATCGAACCGCAGTGATGTTTCCAGCGATTACCGCATCGTCGTCAGCGAGCTTCCGCAATCACGGCCAGCCGGTCGCGGGTGAACGCGCCAATCCAAAAGCACGCTTCAACAAAGACAGTCACGAATAATGCGAAACCGTCCGCTCCTGTTGGGAGCGGCCGGTTTCGGTGATTGTTGGGAAGACATGCAAGTGACGGTGCGTTGAGCGTTCGTTGTGTGTGGTTGTTGGTGTTGTGTTGTGCGCGTCGTGGCGACCTGGCGGCGACCTACTCTCCCACGTCTTAAGACGCAGTACCATCGGCGCTGAGGCGTTTCACG
>NZ_JAGINQ010000013.1 GCF_017876165.1 Azospirillum soli
GCAGATGGCCGTTATCTTCGGCGACCGGTTCGCAAGGGCGATGAACGCCTGAAACTGAAATCCGCCCCGCCGAGCACGAAATTCCGGATACTCCCCACATTGTCCATGCTGGCGCTGGCCTTCCTGGCGGCCATGCGCCTGCGGCTCAATACGGCAAGAAGGGCGTCCGCCGGACCCGCCCAAGCTGAAGGACGGGGTCCCCGGCTGGACAGCCGCGCAACGCTGACCGGCATCCTGTTCGTGCTGCGCACCGACATTCCCTGGGAACTGCTGCCCGTGGATATGGGCTGCGGGTCGGGGATGACCTGCTGGCGACGGTTGCACGAGTGGCACCGGGCCGGGATTTGGGAACGCTTGCACGGTGTGCTGCTGGATCGGCTTGGCTGCGCCAACGCCATCAACTGGGAACGGGCGGCGGTGGACAGCGCCGCCGTCCCGGCAAGGCTTGTCCCCGCATAGGCGGGGAAGGGGGCGAGGAGACGTTGGCCTGGTTCGCCCGCTTCCGTCGCCTCGCCGTCCGCTACGAACGGCGCGCCGATATCGTCTCCGCCTTCCACATCGCCGCCAGCCTCATCTTCTGGCGCTTCGTCCAGAGATGGTTCTGTTGGGCGCTCTTAATCGATTGAAGATTTGGCTGTTTGAGCAACGGCGCCGTTACTCGTTGTCACCGATTGGCGGCATGGAGACCACCATATCGACCCAAATGCTTCCGCCCGTGGTCATGTGGTCGTGCATGTGCCGGCGCGCGGCCTCTCCATCCCCTTCCAGGATCGCTTTCACGAAAAGGTCGTGCTCCGTATAGGACTTCAAAGGACGCGCGGTGTGCTGGAACGGATACTGGCGATAGATACGCAAGCGGCTGCGGATGAGCTTCGCCTGGTGCTCCAGATGTTCGTTCCGGCTTCCGGCGTAGATCAGTTCATGCAGTTCACGATTGAGATTGTCGTAGGCTTCGATGTCGCCGGCCTCGGCGGCGGTGCGGCTTGCCTCGTGCACCTCCACAAGACGCTTGCGCTCGGCAATTCCCATGCGGCGGGCGGCGAGGCTGGCCGCCAGGGATTCCAGTTCGACCAGAACCTCCATCATGCCGACAAGCTGCTTGGCGGACATCCGCAGAACGGATGCGCCGGCTCCCGGCTTTATTGTGACCAGGCCGCTTGAGCCAAGCTGGGACAGCACCTCGCGCACCGGCGTCCGTGAAACGCCAAACCGTTCGGCCAAAGCCCGTTCATCCAAGCGCTCGCCGGGCGCGATGAGGCCTCCCAGAATTTCCTGTTCAAGCACCTGCCGCATTTCCGTGACGCGGCTCGGCTTTTCCGCCTGCATGGCATGATCCGTTGGCAAATCGGGATGAGCCGACACTATCGCGCCCGGCTGCTTCCGTCAATGTAATGGTATGCCAAAGATTGGTTTTGGTCGACCAAGATGGGCGGGGCTGGGAAGGGGTAAGGTGTGGAGGGCCGCAGCATCTCCTTATCGGGCGTGATTTTTGCCGGCTTAAAGGGCGCGAAGCTTGATCGGCAGTCGCCGCCGCACATTGAGGGGGCATCAAACCATAAGCGTGCCAAACTTTCTATGTTGCATTCCATTGCCGCCTTCTGGTATGCATAAATTCGCCTATGGTTCTTTCAAAAAACAAAATCGGTATCCATAGCGTTGCGCCGCCGCCTTGGTGGCGCCTGGGAGGAAACAATGATCGGCACACCACGGGGTGGGTCAGACAGGCCGGCGACAGCACCCGAACTGACCGTGAATGGCGCGGTGGCCACGATCCGGCTCAACCGTCCGCTTCAGCACAATCGGATCGACGCGGCGGACATCGCCACGTTGCAGGAAGACATCGCGGCCGTCGAAGCAGACCCTTCCGTCCGCGTGCTGGTGCTGACCGCGACCGGGCCGAGCTTTTCGTCCGGCTACGACCTGAGCGCGGCCCAATCGTCCCAGCACGGCGAAACGGACGCCAGTGATGGGGAGATGGCCTTTGCGCGGTTGTGCGATCGCGTCGAATCGGTCCGTGTCCCGACGATTTGCGCGCTCAACGGCAGCGTCTATGGTGGCTCCACCGATCTGGCGCTCGCCTGCGACTTCCGCATCGGCGTCACTGGGATGCGCATGCGTATGCCGGCCGGGCAGCTTGGCATACAATTCTACCCCGGCGGGCTTCGGCGCTATGTGTCGCGGCTCGGCCTCAACGCGGCCAAGCGCTTGTTTCTCACAGCGGAAACGATCGCCGCCGACGAGATGCTGAGCATCGGCTTCCTCGACCGGATCGTCGCGCCCGACGAGCTTCAGGCCGCCGTGGACGATCTGGCCGGACGCATCGCGGCCTGCGCGCCGCAGGCCATCGCCGGCATGAAGCGCGCGCTCAACGAACTCGCCCGGGGCGAACTGGACGATCGGGCGGCGGAAGCGGCCTTCGCCGCGAGCCTGCGGTCGGACGAGTTCGCCAACGGCCTGAAGGCTTGGTCGAAGCGCCGGGCATCCTGATCGGCTCTCAGCACGCGCCGGACCGGCGCACCAGCCCCCATTTCGAAATGAGACTGTCCATGACCGACCAGAACGTGGTTCTGAACACGAACCCCCATGCCCTGGCGCGCGAACTGTCGGGCTTGCTGCTGATTGGCGGCGAACTGAGGCCGGCGGCCACCGGAAAGACCTTCGACGTCGTCAACCCGGCGACGGGCGACGTGATCGCCACGGCGGCGGAGGGTGGCGAACGGGACGTCGACACTGCCGTCCGCGCGGCGGTCGAGGCGCAAGGCGCCTGGGCCCGCCTGTCGGCGCGCGAACGGGGTCGGCTGGTGGTCGAATGCGGGCGCCGGCTGGTGGCCCACGCCGAGGAGATCGGCCGTCTGCTCGCCCTGGAGACGGGCAAGGCCATTCGGACCGAAAGCCGGGTTGAGGCCTCGCTGGTGGCGGACACCCTGAGCTTCTACGGCGGGCTCGCGTCCGAACTGAAGGGTGAAACCGTGCCGTTTCACCCGAAGATGCTGACCTTCACCCAGCGCGAACCGATCGGCGTCGTCGGCGCCATCATCCCGTGGAACGTCCCCCTGTATCTGATGGCGCTCAAGATCGCTCCGGCGCTGGTTGCCGGAAACGCGGTCATCGTCAAATCCGCCGAGGAGGCGCCGCTCGCCGCCCTGCGCGTCGTCCAGGTCATGAATCAGGTGCTGCCGGCGGGTGTTCTCAACATCCTCTCGGGCGACGGCCCCGGCTGCGGCGCGCCGCTGGTGACGCATCCGGGGGTCGGCAAGGTGACCTTCACCGGCTCGGTGGAGACGGGAAAGATCATCTCGCATCTGGCGGCCGACAAGCTGATCCCCGTCACCCTCGAACTGGGTGGCAAAAGCCCGATGATCGTGATGGGCGACGCCGATCTCGACAAGGCCATCGACGGTGCCGTGGCGGGCATGCGCTTCACCCGGCAGGGCCAGAGCTGCACGGCCTCCTCCCGCATCTTCGTCCATGAGAGCCTCCACGACGCCTTCGTCGAAAAGCTGAAGGCGAAGGTCGATGCCATGACCATGGGCGACCCGCTGGACGAGGCGACGGACATCGGCACCATCATCTCGCCGCAGCAGTTCGACCGGGTGCAAAGCTACATCGCGCTCGGCGAGGCGGCGGCGGGCGCGGTGGCGCACCGCTGCTCGGCCCTGCCGACGGACGAGCGGCTGGTGCGCGGCCTGTTCGTGCAGCCCGTCCTGTTCACCGGCCTGTCCAACGATCACCGGCTGGCCCGCGAGGAAATCTTCGGCCCGGTCACCTGCGTGATCGCCTTCCGCGACTATGAGGACGCGTTGGCCATGGCCAACGACAGCGATTTCGGCCTCGCCGCGACCATCTGGACGCGCGACCTTCGCACCGCCCTCGACGCGACCCAGCGGCTCCAGGCCGGCTTCGTGCAGGTCAACCAGAACCTCGTCGTGCAGCCGGGCCTGTCCTACGGCGGGGTCAAGCAGTCCGGCCTTGGAAAGGAAGCATCCCTCGAAGCGATGCTCGATCACTTCACGCACAAGAAGACGGTCATCATCAACATGAACTGACCAACCGTGCACCAATAAGGGGAGGAAACAAGAATGCGTACGTCCTTCATCGCCGCTCTTCTGGCCACGACCGCTCTGGCGGCGGGGGCCGCCCAAGCCGCCGACGTCATCCGGATCGGCGTGCTGAACGACCAGTCGGGCCTGTACAGCGAATTCGGCGGCGTCGGCTCGGTCGAGGCGGCACGGCTGGCTGTCGAGGATTTCGGCGGCCAAGTTCTGGGCAAGAAGATCGAGATCCTGTCGGCGGACCACCAGAACAAGCCCGACATCGGGCTGGCGAAGGCCCGCGAATGGTTCGACACCCAGGGCGTCCACGCCATCGCCGACCTGACCAATTCGGCCATCGCCATCGGCGTCCAGAACCTTGCCCGCGAACGCGGGAAGGTCACCCTGGCCACCGGTCCGGGGACGACGCGCCTCACCAACGAAGACTGCTCGCCCAACGGCTTCCACTGGATGTGGGACACCTACTCGCAGGCGGTTGGAACCGCCCGCGCCGTGGTCCAGGACGGCGGAAAGAACTGGTTCATGCTGACCGCCGATTATGCCTTCGGCCACCAGATGGCCGCCGACATCGACAAGACGGTCCAGGAGAACGGCGGCAAGGTGCTGGGGCAGGTTAGGCACCCGCTCGGCAACAGCGACTTCTCGTCCTTCCTTCTTCAGGCACAGGCGTCCAAGGCCTCGATCATCGGGCTCGCCAACGGCGGGACGGACACCACCAACGCGGTCAAGCAGGCGGCTGAGTTCGGCATCACCAACGGCGGCCAGAAGCTTGTCGGGCTGGCCGTCCTGATCAGCGACGTGCACGCGCTCGGTCTGGAGAACGCCAAGGGCCTCATCGCGACCACGGCCTACTACTGGGACCGCGACGAGGGCAGCCGCAAACTGGGCGAGCGCTTCGAAGCCCGCATGAAGCGCAAGCCCAACATGGTCCAGGCCGGCGTGTACTCGGCGGTGACGCATTACCTGAAGGCGATGCAGGCGGCGGGCACCGACGACGGCAAGGTGGTCGCCGCCAAGATGCGGGAACTCCCCGTCGACGATCTGATCACCAAGGGCGGCAAGGTCCGGGAGGACGGCCGGGTCATCCGCGACATGTACCTGATCGAAGTCAAGACTCCGGCGGAGTCCAAGGGATCCTGGGATTACTACAAGGTTCTGCGCACCATCCCCGGCGAACAGGCGGCAATCCCCCTGAGCGAAAGCAAGTGCTCCCTGGTCAAGAAGTGACCCCCTGAACGACTCATCCGGAGAAAAGTCATGGCGCGAATTGCATTCATCGGACTGGGCAACATGGGCCGTCCCATGTGCGAAAACCTTACCAAGGCGGGGCATGCCGTCGTCGGGTACGACGTCGTGGCCGCGGCGCGCGACGCTTACGCCGCCTCTGGCGGTCGCGCGGCGGCCACGCTGGCCGAAGCGCTGGCCGACGCCGACACCGTCATCAGCATGATCCCGACCGGCAAGCATGTGCGGGCCGCCTACGAAGGGGAGGGCGGCGTGCTGGCGCACGCCCGTCCGGGCACGCTGCTGATCGACTGTTCGACCATCGACGTGGAGAGCGCGCGGGCGGTCAGCAAGGCGGCGGCCGAGGCCGGCTTCGTCATGGTGGACGCCCCGGTGTCCGGCGCGGTCCCGGCGGCGCAGGCCGGGACTCTGACCTTCATGGTCGGCGGCAGCGCCGAGGGCTTCGAGCGTGCCCGCCCGGTCCTGGCCGGCATGGGGCCCAAAATCTTCCATGTCGGCGCGTCGGGCAGCGGCGTCGCCTTGAAGATCTGCAACAACATGATGGCCGGCATGAGCATGGTCGCCATCAGCGAGGTGTTCGCGCTGGCCGAGAAACTCGGGCTCGACCACCAGACGGTCTACGATGTCATGACCGTGTCCTCGGGCAACTGCTGGGCCTTGCAGAGCTATTGCCCGGTTCCGGGGCCGGTGCCAGCGTCGCCGGCCAACCGCGACTACCAGCCGGGTTTCGCGGCGGCGATGATGCTGAAGGACATGCGCCTGTCCCAGGACGCGGCCAGCACCAGCGGAGCCGCCACGCCGCTCGCCGGCAGCGCCGCCGCGCTTTACCAGATGCTGGTGGAGCACGGCCACGGAGACAAGGACTTCAGCGCCGTCTTCGCCCTGATCACCGGACGGTTGAAATCGGCGTGAGGGGGAGACCGATCATGGTCCATGCGATCCGCGTCCACCAGCCCGGCGGTCCCGAAGCCCTGGTCTGGGAAGAGGTGACCGTGCCGCCCCCCGGACCGGGGGAAGCCCTGGTCCGCCACACGGCGGTCGGCGTCAACCTCATCGACACCTATCACCGCACCGCCCAGTCCGGGCAGTACGCGATCCCACGCCCGGCCGTGCTGGGCGTGGAGGGGGCCGGCGTCGTCGAGGCGGTCGGCCCCGGCGTCACCGACGTGGCCCCCGGCGACCGCGTCGCCTACTGGATGCTGCTCGGCGCCTACGCCGAACAGCGCATCGTTCCCACGCACCGCCTCGTGAAGCTGCCGGACACGGTGTCGGACGAGGTGGCCGCCGCCGCGATGGTCAAGGGAACCACGGCGCAGTATCTGCTGCATCGTGTCTATCCGGTGAAGGCGGGGGACACCCTTCTCGTGCACGCCGCGGCGGGCGGCGTCGGCCAGATGCTGTGCCAGTGGGCACATGCTCTGGGCGCGACGGTGATCGGCACGGTCGGTTCGCCCGAAAAGGTGGCGGTCGCCCGGGGCGCCGGCTGCGATCACGTCATCCTCTACCGCGAGGAGGATTTCGTCGCGCGCGTCCGCGACATCACCGGCGGGCGCGGCGTCGACGTGGTCTACGACTCCGTCGGGCAGGACACCTTCATGGCATCGCTGGATTGTCTGAAGCCCTTCGGCATGATGGTCAACTTCGGGCAGGCAAGCGGCCCGGTGCCGCCGCTGGACGTGAGCGTGCTGGCGCAGAAAGGCTCGCTTTTCCTCGCCAAACCGACCCTGGCCACGGTCACCCGCACCCGCGAGGACATCGAGGCTCTGGCCGGCGGGCTGTTCGAGGCACTGGTCTCGGGCCGGGTCCAGGTCGACATCGCCCGTCGCGCGCCGCTCACCGACGCGGCGTCGGTACACCGCGACCTGGAAGCGCGCCGCACGACGGGATCGATCGTGCTCATTCCCTAAAGCGAATTGTCGTTCGCTTTAGATTCACACGGCCTCATTCGCGCCGGGCCTCGGACGCACGGGCGTCCGGGACCGCCGTCGCGGCTGCCCTCGATGGCGCCGCGCCCGGCCCGGCCAGCATCGCGGCGACAGGAACACCAGAATGACGGACAATCTCTACAGCCTGCTTTTGAAACCCGGTTCGTCGTCCGATGCGCGGGTGGCCCTGCGAACCGACACAGGGCAGACGTGGACATACGCGGACCTGTGGCGGACAGCCGGACGCATGGCACGCTTCCTTCACGAAGCCGGTGTCGGTCCGGGCGACCGGGTTGCCGTGCAGGTGGCGAAGTCGCCCGAGGCGGTGTGCCTTTATCTCGCAACGCTGCAACTCGGGGCGATTTACCTCCCGCTCAACACGGCCTACACGCTGACCGAACTGCGCTATTTTGTCGACGACGCGGAACCCACGGTGTTCGTCGGACAGACTCCGGTCGTTGGCGACTTGGTCCCGCCAGCCGGGTGCGCAACGTTCACGCTCGATCCAGACGGCGAAGGAAGCGTGACGGCGGCGTGCCGCGACCTGCCACCCTGGGAGCAGGTTGCCGAGGTCGGGCCCGACGAGGTGGCGGCGATCCTCTACACGTCCGGCACCACGGGGCGCCCCAAGGGTGCCATGATCTCCCACGGCAATCTGGCCTACGGGACCCGCACGCTGAACGCGCTGTGGGGGATCTCCGACGCCGACGTGCTGCTGCACGCGCTGCCCATGTTCCACGCGCACGGCCTGTTCATCGCCCTGAACTCCGTGCTGTATGCGGGGGCGTCCTGCCTTTTTCTTCCCAGGTTCACGGCGGACGCCGTCATCGAGCATCTGCCGCGCAGCACCGTGTTCATGGGCGTCCCGACGCTCTACACCCGTCTGCTCGCCGACGCGCGGCTCGACAGGGAGCGCTGCGGGAGCATGCGCCTGTTCACCTGCGGCTCGGCGCCCCTGTCGCGGGACGTCTTCGAGGTGTTCGAGGCCCGCACCGGGCACCGGATCCTCGAACGCTACGGCATGACCGAAACCACGATCATCGCCTCCAACCCCCTCGACGGCGAGCGGCTGCCCGGCACCGTCGGCTATCCGTTGCCGGGGCTGGAGGTCCGGATTGTGGACGACGCCGGACGGCCGACGTCTGAGGGCGAGGTCGGCGGTCTCGAACTGCGCGGCCCGAACGTGTTCAAGGGCTATTGGCGGATGCCGGAAAAGACGGCGGCGGAATTCCGGCCGGACGGCTTCTTCATGACCGGGGATATGGCCCACGCGGCCCCGGACGGCCGCCTGACGCTGGTCAGCCGTGCCAAGGAAATCATCATCTCCGGCGGCTACAACGTTTACCCGCGCGAGGTCGAAATCGTGCTCAACCGCGTCGAGGGGGTGAGCGAGGCTGCTGTCTTCGGCGTTCCCCATCCCGATTTCGGCGAGGGCGTGGTGGCCGTCGTCGAGCGCCAACCGGGCTGCGAGTCCCTCGATCCGGCGTCCATTCTTGCACAGGCATCCCGCGAACTTGCCGGATACAAACTGCCCAAGGCCGTGATCGTCCAGGATGCCCTTCCCCGGAATGCCATGGGAAAGGTTTTGAAGAACGAACTCGGTGCGCTGCACAAGGATGTGTTCAGGAAGCAAGGAGCAAGCCATTGATCCTTTGTTTGGCCTCCGGCTGGCATAGCCTTTCCTGGTAGCGAGGTGATGGGGCGTTCGGGTATCGCGGATTGCCGTAGCGGATTCGCCATCTGTGTTACCGGCTATGAAAGCCGTTCGGATTCTGCTGTGCGTCGTCCTGGCGGTGCTGCTTGTCCCGCTGCTGGCTTATGCCGGGTTGGTGCTTTGGGGCAAGCATGGGGCCGTGCCGTAACCCAAGGCTCCGTGTCCGCTCCGGTCGCCTATCATGCTTCACAAGGCTAGGGCTTTTGCCGTTCAATCACGGCCATACCCGGCGGCTGAGAAGAAGTTCAAGCACTCTGCCGGCGTGATTGCGTCGATGCCCTGTCGAATGGCCTCCCAGAGAGCGTCTTTCGTGCGCGCCGCGCCATCTTGGTGGAGGCGCCGGTCTCGTCGATGAACACCCGGCGCTCAGCATCGAGGTCGGGCTGGAGGTCGAACCACGCGCGTCGGCGGCGCAGCACGTCCGGGCGCTGCTGCTCGGTGGCGTGCGCGGTTTTTTTTGACCGTCAGGCCGCGCCGGGTCAGCAGGCGCCAGACCGTGCTCACCGCGACCCGCAGCCCGTGCCGGCTCTCCAGATGAGCCGCGATCTCGGCCAGCATGAGGCCGGGGGTGGCCTCAATCAGCGCCAGGACTTCCGGTGCGTGAGCCTCCATGCGCGGCGAGTGTCGGTCGCCGCCCATCGGCTTGGGCTAAGCAGGGGTGATGCGGGTTCCGCAGGGACATGGCGGAATGTCCCATCCCCTCCGCCACTTCCTTTCTTTTCAATATATCGCCTGGCTGATTCGGCGGTTTCCTGGGCCTGCAACCCAGGCAAAACCGGTGTAGGTGTGCCGACTCTTGTGCCGACTGCACGATCTCCCGGAACCGGGCCGCCACGTTCTGGTGGCGCGTGCCCTCGTCGTGCCAGAACACCACAACCGATCCGAGGAAGCGCGCCAGGGCGGACAGTATCTCCACCGTTGCCGGTTCCGGCGTGATCGTCGTGGGGCAGCTGGTCTTGGTCTTCAGGAAGTTGACCGTGCCAGCCTTGAAGTTGACCTGCCCCCACGGCCGAGCTGGCCGCCTCCTCCCGCCGACACCCGGTCTGCGCGACGAGCCTGACCATGCTGGAGAACCGGCCAGGGTAGCGGAGTCATGACCGCCCCGACATCGACCGAGGACGGCGGGTGGATAGTCGCGCGCCGGGTCCGGCTCGCACGCGCCCCATTCCATCGCAGCCCCCAAGATCGCGACACGGTTGGTGAAGTTGCGGTTGATGGTGGCGTTGCCGGCCCCGGCCTTGCCCCGCGCTGACACCGGATCGGAAATGCGCTTGCGGGCGATCCGGTCCACGTGGAGCTTTTCCAGGTATTTTTCCAGGTATGGGCCAACCTGCCCAAGGCTTACCGTGTAGCGCTTCAGCGTACCCGGCTTAACGGCATGAGGGCCGACCCCGGTGAGGTGGCGGAAGACAAGACGGCAGCGTGCCAGCTCAGCCGGGACTCGCCGACGTGGGTGGGGGCGATTTCCTTCTCGAACTGTTCGAGGCGGCGTTGCGCTTCCCTCCGATCGGTCGTTCGTAAAGACCGTCGGTGTTCGTCGCCGCCGTCCCGGTGGCCCGGTGAATGTCAGCAGACCCAAACTGTGAGGTCCGTGCTTATCATTGTTCACCGACCAGCTTGAACGCTAATCACGCCGTCTGCGCTTCCAAACAGTAAGCGAACAGCCGCTCCACAGACCGGCGGCGGCTGTCGGAATCGTCCAGCGTGCCGAAGGAGAAGGGGCGGAAGCGGCCCTTCAGGTCGGCCGGCCATTGCTCGGCGCTGTCCTCCCCGGCGTGGCCGAGGATAAGCCGCGCCTTGGTCGTCGGCAGGCCGGAGGCAGTCGGCACGCACACCACAGGGCGCAGGTCGGCGAACAGGTCGGCCACCACGTTGGAGCCGCCGAAGGCGACGATGGCGTCCGGGTCGAACCGTTCGACGCAATCGACGATGGCCTGCACCTTCTCCTCGTCGAACCGCTTCTGCGGGAAGGAGACCATGCGGACCTGCGCGCCGAAGGCGGCGATCGTCTGCTCGCCGTCGTAATCCTCGGTGACGTTGTAGGAGTATTCCGGCACGAAACCGTTTTCGCCGGTGATGGCCATGGCGTTGGGGTTGATGATGACCACCGCGCGCCCGAACTCGTCCTGCATGCGGCGGGCGTAGTCGAAGGCGTCCACGGTCGGCTGGTGGCCCTCTCCCAGCATCTGGTTGGTGATCAGCGCCACGCGCTTCACCTCGGCGCGGGGCTGCTGGCGCTTCATGCGGCTGGACAGCTGGAAGCGACGGGCCGTCTCCTCGACCATCAAGCGGTAGAATCGCAGCAGGTCGCCCGAGGCGAAGGCGCCCACGTCGCCGGTGCGCACCGCGCCCTGGTGCATCTGCATCGCCATGCCCCAGAAGGCATAGTGGATCGACGGAATGGAAAAGCGCATCGGCTCGGCCAGCACGGCGCGGGTGATGCTTTCGTAATGCGCCAGATCGCCGGTCAGCAGGAACAGCAGCGACTGGCGCCGCATCACGTCTCCCATCTTGTAGCCGGCATCGACCTCGGCGGCGGCGGCGCGGCGGGTCTCGTCGTCGTAACGGCGGATCAGCCCGGCCAGCGCGTTGACGTTGGCCCAGCCCTCGCCCTGGTTGCTCAGCAGCGCCAGCGCGCGGGCGAAGCTCAGCGCCGCGTCGCGGGTGCGGCCGGTGGCGTGCAGCGCGTGGCCCAGGTTGGCGTGCAGCAGGGGAGAGGTCTGGTCGCTGGACACGGCCTGCCCGATCAGGTCCACCGCCTCCGCCGCGCGGCCGCCCTGCAGCGCGATCACGCCCAGCAGGTGCAGCGCGTCCGGATGGCCGGGAGACAAGGCCAGCACCTCCCGGTAGAGCCGTTCGGCCTCCGCGGTGCGCCCGGCGCGGTGATGCTCGGTCGCGACGGCGAGCGTCTGTTCGATGGTGTCCATAATCGGCGTTCCTGCTGCTCGGTCCGAGGAGGCATATTTACGCGGTTTTAGGAGAGGCGCGCTGAACTTTCCACATGCACCGCTTCGCGACATTCTTGAGGCATTGGCTCTGCACGGCAACCCTCGCGGTTGTCGCGGCGGTGTTTTCCTCGATTCCCGCAACCGCACAGGGTGTGGAATCGCTTGAATCGGCCGGCCGTCAGATCGTCATCAGCCTCGCCGACCGCCGCCTGTACCTGATGGAAGACGGTTCCGAGTCGCGCTCCTTCCCCGTCGCCATCGGCCGACCGGGCGTGGCGATTCCGCTGGGCGACACCACGGTGGTGCGCAAGCGGCGCAACCCGACCTGGCACCCGACCGCCAGCCAGCGCCGCGCCAAGCCGTCGCTGCCCCTGTCGGTGCCGCCGGGGCCGAACAACCCGCTCGGCAAATACGCGCTGGACCTCGGCTGGACGGCCATCGCCATCCACGGCACCAACGAGCCGGGCTCCATCGGCCGTCGTGTCAGCAGCGGCTGTTTCCGCATGATGCCCGCCGACATCGAAACCCTGTTCGCCATTGCCGAAGTCGGGACGCCGGTCCGCGTCGTGGACGTGTCGATGAAAGCGCCGGAAACCGTGCCGGCCCAGCCGGGGAAGGCCGCGCCGAAGCCCCTGCCTCCGGTTCAGGTCGCGAAGACGCCGCCGCCCGTGCCGCCCGCCGTTCTCGTGTCCGTCGTGGCTCCCGCCCCAATCGCCGCCCCAATCGCCGCCCCGATTCCCGCCCCGATTCCCGCCCAGATTCCCATCGTGCCGGACCCGCGTTGCTCGACGGCGACGGCCCCCTTGCGCCGCATGGTCTGTGCCACCCCGGAACTGGCGTCGCTCGACGGTCGGGTGCGCGGCCTGCAAGAGCGTTTTCTGACCGGGCTCTCCCCCGAGGGCCGGGCCGCTGCCTCCTACGCGCTGTTGCAGGACGAACGGCGATTCGACGACCGCATCACCGCCCTGTGCTGGATCCGCAAGGGCAGCGAGGCGGACCCCGCCGTGGCGACCGCCGCCCACGGTTGCCTGCGCGCCGCCCTGAGCGGCCGGATGGAGGAGGTGAAGACGAGGATCGCGGAGTTGGGCGGCGTGGCGACCGTGGCGGCGCGGCGGTGAAATGCACAGGGTTCTTGCCTCAAATTCATTCGACTGCTACGCCGCTAGGGCTTAGCAATCGGGTGCCCGCCGCATGCCGTTGGACTATTATCTAAACATCGCCGCTTCCGGCTTGCTGAACGGGCTCGTCTACGGGCTTGCGGCGCTGGGGCTGTCGGTCATCTTCGGCGTGGTGCGCGTCGTCAACTTCGCCCATGGCGAAATGATGGTCGCCGGCATGTACGGCGCCGTGCTGCTGGCCGGCTTCATCGGGCTCGACCCCATCCTGTCCGCTCCGATCATCGCGCTCGTCCTCTTCGCCTTCGGCTGGGGGTTGCAGCGCGGGCTGGTCAACCGCTTCGTGGAGCGGCCGGAGCACATGCAGTTCATCCTGCTGCTGGGCATCGCCACGATCATCCTGAACGCCATGCTGATGCTGTTCGGGCCGGATTCGCGCAACGTGCAGGTTCCCTACGGCTTCGACACGGTGGAGGTCGGGCCCCTGCTGCTGGACGCCGTGCGGCTGCGCGCGGGCGCGGCGGCCATCGTGGTGGCGGCGGCGCTGTTCGCCTTCTTCCGCTTCAGCCGCCCTGGCAAGGCCATCCGAGCCTGCGCCGACAACCCGCTGGGCGCCCGCGTGGTCGGGCTGAACATCGACGGGCTTTACGCGATGACCTTCGGCATCGGCTCCGCCGTGGTCGGGATCGCGGGGGCGCTGATGACCCTGCTGGTGGATGCCCGGCCGCAGCTGGCTCCGGAATACACGCTGCTCAGCTTCATCATCGTCATCGTGGGCGGTCTCGGCAGCCTGCCGGGCGCGCTGCTTGGCGGTGTGCTGATCGGCATGTCGGAGGCGCTGGCCGGCTTCCTGCTGACGCCTTCGCTCAAGTCGCTTTTCAGCTACGCGGTGCTGATCGTGGTGTTGCTGCTGCGCCCGCAGGGCCTGTTGGGGAGGCGCTCGTGACCCGGCGCGGGATCGTTCTGCTCGCACTTCTGGGCCTTCTCCTGCTGGTGGCGCCGCTGGTCGCCGACCGTTACGTCGTCTCGGTGCTGACCACCGTGCTGTGGTTCGCCTATGTCGGGCAGGCGTGGAACGTGATGATGGGCTTTTCCGGCCTGCTGTCGCTCGGCCACGCCCTCTATGTCGGGCTCGGCGCCTACGCCAGCGCGGCGCTGTTCGTGCATTTCGGCATCGGCCCGTGGCTCGGCCTGTGGGTGGCGATGCTCGTGGCCATGGCGGCGGGCTGCTTCATTGGGTTCCTCGGCTTCCGATTCGGCGTGCGCGGGGTGCATTTCGCCCTGCTGACCATCGCCTTCGCCGAGGTGGCGCGCATCGGCTTCGACCACATGCAGTGGCTGGGCGGATCGGGCGGCTTTTTCATTCCCGTCGCCGGTGATGTCGGCAACGACCTGTTGAACCTGCGCGGTTCGCCGACGCTGTTCTACTACGTGATCCTGGCGCTGGTGCTGGGGGCGCTGGCGTTGTCCCGCGTCCTGCTGCACAGCCGCCTCGGCTATCAGTGGCTCGCCATCCGGGAGGAGCCGGAAGCGGCGGAGGCCGTGGGCGTCGACCTGTTCCGCGCGCGCATCGCGGCGGTGGCGGTGTCCTCGGCCCTGACGGCGCTCGGCGGCGTGTTCCAGGCCTTCTATTTCAACAACCTGTTCCCGGAGCAGGTGTTCTCCATGGGCCGCTCCATCGAGATCATCCTGCCGGCCATCGTCGGCGGCATCGGCACGCTGATCGGGCCGATCCTCGGCGCCTTCATCCTGACGCCGCTGGGCGAGGGGCTGACCTTCCTGATCGAGGTGTCCGGCTTCGACCTGCCGGGCCTGAAGCAGCTGTTCTACGGCGTGGCGCTGGTGGTGATCGTCGTCTTCCGGCCGGAAGGCGTCTGGCCCTGGCTGGCGCGCAAGCTCCGCCTCGTCCGCGCGCCGGGAGAATCCGCATGACGGCGCTTCTGCACGTCGAAAAGCTATCCAAGCGCTTTCGCGGCCTGAAGGCCGTGTCGGACGTCAGCTTTTCGGTGCCCCAGGGCTCCATCGTCGCGCTGATCGGCCCGAACGGCGCCGGCAAGACGACGACCTTCAACCTGATCGCCGGCGTTTTTCCGCCCAACGAGGGCACCGTCCATCTCGCGGGCAAGCCGATCACCGGCCTGAAGCCCAACCGTGTCTGCGCCGCCGGCATCGGCCGCACCTTCCAGATCGTGAAGCCCTTCGGCCAGCTCTCCGTCGAGGAGAACGTCATCGTCGGCGCGCTTGCCCGTGAACGGTCCGTCGCGGCGGCGCGCGAGCACGCCCGCGCGGTGCTCGACCGGCTCGGTCTCGCCGATCAGGCGGCCCGCCCGGCGCGCAGCCTGACTCTGCCCGACCGCAAGCGGCTGGAGGTCGCCCGCGCGCTCGCCACCCGGCCGACGCTCCTCCTGCTGGACGAGGTTCTTGCCGGCCTGCGCCCGACCGAGGTGGACCGCATGGTGGAGGTCCTGCGCGACCTGAACCGGCGCGAGGGGCTGACCATCCTGATGATCGAGCACGTCATGCGCGCGGTGATGGCCCTGTCCGACCGCGTCGTCGTGCTGGACCACGGCGAGAAGATCGCCGAGGGGACCCCGTCCGAGGTCGTCGCCGACCCGCGCGTGGTCGAATCCTACCTGGGTTCTGAAGACATCTGAGCTGGAACATGTGAACCTGGAACATCTGAACCGGGTTATCCCCCAGCGCAACACTCCGTTAATGTTTGCCTGTCCATCATTCGCCCCATGACCGATCCGAAGGTCGGCAGCGCACAGGGGGCCGAAGAGCCCCGGATGGGAGGACAGCATGAAGGCATTTCGCAATCTGCGAATCGGCCAAAGACTCACCATCGGCTTCGCGGCGGTGATCGCCGTTCTGGTGGTGAATGTGGGCATCGGGCTCATGATGACCGAGGGCGGCAAGACGACCAGCCGTCTGGTGGCGGAGGTCCGCATGCCGACCGCGCTGGCGGGGCAGGGCATCGTCGCGGCGGTGGTCTCGACCAACGGCGCCATGCAGGGCTATCTGCTGACCAACCGCGAAGATCTGAAGCAGGAACGCAACGCCGCCTGGGACCGCATCGCGGATCTGCGCAAGGAACTGGACGCGCTGTCGCCCCACTGGACCGACCCCAACGTCAGTAAGACCTGGGAACTGGTCAAGCCGCTGCTGGAGGAACTGCGCCGCGATCAGGACATGGCCGAATCGCTGGGCACCATCGGCGACCAGATGGGCGCCCTGAATTCGCTGAACGACGATGCGATCCCGCGCGCCAACAAGGTGATGAGCCTTCTGGTGGGTGAGCGGCAGGCCGACGGCACCGGCGGCATGATCCCGCGCCAGCGCGAACTGCTGCGCAGTGACAGCGAGGGGATGATCCTGGCCGCCAACCGGCTGGTCACGGTGCAGGCGGTCCTGCTGACGCTTGGGCTGCTGATCGCCGTGGCGGCGGTGGTGCTGACCTCGCGCTCCATTGTCCGGCCGCTCGGCGCCATGACCGACGCCATGCGCCGTCTCGCTTCCGGCGACGACTCCACGCCGGTTCCCGCCACCGACCGGGGCGACGAGGTCGGGCTGATGGCCCAGGCGGTGCTGGTCTTCAAGGACAACATGATCGCCGCCCGCGAGGCCGCGGAGCGTGAGCGCGCCGAGCAGGAGGCCCGCGCCCGCCGCGCCCGCGCCATCGAGGACCTGACCGGCCGCTTCGACCGCGAGGCGAGCGCGGCGCTCGGCTCCGTCTCCTCGGCGGCCGTGCAGATGCAGGCGACGGCCAGTCAGCTCGCGGCTACGGCGGAGCAGACCACGCGCCAGTCGATCACCGTTGCCAGCGCGTCGGAGCAGGCTAGCGCCAACGTCCAGACCGTCGCCACCGCGACAGAGGAACTGGCCGCCTCGGTGCAGGAAATCGGCCGTCAGGTCGCCACCTCCACCGCCATCGCGGGCGAGGCCGTGCAAAAGGCCGAACACGCCGACCACGCCATGCGCGGCCTCGCCTCCGCGTCGGCGGAGATCGTGGCGGTCATCGACCTGATCACCCAGGTCGCCGGCCAGACACGTCTCCTCGCGCTCAACGCCACGATCGAGGCGGCGCGTGCCGGGGAGATGGGGAAGGGCTTCGCCGTCGTCGCGGCGGAGGTCAAGGCGCTGGCCGACCAGACGACCCGCGCCACCGACGAGATTGCCGCCAAGATCGTCTCCGTCCAGTCGGAAACGGAAGGGGCCGTGGCCTGCATCGGCGACGTGATGGGCACGATCCAGCAGATCAACGAGGTGGCCGGCGCCATCGCCGCCGCCGTCGAACAGCAGCAGGCGGCGACACAGGAAATAGCCCGCAACATCCAGCAGGCGGCCTCCGGCACGCAGGAAGTGTCCAACAACATCGCCGACGTGAATCACGCCGCCAACGAGACGGGTGCCGCTGCGCGCGAGGTGCTTGGCGCGGCGGGCACGCTGTCCACCCAGGCCGACGACTTGCGCAGCAAGGTGGAAGTCTTCTTGTCGGCGGTTCGCGCGGCGTAGTCAAAAAATTTCACCACCAAGGCACCAAGAAAACACGGCCAGGCCAAGTCGGAAATTCTTGGTGCCTTGGTGTCTTGGTGGTGAATTCCTCTTCTCAGCCGACCACGCGCCACGTCCCGTCCACCTGCTGGCAGGCGGTGCCGTAGCCTCGCTCGATCCTTCCTCCGATGGCGAGGCTGGTCTGGAACTCGCGGCAATGCTCGCCGGACGGCCCCACGCCGTCGCGCGTGGGCGTGAAGCTGCCCCAGTTGCCGGACTGCGGGTTGTTCCAGCGGATGGTGCTGCCGGTCGGCGCCGCATAGGCTTGGCCGGCGGCCTGCTGGGCGTAGCTGTGGTCGGCACGGTCCAGCGACCGCCCGGCCGCGTTGCCCAGCGCCGCGCCGATCAGCGTGCCGATGCCGGTGGTGACCAGCTTGCCGGTGCCACCGCCGAAGCGTGACCCGGCCAGACCGCCGACCACGCCGCCCAGGATGGTGCCGACGGTCTGCTTGTTCCCGTCGAACATGCCATCACCGCTTCCATACCCGGTGCCGCCATAGCCGGTGTTGTACCCATACCCGGCCCCGTACGCGGCGTTGCCGTACCCGTATCCACCACCATAACCGCCATAAGGGCTGGCGCACCCGGCGAGCAGGCCCAGCGACAGGGCGGCTGCGATGAACGGCTTGGCTTTCATGGCACGACCTCACGTTCGAAACTCATGTGTACGAACATGGCTGCCCCGCAAATATTCCGTCCGCTTGGCGGAACGGCGCCGTTACCCCTATGATCAAGAAAATGGCCGCGCAAACACAGCCGGCAAGAACGATTTGGGAGGAGACGATGCTGCCGCAAGCGGACAGCTACGAGGGCCTTCGCGACCGCTTCGCCTGGGCGGTCCCGGCCCGGTACAACATCGGCGTGGACGTCTGCGACAAGTGGGCCGAGCGTGACCCGGAGCGCCTCGCCCTGATCCACAAGCGCCGCGACGGCGCGGTGGATGAGTTCACCTTCGCCGACATCAAAGGGCGGTCGAACCGCCTCGCCAACGCGCTGGCCGCGCACGGCGTTTCGCGCGGCGACCGGGTCGGCATTCTGCTGCCCCAGGCGCCCGAAACGGCCATCAGCCACGTCGCCGTCTACAAGATGGGCGGCATCGCCGTGCCGCTGTTCTCGCTCTTCGGCGTCGAGGCGCTGGAATACCGGCTCGGCAACTGCGGGGCCAAGGCGGTGGTCACCGACGCGACCGGCGCCGCCAAGCTGGCGCAGATCCGCGACCGGCTGCCCGACCTGAAACTGGTCCTGCGCATCGACGGCGCCGGGGAGGGCGAACTCGACTTCCACAGCCTCGTTCAGAACGCCTCGGACGCCTTCACGCCCGTCGATACGGCGGCGGACGACCCGGCGGTCATCATCTACACCTCCGGCACCACCGGCCAGCCGAAGGGCGCGCTGCATGCCCACCGTGTCCTGCTCGGCCATCTGCCGGGCGTGGAAATTTCGCACGACCTGTTCCCTCAAGCCCACGACCGCATCTGGACGCCCGCCGACTGGGCTTGGATCGGCGGCCTGCTCGACGTGCTGCTGCCGGCCTGGCACCACGGCGTGACCGTCGTGTCCCACCGTTTCGAGAAGTTCGACGCGGAGGAGGCCTTCCGCCTGATCGCCGACTTCCAGGTGCGCAACGCCTTCCTGCCGCCGACCGCGCTGAAGATGATGCGCGGCGTCCGCGACCCGAAAAGCCGCTGGAGCTATTCCATGCGCTCCATCGCCAGCGGCGGCGAGACGCTGGGCGCCGAACTGCTCGATTGGGGCCGCCAGACCTTCGGCCTGACCATCAACGAGTTCTATGGCCAGACCGAGTGCAACATGATCGTGTCGTCCTGCGCGACGATCATGCCCTCCAAGCCCGGCATCATGGGCCGCCCGGCCCCCGGCCACGACGTGGCGGTGATTGACGGGGAGGGCAACCGGCTGCCGCCGAACCAGCTCGGCCTGATCGCCGTGCACCGTCCGGATCCGGTGATGTTCCTGCAATACTGGAACAACCCCCAGGCCACGGCGGCCAAGTTCATCGGAGACTGGCTGGTCACCGGCGACCAGGGCGAGCTGGACGAGGACGGCTACATCCGCTTCGTCGGCCGCGACGACGACGTGATCACGTCCGCCGGCTATCGCATCGGCCCCGGCGAGATCGAGGACTGCCTGATCGGCCACCCCGCCGTGCGCATGGCCGCCGTGGTCGGCGTTCCCGATCCCCTGCGCACCGAGATCGTGAAGGCCTTCATCGTCCTTCAGGAGAACGTAAAACCGGATGACGCCCTGGTCGCCTCGATCCAGGAACACGTCAAGACCCGCCTTGCCGCCCACGAATACCCGCGCGCCATCGAATTCGTGGACAGCCTTCCCATGACCACCACCGGTAAGATCATCCGCCGCGAACTGCGATCGCGGGGTTAACGAGAAAGACGAAATGCCTGATCTGTTAGCGACTTCTGCTCTCCTCCTTTCCGCCGCTTTTTTCGCCGGGGCGATGAACGCCGTTGCCGGCGGCGGCAGCTTCCTGACGCTTCCCGCTCTCATCTACGCGGGCGTTCCGCCGGTGGCCGCCAACGCCACCGGCACCGTCGCACTGCTGCCGGGCTACGCCAGCGGCATGTACGGCTACCGTCACGACCTGGAACCGTTCGGCGGAGTCGGCCTCATCCCACTCTCGCTGGTCAGCCTCGTGGGTGGGCTGGTCGGGGCGGGCCTGCTGCTGGTCACGCCGGACGAGATCTTCCGCGACATCGTCCCCTGGCTCCTTCTCGTCGCGACGGCGCTGTTCGCCTTCGGCGGTTCCATCTCCGCCAAGCTGCGGAACGTCGGCCTGCACGGCACCGGCGCTCTGCTCGCCACGCTGTTCGTGGTGTCGGTCTACGGCGGTTACTTCAACGGCGGGCTCGGCATTCTTCTGCTGGCGCAGTTCAGCCTGTTCGGGATGACCAACCTGAACGCGATGAACGGGCTGAAGAACCTGTTCTCGACCGTGCTGACCGCCATCGCCGTGGTGACCTACGCGGTCGGCGGGGCGGTGGATTGGCGCTACGCGGCGCTGATGACCGTCGCGGCGGTGGTCGGCGGCTATGCCGGCGCGCGCGTTGGGCGGAAGATCCCCCCGCGCATCCTGCGCACCGCCATCATCGCGGTCGGTCTGGTGATGAGCGCACTCTTCTTCTTCAAATAAGTGCGCTACAGTGCCGGCCATGCTGACCGTATCCGATCTCGACCTGTATTACGGCGACGCCCAGGCGCTCGACGGTGTCTCCATCGTGGTGGAGGCCGGCACCACCACGGCCATCGTCGGCGCCAACGGTGCGGGCAAGACCTCGCTGATCCGCACCATCTCCGGCATCCTGAAGCCGGCGCGCGGCAGCATCCGCTTCAAGGGGCAGGAGATCGCCGGCCTGCCCAGCCACCTCGTCTGCGACCTCGGCGTCGGGCAAGTGGCGGAGGGGCGGCAGATCTTCCCCTCGCTCAGCGTGCGCGAGAATCTGGAAATGGGCGCCGTCATCCCGCGCGCCCGCGCCACGGCGAAACAGACCTTCGATCAGGTCCTGTCCCTGTTCCCCCGCCTGAACGAGCGGTTGGATCAGGCGGCCGGAACCTTGTCGGGTGGCGAGCAGCAGATGCTCGCCATCGGCCGCTGCCTGATGGGCAAGCCCGAACTGATCATGTTCGACGAGCCTTCGCTCGGCCTCGCCCCCGCCCTGGTGCACGAGCTGTTCCGCACCATCCGCGATCTGGCGGCCGGCGGCATGACCATCATCCTGGTGGAGCAGAACGTCGCCGCCTCGCTGAAGCTGGCGCAGCGGGCCTACGTGCTGGAAAACGGCCGCGTCGTCCTGTCCGGCACGGGCGAGGGCCTGCTGGCCGACCCGGCGGTGAAGCAGGCGTATCTCGGCCTATAGGACGCTCACGCCAGCAAATCGTGATGCTCGCGGTGGCGGTGGATCCAGACGGCCGCGTAGCTGCAGATCGGCACGACCTTCAGCTTCTCCGCCCGCGCGTGCTCCATGACGCCCTGCATCAGCCGCCCGGCGGCGCCGGTCCCGCGCAGCGACGGCGGCGCCTCCACATAGGGGATGTACAGCGTTGAGCCGTTGCGCCGGTAGTTGGCGAAGACGATCCGCCCATCGACGTCCAGCTCGAAGCGGCTCTTGTCCGGGTTGTCTCGAATGGGAGTGCTCATACCCCTTTCAACAGCGCCACTGCTATTGCGTTCCAGGCGCGCGCGGCGCGCTCCAGCCGCGCAGGACGCTGACCACGCGCAGCAGGAAAGCCGCCACCACTGCGGCCACCGCGACCGTCACCTCCGGCAACCCCAGCCGCTGCCCGGCGACGACGATCACCGCGCCCAGCACCGCCGCCACCGCGTAGATCTCCTCGCGCAGCACGCGGGGCACCTCGGCCACCAGGATGTCGCGCACGACCCCGCCGCCGCAGGCGGTCAGCACGCCCAGCAGAACCGCCGGTATGGGGCCGAGCCCGTGGGCCAGCGCCTTGCCACAGCCGGCCACCGCGAAAAGGCCCAGCCCCGCCGCGTCCAGCACCATCACCGGCTTGACCAGCTTGTTGATCGGCCGGTGGAAGAAGAAGGCGAACAGGCCCGACGCCAGCGCCGCGATCAGATAGCGGTCGTCCCGCAGCGTGGCCGGCGGCACCGCGATCAGCAGGTCACGGACCATGCCGCCGGCCAGCGCCGTCACGACCGCCAGGACGAGAACCCCGATGATGTCCAGCTTGTGACGCACCGCCAGCGTACCGCCGGTAAGCCCGAAGATGAAGACGCCCGTCAGATCCATGGCGAGCAGCAGCGTGGTGACGTCGGTCATGATCCATTTGTTGCTGAATGAAGAACAGAGAAGCCTTCGTAGCACGAATTGTTGTTTCGTGTCTCGGGCCTCACATTGCTCTCCAGACAAGGGGCGAAAGCCTAACAAAGGATCAAGGAGGTTCGGACATGATCACGGTTCGCCATCGCGACGAGCGCGGCAAGGTCAACATGGGCTGGCTGGACAGCCGCCACACCTTCTCGTTCGGGCATTACTACGACCCGGCGCACATGGGCTTCCGGGCTCTGCGCGTCATCAACGACGACCGGGTGATCCCCGGCGCCGGCTTCCCGACGCACGGCCACGCGGATATGGAGATCGTCTCCTACGTTCTGGACGGCGCGCTGGAGCACAAGGACACGCTGGGCACCAGCTCGGTCATCCGCCCCGGCGATGTCCAGCGGATGAGCGCCGGTTCCGGAATCCGCCACAGCGAGTACAACGCCTCCAAGTCGGAGTCCGTGCACTTCCTCCAGATCTGGATCCTGCCGGATGAGGAGGGCATGGTCCCCGGCTACGAGCAGAAGGCCTTTCCGGCCGAGGAGAAGCAGGGCCGCCTGCGCCTCGTCGGCTCCAAGGACGGGCGTGACGGCAGCGTGACCATCCACCAGGACTTGGATCTCTACGCCACGCTGCTCGGCGACGGCGATGCGGTGACCCACGACCTGCGCCCCGGCCGCCACGCCTGGGTGCAGGTCGCCAGGGGGCAGGCACGCCTGAACGGCGTCACGCTGAAGGAAGGCGACGGCGCCGCCGTCTCCGACGAAACCACGCTGACTCTGGACAGCGACAGCGGTGCCGAGGTGCTGCTGTTCGATCTGGCGTAACCGCGAAAGCGCCCTCTCCCGGTCTCGCCGGGAGGGGGCGTTACGCGTCCTCCGCCGACAACCGGATTCCCATCCGCCGGGCCTCCAGCATGAAGGCGCGGGTCATCTGCACCAGATCCGTGCGCCAGTACAGCTGCTCCAGCGGGTTGTCCAGGAAGTCCTCGGGCAGCATGGCGTAGCAGTAGGTCTCCACCGTCCGCCGCTCGGCCTTCCACGGGTCGGTGCCGTCGCGCCAGCCGATCATCCAGCCGGCGTGCCCGGCGCCGATGGCCCAGCGTTCGAAATGGGGGGAGATGGTGCTGCTGCCGATGGGGTCGCTCACCGGCACCTGATAGATCGCCACGAAGCGCCGCACGTTCAGCTGAAGCCGCATCAGCAGCGATTCCCCGAACGCGTCCACCCGGTACAGGCAGTCCGACGCGCCCAGCACATGGCTGAAGCTGACCTCCGCCCGCCGCGCCTCGGCCAGGGTCAGCCCGGACGGAGTGTCGGCCAGCGGCGGCGATTCGTAATCCACGGCGCGCAACGCCTCCGCCATGTCCTCGGTCAGGAAGACGCGGATGCGCTGCTGCGCCTCGTCGATGGTCAGGCGGGTCATGGGGTCGAACTCTCCTGCTCAGGGCTTCGCGTAGCCCAACACGCGCAGCCGCAACTCGTGTGCCTTCGGGTCGCGGTCGAAGAACAGCCCGCCTTCCTGGGTCGATCCGGCGGGGATGTAGGTGAATTCGGCCTCCGCCGTTTCCACGACCGTCTGCCCGGTCATCAGCTGTCCGGCGATGCGGACCTGAGCGCCGGTCTCGCCCCCGGTGTTCTCCGCCCGGACGCGGGCGAGCCAGCGCTGGCCGTCGTGGGTCACGCTTTCGACGCTCAGCGCGATCACCGGATCGCCGCCGCTGCGGAACAGCCCCTCGTAGCCGAGGATCCCGACCGATCCCAGGAACAGCACCAGCCCGATCCCCGACGCGATCCGCGCCACCCAGGAGACGGAGGCGGATTCCTCTTCTCGGGGTTCTTCATAGGAATCCCGCCGATTAACCTCGACCATCCCATCCCCTCTCAGACGATCAGCCGGGCGGTGGCGGCGCCCAGCGCGGCCGGAAAGCCCAGCACCACCATGGCGGTCACCAGCTCCATCATCGACAGGCCGCCGGTCCGCTCGAACGTCCACAGCAGATACAGGCTGACCAGCAGCGCGATGCCATAGCCGGCGACCGTGAAGCGCATGAAGACGTGCAGGAACGTCGCTTTGCCCCGGCTCTCCTGACCGGCGAATCCGACCCGGTAGACGAAGACGTGCAGCAGCGCCACCGACAGAACCGCCAGCAGGATCGCGTGCCACGGCGTCATCTTGTAGGAGATCAGCACCATCTCTTCCGTCGGCGCGACGTTGAAGCCGACGAACAGCGCGCCGGCCGCCATCAGGAACAGCTCGCCAGGGTAGGAGGAGCGTTTGCGCTGTTCCTCGTCCGGGTCGTCGCCTTCGCCCAACTGCTTGCGCGCCAGCATGGCGCCGATGCTGGCCGGCACGGATTGCAGGGCGATCTTGCCGACGATCTCCGTCATGGGCTGGTCGGCGGCGATGATCCCGAACACGTACAGCAGCACCGCCGACACCAGAAAGCCGACGCCGAAGGCGGTCAGCGCGTCCACCAGATCGTCCTGCCAGCAGAAGGTCTCCTCGAACCCGCTGAAGTAGGACAGGCCGAACAGCACCGGCATGGTGATCAGCATGAACAGCGCCAGCCGGAAGCGGTCCATGTAGAAGCCCAACTCCCACATCTCCATGGTCATCAGCAGCGGAAAGGCGAAGATGACCGCCCCCGCCCCGGCGCGCGCCAGCGCGTGGGCGAAGTGCTTTTCGTCATGAAGCAGGGCGCGCTGTCGGGTGGTGTCCATGGGCCGGGTGGTGTCCATGGCAGGACAATGCCGGGCGGGGCGTTCCTGTTCCCGCACCCGGCGGGAGAGGGGTGATTACTCCCCCGAATCCAGAAGCGAGTCCGGATCCTCGGCGTCCACCACCCGCCGCGCGATGTCGTAGGAAAAGCCCGCGCGCCCCAGCGCCGCCAGATCCTTGTCGCGGTGCTCGGCGCGCTTTTCCGGCAGGCGGTACGGCCCCAACCGCCGCCGCCGGGCCAGCGCCAGCGCGGCGGTCAGGTTCAGGTCGCCGTCCACCTCCTCGTCCAGGGTGTCCAGCGCCTTGTCCGCCTCGTCCCGCCCGATGCCTTTGGAGGCCAGCTTCTCCCGGATGGCGCGGGTGGAGGTGCCCCGGCGGTGCAGGCTGGCCGCGCGCATTTCCGCATAGGCCGTGTCGTTCAGCAGCCCGCTGCGCTGGTAGCGCGCGATCAGCTCATCGACCCACCGCGCGCCTTCCTCCCGGTCCGTGCCGTGCGCCTGCACCGAGCGATCGACCTTGCGCATCAGCACGCGGCGCAGATTGGCCGACGAGGTCGCAAAACGCTCCAGATAATGCAGCGCCGCGTTCTCCAGATACTGCGGCGTGACGCGCCTGGGGAGCTTGCGCTCCGGTGCGGCTGTTTCGCGCGTCATGGCTGTCTCCCGTCCGGCGGCGGTTGTCGGGACGGTCCGGGCACCCTAAAGTCCCGTCCGCCCCCGTGAATAGTGATCCGATGACACATCCTCTTCCTCCCATGCCCCGTACCGTCGGCGCCGTCAACTGGGTCGGCCTCTGGACCCTGTATGCGCGCGAGGTGTGGCGCTTCATCAAGGTGCACCAGCAGACCATCTGGGCGCCCGTCGTCACCACGCTGCTGTTCTACGCCGTCTTCGCGTTGGCGCTGGGCGGCGCCGTGCGCACGGTCGGCCCGGTGCCGTATCTGGAATTCCTGGCGCCCGGCCTGATCATGATGGCGATGGCGCAGAACGCCTTCGCCAACACCTCCTCCTCGGTGGTGATCTCGAAGGTCCAGGGCAACATCGTCGACATCCTGATGCCGCCCATGGCTCCGCTGGAGCTGGCCTTCGGCTTCGTCATGGGCGGGGTGACGCGCGGCCTGTGCGTCGGTCTGGTCACCGGGCTGGCGATCTGGGCCTTCGTGCCGATCCGCATCGCGCATCCGGAATTCGTGATCTTCCACGCCGTCATGGCTTCCATGCTGCTATCGCTGCTGGGCCTCGTCGGCGGCATTTGGTCGGAAAAGTTCGACCACATCGCGGCGGTGACGAATTTCGTTGTGACTCCGCTGTCCTTCCTATCCGGCACCTTCTATTCGGTGGAGAACCTGCCGCCGACCTTCTGGTGGATCGCGCATTTCGACCCGTTCTTCTACATGATCGACGGCTTCCGCTACGGCTTCATCGGCCGCTCGGACGGAACCCTGGCGGTCGGCATCCTGGTCATGCTGGCGGTGAACGGGGGCCTGTGGTGGCTGGCCTGGCGCATGCTGAAGACCGGCTACAAGCTGAAGGCGTGACGAAACGCCCCATCTCCGCCATTTCCCCTATTTGCCATTTCGTTGACAGAACCAAACGATCTCTTGATATTTGCCACTTCCCCGGCGGGCAGGGGTGCCCGCCGGGTTTTTTCCTCTTGGGAGGCTTGAGCCGTGATTCCGGTCGTTATGCCCACGTATGCCCGCGCCGACGTTGTGTTCGAGCGCGGCGAAGGTCCGTATCTCTACGCGACCGACGGGCGACGATTCCTGGATTTCGCCGCCGGTGTGGCGGTGAACGCGCTCGGCCACGCCCATCCGCACCTGATCAAGGCGCTGACCGAGCAGGCGAACAAGCTGTGGCACACGTCCAACCTGTTCCGGGTCGCCGGGCAGGAAAGCCTCGCCACGCGCCTGACGCAGGCCACCTTCGCCGACACCGTGTTCTTCACGAACTCGGGCGCCGAGGCGTGGGAGTGCGGCGCGAAGCTGGTGCGCAAGTACCATTACGAGAACGGCAACCCGCACAAGAACCGCATCATCACGTTCGAGCAGGCCTTCCACGGCCGCACGCTGGGCGCCATCTCGGCGGCGAAGCAGGAAAAGCTGATCAAGGGCTTCGCGCCCCTGCTGGACGGCTTCGACCTCGTCCCCTTCGGTGACCTGGACGCCGTGCGCAACGCCATCACCGAGGAGACGGGCGGCATCTGCATCGAGCCGATCCAGGGCGAGGGCGGCATCCGCGTCGCCTCGGTGGAGTTCCTGTGCGCTCTGCGCGAACTCTGCGACCAGCACGGCCTGCTGCTGTTCCTGGACGAGATCCAGTCGGGCATGGGCCGCACCGGCAAGCTGTTCGCCCATGAATGGGCCGGCATCACGCCGGACGTCATGGCGGTGGCGAAGGGCATCGGCGGCGGCTTCCCGCTCGGCGCCTGCCTTGCCACGGAAAAGGCCGCGTCCGGCATGACCGCCGGCACGCACGGCTCGACCTACGGCGGCAACCCGCTCGCCACGGCGGTCGGCAACGCCGTTCTGGACGTTGTGCTGGAGCCGGGCTTCCTCGACGGCGTGCAGCGCATCTCCGATGTCTTCCAGGGCCGCCTGCGCGACCTCGCCGGGCAGTTCCCGGCGGTGTTCAAGGAAGTGCGCGGCCAGGGCCTGCTGCTCGGCCTCGTCTGCGGCCCGACCAACGGCGACGTGGTCGCCAAGGCGCGCGCCAACGGCCTGCTGACCGTTCCGGCCGGCGACAACGTCGTGCGCGTGCTGCCGCCGCTCACCATCACTGAGGCCCATGTGGAGGAGGCCATCGGCATCCTCGCCCAGACGGCGCGGGAGTTCGCATGATGACCAACGTCCGGCATTTCCTCGACATCGACCGGCTCGACACGGGCACGCTGCGCCACATCCTGGACCGCGCCGCCACCATCAAGAAGAACATCGACGCGCACCGCTCGGCCCTGGCCGGGCGGACGCTCGCCATGATTTTCGAGAAGCCCTCGACCCGCACCCGCGTCTCCTTCGAGGTCGGCATGCGCCAGCTCGGCGGCGACGTCGTCGTGCTGAAGCCCGACGACATGCAGCTCGGCCGTGGCGAGACCATCGGCGACACCGCGCGCGTCCTGTCGCGCTACGTGGACGCCGTTATGGTCCGCACCATGGGCGAGGAGCGCGTGCATGAGTTGGCAAAGCACGCCTCGATCCCCATTATCAACGGGCTGACCGACCAGTCGCACCCCTGCCAGATCATGGCCGACCTCCTCACCTTCGAGGAGCACCGCGGCCCGATCACCGGCAAGGTCGTGGCCTGGAGCGGCGACGCCAACAACGTCGCGGTCAGCTGGATCCACGCCGCCGTGCGGTTCGACTTCGAAATCCGCGTCGCCTGCCCGGAACAGTTCGGTCCGTCGCCGGCCCTGCTTGAATGGGCGCGGAACGAAAAGCGCGGCCGTGTGGTTCACGTCAAGGATCCCGAGGACGCGGTGCGCAACGCCGATTGCGTCGTCACCGACACCTGGGTGTCCATGAACAACACCGACGTCGAGGAACGTCACGCCGGGCTGGCGCCCTATCAGGTGAACGAGCAGCTGATGAGCCTCGCCAACAGCGACGCCCTGTTCATGCACTGCCTGCCGGCCCACCGTGGCGAGGAAGTGACGGACGGCGTCATCGACGGCCCGCACTCCGTGGTCTGGGACGAGGCGGAAAACCGCCTGCACGCCCAGAAGGCCATCCTGGCCTGGTGCCTCGGCGCCAAAATCTAAAGGAAGTTTGAGGACCATATGGACGATCCTTCCGTCCGGCCGCTGACCGACGACCTCGTTCTGCCGTTCCAGATCGAGGCGTCGCGCCTGCGAGGCCGCATGGTGAAGCTCGGCCCCGCCCTGGACGAGATTCTGGCCCGCCACAAGTACCCGGAGCCGGTCGCCCGCTTTCTGGCGGAGACGATGGCGCTCGCCGTGCTGCTGTCCAGCATGCTGAAGTACGACGGCATCTTCACGCTCCAGACCAAGGGTGACGGGCCGATCAAGCTGATGGTCGCCGACATCACGTCGGTCGGCGACATCCGCGCCTACGCCCAGTACGACGAGGATGAGCTGAAGAAGGCCGCCGACGACGTGGCCATCGCTCCGGCCCCGGCGCTGCTGGGCAAGGGCTACATCGCCTTCACCGTGGACCAGGGGCCGAACACCGACCGCTACCAGGGCATCGTCGAACTGTACGGCAAGACGCTGGCCGACTGCGTGCAGCACTATTTCCGTCAGTCGGAGCAGATCGACACCGGCCTGACCATCTCCGTCGATCAGGAAACCCTCTCCGATGGGGGTGACGGCGCATGGCGGGCCGGCGGCATCATGGTGCAGCGCCTGCCCCAGGAAGAGACCGAGAAGGTGCTGGGTTCCGGCGACGAGGACGCGTGGCGCCGCGCCATGGTCCTGCTGTCCACCACCACCGGCGAAGAGCTTCTCGCCTCGGATCTGGCGGCCAGCGACCTGCTGTTCCGCTTGTTCCACGAGGACGGCGTGCGCGTCTGGCAACCCAAGGGCCTGCGCTTCGGCTGCCGCTGCTCGCGCGAGCGGGTTTCGGACATGCTGTCCAGCCTGCCGCGCGACGAGGTTCAGGAACTGAAGATCGACGACGGCCGCGTCGAGGTGGTCTGCCAGTTCTGCTCGACCGCCTACCACTTCGACGACGCGGATCTCGACCGCGTGTATGGCAATCCGGGGGGCGGCAATCCGGGGGACGGCAAACCTCAAGCCTGATGCAGGTTGGAGACGGCGCGGCTATAGTGCCGCGCCGTACCCGAATCCAACCGGAGCGATCATGCCGTCCCGCCGTTTCGTTCTCGCCGCCAGTTTGGCCGCGCTCGCGCTGTCGGCCTGCCAGAGCACGCCGCCGCGCCCGGCGCCCCGGCCCATCGACTTTTCCAATTTCGGCCCCATCGTCCTGAACGCCGCCAGCATCGACGTGGTGGACGCTTCCCGCCCGATGGGCGGCAATCATGTGGAGCAGCGTTCCTCCGTCCCGCCGGCCGAAGCGGTGCGCCGCTGGGCGAACGAGCGTTTGCAGGCGTCGGGCGGTCCCGGCCGCGTGCGCGTCACCATCCGCGACGCCAGCATTGTGGAAACCCAGCTGCCGAAGACCGGCGGCGTCCAGGGCTATTTCACCAACGATCAAGCCCAGCGCTACGATGGCCGCATCGACGTCGAGGTGACCGGCGATGTCCCCGCAGGCGGCCCCGGCACCGCGTCCTTCCACGGCACGACCAAGGCGACGGTGACCCATTCCAGGACGGTTCCGGAGAACATCTCGCTCGCCGATCGCGAGGCGACCTTCCTGGACATCACCCGCCGCATGGTCGAGGACCTGAACGCGCGCCTCGACGCCGGCATCCGCAAGGATCTCGCTCCGATGGTGCGGCGCTGATCCGATCTGTCGTTCCGCGCGAGACCGGCCCCGGTCCGCGCGGAACGGCAGGCCTGTTCTTCACATTCGTCACTTTAGCATACTAACAAAGTCCTATAACATTTAGCTCTCTTTGTGCGGAAAGGCCGCCGCACAGCCGTCGCCCAAGGGAGCTACCGTGTTCAAGAACCTGACGCTGACCGCTAAGCTGTCGCTGCTCAACGTGCTGGGGCTGGTCATCCTGGCGACCATCCTGACGGTGTCGTCCAGCTACATCCTGAGCGAGCGGAGCGCCGAGGCGGCGCTTCAGCAGCGCGAGCGGAGCATCGGGCTCGCCCGCATGCTGCTCGAACAGAAAGGGCAGGGGTACAGCGTCCGCGACGGCGCCCTTTACGTCGCCGACTTCCGCGTCGATGGCGACACCTCGGTGGTGGACCGCATCCGCGACCTGACCGGCGGCGTCGCCACGGTGTTCCAGGGCGATGTCCGCGTTTCCACCAATGTCCTGAAAAGCGACGGAAGCCGCGCGGTCGGCACCAAGCTCGATCCGGGGCCGGTCTACGACGCGCTGTTCCTGCACCGCAAACCCTTCCGGGGCGAGGCGCAAATCCTGGGCGAGCCCTACTACACCGCCTATGATCCGCTCCTCGACTCGTCCGGCAAGGTCGTCGGCGTCCTCTTCGTCGGTCTGAAGCGCGCCGACGTTCTGAGGACGGTGACCGAGGTGCAGGAGATCGTCCTGATCCTGGCGCCGCTTGTCACCGTCGCCTTCGGCATCATCAGCTTCCTGCTGCTGCGTCGGCAAATGGGGGCGGTGCGCGCCATTAGCGGCACCATGCACGAGCTGGCCGGCAACAAGCTGGACGTCGCCATCCCCGGCCTCGACCGCCGCGACGAGGTCGGCGAGATGGCCAGGGCGGTCCAGGTCTTCAAAGACAACGCCATCGCCAAGAAGAAGATGGACGAGGCCGAGCGCGAACGGCTGGAAGCCGAACGCCGCGCCGAGGAGGCTCAGCGCGCCCGCGAGAAGGCCATCGGCGAGGAGATCGCCGCGCTGATCGACGGCGTGTCCAAGGGCGACCTGTCGCGCCGCCTCGATCTGGCCGGCAAGGACGGCTTCTACAAGACGATGTCCGAAGGCATCAACCGCTTGACCGACACAGTGGAAAGCGTGATCCGCGACCTCGGCGAGGTGCTGGGCGCGCTCGCCCAGGGCGACCTGAACAAGCGTGTCGAGCGCGATTACCAGGGCGCCTTCCAGACGCTGAAGACGGACGTCAACACCACCTCCGCCAAGCTCGCCGAGATCGTCGGACAGATCCTGCACGCGACGGAAGCCATCACGGCCGCCGCGTCCGAAGTCTCGCTGGGCTCCCACGACCTTGCCGAGCGGACCGAGCAGCAGGCCTCCTCGCTGGAGGAGACGGCGGCGAGCATGGAGGAACTGGGCGCCACCGTGCGCTCCAACGCCGACAACGCCCAGCGCGCCAATCACATGGCGACCGACGCCCGCAACTCCGCCGAATCCGGCGGCGTGGTCGCCGGCTCGGCCATCGATGCGATGAAGCGCATCGAGGAGGCCAGCCGCAAGATCACCGACATCATCGGCGTGATCGACGAAATTGCCTTCCAGACCAACCTGCTCGCCCTCAACGCCGCCGTCGAGGCCGCCCGCGCCGGTGACGCCGGCCGGGGCTTCGCCGTGGTGGCGCAGGAGGTGCGCAACCTCGCCCAGCGTTCCGCCCAGGCCTCGAAGGAGATCAAGGGCCTGATCCTCACCAGCAACGATCAGGTGAAGGATGGCGTGGATCTGGTGAAAAAGGCCGGGAGCGCTTTGGAGGGCATCGTGTCCGGCGTTCAGCAGGTCGCCAGCCTGATCGCCGAGATGGCGTCGGCCAGCAGCGAGCAGGCCTCCGCTCTCGATGAGATCAACGTCACCGTCTCCCACATGGACGAGATGACCCAGAAAAACGCCGCGCTGGTGGAAGAGACCACCGCCGCTTCGCAGTCCCTTGCCAATCAGGCGACCGACCTGCGGCGCCTTGTGGGCTATTTCAAGCTCGGCTGACCGAAAGGCCGCCGAACGCACAAACAAAAAGGGCCGCCCCGGTGGGGCGGCCCTTTCCGCATCGGCTGACGCCGATCTTAGTAGCGGTAGTGTTCCGGCTTGAACGGGCCGTTGACGTTCACGCCGATGTACTCGGCCTGCTTGGTCGACAGCGTGGTCAGCTTGGCGCCGATCTTGTCCAGGTGCAGACGGGCGACCTTCTCGTCCAAGTGCTTCGGCAGCACATAGACCTTGCGCTCGTAGTTCTTGTGGTTGTTCCACAGCTCGATCTGGGCCAGCACCTGGTTGGTGAAGCTGGCGCTCATCACGAAGCTCGGGTGGCCGGTGGCGCAGCCCAGGTTCACCAGACGGCCCTGGGCCAGAACGATCAGGCGCTTGCCGTCCGGGAAGACGACCTCGTCAACCTGCGGCTTGACCTCTTCCCACTTGTAGTTGCGAAGAGCCTCGATCTGGATCTCGCTGTCGAAGTGGCCGATGTTGCAGACGATGGCGCGGTCCTTCATCTGGCGCATGTGGTCCAGCGTGATGACGTCCACGTTGCCGGTGGCGGTGACGAAGATGTCGCCCAGCGGGGCGGCCTCTTCCATGGTCACCACCTGATAGCCTTCCATGGCGGCCTGGAGCGCGTTGATCGGGTCGATCTCGGTGACCATCACGCGCGCACCCTGCGAGCGCAGCGAGGCGGCCGAGCCCTTGCCCACGTCGCCATAGCCGGCGACGACGGCGACCTTGCCGGCCATCATCACGTCGGTGGCGCGCTTGATGCCGTCGACCAGCGATTCGCGGCAGCCATAGAGGTTGTCGAACTTTGACTTGGTGACGCTGTCGTTGACGTTGATGGCGGGAACCTTGAGGGTGCCCTTCTTCATCATCTCATACAGACGGTGCACGCCGGTGGTGGTCTCCTCCGACAGGCCGCGCACGTCGTCCAGCATCTCCGGATACTTGTCGTGCATGATCTGCGTGACGTCGCCGCCATCGTCCAGGATCATGTTCGGGGTCCAGCCGTCCGGGCCGCGCAGGGTCTGCTCGATGCACCACCAGAACTCCTCCTCCGTCTCGCCCTTCCAGGCGAAGACCGGGATGCCGGCGGCGGCGATGGCCGCGGCGGCCTGATCCTGGGTCGAGAAGATGTTGCACGACGACCAGCGCACGGTCGCGCCGAGCGCCGTCAGCGTCTCGATCAGGACGGCGGTCTGGATGGTCATGTGCAGGCAGCCGACGATGCGCGCGCCCTTCAGCGGCTTGGCGTCGCCGAACTCCTCGCGCAGCGCCATCAGGCCCGGCATCTCGGTCTCGGCGATGTTGATTTCCTTGCGGCCCCACTCGGCGAGGCTGATGTCCTTGACCTTGTAGTCGGTGAAGTTGGCGGGCGCGGCCATGGGGCGTGTCTCCTGACGGACAAAAGAACGGCGCGGACCCGATGGCCCGCTTCAGGGCAAGGATGTACCAGCGCGTCCGCTTCCGTGCAAGCATAAAGATATCTTTATGTTTGCTGGGTAGCTGTCTCGCCGATCTTTCCGCCGACCCTACCGATGGCCGATCCCCATCGTGCATCTTCAAACCGCGCCGCCCGATCCCCATACTTGACCTATGGGTAAAGCAAGAAAGGGTTGAGAGTCCCCATGCCTTCGGCGTTGGTCCGCCACATCCAGGGCTTGAGCGACCGCGACATCGCGCGGTTGCACCGTCTTGCCGCCAATCGTCCTCGGGTCCGTCCCACCGTGGATACCTCCCGCCCCTGCGACCATGCGTGGTCCCGCCCCGACTGCGCCGTCGCGGAACGGCTGCGCGCCGAAGAATAAGGGCAACCCTCCCGAACCCCCCATCCGCTCGGAAGCCGGTTGTGCCCGGACGCCTGTTGTGTAAGTTCACGCCTCCGCGTGATCAGTCGCGACGACTCACCATGAACGTCCATCCACAGGCGCCTTCCCCCATGCTCCGCAACGGCTTCTGGAACCGGCTCGGACGGCACGAGCTGACTCTTCTCATTGGACTGGCCGTCGTCGCCGGCCTGCTGGCCGCCTTCGTCAATCTGGCCGGCGAGGTGATGCAGGGGGAAACGGTCGCCGTTGACCGGGCGATCCTCCTGGCCCTCCGCGATCCGGGGGACCCGACCCATGCGCTGGGGCCGGCCTGGGTGGAGGAGACGGCCCGCAACATCACGGCGTTGGGCAGCATCGTGGTGCTGTCCCTGATCACCCTGACGGTGCTGGGCTATCTTCTCCTTCTCGGCAGGCGCGGGGCGGCTCTGCTGCTCCTGCTGTCGGTGGGGGGCGGGATGGTCCTCAGCTCCCTGCTGAAGTTGGGAATAGCGCGGGCGCGGCCGGACCTCGTTCCCCATGGCGACGTGGTTTTCACGGCCAGCTTCCCGAGCGGCCATTCGCTGCTGTCGGCGGTGGTCTACCTGACGCTGGGCGCGTTATTGGCGCGGTTCGCGGCGCGACGGCGGTTGAAGGCCTATCCGTTGTTGGTGGCGATGGCCCTGACGCTGCTGATCGGCGTCAGCCGCGTCTATCTGGGGGTTCACTGGCCCACCGACGTTCTCGCCGGCTGGTGCGTCGGGGCGGCCTGGGCGGCGCTGTGCTGGCTGGTCGCTCTGTGGCTGCAAAGACGCGGTGCGGTGGAACCGAACGCCGATGGGGGCGTGGACGACTCTCCGGAACCGGATCGCTCTTGACCGGGACTCGCGCCTGCCGATATTGCAGGACGATCTATGTCGGACGGCACAGCATATCGATGTCCAAACGCACCCTCGACCACGATACCTTGCAAGCCGTCGGCGTGCTGGCCCGCGCGGTCGAACAGGCGCGGATGCCCGGCGTGCTGGAATTCCGGCTGCTGAGCAACGCCCTGAACCGCGCCATCGAAACGCGCGGCGAGCGCGACCTGCACGAGGCCGCCCGTGTCTTCCAGACGCTCGACCGCGATTGCCGCGAGCGCATTGTGGAGCGCGCGAACGCGATGGCGCATGCCGAGGCCGCCGGCGGACGGCGCCCGTCCACCGCGCCCGTCCGCTCGATCACGCTGCCCTCGCTGGGGAAGGCCGCGCGCTCCGCGACCGGCTTCCTCGCCGCGCTGAACGGCGGCCGGTCCAAGCCGTCCAGCAAGGCACCTGCCAAGCCGTCTTCCGGCCCGACCGAAAGCCGCAACGCCGCCAAGTCTCGCCTGATGGAAGCCGTCGAACGCCAGCGCGAGGCGGCAAGCGACTTCCTGCCCGGCGAACCCCTCCCACGCTCCGCCTGGACCCCCTGATGGAACACCGCAAGATCGAGTTCAACGTCGGAGACGCCGTGACCGTGCACGCCAGCCAGAGCGGGCCGCAGTCACTCGCCACCGTCGCATCCTTCACCCACGACAAGCGCTGCATGGTCCTGTCCGACGGGTCGCAGTGGCGCGCCGACGGCCGGCGCCAGTGGGGCTTCCGCGGCTCCTACTACAAGGGGCCGGTGGTCCTGCCGACCGAAGAGGGCGACGCCGACTTCATCGCCAAACGCCGCTCCATCGGCGCGATCCGCAAGTTCGCCCAGGACCTGACCATGGACAGCCCGCTCGACGCCGCCGCGCTGAAGCGGATCGTCGATCTCATCCAGGCCGAGCAGAAGAAGACCGGTTAACGGCCCTCCACATAGGCCTGGACGATGGCGTCGATGCCCGCGTCCCGGCCGAAGCCCAGCCGGTCGGCCCGCGCCGTGTTCATGGCGCCGGGCCAGCTCGCCACCATGCGGGCGATGCGCTCGTCCGGCTGGTGGTCGATCAGCGACGGATCGCCCCCGGCCCGCTCCAGCGCCGCGATCATCTCCTCCGCGGTCACGGAGATGCCCGGCAGGTTGACCGTCCGGTCGTCCTCCCAGGCGTCCTGATCAAGCCCATGGGCGTGCAGCAGGTTGGCGACGACCTGAGCGGGGGAACTGACCCACAGCGGTTGCTCCAACGGCACCGGGCAGACCGCGCGCTGTCCCGCAAGCGGCTCCCGGATGATCCCGCTGGCGAAGGATGAGGCCGCGAGGTTCGGCTTGCCCGGCCGCACCACCACGGTCGGCAGCCGCAGACTGCACCCCCGCACGAAGCCCTTCCGGCTGTAGTCGTTGACCAGCAACTCCCCGATGGCCTTCTGCGTGCCGTAGGAGGACTGCGGCCGGGCCGGCGTGTCGTCCTCCACCAAGGCTGGCGCATGGCCGAACACCGCCACGGAACTGGCGAACACCAGCCGAGGCGGGGAGGGCAGGTCCCGGCAAATCTCCAGCAGAGCCCGCGTGCCGTCCACATTGACCCGCATACCGAGGTCGAAGTCCGCTTCGGCGGCGGCGCTGACCACGGCGGCCAGATGGAAGACGCTGTCGAATCCCCGGCCGCGCAACTGCTCCTGCACCGCCGGATCGCCGAGGTCCCCGACGATGGCCGAGGCGCCCGGCGGCAGTTCCGGCCCGGCCTGGATGTCCAGCAGCGTGACCTCGTGCCCCCCTTCGCTCAGAAGCCGTTGCGCCAGCCTCCGGCCGAGGAACCCGTTGCCACCGGTGATGAGAATCGTCATGGCATGACCTCCAGCGCGTCGGCGAAGAAGTTGGGACCGCCGAAGTTTCCGGACTTCAGCGCCAGTGCATAGGGGATCGGCCCCAGGCTGACCGTGGCCGGCACGCCCGGCGCGATCTCCGGCCCGATCCGCAGGGCCTTCACCCCCAGCGCGTCGACCACCGCGCCGGAGGTCTCGCCCCCCGCCACCACGAAGCGCCGGGCGCCGGCCTCAGCGAGCCCGGTGGCAAGGCGCGCGAAGGCCTCCTCCACCCGCCGCCCGGCCTCGTCCCGGCCGAAACGGTTCTGCACGGCCCGAACCGCGTCCGGCGCGGCGCTGGAGGCGACCAGCACCGGCCCTTGGCCGAACCGGCCCGTGACCCGTTCCAGCAGTTCCGGAACGACGTCCGTGCCGCCCAGCAGGGCGTCCACGTCCAGCCATAGCAGCGGGTAACGCTGGGCCGCGACCTCCACCTGCGCCAGCGTGGCGGGGGAGCAGCTTCCGGCCAGCAGAACCTCCGGCCCGGCCACGGCCGGCAGGTCGGTGGCGTTCCGCCCCTCCGCCAAGCCCGCCTCGATGAAGTTCCGTGCAAGCCCCCCGGCCAGCCCCGAGGCACCCGTGACCAGCGGCAGGTCCCCACAGGCGGCACCGATGGCGGCGAGGTCGGCCAACGTGATGGCGTCCACGACCGCCGCTCCCACCCCGGCCCGGCGCAGCACGCCGAAGGCGGCGCGCACCGCCTCGGCCCCTTGCGAGACCGTCTGCCAGTCCACCAGCCCCACCTTGGTCCGGCTCTGCCGTTCCAGCACGCGCAGCAGGTTGGAATCCCGCATGGGGTTCAGCGGGTGGTCCTTCAGCGGCGATTCATGGAGCGGCTGGCTCCACACGAACAGGTGCCCCTGATAGACGGTGCGCCCGGTCTCCGGAAAGGCCGGGCAGGCGATGGTGAAGTCGGCCCCCGTCTCGGCCAGCAGCGCGTCCATCACCGGGCCGATGTTGCCCCGGTCGGTGCTGTCGAAGGTGGAGCAGTATTTGAAATAGCACTGCCGCGCGCCGAGCCCCTTCAGCCGCCGCCACGCCTCGACCGACATCCGCACCGCCTCGTCGGGTTCGATGGAGCGGCTCTTGAGCGCGGCGACGACGGCCTCCGCGTCATCGGGGGCGTGGGCGAGGCCCTCCGGCCCGATGGTCTGCACCGTGTGCAGCCCGGCCTTGGCGAGCGTGTTGGCGAGGTCCGACGCACCCGTGTAGTCGTCGGCCACGCATCCCAGCAGCAGCCGGCCCATCACGCGCCCTCCAGATACCGTTTGGCCCAGCCGAGCCCCGCCAGCGTGCCGGCCTTCGGGCGGTATTCGCAGCCGACCCAGCCGCGATAGCCGATCTCGTCCAGGACGCGCAGCAGGTAATGCGGGTCGCATTCGCCCGTGTCCGGCTCATGCCGGTCGGGGACGCCGGCGATCTGGACGTGCCGGATCATCGGTGCCAGCCGCCGCAGCCGCGTGGTCAGGTCGCCTTCCATGATCTGCGCGTGGTAGAGGTCGAATTGCAGGCCGAGGTTCGGCGCGCCCACCGCCTCGATCACCCGCGCCGCCTCCGTGGTGGTGCGCAGCAGGTAGCCGGGCATGTCGCGGTCGTTCAGCGGCTCGATCACGACGCTGCGGTCGTGGTCGGCGGCGCGATGGGCCGCGTGGCGCAGGCGTTCCACATAGAGGGCCATGGCGTCGTCCCGGCTCATTCCCTGCGGCGGGATGCCGGCCATGACGTGCAGGGTGGGGCAGTCGAGCGCAGCGGCGTAGATCAGCGCGCGCTCGATCGATTCGACGAACTCCACCTCCCGGTCCGGCAGGCAGGCAAGACCGCGCTCGCCCGCGTCCCAATCGCCGGGATGCAGGTTGAACAGCGCCACCGAAACGCCGCTTTCGGCCTTGCGGCGGGCGACCTCGGCTTCGTCATGGGCGTAGGGAAACAGGAACTCCACCGCGCGGAAGCCGGCCTTGGCCGCCGCGTCGAAGCGGTCGAGGAACGAAACCTCGTTGAACAGCATGGTGAGATTGGCGGCAAGGCGCGCCATGGTCTTCTCCTCCCCTTTTCGGTCGAGTGTCAGCCCCCGCAGGGGGAAACGTCAACCAGGGAGAAGGAAGATGGCGCGAGTGACGGGACTTGAACCCGCGGCCTCCGGCGTGACAGGCCGGCGCTCTAACCAACTGAGCTACACCCGCGCAATGGCTCCGGATGCTGGACTCGAACCAGCGACACGCGGATTAACAGTCCGCTGCTCTACCGACTGAGCTAATCCGGAACGGAGGCCGGCTTATAAGCCCGTTCCCGGATCCTGGCAAGGGGAATAATGCATCGGCCCGCCACTTTTTTCGCGGCGCTCCCGGCGCCGTGACAAAACCTCCGCCCGCACGCGCCGTGGTTGACAGTGCTGGCGCGTTTCGCTTCCTTGCGCGGCCAGGACTTTCCATATCTCCCCACACCGCAACCGACGCATCCCACATGTCCAAGGTCGTTCCCTTCGCCGCCGCGCGCGAAGCCCTGATGGCTCGCCTGACCGAACAGCTTCCGCCCTCCACCGAGTGGGCCGGGCGCCTGTTGCTGATGCCCGAGGGCCGGCGGGTCGAGCCGATGCCGGCGCAGGACGCGGTGGAGACCCTGCGCGCCTTCCGCGCCGGGCTGGGCGAGGCCATCGGCGCAGCCCCCTGCTCGGTCGGCGGGATGTGGGTGTCCCGGGAAGACTGCCTGGACTGGGACGGCCTTCTAGCCCCGCTGGCGGTCGCCGCCGGATATGTGGTGGCGCGGGCCGGGGAGACGGGCCTGTCGGTCGAGTTGTTCCGCTGCAAGGCGGCGCTGGCCGGCTGGGGCGTGCGCGGCCTGCGCGGGGAACCGGCGGTGGCGCGTGCGGCGGGCTACGCGGTCGTGTCGGTCAGCCGCCGGCCCGACGACCACGAAATCGTGCTGGACCGGGTCATGGACACCTTCAGCTTCGTCCTGCGCAGCCAGGGTGAACCGACGCTGGAGGCCGACGACCTCGACGCCCGGCTGGCCCGGCGCGCTTGGCCGATGCGGAAATAACCCGGTTCGGCGCGTGGTTCAGCGCGTGGTTCAGCGCGTCAGGGCGTCGGTGTGGATGATGCGGTCCAGCAGATGCGACCGCTGCACGTCGCGCACCTCCAGAATGATGCCGAGATTCAGCGCGGCCAGATTCTCGGCCAGCGAACGGACCGTGTCGCGTATGCGGTCGAGCGCGCCGGGGTCGTAGTCCGATTCGCCACCGAGCGAACTGACGAAGGCATTGATTTCCAACTGCATTCTCGCCGGGCTCCGCCGTAGGTTGGGGTGACCTCTGTGTCCTGGGTAAGCCTTTGTGTGAGTCCCGGCAATGCGGCTTAGGCAATATATCGGCGGCTGGACGCGGGTCGCCTCTAGATATAGCGGGATGGGAAGAGCAAGGTTTCTCCGAAGGCGGGTACGACGAAGCGGTTAGATTCAAGGTCTTGTTCGGCCAGCGCCAGATATAGCGCCTCGGCCGGTGCGTCGATGGCCTCCGGCGTCAGTTGGAAGGTGCCGAAATGCATCGCGACGCTCTGCCGCGCCTCCAGGTCCCGATGCGCCCGCACGGCCTCATCCGGGTTCATGTGCTGGGGCGCCATGAACCAGCGCGGCTCGTAGGCCCCGATGGGCAGCAGGGCCACGTCGATGGTGCCGAACCGCTCGCGGATCTCCCGGAAATGCGGGCAGTAGCCGCTGTCCCCGGCGAAATAGACGGTGATGCCCGGCGCCTCGACGACGAAGCCGCCCCACAGCGTCTTGCGCCGGTCGAAGGGGCCGCGCGCCGACCAGTGCTGGGCGGGCACGAAGGTGATGCGCGTGCCGTCCGGGCCGTCGATGCCGTCCCACCAGTCCAACTCGTTGACTGCGTCGAAGCCGGCACGGCGCAGCATCGGACCGTTGCCCAGCCCGCTGATCGCCTGCGGCACGCCGCGCCGCTGGGCCAGCCGCTTCAGGCTCGGCATGTCCATGTGGTCGTAGTGGTTGTGGCTCAGCAGGACGGCATCCACCGGCGGCAGGTCGTCCAGCGGCACGGCCGGCGCCCGCGTCCGCTTCGGCCCCAACCGCCCGAACGGCCCGGCACGGTCGGAAAAGACCGGGTCGGTCAGGAACGTCGCGCCGCCGATCCGCAGCAGGAAGGTGACGTGACCGATGAAGGTCAGCGCAACCTCGCCCGCCGCTGGTGTGATAGGGGGCGACGGGCGCGGCTGTTCCGGTGGCCGTGGTGCCCAGCGCGGCCATTTGTGCTCGGTGTAGAGCCGCCACAGGTCGCGGCGGCTTTTGTCCGTGTCGGCGTGCGGGTTGAAAAAACGCTTCCCGTCCCAGTGATCGGACGGTACGGCGGGCAATCGGGGGTGGGAGTCGTCGCGCGGCATGGCAGGTAGTTGGGGGCGCGAACCAGCCTTGCCCAGGGGGTGGCCCGCATCCTGTCGCACCATGTCCTGTGGTCCATCCCGGTTCGCGGCGGGTGTCGGGTCGTCAACCGGAAACCGGTTAAGCCTCAACCGCGAACCGGATAAAAGTCGCTCATCTTATATATCAGGTACGATCTGTGCTTCAGGTCGGGGCCTGCCTTGCGCTATGTTGCGGCGCGTACATTTGCCACCGCGCTGCGAGACCGGACCCATGGCCATCGAGACCCCCGACAAGGACCTCTCCCTGCGAGAGGACATCCGCCTGCTAGGCCGCCTGCTGGGCGACACCGTCCGCGAGCAGGAGGGCGAGGAGGTCTTCGCCGTCGTGGAGCGTGTGCGTCAGGCCTCGGTCCGCTTCAACCGCGACGACGACGCGTCGGCCGGGCGCGAGATGGCGGCGATGCTCAACAACCTGCCGCGCGAAAAGGTGACCGCCGTCGTGCGCGCCTTCTCCTACTTCCTGCATCTGGCGAACATCGCGGAGGACCAGCACCACATCCGCCGCAACCGCGAGCACGCCATCGCCGGCTCGCCCGCGCGCGACGGCACGCTGCCCCACGCGCTCGACCGGCTGGACGCCGCCGGGATCGGCCCGGACAAGCTCGCCGCCTTCCTGCGCGTCGCCCTGGTCAGCCCGGTCCTGACCGCCCACCCGACCGAAGTGCAGCGCAAGAGCATCCTGTCGCTGGAGCGCAAGGTCGCCAGCCTGCTCGACACCCGCGACCGCACGCGCCTGACCCCGGAGGAGGCGGAGGAGAACGACGCCGCCCTCCAGGCCGCCATCCTCACCCTGTGGCGCACCCGCATGCTGCGCCCGCAGCGCCTCGCCGTGGTGGACGAGGTGAAGAACGGCGTCTCCTACTACAACGACACCTTCTTCTCCGAACTGCCCAAGCTCTATTGCCAGTTCCAGGATCTGCTGGAGCGCCGCTATCCGGGCAAGGACTGGAGCCTGCCGCCCTTCCTGCGCGTCGGTTCCTGGATCGGCGGCGACCGCGACGGCAACCCCTTCGTCACCGCGCCGATCCTGCGCGAGGCCATCCGCCTGCAATCGGCCGCCGCGCTGGACCATTACCTGTCGGAGGTGCACGACCTCGGCGGCGAGCTGCCGCTGTCCAAGCTGCTGGTCGGCATTTCCCCCGACCTCGCCGCGCTGGCGGACCGCTCCCCCGACACCTCGCCCCACCGCGAGGACGAGCCGTACCGGCGTGCGCTGACCGGCATCTACGCCCGTCTGGCCGCCACCATCCGCACGCTCGACCATCACGAGGCGCTGCGCAACGCGGTCGGCGAGGCCGAGCCCTACGCCTCCAGCGCCGAACTGCTGGCCGACCTTGAGGTGCTGTCCACCTCCCTCACCTCGCTCGGCGGGGCGAAGCTGGCGGCCGGGCGGCTGCGCCGGCTGATCAAGGCGGTGCAGGTCTTCGGCTTCCATCTGGCGCCCATTGACCTGCGCCAGAATTCCGACGTGCACGAGCGCACGGTGGCCGAGCTGCTGGCCGTCGCCGGCCGCTGCGCAGACTACAAGGCCCTGTCGGAGGAGGAGCGCATCGCCCTGCTGGCCGAGGAGATCACCGACGCCCGTCCGCTCTACTCCCCCTACCAGACCTATTCGGAGGAGACGACGGGCGAGCTGGCGATCCTCTTCTCCGCCCGCGAGATCAAGGAGACCTACGGCGACGCCGCCCTGCCGAACTGCATCATCTCCAAGACCGATGGCGCGTCCGACCTGCTGGAGGTCGCCCTTCTGCTGAAGGAAGCCGGCCTCCTGCGGCCCGGCGCGGGCGGTCCCCAAATCTCCCCCCAAATCTCGATGAACATCATCCCGCTGTTCGAGACCATCGGCGACCTGCGCCAGGCCCCGACGACGATGGAGCGGCTGTTCACCCTGCCGGCCTATCGCGCCCTGGTGAGCGCGCGCGGCGACGAGCAGGAGGTGATGCTCGGCTACTCGGACAGCAACAAGGACGGCGGTTTCCTGACCTCCGGCTGGGAGCTGTACAAGGCGGAGATCGAGCTGGCCAAGCTGTTCGACCGGCACGGCGTGCGCATGCGCCTGTTCCACGGTCGCGGCGGTTCGGTCGGCCGTGGCGGCGGTCCCAGCTATCAGGCCATCCTGGCCCAGCCCGTGGGCGCCGTGTCCGGCCAGATCCGCATCACCGAGCAGGGCGAGGTCATCGCCTCCAAGTACGGCAACCCGGAGGTCGGCCGCCGCAACCTGGAGGTTCTGGCCGCCGCCACGCTGGAAGCGACCCTGCTCGACCTGGAAAACGACGTGGAGCCGGCGGAAGCCTTCTACGCCGCCATGGAGCGCCTGTCCCAGCTGGCCTTCGAGGCCTATCGCGGGCTGGTCTACGAGACGCCGGGCTTCACCCAGTACTTCCGCGCCGCCACGCCAATCTCGGAAATCGCCACGCTGAACATCGGCAGCCGCCCGGCCTCGCGCACCAAGTCGGACCGCATCGAGGATCTGCGCGCCATTCCCTGGGTCTTCTCCTGGGCGCAGTGCCGCCTGATGCTGCCGGGCTGGTACGGCTTCGGCAGCGCCATCGACGCGTGGCTGAAGGAGACGCCGGACGGGCTGGAACTGCTGCGCCGCATGCACCGGGCCTGGCCGTTCTTCCGCACGCTGCTGTCCAACATGGGCATGGTGCTCGCCAAAAGCGATCTCGCCATCGCGTCCCGCTACGCGGAGCTGGTGGACGACGTCGAGCTGCGCCAGCGCATCTTCGGCCGCATCCGGGACGAGATGCTGCTGACCCGCCGTCACCTGCTGGCGATCATCGAGCGGGACGATCTGCTGGACGACAACCCGCTGCTCGCGCGCTCGATCCGCAACCGCTTCCCGTACATGGACCCGCTGAACCATGTGCAGATCGAGCTGCTGCGCCGTCACCGCGCCGGCGCCGACGACGAGCGCGTGCGGCGCGGCATCCTGATGTCCATCAACGGCGTCGCCGCCGGCCTGCGCAACAGCGGCTGACGCCAGGGTTTCGCGAAAGCCCTTCTCCCCACGCGGGGGAAGGGCTCGCGGCCCTCCGACAGCGAACGGTCAGAATCCTTCGAAGGGCAGCTGTGCCTGAGGCCCCGCCGCTTTCGCCTTTTTCTCGGGCGGCTTCTTCTCCGAAGGCTTTTTCTCCGCCGCCTCGTTCGCCGGCGTGACGAGCTTCGGCCGGGATGTCTTCTTCACCGCCGGCTTGCGCGGGGCGATTCCGACGCCATCCTTGGCCCGTTCCTTGGCCTTGTCGCGGGCGATGGCCTCCGGCGCGTTCGGGTCGCCGTCCAGCCATTTGCCGCGCTTGATGACCTCGTTCACCCGCCCCTGGTTGACGCCGAGGTGAAAGGCGATCTCCTGCTGGGTCATGGACGTGGTGCGGTGAAGGTATTGGATTTCCGCCGCCAGTTCCGGCGTCATCTTGCGCCCGACCAGACGCCGCGCCGGCCGGATCGTCCGATTCGCCCGGTCACGTTCCCGCAGCTTGTCCAGAATCTCCAGGGCCGCCACGTTGCCCGCCGCCTTCAGCGCCTCTTCGAACTCCTTGAGCGTCGCCACTGGATCCTCCCACGGCTGTCGTCCGATCCACTATACATGGAATCGTTTGGCGCGAATGAAAGTTCCTGTTACGTTTCCGTTGCGAGGCAGGGAATTTAGACGAATTTTAAACATTCCGGACGATCCTTCCACGCTCGCCATCTCTGTCCGAAGGGACGGGGGCGGGTGTCCGCATCGGGAGGAAGGGTGATGGCCGGCAGGGAGCGGGGGCTGAGGACGACGGTGGCGCTGACCAGCGCGGCGCTGGTGCTCGGCGTCTCGATCGTGCTCGCGCTGTTGACCGGCCTGCGCTCGCGCGAGCGGATCGAGAACGAAATCGGCCGTTCCCTGTCCGAGGTCGCCAGCCAGATGGCTGACAAGCTGGACAATTCCATGTGGGCGCGCTCCAGCGAGGTCGGCATGCTTGCCAAGCTCGGCGTCGCCCCCATCCTGAACGATCCGCCGGCCATGCGCCGCCTGCTGGACGACTTCCAGGCGACCTTCCCGACCATGTCCTGGATGGGCATCGTCGATCCGAAGGGAAAGGTGCTGGCGGCGACCGAAGGCATCCTCGACGGTGTCGACATCTCCGCCCGCCCGGTCTACCGCAACGGGTTGGACGGCCTGTTCGTCGGCGACGTGCACGACGCCGTGCTGCTCGCCAAGCTGCTGCCGAACCCGACCGGCGAGGCGATGAAGTTCGTCGACATCTCGGTGCCCGTGCGCGACCAGTGGGGCGACGTCATCGCCGTGTTGGCGACCCATCTCAGCTGGGCCTGGGTCAACGAAGTCCGCCAGTCGATGCTGGAACCGATGAAGGACCGCGCCGAACTGGAACTGTTCGTCGTGGCCGCCGACCGCACCATCCTGCTCGGCCCCAGGGGCATGGCCGGAAGCCGCCTGGACATCGACGCGGTGGAGCGTGCCCAGGCGAAGGGCCAGGGCTGGACGGTGGAAAACTGGCCGGACGGCCGGCGCTACCTGACCGGCTACGCCTTCGGCGACGGATACCGGACCTACAATGGGCTGGGGTGGAGCGTCATCGCCCGCCAGCCGCTCGACATCGCCTACGCCCCGGCGACGGCGCAGACGGTGGAAACCGCGCTGGCCGGCGGCGCCATGGTCGTGCTGTTCGGCGCTCTCGCCTGGCTGGCGGCTGGACGCATCACGCGGCCGCTCCGCCAGATCGCCGAGGCAGCCGACCGCATCCGCGCCGGCGACCAGAGCACCGCGATGCCGGTGTTCGGCGGGTCCCGCGAGATCACCACCCTGTCGGCCACGCTGCACGACCTGATCGACGGGCTGGTCCACCGCGACGCCGCCCTGCTGCGGCTGGAGGACATCGCCTACCAGGACCGCCTGACCGCGCTGCCCAACCGCCGCTATTTCGAACAGTATGTGGAGGCTTCGACCTCCGGCAAAGGCTCGGCCACCTTCCTCTACATCGACCTGGACGGCTTCAAGCCGGTCAACGACCGGCTGGGCCACGATGTCGGCGACGCCGTGCTGCGGCAGGTCGGTGGGCGCCTCGCCGCCTGCTTCCGGGGCGACGACGTGGTGGCGCGGCTGGGCGGCGACGAGTTCGCGGCGGTGCTGCCGGGCCGCGAGGGCACGCCCCGTCCCGACGCTGCCGAACTGGCCGAGCGCATCATCGCCGCCATCAACGAGCCGGTGATCGTGAAGGGGGAGGCGGTGTCCGTCGGCTGCTCCATCGGCATCGCTATGTGGCCGGACGACGCGGCCGACGTTCCGAAGGTGTTGAAATTCGCCGATCAGGCGCTCTATCGCGCCAAGCGCGAGGGCCGCAACCGCGCCATCCGCTGGACCGCCGAACTTCCCGCCGACGCCTGACGGCAGGGTTCTATCACCGGCCTTCCGGAGAACCGCGTCCGGCATCCCTCCGGGGGACGGCGGAGTTAAGGCGCTTGCCCCTGTGGGAGGCTCCCTCCGTCCCGCCCAATTTCATCGGAAGAGCCGATGACGGCGGGAGGAAGGGATGAGCGTCGATGCCAAGGAACAGCGCGCCCGGATGCTCCGGTCGCTTGCGGTCATCGAACATTACGAACGCCACAGCGCCATCGGCGCCCGGCTGATGCGCGGCACGCGCTACGAGCTGGCCGTCCAGGCGACCGATGTGAACGGCGACCGCTGCCTGTTCCCCGCCTGCGGCTGCGCCAAGGCCGACTGCGCGCGCCAGCCTCTGTGCATTCCGCAGATCTCCTGGGGCGGTCCTAAGGCCGGCTGGCGGACGCGCTGAAGGGTCATTTTGGGGGCGGTTTCAATAATGCGGGGGCGGAGCCTCGTCCTGCGGCGCGCGCTGCGGGCCGGCTTCCAACTCGGCGACGCGCTCGCGCAGGCGGCGGACTTGCGCGGTCAGCCGGTCGATGATTTGTCCCTGCTCGAACATCACAGAGGACAGTTCCTCGGCCATCCGTTCATGGTGGGCCAGCCGGGATTCCAATTCGGTCATGCGGCGTTCGATGGAGTCGTCCATGGCGGGTCCTGCTGTGGGGCTCCGAAGCGGCCCCGATGGGCGCAGCTTTAAAACATCTCGCCCGGCAGATCAAAGCTCCTGCCGACCCATTCGCGTCTTCCTTTTGTTGCACCGCTGCCCAACGCCGCCGGGAGTATCGTTCGATAAACAACAGCAACAAAATGAAGAGGGAACCATGTTGCGGCTTGGGTCGAGGGTTAGGCATCGGGGACGCGACGCGATGGTCATCGCGCGCACCGTCTGTGGCACTCCCTCCTATGATCTTCGTCTGATCGACGGAACTATTGTCAAATATGCTGCGGCGGACGAATGCGAACTCGTCCCGGCCGACGCGGGACGCGCGCCCATCTACGGCGCCGGGCGAAGCGGCGGCCTTCACCCGCCCACCTGACCGGCCATCGCTGATCGGTGATTGCCGAAGCCGCTCCATCCGCGCAATATCGCGCGATGGAACGGCTGAACGACGACAATTGCTGTGGCGGCGGCTGCGGCGGCAGGCAATGGCGCGTGATCGAGGGCGGTGGGGCCGTGTCGGAGGACGCCGCCCGGCCGATCCCCGAAGATTACGGGCTGACGCCCGCCGACCTGCGCATCTGGTACTCCCCCGGCCGGACCGGCGCGGTGCTGGCTTTGCTCGCCACGCTGGGCATGGCCGCGACAGAGGCGTTCAGTGGCGCCCGCTATTCCGATCCCTGGATTCTGGGCGCGCTTGGGGGGCTGCTGTACGGCGCCCTGATTGGCGGCTTCGGCGGGCTCGGCCTGCTGGTGCTTGTCCACTGGTGCGACCCGCTCATCGGCATGGCGTGGCCGCAATACGCCCGCCTGCGCCGCTACCGCGACGCGCTGGCGGCGGCCCGCGCGGCGGAAGAACGCGACGGTCCCTGAACGAGCGGTCCCCGAACGAACGGCGCCCGAACGAACGGCGCCCGAACGAACGGCGCCCGAACGAACGGCCCCCGAACAAACGATCGGTGAAAAAGTCAGGGTCGTATCCCTTAGGGGCGATGGTGCTTCGACGCGCGGACCCAATCTGCATGGATGCAGACAGGAGAAACGCCGTGAACCGATACGACGAAAAAGTCTACCGCGTGCCGAGGCGCAAGGACGGTCCCAGCCTCGCCGAACAGAAAAGCCAGCTGGTCCGGCTGAAGCAGGACCTGGAACAGTTCAAGGCTCGTCAGGCCGGTGCCGCCGTGGTCACCTCGCTGCAATCGCGCATCCGTGACCTCGAAGCGTCGATTTCCCGCGCGGAAGGCGCCCGCATGCTGGACCGTCAGGCCCGCCAGTCCGCGACCGACGGCGACGGTGGCGATGCCGCGACGACCGCCGGCGGCTATCGCGCGACCTCCAGCCGTTTTCCGCCTCGTGGTCGCCCCGGCCGCGATTATTGACGCGCAACACCGCCCAGCAAGCAGCGGCCCGGCATTCCGGGCCGTTCTTGTTTTGTATTGTCGGTTGAGCTACTCTTGCGCCCGTCAACGACCGGATTCCATCCCCCTGCGACATTGATGGAGTTTATGGTGCGCGATGTTGCAAGCTATGCGCCTGCCGCATCCATTCGCGCACAGCCCGTTGTGCAGGCGTGCACAATGGCCGTCTACGAACGATGGCCTATAACACGCTGGCTTAAAACCTATATCCGGCCATTTTCGCCGTTGTGCAGATCCGGCGCCCTGCCAAAACTGCACAACGATGCACAATCGCCCAAACGGCTCGGCATGCGAGCCGCGCATGGCTCTGAATGCCGATGCGTGGCATGCCAGCGGCACGCTCCTTGCTTCGTTACGGAAAAATAACGCGGTAGGGAGGAGACACCATGAAGTTCGCGATGGATTTGCGGCACAAGCTGCCCGCAATGATTGTGTCCGCCTCGTTCATCTCCATTCTCGCGGCGGGGGTTCTCGGTTACGTTTCGGCAGCGGAAAGCCTGAAGGCCGGCGCGCGGGACAAGCTGGTGGCGCTGGCGAGCGCGCGTCAGGCCTCGCTGTCCGACTATCTGGACGGCGTGCAGAACGACGTTCAGGTGACGGCCAACAACCGCATGCTGCGCGAAGGCCTGCTCGGCTTCGTCAACGGCTACCGTCTGGAGGCCGCGAACGGCGCTCCCGATGCGGTAATCCGGCGCAAGTACATCGAGGAAAACAACAATCCGGCTGACCAGAGGGCCAAGCTCGACCAGGGCGGCACCAGCCTCTACGACATCACCCACCTGAAGATTCATCCCTGGCTGCGCGAACTGGCGGCCGGGCGGGACTACGATGACGTCATCCTGATGAACCCGGACGGGGTGGTGCTCTACAGCGTGGCGAAGCGCGAGGATTTCGCGACCGACCTCGCCAACGGCCAATGGAAGGACACCGCGCTCGCCGAGGTCTTTGCCAAGGTCCGCGCGGCCCCCAAGGGTGGGCGCGTGGTGATGAGCGATCTGGCCGCCTACAGCCCCGCTGGCGGGCGTCCGACGGCCATCCTCGCCAGCCCGATCACCCTGGCCACACCGTCGGGTGAGGAACAGTTCCTGGGCGTGCTCGCCATCGCCATGTCGGATGCGAAGCTGAACGGCATCATGCAGTCGGCGCACGGGCTGGGCGACACCGGCGAGACCTATCTGGTCGGGTCGGACGGGCGGCTGCGCAGCAACTCCCGACTGTCCGGTACCCCGACGGTTCTGTCCACCAAGGCGGACAGCGATGCCGTCGCCGAGGCTCTGGCCGGGCGCAGCGGCGCTCGCGAGACCCGCAACCACCGCAATGCTGATGTGATCTCAGCGTATCGCTCGATCGACGTGCTGGGCATCCGCTGGGCGGTGATGGCGGAGGCCGAACTGGGCGAAGTGCTGGCCCCGGTGGTCGAACTGCGCAACCGCATGGCCCTCGGCGGCTTGCTGCTGCTCGCCGCGCTGTCGGCCGGCGGCCTGATGTTCGCGCGCGGCATTACCCGGCCCCTGTGGGCGATGACGGAGGCCATGCGCCGGCTGGCCGGCGGCGACCGGGCGGTTGAGATCCCCGCCCGCGACCGCCGCGACGAGATCGGCGCCATGGCCGCCGCCGTGCAGGTGTTTAAGGACGCGCTGATCCAGACCGACCGGCTGCGCGCCGAGGAGGACGAGCGGCGCGCCCGGCAGGAGGAGAAGACCCGCACCGTGGAGGCCCTGACCGCCCGCTTCGACGCGGAGGTCAGCGGCGTGGTCCGCACGGTCGCCGACGCCGCCGTGGAGTTGGAGGCGACCGCCCAGTCCATGCGCGCCATCGCCGACCAGACCAGCGGGCAGGCGGCCACCGTCGCGGCCTCGGCCGACCAGACCTCGGACGGGGTGAACGCGGTCGCAGCGGCGACGGAGGAATTGACCGCCTCGATCCAAGAGATCGCCGCGCGGGTGGCCGACTCCGTGCGCATCACCCAGTCCGCCGTGGACGAGGCGCAGCGCACCAACACGGTGGTCGAGGCCCTGGTTCACGCGGCGGCCAAGATCAGCGCCGTGGTCGGCCTGATCGAGAACATCGCCAGCCAGACCAACCTGCTGGCGCTGAACGCGACCATCGAGGCGGCGCGGGCCGGCGCGGCCGGGAAGGGCTTCGCGGTCGTCGCCAACGAGGTGAAGAGCCTCGCCAGCCAGACCGCCAAGGCGACCGGGGAGGTGTCCAGCCTGATCGGCGACATCCAGACGGCCAGCGACACGGCCGTGACGGCGGTCGGCCGCATCGCCTCGATCATCCGCGAGGTGGACGGCATCTCCGCCGTCATCTCGGCAGCGGTGGAGCAGCAGGGCGCCGCCACGGCGGAGATCGCCGAGACCGTGCAGCGCTCCGCCGAGGGCGCGCGGACGGTCACCGACACCATCGTTGGCGTCAGCGCGGCGGCCGGCAAGACCGGCACGGCGGCGTCGGAGGTGCTGACCTCGGCCCAGGGCCTCGCCCGGCAGGCCGACGCCCTGCGCGGGGAGATCGACCGCTTCCTCGGCGCCATCCGGAAGGCGGAGGCGGCTTAAGAATCTTTCGTCGGCTTGATCTAAATCACGGCGGCGGCGGACGGCGATTCATACCTTAGCCTCAGAACTAGGACCTTGGTGCCGTACGGCTTAAGCTTCCGTCAGGCACACGAGCGAAGCCTGACAGAGGTTAGAGACATGCCGTTCTCCGTCGCCACCACCGCTCCGACCGTCGCCCCGGTTCCCATGCCCGAGGCGCCCGTCATCGAGAAAATCGCTGCCGAGAAAAGCCGCTGCTCCACCTGCTCGGCGCGGGCGAAGGGGCTTTGCGCCGCCCTGACTCCCGAACAGCTTCCGGAACTGGCCGCCGCGTCCCGCCCCGGTGACCTGCTGTCGGCGAACCTCGTGGTCAACGAGGGCGAGAAGGCCGAGGCGGTCTTCACCGTCGTGTCCGGCATGCTGAAGCTCTACAAGACCCTGCCGGACGGCCGTCAGCAGATCACCGGTTTCGCCACGGTCGGCGACGTGATCGGCCTCGCGGTGGGGGAAAGCTACGCCTACACCGCCGAGACGGTGACCGCCTCCACGGTCTGCCGCGTGTCGCGCGCCTCGCTGGCCCGCCTGATGGAGCGCAACCCGGCCGTCCAGGGCCGTCTGCTCGCCATGACCTCGGTGGAACTGTCGGCGGCCCAGGACCAGATCCTGCTGCTCGGCTGCAAGACGGCGGCGGAGCGCGTGTCCAGCTTCCTGCTGGCGTCCGGCCGCCGGTCGAAGCGTCTGGTCGACGGCAAGCCCAGCGTCTTCCTGCCCATGTCGAAGGTGGACATTGGCGCCTATCTGGGCCTGCGCCCGGAGACGCTGTCCCGCGTCCTGCGCAAGCTGGAGGACGCCGGCCAGATCACCCGCCTGTCCAACGACCGCATCCGCCTCGACGACCTGGACGGCCTGGAAGCCTCCGCGACGGTCAGCGCCTGAGCAAATGAGGGTTAAGCGGCCCCGACCACCGGGAAGGCGGCGCCCACCGGCTCCGCCTCCATGTCCTTGACCAGGGTCCGTCCCTCGACCCTGTAGCCCAGCCTGCCGAACAGCCCGGCGGCGTCTAGCTTCGGCGCCAGCGCCGCCATGACGCAGCCGTCCAGATCGACCTCGACGGTCCCGCACCCGAGATTGTGGGCCAGCCGGTCGATGGCCTCGATCTGCGCCCCGGATGTCGCCGCCGCGTCGAACAGCCCGACCGCCACGAAGGTCGGCACGGTGAGAACCCGCGCCGCGCCGTCCTGCCGCACCCGGTAGCAGAACAGGCCCCGGATGTGGCCGTCGCTCATCTCGCAGGCCATCACGCCGCCGTCGTCGCCCAGCGTCTGATATGGCTCCACCACGCCGCGCCACTGGGCCAGCGTCATGTCTCGATGCAGGGCCTGGATGACGGGAAGCGCCTGATCGGTCTGGGCCGGGGCGAGCGGGGTGATGATGAAGCTGCGGGGCATGGCGGGGGTCCTTTCCCGCGCATCATCGCCGGATGGCCCCTCCGTCGCGTTGACTTTGATCAGGTGCCGGACAGCGGATGAAATTGTTTAGGGTGGAACCGTTTTGGGAGACCCACCATGACCAGCCCTTATCCGCCGACCCCGCAGGATCCCGATCTGCCCTTCCCGATGCCGCCCGACGCCCCCGGCGACGAACCGCCGGAAGCCCCGCCGATACCGGGCGAGCCGCAAGACCCGCTCTGACTTGCCCGCTCTGACCCCTCAGGTCTTGCGGCGGTACAGCGCCAGCGCCCGGTCGAGGATGCCGGGGGACAGATAGTCTCCCAGGAACAGGTCCCCCAGCGCCCGCCGCATCCGCGCCCGGATGCGGGACCGGACGGCGTTGCGCACCGCCTCTTCCAGCATGTGGCAGCGCCGGCACAGGTTCTTGGCGCGGCCTTCCGGGTTGCCGGACGGGCGCACCGGGCGGACCATGATGCGGATGTCCTTGGTCTGGGCGTATTCGACCACGTCGGGCCACGCCGCCCGCCGGCCGCGCCCGTCGCGCCAGGTCTGGTCGGCGGCGTCGTACCACCGCCCGTCCGGCAGGCAGCGCACGACCGTGCCGCCCGGCCGGCCGCAGCAGCGGCAGCGGTTGTCGCCGACCGGCGCCTTGCGGTCGGCCGGATCGAGGTCGGGTCTCAGAATCTTTGCGCGGCTTGGCTTGGTCATGGCTTTATGCCGGGCGTCATGCCCTTGGGGGCTTGGCTCATGACACGGATGGGCATGAACCGCCAGTCTGTTTTTTCGAAAATCTTGTGCCAAGCGCGAGACGATGATGACCCTGCCCGAAGACGGCCCCTTCGCCGACCCGCACCTCGTGCACGACCTCGCCAGCGCCCATCCGGAGGTGGCGACACCGGCCTCGGTCGGCGTGTCGCGGGTTGAGCAGGCCGAACGGCTGGGCCTCGTCCCGCTCGGCCTGCCCCTGCCGAAGGGAAAGCGCGACCTGCTGGTTCCCGCCGAGCGGCGGGAGGCCATCGTCCTGGAAATCCAGGGGCTGATCGACCGCGCCCAGCGGCGCAACGACCTGCTGGCCCAGGGACGCCGGGCACTGGAAGGACGCCAAACCACCTTGCACCCGGCCGAGGACCGCGTCCGCGTGCGCGCCACCCGCAGCGACGAGTTGCCCTGGCGCGGGATGCCCGCGCCCGTCCGGCTCCAGGTCTCCCGCGTGCTGGACGCCATGGAACTGTCCGGTCTAAGCGACGACGAACTGGCGGCCCGCCTCGACGGCGACCCGGCTTTGACCTCGGCCCTGGAAGACGCCCTGTCCCGCACCGCCGCCCGTCTGCGCGCCTATGCCGAGGCCGCCGGCGATGCGAACGACGACTGGGCCTTCGATGCGCTGGCCGACCGCCTCTCCCGCGCCTCCCGCAACCGCCACGGGGTCGAGGAGCTGCTGGCCCGCTGGGACCGGGAGTTCGACGTGTGGCGCCGCGAACGCGCCGAGGCGCGTGGCCGCGCCTATGTGGACCGCCATTTCGACTTCGCCCGGTTCGAGCGGCTGTTCCCGGTGGCGCGCGGCCTGGGGCGCAAGCTGGTGCTGGTCACCGGCCCGACCAACTCCGGCAAGACGCACCAAGCCATTGAGGCGCTGAAGGCCGCCCGCGACGGCATCTATCTCGCCCCGCTGCGCCTGCTGGCCCTGGAGGTGATGGAACGCCTGAACGCCGAAGGTACCCCGACCTCCCTGCTGACGGGGGAGGAGGCGATCCCCAAGCCCGGCGCGCGGCATACCGCCTCGACTATCGAGATGATGGACCCCGACCGCCCCGTCGAGGTCGCCGTGATCGACGAGATCCAGATGCTCGCCGACCCCGACCGAGGTTGGGCCTGGACGGCGGCCCTGATGGGAGCGCCGGCCGAAACCCTCTACATCCTCGGCGCGCCGGAGGCCCGCCCTCTCGTGGAACGCGCGGCGGCGCACCTCGGGGAATCCCTGGAGGTGATCGAGCTGGAGCGCAAGGTGCCGCTGACCATGATCGACCGCCGCCTGGACTGGCCGGAGGTGGAGCCCGGCGACGCGCTGATCGCCTTCTCCCGGCGGGAGGTGCACAGCGTCCGCGACACGCTGCGGGCGCGCGGCCTGTCCGTCGCGGTGGTCTATGGTGCCTTGGCCCCGGAGGTGCGCCGCCGCGAGGCCGCGCGCTTCCTGTCCGGCGAGGCGGACGTGGTGGTGGCCACCGACGCCATCGGCATGGGCCTGAACCTGCCGTGCCGCCGCGTCCTGTTCACCGCGCTGGAGAAGTTCGACGGCAGCACCGTCCGCCCGCTGACCGCGACGGAGGTGAAGCAGATCGCCGGCCGCGCCGGCCGCTTCGGCAAGTTCGAGGCCGGGGAATTCGGCGTCATCGGGCGCGGCACGCCGCAGGCACTTCGCCGCCTGCTGGAACAGACCGACGCGCGGCTTCTGCCCACGGCACCGCTGGCCGTGCGCCCGACGCGCGGCATGCTGGCCCGGCTGGCCGTCTATCTGGAGACGGAAGAGACGGTCCTGCTGGTGGGCTGCTTCGCCGACGCGCGCACGGCAGGATCGCCCTACCGGGTCGGCGACCTCTCCACCTTGCGCCGGCTGGCCGTGATGCTGGACGAACGGCGTTTGGCTCTGGCCGACAAGCTTGACCTGCTGCTCGCCCCCGCCGACCTGGACGACGAGGCCGAAGCCCGCGTCCTCGCCACCATCATCGCGGCAGTGGAGGGGGGCGAGGCCCAACCCATCGGCCGCTTCGTCCCGGCGCGGCTCGACGGGCTGGACGCGGCGGCGCTGGAGGGTCTGTCGCGGGCCTGCGATCTTTACTACTGGGCGGCCCGCAAGTTCCCCACCCTGTTTCCGGAGCGCGAGGCCGTCCGCACCCGGCGTGGGGAGGTCAGCCGGCGCCTGTCGGAACTGCTCGCCACGCGCGGTGCCAAATCCGCCGGCAACCGGCGGGAGCCTCCACCGAAAGCCGGCTTTCGCGGAGCCCCGCGCAAGCGCTTCGGTCCCGGACGGCGCTGACCCGGCGGAACCCAACGCCGGGTGGCGCGTTATCCCGGCATGGACATCATTCGCATCATCCTGGCACTGCTGCTGCCACCGTTGGGCGTCTTCCTCCAAGTGGGATTCGGCGCCCAGTTCTGGATCAACGTGCTGCTGACGCTGCTTGGCTACGTGCCCGGCATCATCCATGCCCTGTACGTGATCGTGAAGTACAAGGACCGCACTCCCGTCCGTTACTGAGCCGTCCGCTACTGAGCCGTCCGCTACTGAGCGGTGACGGATTCCAGCGACGAATCCGCCATAGCCTGCCCGGCGGCGATTTCGCGCCGCCGCAGGTCGGCGTGTTGGTTGCGGGGGCGGCGCTCGGACAGGGCGACCACCGTCAGGGCGAACAGGCCATAACCGGCCATGGCGAGGCGGGCGTCTCTCGGCTCATTGGACAGCAGGGCCGCCGCGGCGAGAAAGCCGATCCCCTGGGCTGTGTCGATGGCAAGGTGCTGGTCCATGGTCAGCATGGGCGCGGCGCCCCACTCATAGTCGGTGGCGAGCGCGTAGGCGGCGCTTCCCACGGCCGCCGCGTCCATCAGCGTCCGGGTGGTGCCGTGCCAGCCCATCGCGCGCGGCGCGGCGGCCAGCGCCACGCCCGCCGCATAGTCGATCATCCCGTGGATGTGCGTCGGTATTCTCATGCCCGGTCAACAGCACCGGGCAGCGGGCGTTCCTGCGGCTTCTCAGGTCGCCGGAGCCATGAAGGCCTTGACGGTGCTGACGATCGCCTCGAACGCCACCGGCTTGAACAGGATGGCGGTCTTCCGCCGTGCATCGCCGTCCAGCAGTTCCGCCGCGTTTTTCGGCAGGTTGCCGGTGACGACGACGACCGGCATGTCCGGCCGCTGCCGCCGGGTGCTGCGGATCAGCGCGTGCCCGTCCAGAACCGGCATGCGCAGGTCGGTGACCAGCACGTCGCAGGGGTCCTGCTCGAAGACGCTCAGCGCCTCCCCGCCGTCGCAGGCCGCCGTGACCCGATAGCCTTCCAGGGCGAACATCCCGGCCAAGGCTTCGCGGATGATGGGGTCGTCTTCGGCTACCAGCACATGCATCGGGCTAAGACTCGGGGGCTAAGGTCCGGCGTTCCATCAAGCCAGCGATTTCTAATGCAAGCGGGCGCCCGTGGAAGTTGGCTTTTGGATTTATATCAAACGCGGAACGGACTGCCGGTGAGTGCCGCCGATCAAGGGGTTGGTTCCGGCCTATGCCGCATGGCTAGGGATGCGTTTGTTGGCAGGCCAATGGTCAGATTGACAGTCCTAAGCCCGCCATGCAGGGATGCCGCCCATGGCCCATCTCGCACTCGACCCATTCACACCCGAACAGCCGCTGAAGGTCGCGCAACAGTATGTCGCGCTGATTCACAGCGTGCTGGAGCGGCGCGACAACCTGGACCTTGAACACGCCCGTGCCTGCCGCAACGTGGTCGAACTGGCAGCCAACCACACCATCGCCGACGTGCGCTACGATGCGGAACGGCTGATGTATCTGGCCGAGCGCGCCAACGCCGACGGCTTCGCCGTGCATGAGCAGCTGATCGAGGTCGCCGCCGAGCATGAGGCGGAAATCAAGCGCCTGGGCAACGATGTCATCCGGGAATACAAAGCGCTGGCGCGCAAGCTGAACATGCCGCAGCGAGTCTCGTCCCTGCTGCGCGAGGTGTTCGAGGCGGCCGAGCAGTTCCAGGACGAATGGCTGACCATCGTCCGGCAGATGCGCCATCGCGCGCTGGCCATCGGCCGCCGCCGCACGCCGGAGCTGAATCTGGTCACGGCCGGCGAACTGTACACGGCGGCCTTGGCCGAAGTGATCGGAACGCCGGAGTTCATCGAATTGAAGCCGCGCATCGCGGGCGACATGATCGTCTACGAGATGGTGATTCCCGTCCCCCGAGATCTGCTGGTTGAGACCGACCGTCTCGCCGATCTTGCCGACAGCCTCCACGGGTGGGTAGAGCGTGTGGCGCCGCGGCTGAGCGGCGGATTGGCTTTGAGGTTCGCCGCCGATGCCCATGCTGCCTGAACATTACCTCGCGCTGGCTCGCGAATCCTCCACCGCGCTCAGCGGCGAGGGGCGCTGGTGCGCCACGGCACGATTCGCGTATGACGCCGTGTTCCACATGGTGGCCGGAGCGGTCGGGCTCGACCCAGCGACCTTCGCCGGCAACACGCGGGCGGTGCGTGAAGCCCTGTTCGCCATCGATCTGGATGGTGGCCCCGAGTTCCTGAAGCTGGCGCGTCGGCATTGGAACACGTTGTGGCTGGTCGCTTTGCGTGCGGAGCGGTCGCTCGACGAGAGTGTGCCGGAAAGCGAAGCGCGTTTGTCCCTGGCGCTGGCCGAACGCATTTTCGCCGCTCGGGCTGCGGGGCTCCAGTAACGTCATTGTTGGTTTGTGTCATTTGACGCGCCGGGAACGTTGCCGGCGATGCCCCGGCGCGTCTGTGCGCGGAACCAGCCTGAACCTTGCGTAGGGCATAGAACCTATACTTTTGGCTTTATACGACCATTACGGTGAGGTTGTTCATTTCGGCACGAATTAAGTTTGTGGGCTCTCCGTCCGATAAACTCACGGAATTAGGGATGCCCGCTTCTGGTTCTGGCAACATCGTCCAGCCGGCGCACGCACCGTGCCGGGTGCTGATCGTGGAAGACGAACAACTCGTCGCTCTCTCCCTATCCTGCATGATCGAGGATTTGGAGCATGAGGTGTGCGCCGTCGCGGATTCCGGGGCCAAGGCGATCGAGGCGGCCACGCTTCACCACCCCAGCCTCGCGCTGGTCGATCTGCGCATCAAGGGATCGATGGACGGGATCGACACCGCGCGGACGCTGCGGGGTATGGGCATACCCTCCATCATTCTGTCGGGCGACGGCAACCCGGACACCCTGGCGCGGGCGAAGGATGCCGGAGCCGTGGGCTTTGTGATGAAGCCCTATTCCCTGGACGAACTGCGGGTGGCGCTTGGAAAGGCGGTCGGTCATGGCTGATGGCGACGACGTCAAACTGGAACCGAAAACGGCCCTGCACGGGCGGACCTCACACAAGAAAAAGAACGATGCGGGCCTGAACATGCCTGAGACCACCGACCTGGAACTGTCCGCCCGCGACCTGCTGGCGGCTCTTCGCCGTTTCAAGAAAGGTGACTTTTCGGTTCGACTGCCGCTGCACTTCACGGGCATCGACGGGGAAATCGCGGAAGCCTTCAACGACGTGGTCGAACTGAACGAGCAGATGACGGAGGAATTCGGGCGTCTCAGCTCCGTCGTCGGCAAGGAAGGCAAGATCAGCCAGCGCGCCAAGCTCTCCAGCGCCACGGGCAAATGGGAGAAGTGCGTCGATTCCATCAACACGCTGATCGGCGACCTCGTGCAGCCGACCAACGAGGTGGCGCGCGTGATCGGCGCGGTCGCGAAGGGCGACCTGTCGCAGACGATGGTGCTGGAGATCGACGGGCGCCCCCTGCGCGGTGAATTCCTGCGCATCGGTAAGATCGTGAACACCATGGTGGGGCAGCTGAACAGCTTCGCCAGCGAAGTGACCCGCGTGGCCCGCGAGGTGGGTACGGAAGGAAAGCTCGGCGGTCAGGCGCGCGTGGAGGGCGTGGCCGGCACCTGGAAGGACCTGACCGACAACGTGAACGCCATGGCGGCGAACCTGACCGCCCAGGTGCGCAACATCGCCGAGGTGACGACCGCCGTGGCGAACGGCGATCTGTCGAAGAAGATCACCGTGGACGTGAAGGGCGAAATTCTGGAGCTGAAGAACACCATCAACATCATGGTGGACCAGCTCGGTTCCTTTGCCTCCGAGGTGACGCGCGTGGCGCGTGAAGTGGGCACCGAAGGGCGACTGGGCGGTCAGGCGGTGGTGAAGGGTGTCGCCGGCACCTGGAAGGATCTGACCGACAACGTGAACCTGATGGCGACGAACCTGACCGCCCAGGTCCGCAACATCGCCGAAGTGACGACGGCGGTTGCGAAGGGCGATCTGTCGAAGAAGATCACCGTCGACGTGAAGGGTGAGATCCTGGAGCTGAAGAACACCATCAACACGATGGTCGATCAGCTCAACAGCTTCGCCAGCGAAGTGACGCGCGTGGCGCGCGAGGTGGGCACGGAAGGAAAGCTCGGCGGCCAGGCCCAAGTGGAGGGCGTCGCCGGCACCTGGAAGGATCTCACGGACAACGTGAACGCCATGGCGGCGAACCTGACCAATCAGGTCCGCAACATCGCCGAGGTGACCACGGCCGTGGCGAACGGCGATCTGTCGAAGAAGATCACCGTCGATGTGAAGGGTGAGATTCTGGAGCTGAAGAACACCATCAACACGATGGTCGATCAGCTCAACAGCTTCGCCAGCGAAGTCACGCGCGTGGCGCGTGAGGTGGGTTCCGAGGGCAAGCTTGGTGGGCAGGCGCAGGTCAAGGGCGTGGCCGGCACCTGGAAAGACCTGACGGACAGCGTGAACGCGATGGCGACGAACCTGACGGCTCAGGTGCGCAACATCGCGGAAGTGACCACGGCGGTGGCGAACGGTGACCTGTCCAAGAAGATCACCGTCGACGTGAAGGGTGAAATTTTGGAGCTGAAGAACACCATCAACACGATGGTCGATCAGCTGAACAGCTTCGCCAGCGAGGTCACGCGCGTGGCGCGCGAGGTCGGCACGGAAGGCCGTTTGGGTGGTCAGGCCCGCGTGGAAGGTGTCGCGGGCACCTGGAAGGATCTGACCGACAACGTGAACCTGATGGCGACCAACCTGACGGCCCAGGTGCGCAACATCGCCGAGGTGACGACGGCGGTGGCGAAGGGCGATCTGTCCAAGAAGATCACCGTGGACGTGAAAGGCGAGATCCTGGAGCTGAAGAACACCATCAACATCATGGTGGATCAGCTGGGATCCTTCGCGTCGGAGGTGACGCGCGTGGCGCGTGAAGTGGGCACCGAAGGAAAGCTCGGCGGACAGGCGCAGGTGGAGGGCGTCGCCGGTACTTGGAAGGATCTGACCGACAACGTGAACGCGATGGCGACAAACCTGACCGCTCAGGTCCGCAACATCGCAGAAGTGACGACGGCGGTGGCGAACGGGGATCTGTCCAAGAAGATCACCGTAGACGTGAAGGGCGAGATTCTGGAGCTGAAGAACACCATCAACACGATGGTCGATCAGCTCGGTTCCTTTGCCTCCGAGGTGACGCGCGTGGCGCGTGAAGTGGGCACCGAAGGCCGCTTGGGCGGTCAGGCGGTGGTGAAGGGTGTGGCCGGCACCTGGAAGGACCTGACCGACAACGTGAACCTGATGGCGACGAACCTGACCGCTCAGGTGCGCAACATCGCCGAGGTGACGACGGCGGTGGCGAAGGGCGACCTGTCCAAGAAGATCACGGTGGACGTGAAAGGCGAGATCCTGGAGCTGAAGAACACCATCAACATCATGGTGGATCAGCTGGGCTCCTTCGCGTCGGAAGTGACCCGCGTGGCGCGCGAAGTTGGCACCGAAGGCAAGCTGGGCGGACAGGCGCAGGTGGAGGGCGTGGCCGGCACTTGGAAGGATCTGACCGACAACGTGAACGCCATGGCGGCGAACCTGACCAACCAGGTGCGCAACATCGCCGAGGTGACGACCGCCGTGGCGAACGGCGACCTGTCGAAGAAAATCACCGTGGACGTGCGTGGTGAGATCCTGGAGCTGAAGAACACTATCAACACGATGGTGGACCAGCTCAACAGCTTCGCGTCCGAGGTGACGCGCGTGGCCCGCGAGGTGGGCACGGAAGGCAAGCTCGGCGGACAGGCGGTGGTGAAGGGGGTTGCCGGTACCTGGAAGGATTTGACCGACAACGTCAACCTGCTGACCGGCAACCTGACAAACCAAGTCCGCAACATCGCCGAGGTGACGACGGCGGTGGCGAACGGCGACCTGTCCAAGAAGATCACCGTCGATGTGAAGGGTGAGATTCTGGAGCTGAAGAACACCATCAACACGATGGTGGACCAGCTCAACAGCTTCGCATCGGAGGTCACGCGCGTGGCCCGCGAGGTGGGCACCGAGGGCAAGCTGGGCGGTCAGGCGGTCGTGAAGGGTGTCGCCGGCACCTGGAAGGACCTGACCGACAATGTCAACATGATGGCGACGAACCTGACCAATCAGGTGCGCGGCATCGCGGAGGTCGTCACGGCGGTGGCGCAGGGCAACCTGAAGCGCAAGCTGACGGTGGACGCCAAGGGCGAGATCGCCGCACTCGCCGACACGATCAACGGCATGATCGAGACGCTGGCCATCTTCGCCGATCAGGTCACCAACGTCGCCCGCGAGGTCGGCATCGAGGGCAAGCTGGGCGGCCAGGCCAAGGTGCCGGGGGCGACCGGCGTGTGGCGCGACCTGACCGACAACGTCAACCAGCTCGCCGCCAACCTGACCACCCAGGTCCGCGCCATCGCCGAGGTGGCGACCGCCGTGACCAAGGGCGACCTGACCCGCTCCATCACCGTCGAGGCGTCGGGCGAGGTCGCGGCGCTGAAGGACAACATCAACGAGATGATCCGCAACCTCAAGGACACGACCTTGAAGAACGCGGAGCAGGACTGGCTGAAGACCAACCTCGCCAAGTTCACCCGCATGTTGCAGGGCGAACGCGATCTGGTCACCGTCTCCAACCTGATCCTGTCGGAACTGGCGCCGCTGGTGAACGCCCAGCACGGCGTCTTCTACATCGCCAACCCGGAGGGCGAGGAGGTCTCCTTCGACCTCGTGGCGAGCTACGCCTACAAGACCCGCAAGCACCTCTCCAACAGCTTCCGGCTGCGCGAGGGACTGGTCGGCCAGTGCGCGTTCGAGAAGCAGCCGATCCTGCTGACCAGCGTCCCGCCCGACTACATCCAGATCAACTCCGGCCTCGGCGAGGCGCCGCCGCTGAACATCATCGTGCTGCCGGTACTGTTCGAGGGCGAGGTGAAGGCGGTCATCGAGCTGGCGGCCTTCAGCCTGTTCAGCGAGACGCACCGCAGCTTCCTCGACCAGCTCATGGAGTCGATCGGCATCGTGCTGAACACGATCGCCGCGACCATGCGCACCGAGGGCCTGCTGAAGCAGTCGCAGCTGCTGACCGCCGAGCTGCAGAGCCAGCAGGAGGAGCTGAAGAAGACCAACGACCGGCTGGAGCAGCAGGCGACCTCGCTCCGCCAGTCGGAGGAGATGCTGAAGAACCAGCAGGACGAGCTCCGCCGCACCAACGAGGAACTGGAGGAGAAGGCCGAGCTGTTGTCCCGCCAGAAGATGCAGGTGGAGGCGAAAAACCGCGAGGTCGAGATGGCCAAGCGGGCGCTGGAGGAGAAGGCCGAACAGCTGGCGCTGACCTCCAAGTACAAGAGCGAGTTCCTGGCCAACATGAGCCACGAGCTGCGCACGCCGCTGAACAGCCTTCTGATCCTGTCGAAGCTGCTGTCGGACAACCCGCAGGGCAACCTGAACGACAAACAGATCGAGTTCTCGCGCACCATCCACGCGGCCGGTTCCGATCTGCTGGCGCTGATCAACGACATCCTCGACCTGTCGAAGATCGAATCCGGCACGGTGTCCATCGAGGTTGGCGACGTTCAGGTCCCCGACATGGTGGAGCATCTGGAGCGCAGCTTCCGTCAGGTGGCGCAGAACAAGAAGCTGTCCTTCGCCATCGAGATGCACGAGGAACTGCCGAAGGTCATCCGCACCGACGAGAAGCGCCTGCAGCAGGTCATCAACAACCTGCTGGCCAACGCCTTCAAGTTCACCGACAGCGGCAGCGTCACTCTGAGCATCGGCCCGGCGGCGGAGGGGTGGAGCCCGAACAACGCTTCCCTCAGCAGCGCGCCGCAGGTGCTGGCCTTCTCGGTCACCGACACCGGCATCGGCGTGCCGGAGGACAAGCAGAAGATCATCTTCGAGGCGTTCCAGCAAGCCGACGGCACCACCAGCCGCAAGTACGGCGGCACGGGCCTGGGACTCTCGATCAGCCGCGAGATCGCCCAGCGTTTGGGTGGTGAAATCCGTGTGACCAGCGCGCCGGGCGCGGGCAGCACCTTCACACTATACCTGCCGGTCCGCTACGAGGCGGGCGCCGACCGGGCGATCTGCGGTCCGGCCAACCCGGCGACCGTGGCGGCCGAGCGGTTCATGCTGACCCAGACCGACCACCATGACGACCGCGAGGCGCTGACCGGCGGCGACATGGTGATGCTGCTGGTCGAGCCGGACGCCACGGCGGCCCGCTCGATCATGGAGCTGGCGCGGGAGAAGGACTTCAAGGTCGTCCTGTCGCACACCGGGAACGGCGCCATCCCGCTGATCCGCAAGGTGCGCCCCAGCGCCATCACCATCGACCTGCACCTGCCGGACATCGACGGTCTGGCCCTGCTGGAGCAGATCAAGCACGACCTGGACCTGCGCCACATCCCGGTCCATGTCATAGCACCGGAGGAAAGCCGGCACCGCTGCCGCGACGTCGGCGCCTTCGGCGTCACCACCACGCCGGTGGATCCGCAGAAGCTGTCGGCGGCCTTCACCGCGCTGCGCGGCATCGTGGCGCGGGACGTGATGCGCCTGCTGGTCGTGGTCGGCGACGCCGAGCTGCGCGAACAGCTGGTCGCCCGGATCGGCGGCGAGGACGTGCAGATCACCGAGGCCGGCTCCGCCAAGGAGGCGCAACGGCTGCTCGCCAACGAGGTGTTCGACTGCGCCGTGCTCGGCTCCGGCCTGCCGCGCTCGTCGATGCTGCCGCTGATCGAACGCATCCGGGACAACCAGCCGGCGCTGCCGGTGGTGGTCTACCGCCGGAAGCCGCTGCCGGACGCGGAGGCGGAGAAGCTGGACGTGCTGGCGCAATCGGTCCTGCTGCGGCAGGCCGGCACGCCCGAACAGCTGTTGGACGAGACCGCCAGGCTGCTGCATCGGCCGTTGTCGAACCTGCGGCCGGAGGACCGGGAGACGCTGGAAGCCATGCGCCAGGACCAGAACGCGCTGGCCGGCCGGACCGTCCTGCTCATCGACGACGACATCCGCAACATCTTCTCCATGACCAGCGTGCTGGAGCAGTACCGGATGAACGTGGTCTTCGCCGAGAACGGGCGGGACGGGATCGAGCTGCTGAAGAGCACGCCCGGCATCGACGCCGCCCTGGTGGATGTCATGATGCCGGAGATGGATGGGTACGAGGTCATGCAGGAGATCCGGGGCATCGACGGCTTCCAGGATCTTCCCCTGATCGCCGTGACGGCCAAGGCCATGCAGGGCGACCGCGAGAAATGCCTGGAGGCCGGGGCGTCGGACTACATCGCCAAGCCGGTCGAGGTCGACCGCCTGCTTGCCACGCTGCGCGCGTGGCTGAACCGATGATCGGCCAACCGATGCCCGGCCAACCGACAATAGGCCCCATGGCCCCGGCTGGAGCCGAGGAGGCTCGGGCGAGCGTCCTGCTGGTGGACGACGATCCGGGCAACCTGTTCGCGCTGGAGCAGGCGTTGGCCTCGCTGGACGCCGACACGGTCAAGGCGGCGTCGGGGGAGGAGGCCTTGCGCCACCTCCTAAAGCGGGACTTCGCGCTGATCCTTCTGGACGTGCACCTGCCGGGCCTGGACGGCTACGAGGTGGCAGCCATGGTCCGGCAGCGCGAGCGCAACCGTCATGTGCCGATCATCTTCCTGTCCGGCGTGAACAAGGACGAGGGCCACTTCTTCCGGGGATATTCCGCGGGGGCGGTGGACTACATGCTGAAACCCGTGGACCCGACCATGCTGCGGTCGAAGGTCGCCGTCTTCGTGGACCTGTTCAACAAGTCCAGGGAGCTGCAACGGCAGGTCGCCATCAAGCAGAAGCTGCTGGACGACAACATCCGGGCCAAGGCCGAACGCAAGCTGGCCGAACAGGCGCTGCAGCGGGTGGAGGAGCGGCAGGCGGCCATCATCCGGGCGCTGCCCATCGCCATGTACAGCGTGGACCTGTCCTCCGGCGACGCCTTCGGTCCGGCCGGCCCGCAGTTCGTCGGCGAGATGGTCGAGCGGATCTGCGGCTTCCCCCCGCGTGAATTCGCGCAAGGGCCGGACTTCTGGAAGGACCGCATCCATCCCGACGACCGCGACCGCGTCCTGACGGAGGTGGTGGCGGCCCTGACCGGCGGCGCCTTCAGCATGGAGTACCGCTGGCGGTGCGCCGACGGGGCCTATCGCCACATCTTCGACCAGGGTGTGCTGGTTCGCTCGTCCACGGGGGCGCAGGAGATCGTCGGCACATGGCTGGACGTCACCGACCGGCGCCAGGCGGAGCAACAGCTTGCCCAGGTCCAGAAGATCGACGCGCTGGGCCAGCTGACCGGCGGGATCGCACACGATTTCAACAACATGCTCTCGGTCATCATCGGCAATCTGGAGCGTGTGCAGAAACACATGCGGGAGAGCGGGGAGCCGAAGATCGCCATGCGCGTGGACCTTGCCATGCAGGGCGCGCTGCGCTGTTCGGACCTGACACGCCAGCTGCTGACCTTCGCCCGAAAGCAAACGTTGCAGCTGGCGCCGCTCGACCTAAATGCCCTGGTCCGGGACATGATGCAGATGTTCCGCCGAACGCTGGAGGACGAGATCGAGATCACCACAAGGCTCGCCGCCGACCTCGGCGCGCTGGTCGTCGACCGGGCGCAGGTGGAGTCGATGCTGCTCAACCTCGTGGTCAACGCCCGCGACGCCATGCCCCAGGGCGGCACCATCACCATGGAGACCGGAAACCTGACGGTGACGGAGGAGGACCGGGGGGACTTCCCCGAGGCCGCCCCCGGCGCGTACGTCCGCCTGTCGGTCGCCGACACCGGCACCGGCATGACGCCGGAGGTGCGGGAGCGCGTCTTCGAACCCTTCTTCACCACCAAGGAGCTGGGGCGCGGCACCGGCCTCGGCCTCAGCATGATCTACGGCTTCGTCAAGCAGTCGGGCGGCGCGATTCGCATCGACAGCGAACCCGGCCGCGGAACGGCGGTGCACATCATCCTGCCGCGCGCGGCGGCGGACCTGCCGAAGCCGGTCTCCCCGGCAAGCGAGGAGGGCGACTGCCCGCCGGCCAAGCCCGGCGAGACCGTCCTGCTGGTCGAGGACGACCCCGGCGTTCGGGCCGTGGCCGTGGAGATGCTGCGCGACCTGGGCTATACGGTGGCGGAGGCGCCGGACGCGCGCGCCGCCCTAACCATGCTGGCCGGCGGGCAGGTGGCGGACCTGCTGTTCTCCGACATCGCCATGCCCGGCGGGATGAACGGCTTCGACCTTGCCGCCCACGCGGTGGTCGCCCGGCCAGGGCTGCGGGTCCTCTACGCCTCCGCCTATCCGGAGTTCGCGCTGGCCCGCAGCCGGGAGGCGAAGGTGGAGGCTCCGGTGCTTCAGAAACCCTACTATCGACATGAGCTGGCGCGGGCCGTCCGCGGCGTCCTCGACCAGCCGGTGGCAGCAGTGTTGTGCGAATGACCAGTCCAGACGAAACGAACCCGACCCGCGTCCTGATCATCGAGGACGAACCGCTGATCGTCCTCGACCTCCGCTCGATCCTGACCGAGTTGGGCTGCACCGTCTGCGCGGTCGCCGGCACGGCGGACGAGGCGGTCGCGGCCGCCAAGCGGCACACCCCCGACCTGATCCTGGCCGACATCCGCCTACCGGGACCGGTGGACGGCATTGACGCGGTGAAGATGATCCAGACCATCCGTCCCGTGCCGGTGCTGTTCGTCACCGGCAACTGGCGGGAGTTGCGGGCGCGCGGTCTGCCCGACGCCATGGCCATCGGCAAGCCCTTCCTGCCCGGCGTTCTGCGCCAAGCCATCACGACGGTGATCGGCAATGGCAACTGACCCCGGCGCGTCCCACGGCGTGTTCCCTGGGGCGTCGCCCGGGGCATCCCCTGGGGCATCCGAGGCGGGTTGGGGGGAGAGCCGGCGGTTGGCCCGGCGCCGGACCATCGTCGGTTACGCCTGTCTGGCCTGCCTTGGCTTCGTGGCGGCGGTGTTCGTGCTGTTCGCCTCGGCCAGCTACGACCGGGCGGTCAAGCGGGCCGAGCAGCAGGCGCACGACGCCGCCTTCTTCTTCGCCGACCACGGCTCCCGCCTGTTCGAGGCGGCCGACCTCGCCACCACCGAGGCCATCGCCGCCATGGAGAGCGAGGAGTGGGACAAGGTCGCCACCTCGCACCGGGCGGGACAGGCGCTGCAACGCCTCAGCGAACGCTTCCCCTACATCGACGCGCTGGTGCTGGTCGATGACCAGGGCCGCCTTCGTCTGGCCAGCAACAGCTTCCCGGCACCGGACGTGGACGTGGCGGACCGCCCCTATTTCACGACCCATCGCGACGGGCCGAGAGGCCTGTTCATCAGCCGGAGCCTGATCAGCCGGACCACGGCGCGTCCCGGCTTCGTCCTCAGCCGCGCCATCCGGGGCGAGCGGGGCGAGTTCCGGGGCATCGCCGCCAGCTACATCAGCGTCGATTACATGGCGGAGTTCTACCGGTCCATCACTCTGCCCTTCAATCCGACCATCACCCTGTTCCGCGACGACTTGAACCCCTTGGTCACCCACAAGTCGGAAGGCGTGAGCGGGGAGCCGTTCAGCCAGACCTTCAAGGGCGGCACCGTCCTGCGCAAGGCGCTGGCCGAAGAGGCGCGGGCCGATGGCACGCGTCCCGGACCGACGACCGTTCAGGGCGTGGAGGACGGCCGAACCCTGATCATCAGCTACGCCCGTGTGGACAGCGTGCCGCTCTACATCAGCGCCGCGATCGACCGGGACGAGGTGCGGGCGGTTTGGCTGGACGAAACCCGCGTGCCCGGCATTTCGGCGGCGGTGGCGCTGGCGGCGCTCGGCGCGCTGACGGTGCTGGTCTTCCGGCAGGCGCGTGACGACGAACGCGCCAAGCGTATGCTGGAACGCGAGGTCGGCGCCCGCACCGCCGACCTGCGCAGCGCCAACGCCCAGCTGGAGGTGCTGATGCAGGAGGTGCACCACCGGGTGAAGAACAACCTGCAGGTCATTTCCAGCATGCTGCGCCTGCAGTCGGTCCAGGTCAGCGACGACGCCGTGCGCCGCGCCTTCGAGGATTCGGTCAACCGCGTCCACGCCATGAGCCTCGTCCACGAAATGCTGAGCGGGGGTGGCGACCGCACGCGGCTGGAATTCCACGAATACCTCCAGGATCTGACCGACCGGCTGCGCGATTCCTACGGCGGCAACGACCGGGTTACCGTGTCCATCGAGTGCGAGGACTTCTCGCTCGACATGAACCAGGGGATCCAGCTGGGCCTGATCGTCAACGAGATCTTCTCCAACGCGCTGAAACACGGCTTTCCCCAGGGGCGCGCGGGCTCGTTGCGCATCGCGCTGGCCCGGCGGGGCACCCGAGGCCGGCTGACCATCGAGGATGACGGCGCCGGCCTGCCACCGGATTTCGACTGGCGTTCGGCGAGCAGCCTGGGCTTGCAGATCGTGCAGTCGTTGGTCACCAAGCTGGGCGGCGAGGCCAGTCTGGTGAGCGACGGGCTGACGCGCTTCACGCTGACCTTCCCGCTGCGGACGGCGGCGGGATCGGGTTCGGCGGAGGGGGCGGTCAAGACGGCGGTGGTGACTGGTTAACGGGCGGTGGATTTGCCCATTGTGCACCGTTGTGCAGATTCTGGCGTTTCCGGAATCTGCACAACGGCGTTTTTGGGATGATTCGCGTGTGTGGGTAATGGGTTAGAGAGGTTTGTTTGCGTGCTTCCGTTGTGCAGTCGGTGCACAACGATGAGTGCACGAATGAACTGTGTGGCGTTAACCAGTGCAGCATCGTGCAACAGTTTGCCGATGAGTGTTGTGTTGGTTGATGGCTTTTTTCTCTCTTTGGGTGCGGGGTGGGCTGCACACCCATGCCGTGTTCCAGGGGCTTGGAGCCTATCCGCTTCCGTCATGCCCGGACTTGATCCGGGCATGACGATGAGAAGACGTACTTGACCTCAGACAGACACTCACGGGGCGATTGGACCAAGCCCGGTCACGATGATCGAGGGCCGCATCCGATGGAGCGCCGGTCCTGGCGCAAATCGTCCGTTGATGGCGAAAGCGTAGCGAAAAAATAAGAACAAAACAAGAATACACAGTCAGGAGTTCAGGACCCGCCGCACGGTCTCGTAAAGGCCGATCCGGCGCAGGGCTTGCTGGAGCGCGGCGCGGACCGGGGCGGGGAGGTTGGTGAAGCGGCGGGGTTCGATGCCGGCGCGGCGGGTCTTGCCGAAGGGGATGGACTCGTCGTAGGCGACGCGGCGCGCACTCACCAACTGGCGGTCGGTGTCGTAGATGAAGTAGGTGGCGCGGCGTTCGGACGTGCGGGGCTCGCCGATGGTGCCGGGATTCAGCAGGTAGTAGGAACCTTCGCGCAACGGCACCTCGTCGAGGTCGCGGTGCGTCCACACCGTGCCGTCGCGGTATTCGTGGATGCCCATGCGGTGGGTGTGGCCATAGGCGCAGACGCGGGCGCCGGAGGGGTGCTTCATCAAGGCCTGGAAGGTCAGCAGGCGGCGCTCGTCATTGTCGAGGCGGACCACCTCGCAGCCGACGTCCGGGTGCAGGGCGCCGTGCACGACGACCAGGTGGTGGTCGATGTTGGCTTTGAGCGGAAGGCTCGACAGCCAGGCGATCACGTCGGGCGCCAGGCGCCGGCGCGTCCAGGAAATGGCTCGGATGGCCGCGGCGCTGAAGCCGTCGGTGCTGATCTGGCGGGTGACGGCACGGTCGTGGTTGCCGGCGATGCACTGCGCGCCAGCCTCGCGCAGAAGGGCCACGCATTCGGTCGGGTCGGTGTTGTATCCGACGATGTCGCCCAGGCAGACGATGCGGTCCACGCCTTCCGCCGCCATGGCGTCGAGGGTGGCTTGCAAAGCCTCAAGATTGGCGTGAATGTCCGAGATGAGCGCGATCTTCATGGGGATGCCTTCACCGGAGAATGGCCGTCCCGCGCACGCGACGGCAGGACGCGCGCCGCCATGTTCCGCAGGAAGGGCATCGGGTCGTTCCAGGTGATGGCCTTCGCCTCGCACCGCAGGACCCAGGGCAGCCACGCGGACATCGGCACGCCGCTTTCCTTGGCGGCGAGGCGGTCCTTGGTGACGTGGCACCAGCAGGCGCCCGGCCGCGCGCGGCCCATGGCCGGGCGGGGCTGGCCGGTGGCGTCGGCGAAGACCAGGGCCGGCAGGTTCAGCCCGGCGACCGCGCCCAGATGGTGCCAGAGGTTGAAGCGCGGGTTGACCTCCAGAAGGTGGAGGGTGCCGTCCGGGGCGCGCTTGAAGTCGAACTTGGCGACGCCACGCAGGTTCAACCGCTCGGTGAGGGAGCGACCCAGCGCCGCCACGTCGGGCTCGTCGGTGATGGTCAACGCGGTGCTGTGGCCGTAGGCGACGGGGTAGGTGCGGATCTTGCGCCCGGTGAATTCCCCGGCGATGGAGCCGCGCCCGTCCACATAGACGTGATAGCTCTCGATCCGGGTTTCGGGGCCGGGGATCATCTCCTGCACCAGCAGGTCCATGCCGACCTCGACCAGACGCGGCCAAAGAGCGCGCAACTCGTCGAGGGAGTCCAACTGAATGGCCTTGCCGAAGCCCTCGGTCTCGTCCCAGCTCTTGCGGCGGGTCAAGGGCTTGACGATGACCGGGAAGCGCAGGTCGAGGCGGTCGGGGGCGGGTTCCCGCGCCGGATACAGGCGGCGGGTCGCCGGGACCGGCAGGCCGAGCCGCTCGGCCAACGCTTGAAAGCGACTTTTGTCCACCAGATCCTCGACCAGTTCCGCGTCGGCGATGGTGAAGCGGAAGGCCTGGGACAGGCGCTCGCGATTGCGGGACACCAGGAGAAGCTGCGCGTCGTCCTGGTAGAAGAGGACGGGCGGTTCGGCCTGCGCGCGGCCGAACTGGACCAGGGCGTCCAGAAGGCCGTTCGGCTTTTCCGCGCTGTCCTCCCGCACCAGGGCGGCGTGGGTGTAGCGGGAATGGAGGGCCGGGCTGCCGGGGTGCGTGACCACGGCGCAGCGGATGCCCGCGAGGCCGAGGGGGCGCACCATGTCAAGATCGCCCATGACGCACGCCAAGGCACTTGGCAAAGCACTCGGGGAAAACGCCTTGTTCATGGTGCGGCCTGTCGCGGTTGTGCCGTGGGGAGGTTAGGTAAGCGTTTCCATCGTCCGCGCGAAGGCGGGGATTCTGGGCAATCCGGTCGCGGCAATCCGGTTGGTTCGGAGGTCACCGATTTGACGACCGCCGATTTGACGATCACCGGTTCGCGGGGGCGAGGCGGGGGCGGGGCAGGCGCTTCATCAGCTCGGTCAGGCCCGCCTTGGCTTGGCGGAGTCTGGCGTCGATCTGGCGGGTCAGCCGGTCGGGGCCCAGCGCGATCCAGTTCATCGGCTGTTCGGCGTTGGACAGAAGCGGCTTGTGACCGGCCGGCGTGGACATGAAGTCGTAGGCGGGCTCGCCGCGCTTCAGCGTGTCCTCGATGGCCAGGACGTGGCTGACGATGCCGGGCTTCAGCCGCTTGTCGGCCTCATAGGCGAAGCCGCCCTGATAATTCAGCACCCGGCCGCGATGGACGAAGTTGTGCAGGAAGCCGATAGGTTCCCCGCCGACGCTGATCCGGCACAGCCGCACCGCGCCGGCCGGGACGCCGTCGCGGATCAGTTGCTCGTGAAAAGGCCGGAAGACCGGGTTGGCGAAGGCGCCGGACTGTCCCCGCGCGGTCCAGCTGGTCTGGTGCAGAACCTCCATGGCGCGGAAGTCGTCCAGCGCTTCCCCGACCGTGGAGGCGACCCGATATTCCAGCGCGCCGCGTTCGGCGTAGAGGCGCATGGCGCGCTTCACCGCCGCGCGGGTGTTCTTGCCGAGCGTGGCGAGATAGTCCCCGCCACACGCGCGGACGCCGTCGAGGTCCACCCATTGGGTGCTGTCGGCCATGCGGACCTGTAGCGTGTGGCCGAGTCGGGCGGCGGCGCGGCGGACGGCGGTCTCGGCGGCCGGTTCCAGCCCGCCCAGGACCAGTTCGTCCCAGTTGGTCAGGCGGCGCCCCAGCCATTCGAAACAGGCGCTGAGCACCGCCTCGGCGCAAGCGCGGTCGGCGAGGATGCCGTTGTACTCCATGAACAGGCGGTCGAAGGCGCGCTCGCCGGTTTCGTGCAGCAGCCAGCAGCGCGTGCGCAGCACCCCGAAGCGCCAGAGCGTGCGCGGGCACAACAGCGCCAGCCCGATCACGCGGCCATGGCGGTGCGCCACCAGCACATGCGGGCGCGTGCGGGCGGGCAGGAACGCCAGCCATGTCCCGATCCAGTGCCAGGACAGGAAGAACGAACCGTCGGCGCGCGCTTCGAGGTCGGTCCAAAGCTCCTTCAGAGTGTCGATGCGGTTCGCGGGAAGAAGTTCGATGTCGATGTCCTGATCGTCGGCCTCAGGAAGAATCCTCATGTCCATGGGCGCGGTCTCTCTCCGTCGGGCGGTGCGGGGGGCGGGAGATACGTCGATGAGGCGGCGAAGAGGTTTACAGGACGGGTGAGGCCGATGGGCGTCCAAGTGTTGCCGGATTCATGTGTGGTTCCCCCTGTCCAATGGATTGCTGGCATTATGCACAAACACATGGGGCAACAACGCAGCCGCGAAAGCCGTGTTGCGGCGTTCCGGCGGGGGACTCCGTCAGAGGCGGCCGGGGAGCCGGAAGGGATGGGACCGGGAGGATGCGGGGTGGCCGTTCCGGGGCGTGATCCAACCCTCAGGACATCGCCCGTTCGATGTCGCGGCTGTTCAGATGCAGGCTGGAGTCGGGCGGAAGGTTGCGGGCGGCGATCTTGCGGGTTGCCGCCTTATGGAAGGCTGCGCGGTGACGGGCGAAGTGGGCGAGGCAGTCGGCGGGCGTGGGGGTGTGGCCGAGCAGGGTGCGGAAGGCGAGGCGGTGCACGGCGCAATGGCCCCGGTGGCCCGGCGGGATGAAGGTCAGGGCGTCGATGCCGGCGCGCCATTCGGCGTGGGGAAGGGCGGCGTCTGGAGAAGAGGTGTTTTCCGGCACCGGTGGAACTTTCGCGGTCAAAGAAAAAAGGACGCTTGCCATACGCCGCCGTGTCGAGTATACGACGGCTCCCTTCGTTGGGAGCGGCGCGGGCGTAGCTCAGGGGTAGAGCACAACCTTGCCAAGGTTGGGGTCGAGGGTTCGAATCCCTTCGCCCGCTCCATTTACAGCGAAGCGATGCATCGAAAAAGGGCGGCCGGTTGGCCGCCCTTTTCGTTTTCACCCTCATACGGTCGGCGGATGATCACTTCCAGTACCCGCCGACCGTGAAACCCGGCATTGATCGAAAGGGTGATGCGGACGAAGCCTTCAGGCCGGCCGTATCACCAGAGGAGGAGGGACAGTTCGTAGAACAGCGCGCCCACGACGGCGGTCGCGGGCAGGGTGATGACCCAGGCGATGACGATGCTCTGCGCCAGACCCCAGCGGACGGCGCTGGTGCGGCGGGTGGCGCCGACGCCGATGATCGCGCCGGTGATGGTGTGGGTCGTGCTGACCGGAACGCCCATCCAGGTGGCGGCGAACAGGGTGATGGCGCCGCCGGTTTCCGCGCAGGCGCCGTGCACCGGCTTCAGCTCCGTCAGCTTGGAGCCCATGGTCTTCACGATGCGCCAGCCGCCGAACAGCGTGCCCAGGCCCATCGCCGCCTGGCAGGTGATGACCACCCAGAAGGGAACGTGGAAGGTCGGCCCCAGCATCCCCTGCGAATAGAGCAGAACGGCGATGATGCCCATGGTCTTCTGCGCGTCGTTGCCGCCGTGCCCGAGGCTGTAGAGCGAGGCGGAGACGATCTGCAGGTTGCGGAAGATCTTGTCGACCATGAAGGGCGTCGTCCGCACGAACAGCCAGGACACGACGACCATCAGCGTGCTGGCCAGCAGGAAACCGACCACCGGCGAGACCACAATGGCGCTGGCCGTCTTGATGAGGCCGGAGGCGACGATGGCGTCGAGCCCCGCCTTCGCCACGCCGGCCCCGACCAGCCCGCCGATCAGCGCGTGGGAGGAACTGGACGGGATGCCCAGCCACCAAGTGAACAGGTTCCAGACAATGGCCCCCATCAGGGCGCCGAAGATGACGTTGGCGTCCACGACGCCGGCGCCCACGATGCCCGTTCCGATGGTCTGCGCCACGTGCAGGCCGAAGAACAGGAAGGCGATGAAGTTGAAGAAGGCGGCCATCGCCACGGCGGTGCGCGGCGACAGCACGCGGGTGGAGACGACCGTGGCGATGGAGTTGGCCGCGTCGTGCAGGCCGTTCAGGAAATCGAAGAGAAGGGCGACGCCGACAAGCCCGATGACGATGGGCAGGGCGAGGGTGGCGGCTTCCATGGGGTCAGACCTGTTCGACGATGATGCCGTCGATGGTGTCGGCCACGTCCTCGCAAGCATCGAGAACGCTTTCCAGCAGCTCCACGATCTCGCGCTGGAGCGCGTGGCGGTGGGTGATGGGGGCGTCCAGCCCGCCGCTCTCCTCCCGCAGGCGATGCTTGGCCTCGCGCAGGAGGCGGTCGCCCTCGCTCTCGATCCGGGAGATCTCGCTGGTCATGGCTTGCAGCTGTTCGACGTGCTTCGGAATGGCGCGCAGCATCGGCACGCCTTCGGCCAGCAGGTTGGCGCAGCGCACGATGGCGTCGGCCTGGGCGTGCATTTCCTTCGTGAAGTCGGTGAAGCCGGCCTCCACGAGGTGGCGCGCCGTTTCCTCGATCAGGTCGAGGACGTCGTCCATCCGCTTGCCGAGTTCCTGGATGTCCGACCGGTCGAAGGGAACGATGAAGGTGCGGTGGACGGCGAGCTGCACTTCCTTTTCGATGGCGTCGGCTTCGCTTTCGACCCGGCGGATGGTGCGGAACCATTCCTCCAGATCGCCTTCGCCGCGCATCATCGTCCGCAGCGCGTCGGCGCCGGTGACGATCTTCCGAGCGTGTTCGGCGAAGAGGTCGAAGAATCGCTCCTCGCGCGGCATCAGGGCTCGGAACAGGTTCAACATGCGTGGGTCTCCAATGACACTACCCAATGAGACCGGACCCAATGCGTGCAGGCCGGTTCCGCGCGTGATGTATCACCACGGACGGAAATAGGGAGTCATAAAAGTGTCACGCCGCCCGCGCGCCCGCCGAATTCCGCGAGCGCCCGAGCGGGCTGCGCGCGAAAGACCGGTGATTTGCGGGCGCGCGCCGCTTATTCTGCGGCCACGGATCAACAGGGACGGGTGCGCGCGTGAGCGGAGCGACGGGCGGGGAAACGCAGGTGGGGCTGGCGGTCGCCATCGTTTCGGTCACCGCCGGGGCGGGAACTGGAGCGGTGCCGCGCGTCGTGACCGTCCGCAGCGGGTTTGAGATCCCCGAATCGCACCGCCGTGGCGACGAGCCCCTGCCGCACCGCGACGCCTTGCCGGGCGCCCCCTTCGAGCCGGAGCGGTTCCGCACGTTGCAGGACGGGGTGCGCGCGGTGGCCGAGGACACCGCCGGGCTGGCGTTGCGCTATGTGGAGCAGCTCTACACCTTCGGCGACCGCCACCGCGACCCGCACGAGCTGTTCGGCGGCCCGCGCTCCATAGTGGTCGGCTATCTGGCGCTGGTGCGGCAGGACCCGCTGCGCGGCGCCGGGGCGGCGTGGCACGACCTGTACGAGTTCTTCCCCTGGGAGGACTGGCGCGACGAGCGGCCGCACCTGCTGGACACGGTCATCGTGCCGGCGCTGGAGCGCTGGGTGGCGGCGGCCCCCGACGAGGCGTCCCGCGCCCGCCGGGGCGAGCGTGCGGGCTTGGCCTTCGCGCTGGACGGGGCGGCGTGGGACGCGGAGCGCGTGCTGGAACGCTACGAGCTGCTGTACGAGGCCGGGCTGGTGGTCGAAGCCTTCCGCGACCGCGACCTCGCGCGCCGGGCCGGCGTCGAGGGGGCCATGGAAGGGATGGGGGCGGGACGCGTGGACATGCCGCGTGCGCTCGGCCGGCCGATGGCGCGGGACGGGCGGCGCGTGCTGGCGACTGCGCTGGAGCGGCTGCGCGGCAAGCTGAAGTACCGGCCCATCGTGTTCGAACTGCTGCCCCCGACCTTCACCCTGCACCAGCTGCAACAGGTGGTGGAGGCGCTGTCGGGCGAGCGGGTGCACAAGCAGAACTTTCGCCGCCTGATGATCTCCGGCGGGTTGGTGGAGCCGACCGGTCAGTTCGAGAGCCAGACCGGCGGGCGCCCCGCCGAACTCTACCGCTTCCGCCGTTCCGCGATTCTGGAGCGGACCAGCACCGGAGCCGTCCCGGCGCCCGAATGACGTTCAATAATAAGGGGGAACACTGCGATGCCAGACTTTGACAGCACCGGCTTTGACAGCACCTGCGACCTGTACGACCGTTTCGAGAAGACCGCCCGCGTGGCCGACCCGGTGTTCCGCGACTTCGGCCAACGCCGCAAGTTCGCTGGCGAGGCCGTGACCATCAAGTGCTTCGAGGACAACTCGCGCGTCAAGGAAACGCTGGGCACGCCGGGCAAGGGCAAGGTGCTGGTCGTGGACGGCGGCGGCAGCCTGCGCGCCGCCCTGATGGGCGACCTGATCGCCAAGGACGCGGTGAAGAACGGTTGGGAAGGCGTGGTGATCCACGGCTGCGTGCGCGACGCGGCGGTGCTGGCGACGCTGGATTTGGGCATCAAGGCCGTGGCCGCCATCCCGCGTAAGACCGTGCGGAACGGCGAAGGGCAGGCCGGGCTGCCGGTGAACGTGGCGGGGATCCGGGTGAATCCGGGGGATCTGGTGTTCGCGGACGAGGACGGCGTGCTGGTGCTGGCGGCGGAGGAGTTCGGGGCGGCGGCCTGACGCCGCCGGATCAGCCTGAAACCTTCTGCCAGCCCAATTTCTGGTAGCGGTATTCCAGGATGGTCGGCGTCGCGAAGGCATAGCCGAACCAGACGCCGACCACCATCAGGGCGCCGCTGGGCCACAGCAGCAGGCCGACGATCGACAGCACCGCGTGGATCGCGGCATGAAGCCACAGGCTTTTCGACGCGAAGTAGAAGGGGCCGGTCAGGAACGCTCGGACGCCGTCCCGGTTGGACACGGCCTCCTTCTGCCCGGTGGTGGGGTTTTCGAAGACCATCGCCGATGAGGCCGTCGCCATGCTCGTCTCCTTGGCTTGCGAAACCAATTCTGAGGAATCCCGCCGCACCCGTCGATGCCGCCGCGGAGTTTTCCCGCATCGTGGTATGGCTGTCCGGGGAACGGGGTTAAGGGCTTGAAGGGGCTGAATTGTTTTTGCGCGAGTCTCCCAGAGTGATACCGAAGACGTTTGATGGCTTCCATCAAACGTCTTCGGTTCAATGAGAAAGCCCCCGCCGGGAAACCGGCGGGGGCTTTTCATTTGTCGGGCGCGCCATAGGCGAGCCCCCACCCTGACCCTCCCCCGCTTCGCAGGGGAGGGAAATAGGGGTGCTTAGGCGTCGACCGCCTCGGCGACCTGGGCGAAGGCCGGGATCTGGTCGAAGTTCATGTAGCGGTAGATGTCGCCTGCCTTCTGGTTCACGACATTGACCTGCTCCAGATACTCGGCCGGGGTCGGCAGCTTGCCCAGCAGGGCGGCGACGGCGGCCAGCTCGGCGGAGCCGAGGTAGACGCGGGTGTCGATGCCCAGGCGGTTCGGGAAGTTGCGGGTCGAGGTCGAGATGGCCGTGGAGCCCTTGCGGATCTGCGCCTGGTTGCCCATGCACAGCGAACAGCCCGGCATCTCCATGCGCGCACCCGACTTGCCGAGAACGCTGTAATAGCCTTCCTCGGTCAGGATCTGGGCGTCCATCTTGGTCGGCGGGGCGATCCACAGGCGGGTCGGGATGTCGGTCTTGCCTTCCAGGACCTTACCGGCCGCGCGGAAGTGGCCGATGTTGGTCATGCACGAACCGATGAAGACCTCGTCGATCTTGTCGCCGGCAACCTCGGACAGCAGCTTCACGTCGTCCGGGTCGTTCGGGCAGGCGACGATCGGCTCCTTGATGTCGGCCAGATCGATCTCGATAACCGCCGCGTACTCGGCATCGGCGTCCGGCTCCAGCAGGTTCGGGTTGGCGATCCAGCTCTCCATCGCCTTGATGCGGCGGCCAAGCGTGCGGGCGTCCTCGTACCCGTTCGCGATCATCCACTTCATCAGGGTGATGTTGGAGCGCATGTACTCGATGATCGGCTCCTTGTTGAGCCGAACGGTGCAGGCGGCGGCGGAACGCTCGGCCGAGGCGTCGGACAGCTCGAACGCCTGCTCCACCTTCAGGTCGGGCAGACCCTCGATCTCCAGGATGCGGCCGGAGAAGATGTTCTTCTTGCCCTTCTTCTCCACCGTCAGCAGGCCTTGGCGGATGGCGTAGAGCGGGATCGCGTTGACGAGGTCACGCAGGGTGACGCCCGGCTGAAGCTCGCCCTTGAAGCGGACCAGAACGCTCTCCGGCATGTCCAGCGGCATGACGCCGGTGGCGGCGGCGAAGGCGACGAGACCCGAGCCGGCCGGGAAGGAGATGCCGATGGGGAAGCGGGTGTGCGAGTCACCGCCGGTGCCCACGGTGTCCGGCATCAGCAGGCGGTTCAGCCAGGAGTGGATGACACCGTCGCCCGGACGCAGGGCGACGCCGCCGCGCGTGGCGATGAAGGACGGCAGCTCCTGGTGCATCTTCACGTCCACCAGCTTCGGATAAGCGGCGGTGTGGCAGAAGGACTGCATGACGAGGTCGGCGGAGAAGCCCAGGCAGGCCAGATCCTTCAGCTCGTCGCGGGTCATCGGGCCGGTGGTGTCCTGCGACCCCACCGTGGTCATCTTCGGCTCGCAATAGGTGCCCGGACGGATACCCTTGCCCTCCGGCAGACCGCAGGCGCGGCCGACCATCTTCTGGGCCAGCGAGAAGCCCTTGCCGCTGTCGGACGGCGAGGACGGCAGGCGGAACAGGGTGGACGGAGCCAGACCCAGCGCCTCGCGGGCGCGGCCGGTCAGGCCACGGCCGATGATCAGCGGGATGCGGCCGCCGGCGCGGACCTCGTCGAAGATCACGTCGGACTTGACCTTGAACTCGGCGATGACTTCGCCGTTCTTCAGGGCCTTGCCGTCATAGGGGCGCAGCTCGATGACGTCGCCCGTCTCCATCTTGGAAACGTCGAGTTCGATCGGCAGAGCGCCCGCGTCTTCCATCGTGTTGTAGAAGATCGGGGCGATCTTGGAGCCCAGGCACACGCCGCCGAAACGCTTGTTCGGGACGAAGGGGATGTCCTCGCCGGTGAACCACAGGACCGAGTTGGTCGCCGACTTGCGCGAGGAGCCGGTGCCGACCACGTCGCCGACGTAGGCGACGAGGTTGCCCTTGGCCTTGAGCGCCTCAAGCTGCTTCACGGGGCCGCGAACGCCCGGCTCCTCCGGCTCGATGCCGGGGCGCGGGTTCTTCAGCATGGCCAGCGCGTGCAGCGGGATGTCCGGGCGCGACCAGGCGTCCGGGGCCGGCGACAGGTCGTCGGTGTTGGTCTCGCCGGAAACCTTGAAGATGGTCAGCGTGAGGCTGGCCGGGACTTCCGGACGGGAGGTGAACCACTCCGCATCGGCCCAGGACTGGAGGACGGCCTTGGCGTTGGCGTTGCCCTGGTCGGCCAGTTCCTTGACGTCGTGGAAGTAGTCGAACATCAGGAGCGTGGTCTTCAGGCCGGCCGCGGCGGCGGCGCCGCACTCGGCGTCGGCCAGCAGCTCGATCAGCGGCTTGATGTTGAAGCCGCCGAGCATGGTGCCCAGCAGTTCGGTGGCCTTGACCTTGGAAATCAGCGGCGAGGAGTCCGTGCCCTTGGCGATCGCGGCCAGGAAGGCGGCCTTGACCTTGGCGGCGTCGTCGACGCCCGCCGGGACGCGGTGGGTGATCAGATCGACCAGGAACTGCTCTTCGCCCTGGGGAGGAGTCTTGAGGAGACCGACCAGCTCCTCGGTCTGCTTGGCGGTAAGCGGCAGGGGCGGAATGCCGAGCGCGGCACGCTCAGCGACATGCTGGCGGTAAGCTTCAAGCACGGTTCGATCCTCTCATTCCAAGGTTACTGACAGACGTGGGTTCCCCCGGACCTGGGGTCCCGCGCCGCCGCTGCCCGACTTGTCCGTCCGGCACCTTCCCATGCCGAGGGACAAAAAATGGAAGCGCAGAACACGAAACCCCATGCCGCCGATCCCTCGTGCGAGAAGGATCCACCGCGGAACGCAGGTTTCTTACGTCGCCGCCCCGTCATCGTCAAGTTGACGCGCGATTCTCGCTTCGGTTTTCAGTCCGTGGCCATAGAAGTGGTATTACAACTTGCTCGGGACGGGGCAGGAGAGGGGCGTCTTTCCCTAATGGCGTCATGATCGCCGCAAGGATCCCGCGCGTTCGCTTTCTTGGAATGCCTTGGTCGGAGACCTGAACAAAAGGGCGTTTGGGGCGTTTCGCATGACGGCAACCACCCCTCCGACCGCAAGATGCCCCCCAGGAAACGGCTGATCGTCCCATTGCTGAGCGTCCTTCTGGCGCTGGCGCCGATGCCGCCGGTATCGGTTTCGGTTGTTGCCGTGGGAGTGGCGGCGGTGGTGTGGCCGGATGTCGCGGAGGCGCGGGCCGGGGGCGGGCGAAGCTCCAGCGGCGGGTACAGCCGGCCGTCGCGGACCCCGTCGGTCACGGTGCGCCCTTCGGCGCCACGGACGCCGTCGATGGGCAGCGGCGGCTACAGCCGGCCGCAGACCGCGCCGTCGCCGGGCACCTACGGCCGGGCGCCGTACGGGGGCGGGGACGCATCGGTGTCCCGGCGGCAGAGCGGGGAAGCGCTGGAGCGCTACCGGATCGAGCAGCAACGGCAGCGGACGCCGCCGGTGACCACGCCGGCTCCGGCGCCGCGCAACGATTATGGGTGGGGCGGTGGCGGAAGCTGGGGTGGCGGCTGGGGCTCCGGCTGGGGGCAGCGGCGTTCGGGCGGAAGCTATGGGCCGGGCGGCTGGTACGGGGGGTGGCGCCCGCCGGGATGGGCCTATGGGGGCTCGCCCAGCTTCGGGTTGTGGAACGGGCTGTTCCTCTGGTTCCTGCTCGACAATCTGACGAGGCCGGGATACGCGGACTGGTTCCACCACCATCAGGGCGATCCCGGCTACGCGCAGTGGCGGGCCGAGGCCGAGCGGCGGGCGCAGGACGATCCGCAGTTGCGCGCCCGGCTGGACGATCTGGACAACCAGCTGCGCGCGCAGGAAGGGCAGCCGCGCGACCCGAACTACCTGCCGCCTGATACCCCGCGCGAGGTCGCGCGGGCCGACACGTCCGCTCCGGCGTCCCGGGAGTCCGGGGGCGGGGGCTTCGGGACGGTGGTGATCCTGCTGGTGGCCGGGGCGGGGGTGGTCGCCTTCATGGTGCTGCGCCGCCGCGCCAACACGGGAGGCTCAAGCATGTCGCGCACGTCTCTGGGAACCGCCGCGAACATCATTCGCCAGAAGGTCTCGGGCAAGCCGTATGAGCCCTCGCTGTTCAGGGTCGGCATGACGCTGACGCTGGACCCCACGCCCTTCCTGCTGGCCGGGACGGCGACCAAGGTGACCCCGCCCGGCGGGAGCGGCGGGGACGCGCTGGTCAGCGTGGAGGCGGTCGGGACGCTGAAGGGCGGGGGCGTCACCCTGCACCGGCTCTATCTGCAAGGCGGGCGGGGATTCTTCCAACTGCATCTGGGCGCGGACGGGGTGCCGGACGAGTGCCGCTGGTTCTCCACGCTGGACGAGGTTCAGCCGGCGGACAGCGAGGAATGGGCCTTCTGGCTGGCCGACGCGGACGGGATGGTCGGCTATCCGCAGTTCCAGACCAAGGACGGCAAGCTCTACGACCGGCAATGGAACCCCAGCGCGGCGCGGATCGCGCCGGTCGTCTTCGACGAGACGGTGACCGACCACCGGGGCAGCCGGACGCGGCGCCTGTCCGCCATGTTGTACGCGGCGGGCACCGGGGCGACCGACCCGGCGCCGACGACCGAATATGTGCTGGTCGCGGCGGTCGAGGATTCCGGATCGGCCTGGGTGGAGGTCCGCGCCGGCATCGACATCAACCCCGCGACCTTGTCGCTGACCTGAGCCAGACCGGACGGATGGACGCCATGGACACCAGTTTCGCGCAAATCCTGCAAAGCCTTGGGACCGGCCTGCCTCTGCTGCTGCTGCATTTCGGGGCGACGCTGGTGCTGTTCTTCGTCGGGGTCGCCGCCTATGTCGGCGTGACGCCGCTGCATGAGCGGGAGCTTCTGGCCAGCGGCAACCGGGCGGCCGGGGTCGTGCTGGGCGGCACGGTGGTGGCGCTGGCCATCCCACTGGCGGCGACGCTGGCGACCAGCGAGGCGCTGGCCGACATCGTCGTCTGGGGGGCAATCGCCCTGCTGCTTCAGCTGTTGACCTTCCTGATCGCCATCTGGCTGTTCCGCGACCTGCGGCCGATGATCGAGGCCGGGAACGTGGCTGCGGGAACAGCTTTGGCGGGGCTTCAGATCGCGGTCGCGCTGTTGAACGCGGGCGCCATGGCGGGGTGAAACCCGCCCCAACCGAGAGGAACCGCTGCCATGATCTCGTTCATCCGCAACCTCGTCGGGGTGAAGACCGACCAGGCCGTGCAGTCCGCCGTCGAGGCGCTGGTCCGCTGGGACCCGCACGCCGCCACGGAAGCCGAGCTGCGCACCATGGAGGAGCATCTCGACCAGCTCGGCCTTCAGGTCGCGCAGGCGCGCGCCGCCTACGAGAAGGAGCAGAAGGAGGCCGACGCCATCGGCCAGCTGTCCCGCCAGCGCATGACCGCCGCCGAGCACCTGCAAAAGCAGATGGAGACGGAGACCGACCCCGGCCGCAAGGGGCAGCTTGAGCAGAGCCTGGGCACTCTGGTGGGCATGCTGGAGCAGATGGCCCCGGAGATCGACCGCGAGGAGCAGGACGCCAGGGACGCGCGGGAATTCCTCGACATGCTGGAGAAGACTTACGCGGAGGCCGGTAACAAGCTGAAGGCCGCGCGCAGCGAACTGAACCGGGCACAGCGCGACCTGGGCCGCGCGGCGCAGCAGCGCGAAATGGCCGAACAGCGGGCCGAGGCGGCGCGGCAGGCGGCCGGGCTGACCAGCGCGACCTCAAGCCTGGGCACGGCGTTGAAGGCGATGCAGGACGCCGCCGCCCGCGACCTTGCCTCCGCCGAGGCGGCCAACACCAAGGCGAAGCTGTTGAAGCCGAGCAAGCCGGAAGAGGACGACCCCAACATCAAGGCGGCGCTGGACGCCGCGTCGGGCGTGCGGCCGGCGCCGACCAACCTGTCCGACCGGCTGGCGGCCCTGAAGAACCGGCGGTGACAAAGACCCGGCGTTGAGGGGAACCGCCGTTGAGGGACCGTTCTACTCCGGTGGAATGCCGAGGCGCAGAAGCATTTCGACGAGGCCGCTCTCGCTGATGGCGAGGGCGGCTTGGCCGGGGGACAGCCAGCGGCGTTCGCGCTGGTCCTTCTCCGGCCAGTCGTCTAGTTCCTCCTCGACCTCCAGAAGGTAGACGGTGACCGCGCAGACCACGGACTTGGTTGCGCTCAGCCGCTTGACGTAGCGGTAGTCGCCGAAGGGGCGGCGATCCACGGTGCCGCGCACGCCCGCTTCCTCATACGCCTCGCGCGCGGCCATGGCGTGCGGTTTGACGGACTTCTCGGCCCAGCCCTTGGGGATGATCCAGCGCCGCGTTTCCCGCGACGTGATCAGCAGGACCTCCGGCCGGCCGTTGTTCAGCCGGTACGGCAACGCGGCGTATTGGGTGTGTGGCGTGCGGTTGCTCATCGCTTCAATGTGGGCAACGGAAGGCCACACCCCAAGTTCACCCTATGAGAGATTGTCTTTCGATAAAGACATGTGCCGAAAAAGGCACGGGCCAAAAACGGCTTGGGCCCAAAAAGGCTTGGGCCTTGCCGAAGGCGCCGGTGAGGGGGCGTCAGCCGGTCAGGAACCAGCCGGACTGCACCTGATCCTGGCGGATGCCGAGCAGCGTGACGCTGTCCCCGCCCGAGAAGGTGATGACGGCGTTGCCGGCGCCGTTGGCCGACAGCGTGTAGGTCAGGCCGCCTTGCAACCGGATGCGGTCGCCCTCGGCGGCGCTGAAGTCGGTGACGGTGTCCTGCCCGCTGCCGGCGGCGAAGACAAAAAGGTCGGTGCCCGCGCCGCCGGTCAGGGTGTCGGCGCCGAGATCGCCGAACAGCACGTCGTTGCCCTCGTCGCCGAACAGCCAATCGTCGTCACGGCCGCCGTAGAGCGTGTCGTTGTCGCGGCCACCGTACAGGGTGTCGGCGCCCATGTTGCCGAGCAGGACGTCCGCGCCGGTGTTGCCAAACAGGCGGTCATTGCCGTCGTCGCCGTGCAGCCGGTCGGCGTCGTCGTTGCCGAACAGCGCGTCGCCATCCCGGCCGCCGTAGAGGGTATCACGGTCCCGGCCGGCGTAGAGCGTGTCGGCCCCCATGTTGCCCAGCAGCAGGTCGGCGCCAACGTTGCCGAACAGCAGGTCGTTGTCGTCGCCGCCCTGAACGGTGTCGTTGCCCTCCTCGCCGTAGAGAACGTCGTTGCCGGTCTTCGACCCGATGAAGTCGCCGCCGCCGCCGCCGCGCAACGTGTCGTCGTCCGCACCCAGCACGACATACTGGGCCGACCCGTCGCAGACCACGGTTTGCGAACCGTCGCCGCCGGACAGCTGCACGCCGCCGACCACCGCCAGGAAATCGACGTTGTTGACGCTGATGATCGTGCCGCTGGGCAGGCCGCGGGTGTCGAGCACCACCGCCTCCCCGCCGGTCGCGCTGCCGGTGATGCTGATCGGGGCGTTCGGGGAAGTCCCAGCGGCCACGGTCGGGGTGATGGTGCGCACCGCGACGGTCGCGGTCGGCGGCAGTGTGGAGACGAAGGAGGAGATGGCGCTGCCAATCGCCGCCTGCTGCGCCGGGTCGGTGCTGATCGTGCCCACCATCGCGGAGACGGCGTCGGAAAGCTGGGTCGGCACGACCGGGTTCTGCGGGCCGCTGGCGTTCAGGCTGGTGCCGCCGGGCAGGCTGGCCGACAGGCCGGTGCCGCTCCCGGTCCCCAGATCGACGGTCACCGGGGTCGTGGTCCCGACCGGGATGGTATCGACCTTCGTGGTGGTGACGCCGTTCGTCGTGGTGTTCGTCACGGGGGCGGGGGACTCGCTTCCGCTGCCGCCGCCATCACCGCTTCCGCCGCCGTTGTCGGTGGGCGGCACAGCGTGGCGGATGCTGGAACCGTCGAGGCTGATGAGGCCGTTGGCGCTGTAGCTTCCCTTCAGCACGAGGTTCAGCTCGGCGGCGTCGGCGACGCCGTCGGTGTCGATGTGGAGCGTGGTCAGGCCGTTGCTCGGCGTGCCGATCTGGATGGAGTGGGCGGCCACGGCGGTGCCGTCGCCCTGGGTGACCGTGCCGGACAGCGTCACGCCGTTGATGGTGATCGTGTCTCCCGCGCCGAAGCCGGAGATCGGCAGGCCTCCCGACAGGCTCGTCGTATCGAGGGTCAGGGTGGACGCCGTTCCTGACGAGCCGAAGGCCAGTTCGGCGAGGCCGGTCAGGCTGGCGCCGGTCAGGTCGAGGTCGCCGGTGGCCGTGACGATGTCGTCGCCGGTGCCGGTCACCATCACGCCGAGCAGGGCGCTGGCGCCGGCCGTGACGGTCTGGACGGCGTTGGCTTCGGTCAGGTTGAGCAGGAGAAGGTCGGCCTGGGTCGAGAGCGACAGGTTGCCGCTGGCGAGGTTCACCACGTCGTCGGCGGAACCGGCGGTCCTGGTGCCCTGGATGGTGGTGAGGGCGCCGGTCTGGCCGCTGCCCAGCGTCAGGGTCTGAATCGACGAGGCCTGGGCCATCTTGATGACTTCCAGACTCGTCACCGTGGCGGAGGTCAGGTCCACCGTTCCGCTGCCGGTCAGCCACAGCGTGTCGGTGCCGGCCCCGCCGTCGATGGTTTCGGGCAGGCCGGACATGTCGCTGGCCACGCCCCTGAAGACATCGTCGCCGTCCTCGCCCGCCAAGCTGTCGGTGTCGGTTCCGCCGATCAGGGTGTCGGCCCCTATGCCTCCGGTCAGCACGTCGTTGCCGCCGTTGCCGGTCAGAATGTTGTCGGCATGGTTGCCGGCCAGCGTGTCGTTTCCGGACCCGCCCGTGGCGTTCTCGATCAGGGAGCGAGGGTCATTGTCGTAGAGGTAGGGGTTCGCGATGTTGGCGCCGAACCAGGCCGTGGGAACGACCTCGTCGTCCACCAACATGTAGTCCACGGCGGCGTACTGGGAACCAAGGTCCGACCACGCGCCGGGCTTCAGATCGATGGACAGGTTGGTGACGTAGCTGGCGAAGTTGTAGGTGTCGTTGCCGCCGCCGTCCCAAATGGTCGTCAGAACAATCGGGGCTTGAGGATCGAAGGTGTAGAACGTGTTGGCGCTGTTGGTGGCCCAGTTGGGGCCGTACAGGTGTTGGATCGCCGCGATGTCGTTCGGCATCGGCTTGGCCGGATAACTGCCCGACGGAACGGTGTACCCTCCGGTGTCGCCGTCCGGATAGGAGCGGTAGCTCATCACCGATGTCTGGATGAAATCGATGTCGGCGTCGGCGCTGGGAAAGCCGTTGATGGCGTCGTGCGGGTGCTTCAGGCCGAGGGCGTGGCCGAGCTCGTGGAGAATGGTGAAGTAGGGATAGTCGCCCGGGTTCCATGTGTAGGGATTGTTCGGAACCATCCAGGTGCCCAGTTGGATGTCGCCGGCTTCCTGCGTGTTTCCGGGAAAATCGACCACCTGGGCGGAGAGATTGCCGGGATCGAGATACCAATAGACGCTGATGTCCGAGGCGCTGGCCGTCATGACCTCGGTGAAGGTGAGTTCGGAAACGTCGCTCCAGGCCTTCAGGGCGGCCTTGAACGTCAGCTTTTCCGTGCTGTCCAAGCCGCTGACGTTGGCGGTCGGGGGAGTGGCGTAGCCGGACAGGTCGCTGAGCGAGGACGGAAAGCTATAGGTCAGCGCCGTGCCGTTCCACTTCATTCCATAGAGCGCGGAGTCGATCACCGGATTGTTGGTGAGTGAGCCCGAAATGGAAATGCCGGTCGCCATTGTCCCTCTCCAGTCCCCGCTTCGTTCCGCGCATGGCCCGTGCGAACCGGGGATGCAATGCGGAGGGGCCGTTTTTCTCCCGGCCAATGCGCGCCGGGTCGCCCTCAATCCAACGGGGTAATGTTGCTACCTAACCAGGGAGGGTTATACCCGAAATTGCAAACAATCAACCGCTTTGATTGCGTTTGCGGCAATTGTCTGGCGCCAAGTATGGTGAATTTGTTCGCGCGTTGCGCTAATTACGTCAGCTTAACGAAACTTTACCTAAAATTGTAAGCTGAGACTGGGGCAGGGCGATGGACGCGCGAGCCCATCGACAGCGCGGGCGGTTGCGTTTAGAACCGGAGAAGCCCGCGATCATGAATTGAGCGATCGTGAATTGGGTGGCCGCGACTTGATGGTGAATCCGCGATGGACAAGCTGCACGCCATGCGCGTCTTCGTTCGCGTCGTCGAGGTGAACAGCTTCTCAAAAGCGGCGGAGACGCTGGGGCTGCCGCGCGCCTCGGTCACCACGACGATCCAGAACCTGGAAGCCTCGCTGGGTGTCCGGCTGCTGCAACGGACCACGCGGCGGCTGAACCTGACGCTGGATGGCGCGGCCTATCTGGAAGGCGCCACCCGTGTCCTGTCGGAAATCGACGAGATCGAGGCGTCCTTCACCAGCGCCCGCAAGACGCCGCGCGGCCGGCTGCGCGTGGACATGCCGGGATCCATCGGCCGGCTGGTCATCATCCCGTCCATCCACGAATTCCACCAGACATACCCGGACATCGACCTCATGATCGGGCTGGGCGACCGGCCGATCGACCTGATCCAGGAAGGGGTGGACTGCGTTATCCGCGTCGGCGTGCTGGAGGATTCCAGCCTCGTGGCGCGCCGCATCGGCGCCATGCAGCCGATCACCTGCGCCAGCCCGGCCTATCTGGCCGAACATGGCGAGCCTTCGACCATCGAGGACCTCGACCGCCATGTGGCCGTGAATTACTTCAACAACCGGACCGGGCGGAACTTCGAGCTGTGCTTCACGCGTGACGGCCAGGAGATTGAGGTCGCCATGAAAGGCTCCGTCGCCGTCAACGACGCGGACGCCTATGTGACCTGCGGGCTGGAGGGGCTGGGCATCCTGCAACCCGCGCGGTTCATGGTGCTGCCCCACCTGCGCAGCGGTGCCTTGCGCGAAGTCCTGCGGGAATGGCGACCGCCGCGCGTGCCGGTCTCCGCCGTCTACCCGCACCACCGGCATCTATCCCCTAAGGTCCGCGTTTTCGTGGACTGGGTCGCGGAGCTGTTCGAGCGCTGTCCGCTTCTGCAAGGGGAGGATGTCGCGGAGGACTCCTGTGGCGAGCCGGTCCGTTCGGCCCCGGCGGAGCGCGACACGGCGTGTGATTGCGTCGTCTGAAGAGGTGATTGTTCAGCTGATCTGAACAGTGTTGCCGGAACCCTGATATTTATCCGACCGCTCCGCCTGGACAAACTCCCTTCCACAGCAGTGTGGGAGGGGCGCCCGGCGCCGGTTCGCGATGGATCACGCAAGGCAGGACGGTTCGCTGGCGGTCGATGAACGCGTTATCGCCGGCTATGCCCAGGACATCCGGCTGCGGATTTACCGGCCGGTGGATGCGCGGGGGCCGCTTCCGGGGCTGCTCTATTTCCATGGCGGCGGCTTCACCACCGGTTCGCTGGACGCGGCGGACGGGGCGGCCTCGTTTCTGGCGCGCAGCGTGCCGGCACTGGTGGTGTCGGTCGGCTACTCGCTGGCGCCGGCCCACCCGTTTCCCGCCGCGGCCTTCGACGCGCATCTGGCGGCCTGCTGGCTGACGGACAAGGCTGGCGCGCTCGGCATCCGGGAAGCGGGGCTGGGTGTCGCCGGTCATGACGCGGGCGGGCACATCGCCGCGTCTCTCACCTTCATCGCGCGCGATCAGGGTGGTCCGGAGATCGCCGCGCAGGCGCTGCTCGGCCCCATGCTGGACCCCAGCCTGACGCGGGCGGGGGACGAGCGGGCTTTGGGCTCCGACGTGACGGTGGCGGACTGCGCGCGCTGCTACCGCGCCTATCTGCCGGAGGCGGCGCAACGGCTGCACCCCTACGCCGCGCCGCTGGAATCCCGCCGGCTGGGGCAGTTGCCGCCGACTCTGATCGTCACCGCGCAGAACGATGTGCTGCGGCCGGAGGCTGAGAGCTACGCCGCCCGCCTGATCGGTGCCGGAGTGCCGACCGAGGTGACGCGCTTCCCCGGCGTGTCGCATGCGGCACTGGCCGACCATGAACCGGCCCTGGCCGCCGCCGCCGAGTTTCTGAGGCGCCGCCTGAACGGCGCGCATTCGTAAAACCCTTCGAACTTTTGGCCCGAACCGCAGGAAGTACCATGACCGCATCCCGTGCGAAATTCGCTGTCGTCCTGGCGGCCGGTGTGTCCCTTGCCGCCGTCGCCGTGACCATGTCCGGGCGTCACCCGGCCGAGGCCCAAACCGCTCCGCCGCCGGTGGTGGCGGAGGTGGATGTCGCCACCGTGCAGGCCAAGCCGGTGACCGACTGGCAGAGCTATTCCGGCCGGCTGGAGGCCGTGGACCGGGTGGAGATCCGCCCGCAGGTGCCGGGCACCATCGTCGCCGTGCATTTCCGCAACGGATCGCTGGTCCGCCAGGGCGACGTGCTGTTCACCATCGACCCGCGCCCCTACGAGGCGGAGGTGGCGCGGGCCGAGGCGCAGGTGGCCGCCGCCCAGGCGCGCGTGCGCTACACCGCCGCCGACCTGGATCGCGGTCAGCGCCTGATCAAGGACGACACCATCTCCCGCCGGTCCATGGACGAGAAGGAGAACGCGGCGCGCGAGGCCGCCGCCAACCTGAAGGCCGCCCAGGCGGCGCTGGACATCGCGCGGCTGAACCTCGGCTACACCCAGGTGACCGCCCCGGTGTCGGGCCGCGTGTCGCGGGCGGAGCGGACGGTCGGCAATGTGGTCGCGGCCGGTGCGGCGGCGGAGCCGCTGACCACGCTGGTGTCGGTGTCGCCGATCTACGCGTCGTTCGACGTGGATGAGCAAACCTACCTGCGCCACATCGCCACGGTGAAGGACGCGGCGGACATCCCCGTGCGCCTCGGACTTGCGAACGAAGAAGGGCATCCGCGCGCCGGCACGGTGGAGCATGTGGACAACAGGCTGGACAGTGTGTCCGGCACCATCCGCGTGCGCGCCCGGTTCGACAACGCCGACGGGCTGCTGGTCCCCGGCCTCTACGCACGTCTGAAGGTCGGCGGCACGACGCCGTACGACGCGCTGCTGGTGGACGACCGGGCCATCGGGACCGATCAGGACAAGAAGTTCGTGCTGGTCGTCGGCGCGGAGGACCGGGTGGAGTACCGGGCGGTGAAGCTCGGCCCGTTGCAGGACGGCTTGCGCGTGGTCACTGCCGGCCTGTCGTCGGGCGAGCGGGTGGTGGTCAACGGCCTCCAGCACGCCCGGCCCGGCACGCAGGTCAGCCCGAAGACGGTCGCCATGGGCGCCGATCGGGTGCAGACGGCGGCGCGCTGACGCGTCCCTAGTTCCCTCTCCCCAGAGGGGAGAGGGGGAGAAATGCAGGTGATTCCATGAACATCTCCAAGTTCTTCATCGACCGGCCGATCTTTGCCGGCGTGTTGTCGGTCGCGCTGTTCCTGGCGGGGGCGATCTCGCTGTTCCAGCTGCCGATCTCCGAATATCCGGAGGTGGTGCCGCCCTCCGTCGTGGTGCGCGCGCAGTTCCCCGGCGCCAACCCCAAGGTCATTGCCGAGACGGTCGCTTCGCCGCTGGAGGAGCAGATCAACGGCGTCGAGAACATGCTGTACATGCAGTCGCAGGCCAACAGCGACGGCAACATGGCGCTGACCGTCACCTTCAAGCTGGGGACCGATCCGGACAAGGCGCAGCAGCTGGTGCAGAACCGCGTCGCGCAGGCGCTGCCGCGCCTGCCGGCCGATGTGCAGCGGCTGGGCGTCACGACCGCGAAAAGCTCGCCCACCCTGACCATGGTCGTGCATCTGCTGTCGCCGAACGACCGTTACGACATGACCTACCTGCGCAACTACGCCATCCTGAACGTGCGGGACCGGCTGAACCGGATCGGCGGCGTGGGCGAGGTGCAGGTCTGGGGATCCGGCGACTACGCCATGCGCGTGTGGCTCGACCCGCAGAAGGTCGCCCAACGCGGGCTGACCGCCACCGACGTGGTGAACGCCATCCGCGAGCAGAACGTGCAGGTCGCGGCCGGCGTCATCGGCGCTTCGCCCACGCTGCCGGACGTGCCGTTGCAGCTGTCGATCAACGCGCGCGGCCGGCTGAAGACGGCGGAGGAGTTCGGCGAGGTCATCCTGAAGACGGGTGCCGACGGCGGCGTCACGCTGCTGCGCGACGTGGCGCGGGTGGAGCTGGCCGCCGCCCAGTACGGGTTGCGGTCGCTGCTGAACAACAAGCCGGCGGTGGCGCTGGCGATCACCCAGACGCCGGACGCCAACGCGCTGGCGATTTCCGACCAGGTGCGCGCGACGATGGCCGAGCTGAAGGCCGACATGCCGGACGGCGTGGACTATTCCATCGTCTACGACCCGACGCAGTTCGTCCGCTCCAGCATCGAGGCGGTGGTGCACACGCTGTTGGAAGCGGTGGCGCTGGTCGTGCTGGTGGTGATCGTCTTTCTTCAGACGTGGCGGGCGTCGATCATCCCGCTGCTGGCCGTGCCGGTGTCCATCGTCGGCACCTTCTCGCTGATGTACGCCTTCGGCTTCTCGATCAACGCGCTGTCGCTGTTCGGCATGGTGCTGGCCATCGGCATCGTCGTGGACGACGCCATCGTCGTGGTGGAGAACGTCGAGCGCAACATCGAGTCCGGCCTGTCCGCCCGCGACGCCACCGTCAAGGCCATGCAGGAGGTCAGCGGGCCGATCATCGCCATTGCGCTGACCCTGGTTGCCGTCTTCGTGCCGCTGGCCGCCATGACCGGCCTGACCGGCGAGTTCTACAAGCAGTTCGCGATGACCATCGCGATCTCCACGGTGATTTCGGCCTTCAACTCCCTGACCCTGTCGCCGGCCCTGTCGGCGGTGCTGCTGCGCGGCCATGACCAGCCGCAGGACTGGCTGACCCGTGGAATGAACCGGGTGTTCGGCGGCTTTTTCCGGCTGTTCAACCGGGTGTTCCACCGGGCGTCGGACGGCTATGGCCGGGGTGTCGGCGGGGTGGTGCGGCACAAGGGGGCGATGCTGGCGGTCTACGCGCTGCTGCTCGGGCTGACCGTGCTGCTCGGCCGGGCAGTGCCGACGGGCTTCGTGCCCTTGCAGGACAAGGAGTATCTCGTCAGCTTCGCGCAGCTTCCCAACGGCGCCTCGCTGGACCGGACGGAGAAGGTGATCCGCGAGATGACCGACATCGCGCTGGCCCGCCCCGGCGTGGAGAGCGCGGTGGCCTTCCCCGGCCTGTCGGTCAACGGCTTCACCAACAGCTCCAGCGCCGGCATCGTGTTCGTGACGCTGAAGCCCTTTGCCGAGCGCAAGGATCCTGGTCTGTCCGCGAACGCCATCGCGGGCGACCTGCAACGGCGCTACGCCGGGCTGAAGGAAGCCTTCGTCGCCATCTTCCCGCCGCCGCCGGTCATGGGCCTCGGCACGCTGGGCGGCTTCAAGATGCAGCTGGAGGATCGCGGCAACCTTGGCTACGAGGCGCTGAGCGAGGCGGTGAACGCGTTCGTCAAGAAGGCGGCGCAGACGCCGGAACTGGGGCCGAGCTTTTCCAGCTATCAGATCAACGTGCCGCAGCTGGACGTCGATCTGGACCGGGTGAAGGCCAAGCAGCTGGGCGTCCCGGTCGGCGACGTGTTCGACACCATGCAGATCTATCTGGGCTCGCTCTACGTGAACGACTTCAACAACTTCGGCCGCGTCTATCAGGTGCGGGTGCAGGCCGACGCGCCGTTCCGCGCCCAGGCCGACGACATCGGGCTGCTGAAGACGCGCAACGCGCAGGGCGCCATGGTGCCGCTGTCCTCTCTGGTCACGGTGAAGCAGAGCTACGGGCCGGAGATGGTGGTGCGCTACAACGGCTACACGGCGGCCGACATCAACGGTGGTCCGGCGCCCGGCTTCTCGTCCGGTCAGGCCCAGGCGGCGGCCGAGCGCATCGCGGCGGAGGTTCTGCCGCGCGGCGTGAAGTTCGAATGGACCGACCTGACCTACCAGCAGATCCTGGCTGGCAATGCCGCGCTGTGGGTCTTCCCGATCAGTGTGCTGCTGGTCTTCCTGGTGCTGGCCGCACAGTACGAAAGCCTGACGTTGCCGCTGGCCATCCTGCTGATCGTGCCGATGAGCCTGATGTCGGCGCTGGGCGGCGTGTGGCTGACCGGCGGGGACAACAACATCTTCACCCAGATCGGCTTCATGGTGCTGGTCGGCCTGTCGGCGAAGAACGCCATCCTGATCGTGGAGTTCGCCCGCGAGTTGGAGCAGCACGGGCGCACCGCCGTCCAGGCGGCCATCGAGGCGAGCCGGCTGCGCCTGCGGCCGATCCTGATGACCTCCATCGCCTTCATCATGGGGGTGGTGCCGCTGGTGGTCTCCACCGGGGCGGGGGCGGAGATGCGGCAGGCCATGGGCGTGGCGGTGTTCTTCGGGATGATCGGCGTCACGCTGTTCGGTCTGGTGCTGACGCCGGTCTTCTACGTGCTGCTGCGCCGGCTGGCCGGGGCGGGCAAGGTGAAGGCGGTTCCGGCGCACGGTTCGATGGCCGCCGCGGCGGGTGAATGAGCTGCGGGCGAGGGGGACGGGCGCGCCTGGAAAACATCACGATCGATTGTGACGGCGTGATTCCGTTCCCCCTTGTCAAGACTTGATCCGTCCGAATGGGTCGCCTCTGCCGAAGGGCGTAAGATTTTCGAATGGGAACTTAATAATTTCCTCTCTAAGGATCTTGTTGGAGAATATCGGTTTCAGGGCAAGGCAAGCGGGTCATGTCATGGGCACACGAACGATTGCGTCCGATGCTCGGTCCGATCTTGCCCGGCCCGATCCTGCTCGGGGAAAATCGGGGCAGGACGTTTTGAAGGAACGGGATGCGGCCTGCGCCGTGTACCGGCCGACTTTGTTCCGCCTGTTCTGGACGAAGGGCGGTCGGCGCGACCGGGCGGTCGTCCTGGCGGCGTGGCTGGGCACGCTGGCGGCCAGCATCGGGCTGGGGCTGGCGTCGATCACGCTGGGCTGGTCGGGGCTGCCGATCCATTTCGCCGGCGTGGACGTGTTCGCCACGCTCTATCCGCCGCTGATCTTCGCCACGCTGTGGGTGCTGTGGTTCGGCTTCTGGTGGGGATTCCTGCCCGCCTATCTTTCGACGCTGGCGTTGGCGCTCCATTCGGGCATGCCGCTGCACTGGTCGCTGCTGTTCGCCTTCGCCGACCCGCTGGGGCTGGCCGTCTTCGCCATCGGCTATCGGGCTTTGCCCATTCCCTATGACCTGCGGTCTTTCAACGCGCTCGTCGTCTTCGTCGTGCTGTCCTTCGTCGGCGCGGTGTTCGGCTCCGCCGGGTCGGTCATCTGGATCATGACCAACGGGGTCGGACGGCATGACGTGCTGCCGGTCTGGCAGGGGTGGTGGCTGGGCGCTTTCCTGCAGAATCTGACCATCGTCGCGCCGTTCCTCTGGGCCTTCAGCCGGCCTCTGGCGCGCTGGCGCGGCGGCCGGGGCTGGAGGGCGGAGGAGGGCGACCGGGGGGCCTGGACGGTGCTGGGCGGGGCGACGATCCTCGCCGGGGTGCTGCTGTTCCTGTACGCGTCGGTGCGGCTGAACGCGCTGGCCTTCGAGACGGCCTCGGCGACGGGCGACGACGGGGCGGTCCGCGCGGCGGCCAGGGCGCTCGCCGAATCGTCCCAGTCGATGTACTGGGTGATGACGATCATCGTCCTGTTCGCCTTCTACGTCGCGCACCAGCTGTTCAGCCATTGGTCGGCCGCGACGCGGCGCGCGGCGGCGGAGCTGTCGGCGACGAACACGCATCTGGCCGATCAGGCGCGGCGGCTGGCCGACGCGCTCGACAGCGAACGGCTCGCCCACGAGCGGCTGAAGGCGACGCAGGCGCAGTTGATTCAGGCCGAGAAGATGGCCGCGCTGGCCCATCTGGTCGCCGGGGTCGCGCACGAGATCAACACGCCGCTGGGCATCGCGCTGCTGGCGAGCACGCATCTGGGCGACGAGACCCGGCGGCTGGAACAGCGCGTCGCGAACGGACAGGTGCGCAAGAGCGATCTGACGGACTATCTGGGCGTCGCGAAGGAGACCAGCACTCTTCTGCACACCCATGTGGCGCGGGCGGCCGGGCTGGTGCAGAGCTTCAAGCAGGTGGCCGCCGATCAGGTGGCGGACGAGCGGCGCGGCTTCAACCTGCGGGCCAGCCTTGAGGAATTGGCGAGCAGTCTGGCGCCGGCCCTGCGCAAGGCCGGGCACGTCCTGACGGTCGAATGCCCGGACGACATCGTCATGGATTCCTACCCCGGCGCCCTGGGGCAGGTGGTGACCAACCTTGCCATGAACGCGGTGGACCACGCCTTCGAGCCGGGGCAGGCCGGCACGTTGCGGATCGACGTGACGATGATCGACGCGGATACGGTGGCGCTGTCCTTCAGCGACGATGGGCGCGGCATCCCGGCCGACATCCGGTCCAAGGTGTTCGACCCCTTCTTCACGACCCGGCGCGGCGCGGGGAACACCGGGCTTGGCCTGCACATCGTCTTCAATCTGGTCACCTCGCGGCTGGGCGGGCGCATCGCGCTGGAGGACGGGCAGGGACGGGGGTGCCGGTTCCTGATCCGCATGCCGGTGACGGCGCCGGTCGCGGGCTGAGTGGCAGCCTGACCGTCGGCCCCATCGCGGTTCATGAAGAAAGCTGATATGATACGCTTGCATCCGGGGGCGGGCTCTGTCTGTATCCCGGAATCAGGGCCAGTGCGCATCGCGTTGTTGCGGCAACGCTGTTGTTGAAGGTCTGCCGACTCTATTTACAGCCAAACCACCAGGAGACTGTGTGCGATGCGTGATCTCCCCCTGACGATGGCGGAAGCCGCAGCTTGGCTGAGATGTTCGGAAGCCGAGGTGCAGGAACTCTTGAACGCGGGCCGGCTCCGCCCCTTCCAGCCGGGCGGGCAGGACGGCCGGCTGTCGCTGAACGCTGTCGTCGTTCTGGCCGAGAGCCTGCCGACCGACCGCCGCATCTTCGAGGTGCGCGAGGCGGCGGCGCGGCCCGAGCATGGGCATGCCGCGCCGGGCGCGCGGTCGCCCTATCCGACGCGGCCCGGCGGGCACGACCAGCGCCCGGCGGTGATCGTCGAGCGTCGGACGACGCGGACCTACACGCCCTAAAGCGAATTAGCATTCGCTTTAGATTCAAATGGCCTCATTCGCCGGCCGGCTTCGAACGCATGGGCGTTCGGGACCGCCGTCGCGGTCCAGAGCGGATCGAGATCCGCCCTAAACGGGCCTTCGACGCATAAGGGAGCGCCGGCGGGATCGGTCCCGCATCGGCGCCCTCTGTGTTTCAGCCGGTCGTGCTTTCGGGCCGTGCTTGCGAAGCGTCAGGCCAGTTCGACGCGCACGGCGAAGGGGCCGTTCTCGCCCTTATGGGCAACGAAACGGACGTCCTCGCCATCGGCGACCACGTCGAGGCCCGACTGGCGCAGCGTCGCGCGGTCGAAATAGACCCCGATGCCGGTTTCGTCGTCCCACGGATCGATCAGACCGGACTGGCTGTCGAGGTTGTACCAGCGCACCGTGCCGTAGCTGACATGCTCCGGCCCGAGGGGTACGCGGGGAGCCGGCTCGAATCGCGCCGGGCGGGGCGGGCGCTCACCAGTCCGTTCGGCAATCCGTTCCGGAGCCCGTTCACCGGCGGGAGCGGGCGCACCCGGCTCGGCCCCTTCGGAGCGCTGGCGGCGCGCCCTCGGCTCGCGCCGCGGCTTGGGCTCCGGCGGGGCGCCGGGCGTGACGGAGTGAACGGCCGAAACCTGACGGCCCTTCGGACCTTCCACGACATCGCAGACGAGGATGGTGCCCTCGATCAAGGACACATCGCCCAGAGGAGCCAGCACCGACGAATGGAGGAACGCCTCGCCGCTTCCATCCGCGAAGCGGACGAAGCCGAAGCCCTTGTCCGTCTTGAACCACTTCACCGTCGCCGTGACGTTCTTCAACTCTTCGCTCACCGTAAGCACTCTGTAGCCCGTATTGCAGATGAATGACCTTGGCGGGGTTTCCTTTCCAACGCAATCTGTAAGGTGACGTTCCGGGTCGCTTTCCACAAGGTCTTGGGGCACCATCGCCCAAAACCCGGTGAGGAGACCCATGCTGGACAGCGCGCTTTCGCTCATCGAACGGCACCTTCCCGTGCCGGTCCCGGACCGCCAGCGCCCGATCCTGGAGCAGATTCGCCGTCTGGCGGAGCTTCACGATGGCGAGCGCGACGAGATTCGGGAGCGGATCGGCGCGGCGCTGGTCGAACTGGGCCGCGCCCTGGACCACTGCGCCGTGCGCCTTGACGAGGACGGCGACCCGGTGCCGCCGGACACGGGGTGGGAACCCTGGATGGACGTCGAGGACTGGGTGTTGGGAAAGGGCAAATACACCGGCAGCGCCCGGCGGCTGGCCGTCCTGTACCTCGTCCGGAGCCTGGGGCTGACGCTGAAGCGCGGCGACTTCGCGGCCGGCGGGCTGGACGCGGAGAATCAGTTCCGGGCACAGGTGCTCATGAACGCGCCGGCCCGGCCCGAAGGGCTGCCGCCCCGGTTCTGGGCGGTCGCCCTGATGTACGGGGCCGTGCTGGCCGACGCGTTCCGGACGTTTGATGAGTAGAGGGAGCGGTCTCCGTCAGCGGGGGCGGGGGGCCAGATTGCGGCCGGGTGAGTTGGGACCGGTCGCGCGGGGACCGCTTCCGTCCGGGCCTTCCCGCGTCTCCAGCTTGTTGAACAGCAGGGCGGCCAGGGTGCAGACGGCGCCCGACAGCAGATAGGCGCCGACCCAGCCAAGCCCGAACTTGCTCGACAGGCCGAGCGCCACCAGCGGCGCGAAGCCGGCGCCGGTCAGCCAGGACAGGTCGGAGGTGAGGGCCGAGCCGGTGTAGCGGTAGCGGGTCAGGAAGTTGGATGACACCGCCCCCGCCGCCTGGCCGAAGGACAGACCGAGCAGCGCGAAGCCCAGCAGGATGAACGCGGTCTGTCCGGTGGCGCCGCCGCCCAGAAGGAAGGGCGTCACGGCGCTGAAGACGGCGATGGCGCCAGCGCAGATGGCGAGCAGGGGGCGGCGGCCGACGCGGTCGGCGATCAGGCCGGACAGGACGGTGGCCAGCGCCCCCACCACGGCCCCGGCGCACTGCACCAGCAGGAATTCGCCGCCCGAGCGCTGGTCGAACAGGGTGACCCAGCTGAGCGGGAAAATGGTCACCAGATGGAAGAGGGCGAAGCTGGCCAGCGGCACGAAGGTGCCGATCAGCACGAAACGCCCCTGCGCCGTGAACATGTCGGCGACGCTGGTCGGCTCAAGCTCCCGGTTTTCGAGCAGGCGCGAGAATTCGTCCGTGACGACAAGGCGCAGACGGGCGAACAGCGCCACCACGTTGATGGTGAAGGCGACGTAGAAGGGGAAGCGCCAGCCCCAGCTGAGGAAGTCCTCCGACGACAGGTTGAGCAGGAAGTAGGCGAACAGCCCGCTTGCCAGCAGGAAGCCGAGCGGCGCGCCGAGTTGCGGCATCATCGCGTACCAGCCCCGGCGATGGCGTGGCGCGTTGAGCGCCAGCAGCGACGCCAGCCCGTCCCAGGCGCCGCCCAGCGCCAGCCCCTGCCCGACGCGGAAGACGCCGAGAAGCACGATGGAGACGACGCCGATGCTCTGGTAGCCGGGCAGGAAGCTGATCGCCGCCGTGGAAAAGCCGAGCAGCAGCATCGCCACCGTCAGCTTCACGCCGCGCCCGTAGATCTGATCGACGGCCATGAACACGATGGAGCCGACCGGCCGCGCGATAAAGGCCAGCGAGAACACCAGGAAGGAATAGAGCGTCGCCGTCACCGGATCGACGAACGGGAAGAACACGTACGGAAAGACGAGGACCGAGCCGATTCCGTAGACGAAGAAATCGAAAAATTCCGCCGTTCGGCCGATGACGACGCCCAGCGCGATCTCGCCCGGCGCGACTTTGTGGTCGGTCGACACGAGCCGCGCGTCGCGCTCCAGCGGTGTCGAGGTCGGCGTGCCGTGATGTGCGCTCATCGAGGTTCTTCGCTCCCCATCCTTTTGCGGCCGGGTTGACGGCATCGAGGCTCAGGAGCCCAACAGGCCGGGAACCCTTCTTGTGCCCACCCATTCCGGCCACCCATGCCGGATGGGGAATGAAATTTGGGCAAGGGCACAAAAATTGATCTCCACGGTTAATCCAGCGGGTGCTGACCGCCGCCGGCCAGCCAAGCCCCGATCACGCTCGTCCGGCGCTCCGCCGGGCGGGACCAACGAACGTAACGCATGGGAAGCGCTCCGGTGCCCCAACTCAGGCGAATTCATGCCCCGCGCGCCCGCAACAGGCTCCGCGCGTTCGGGGCGATGCTCCTTCCGGTTCTCCTGGCCGGATGCAACGCCGTCGTGATGGATCCGGCCGGTGACATTGCGGTGCAGCAGCGCAACCTCATCGTCACCTCCACGGTGCTGATGCTGCTGATCATCGTGCCGGTCATCACGCTGACGCTGCTGTTCGCGTGGCACTACCGCGCGGAGAATAAGAAGGCCACCTACGACCCGGAATGGCATCATTCCACCCGGCTGGAGGTGGTGATCTGGACGGCGCCGCTGATGATCATCATCGCTCTCGGGGCGATCACCTGGCTCAGCACGCACACGCTCGACCCCTACCGGCCGCTGACCCGCCTCGATTCCTCGCGGCCCCTGCCGGCGGATGCGAAGCCGCTGAACGTCCAGGTCGTCGCGCTCGATTGGAAATGGCTGTTCTTCTACCCGGACCACGGGATCGCGACGGTCAACGAACTGGCGGCGCCGGTGGACGTGCCCATCGCCTTCCACATCACTTCGGCCACGGTGATGAACTCCTTCTTCATTCCGGCGCTGGCGGGGCAGGTCTACGCCATGGCCGGGATGGAGACGAAGCTGCACGCGGTCATCAACGAGGAAGGCACCTACAACGGCTTCTCGGCGAACTACAGCGGGTCCGGCTTCTCGCGCATGAACTTCAACTTCCATGGCATGACCCGGCAGGGGTTCGACCAGTGGGTGGAGAAGGTGAAGCGGGAGGGATCGGCGCTCGACCGCCCCGCCTATCTGGCGCTGGAGCAGCCGAAGGAGGACGTGCCGGTCCAGTATTTCTCCCGCGTGGAGGACGGGCTTTACACCGCCATCCTGAACATGTGCGCGGTCCCCGGAAAGATGTGCATGGCCGAGATGCACCACATCGATTCCATGGGCGGCGCCGGCCGGGAGAGCCACGAGAACCGGGAGCGCCTGCGGTACGACAACCGCCTGATGCAGAGCGGCCACGAGGCGTCGGCCGCGACCCATCCGGCGTCGGGGCGCCCGCCGCGCGGCGGCGGTGACGGCGACGTCCAGCCCGAAGGCATGCGGCCCCGGCCGGGATCGCCCGCCGTGAACCAGCCGACGACCCATCCGGACACGCCTCAGGGCCACGCCATGCCCGGCGCGCCGGACACCGTGGCGCCGCCGCAACTCAACAACAAGACCGATAGCAACAACACCGATACCAACAAGACCGACAGCGGCCAGCCGCGATAGTCGGAGCGGGGCAATCCCATGTTCTCAGACATAGATCTTCAGACCTTTCTCTTCGGGCGGCTGACCTGGGCATCGATTCCCCTCCATGAACCCATTCTGATCGCGACCTTCACCGCCGTCGTGCTGGGCGGCCTCGCGCTGGTCGCGGCGGTGACCTATTACCGGGCCTGGGGCTATCTGTGGCGCGAATGGATCACCAGCGTCGATCACAAGCGGATCGGCGTCATGTACGGGATTCTCGCCATCATCATGCTGCTGCGCGGTTTTGCCGACGCGATCATGATGCTGACGCAGAAGGCGGTCGCCTTCGGCCCGAACGAGGGCTATCTGCCGCCGCACCATTTCGATCAGGTCTTCACCGCCCACGGCGTGATCATGATCTTCTTCTTCGCGATGCCGATGGTCACCGCGGTGATGAACTACGTCATGCCGTTGCAGATCGGGGCCCGCGACGTCGCCTTTCCCTTCCTGAACAACTTCAGCTTCTGGATGACCGCCGGCGGCGCCTTCCTGACCATGGTGTCGCTGTTCGTGGGTGAGTTCGCCCGCACGGGCTGGCTGGCCTACCCGCCGCTGTCGGGGCCTGACTTCAGCCCCGGTGTCGGGGTCGATTACTACATATGGGGGCTACAGGTCGCGGGTGTCGGGACAACACTGTCCGGCATAAATCTGATCGCGACCATCGTGAAGATGCGGGCGCCGGGCATGACGATGATGAAGATGCCCATCTTCACCTGGACGACGCTGTGCACCAACGTGCTGATCGTCGCCGCCTTCCCGGTGCTGACCGCCACCTTGGCGCTGCTGTCGCTCGACCGTTACGTGGGGACGCATTTCTTCACGAACGACTTGGGCGGCAACCCGATGATGTACATCAACCTGATTTGGATCTGGGGCCACCCGGAGGTGTACATCCTGATCCTGCCCTGCTTCGGCATCTATTCGGAAATCGTCTCGACCTATTGCGGCAAGCGGCTGTTCGGCTACGCGTCGATGGTCTACGCGACGGTGGTCATCACGATCCTGTCCTATCTGGTCTGGCTGCACCACTTCTTCACGATGGGGTCGGGGGCCAGCGTGAACGCCTTCTTCGGCATCACGACGATGATCATTTCCATCCCGACGGGCGCCAAGATCTTCAACTGGCTGTTCACCATGTACCGGGGCCGCATCCGGTTCGAGGTGCCGATGCTGTGGACCGTCGGTTTCATGGTGACCTTCGTGATCGGCGGCATGACCGGCGTGCTGCTGGCGGTTCCGCCGGCCGATTTCGTGCTGCACAACGGCCTGTTCCTGGTCGCCCATTTCCACAACGTGATCATCGGCGGCGTGGTGTTCGGCCTGATGGCGGGACTGTACTACTGGTTCCCGAAAGTGACCGGCTACCGGCTCGATCCCTTCTGGGGGAAGATGACCTTCTGGTTCTGGCTGGTCGGCTTCTACTTCGCCTTCATGCCGCAATATGTGCTTGGCCTGATGGGGGTGACGCGGCGGCTGAACCACTTCGAGGACTACGCACTGCAGCCCTGGTACTACGCCGCGACCTTCGGCGCGCTGCTGATCGCGCTGGGGATCGGGTCCTTCATCGTCCAGCTTGCGGTGACCTTCCTGCGGCGGGAGCAGCTGCGCGACCTGACGGGCGATCCGTGGCACGGGCGGACGCTGGAATGGTCCACCTCCTCCCCGCCGCCGCCCTACAACTTCGCTTTCATCCCCATCGTCCACGAGCAGGACGCCTGGTGGGACATGAAGCGGCGCGGCCACGTCCGCCCGCGCGACGGCTACCGGCCCATCCACATGCCGAAGAACACCGCCGCCGGGTTTGTACTGTCGGCGATCAGCACCGTGCTGGCCTTCGCGCTCATCTGGTACATCTGGTGGCTCGCCATTGTCTCCTTCGTCGCTCTGATCGCGGCCGCCATCGCGCACACCTTCAATTACCGGCGGGACTACTACATCCCGGCCGAGGAGGTCATGAGCTTCGAAGACGGGCGCGCGCGCGCCGCTGCGGAGTAGGCGAACGATCATGACGATGCATCTGGATACGGCGCGCCGCGAAGCCGCCGCCACCGAAGCGGAAGCCCCCGTCTTCTACGACGTGGAGGAGGCTGCCCACGCCGAGAGCAGCACCCTTCTGGGTTTCTGGATCTACCTGATGAGCGACGCGCTGATCTTCGCGGTGCTGTTCGCGACGTTCGGCGTGCTCGGCACCCGTTACGCCGCCGGGCCGTCCCCGGCGGATCTGTTCGAACTGCCGCTGATCGCGCTGAACACGTCGCTGCTGCTGTTCTCCTCCATCACCTACGGTCTGGCGATGCTGGAGGTGGAAAAGCGGCGCATGGGGCTGACGCTGTTCTGGCTGGGCGTCACCGGCCTGTTTGGCCTCGGCTTCCTCGTGATCGAGCTTTACGAGTTCTACCATCTGATCGCGGAAGGCGCCGGGCCGCAGCGCAGCGCCTTCCTGTCCGCCTTCTTCACGCTGGTGGGCACGCACGGGCTGCACGTCACGGCCGGCATCCTCTGGCTGGTGACGCTGATGTTCCAGCTGCCGCTGCACGGCTTCATCCCGGAAAACCACCGGCGGCTGATGTGCCTGGGCATGTTCTGGCACTTCCTGGACGTGATCTGGATCGGCGTCTTCACCTTCGTCTATCTGATGGGAGTCCTGAGGGGATGAGCGTTCACGCCGAACACGAGCCCGACCGCGCCGCCGCGCATTCCCGTGGATATGATGGCGGGGGACATGATGGCGGGCATGGCCACGGGCACGATGACACCAGCACCCATCACGGGTCGTTCAAGGATTACCTGATCGGTTTCGGCCTGTCGGTGGTGCTGACCGCCATTCCCTTCTGGATCGTGATGGCGGACGTGTTCCGCAGCCCGACGGTCGCGGCGGTGGTGATCCTGCTGTTCGCCGCCGTGCAGATCGTCGTGCACATGGTCTACTTCCTGCACATGAACACGCGGTCGGAGGGCGGTTGGACGTTCCTGGCGCTGATGTTCACCATCGTCATCGTCGTCATCACGCTGACCGGGTCGCTGTGGGTGATGCATCATCTCGACACCAACATGATGCCGATGTCACCGGAGCATATGCGCAACATGCCGTGACCGAGGCAGCAAACCCGCCGCGTTCGCTCGGCTGGCTGGTCGGGTTCGGGATCGTCGCGACCGTGGTCTTCGCGGTGCTGGTCGCGCTCGGCAGTTGGCAGGTGGAGCGGCGGGCCTGGAAGCTCGCCCTCATCGAGCGGGTGGAGACGCGCGTCCACGCGCCGCCGGTCCCGGCGCCGGGGCGGGCGGAGTGGCCGACGATCACGGCGGCGGATCATGAATACCGGCGCGTGAGCGTCACCGGAGTCTTCCTGAACGACCGCGAGACGCTGGTCGCCGCCTCCACCGTGCTCGGCCCCGGTTCCTGGGTGCTGACTCCGCTGCGGAGAGACGACGGGACGGTGATACTGGTCAATCGCGGCTTCGTCCCGCCCGGCCGGCGCGATCCGGCCACGCGGACGGACGGGCAGGTTGAGGGCAACGTAACGGTGACGGGGCTGCTGCGGATCAGCGAACCGGGCGGGGCCATGCTGCGCGCCAACGACCCGGCCGCCGACCGCTGGTTCTCGCGCGACGTGGCGGCCATCGCGGCGGCGCGGGGGCTGGAGGAGGTGGCGCCGTACTTCATCGACGCGGATGCCGGCGTTGGTGGGCCGGCGTTTCCAGTTGGCGGCCTGACTGTGATCGCGTTTCCCAACAACCATCTGGTCTACGCGATCACGTGGTACGGGCTTGCCGCGATGGTCGCGGGCGGGGCCGCGTACCTGATCCGCCACGAGTGGCGGGAGAGGAGACAGATAGCCCCTCTCCCCCCTGGGGAGAGGGTTGGGTGAGGGGGAAGCGTCGGCCATGGAGAGGTTTTCCGGCCTTGCGGCCGCCCCCTCATCCCAACCCTTCTCCCACGAGGGGAGAAGGGCTTTAGCCTGTGGCATCAAGGCGGCGCAGGTGGGCCATGTAGGCGGGGGCGAAGCGGGTCACCAGCGCGTGCAGGGGCAGGGTCCGCAGGGGTGTGAAGGGAAGCGGCAGGTCCTTCGAGTCGGTGCCGGCACCGAATTTCGCCAGTTCCCGGCCCACCGCGGCCCCCAGCGCCATGCCCCGGCCGTTGTAGCCGACTGCCGCCACCACGCCCGGCGCCAGCTCGTGGAAGTGCGGGCGGAAGTCGGCGGTCATGGCAAGGTGGCCGCTCCAGCTCCGCTCGATGGCCGGGCGGCCGGCTTGCGGGAAGACGCGGGCGATGCGGTCGCGCACGCGCTCCTGCGCGCGGCGGTCGGCGTCCTGAAGGGAGATCAGCGTGCAGCCCGACACCAGCCGGTCGTCGGCGGTCCAGCGGAAGAAATGCAGGTCGCCCTGGGTATCGCTGCACGCCATGTCGGCGGGCAGGATGGACGCCCGCAGTTCGGGCGGCAACGGCTTGGTCACCATCTGGAAGTTCAGGACCGGCACGATGGACCGGCGCAGCCCCGGCCACAGGTCGTCGGTGTAGGCGTTGGTCGCCAGGATCACCCGCTCGGCCGTCACGCTGCCCTGCGGCGTTGTCAGGCGCCACGCCGAACCGGCGCGCTCCAAGCCGGTGACAGGGGTGTCGGTGTGCAGGCCAACCCCCAGCCCGATGGCCGCGCGGGCCATCTCGCGGACGAGCGAGAGTGGGTTGACGTGGCCGCCGGTGGGGGCGAGCATCGCGCCGTGCCAGAAGTCGGTGCCGAGGGCCGCCCGCGCGGCCTCGGCGTCGAGCAGCCGCACATCGGCCCCGCGCGCCTGCCACTGCGCCACGCGCTTGCCCACCGCGACCATGCGGCCGGGGCGGTGGGCCGGCTGGATCCAGCCCTTCTGCACGGCGTCACAGCGCAGCCCGTGCTTTTCGACGAGGCTGAAGACCAGGGCCGCCGAATCCCGGATCATGGCGATCAGCCCTTCGCCCTTCTCGCTGCCGTAGGCGGCGACGAGGTCGGCGGGGTCGAGGCGCGAGAGGGTCGGGATGATCTGGCCGTTGTTGCGCCCGGAACCACCGAAGCCGGCTTCTGCTGCCTCCAGCAGAACGACGCGCACGCCGCTTTCGGCGAGGTGGATTGCGGCGGAGAGGCCGGTGATCCCGGCCCCCACCACGGCGACGTCGGCCTGAAGCGGCCCCTTCAGCGGGGCCGTCTCGGGGGCGGCAACGGCCGTCGCCGCCCAGTGGGATGCCGGCATCCCGGTCATGCCGCGACCTCCGCCTCAGCGGACAGCAGAGTCTTCGTCAAGCTGACCCAATAGCTGGCGCCGATGGCCAGATTGGCGTCGTTGAAGTCGTAGCCGGGGTTGTGCAGCAGGCAGCCGCCCTCCGCCGGGCCGTTGCCGAGCCAGACGTAGCAGCCGGGCCGCTGCTTCAGCATGAAGGCGAAATCCTCCGCGCCCATGGACGGCATCGGATCGTGATCGACATTGTCAGCGCCGACCAGCCGGGCCGCGACCTCGGCGCAGAGCGCCGTCTCATCCGCGCTGTTCACGGTGGCGGGGTAGCGCCGCTCGTACCGGACCTCCGCCGTGCAGCCGAAGGAGGCGGCGGTGTGCTCCGCCAGCACGCGCATGCGGGCCTCCACCGTGTCCTGCACGCTGTCCTTGAAGGCGCGCACCGTGCCCCGGATGGTGACCGACGGCGGGATGACGTTCCAGGTGTCGCCGCCGAAGATCTGCGTCGCCGACACCACGGCGCTGTCCAGCGGGTGCAGGCTGCGGCCGGGGATCGTCTGCAACGTGGTCAGCAGGTGGCCGGCCGCCGTGATGGCGTCGTTGCCCATGTGCGGCATGGCGGCGTGGCTGCCCTTGCCGTGCACGACGATCTCGAAGATGTCGTAGCTGCCCATCATCGGGCCGGGGCGCAGCGCGATGCGGCCCAGCGGCAGGCCCGGCCAGTTGTGCATGCCGTAGACGGCGTCCACGGGGAAGCGGTCGAACAGGCCGTCCTCGATCATCTCGCGCGCGCCGCCCTCGTTCTCCTCGGCGGGCTGGAAGATGACGCGGAGGGTTCCGTGGAAGTCCGGATCGTCGGCGAGGAGCTTCGCCGCGCCCAGCAGCATCGCCGTGTGGCCGTCGTGCCCGCAGGCGTGCATGCGCCCCGGATTGACGGAGCGGTGGGCGAAGTCGTTCGCCTCGTGGATGTGCAGGGCGTCCATGTCGGCGCGCAGCGCAATGGCGCGCTGGCCTCCGTGGCGGCCCTTCAGCGTGCCGACCACGCCGGTGCGGCCCAAACCGGTCGCCACCTCGTAGCCGAAGGCGCGCAGCTTCTCGGCAACGAAGGCGCTGGTCTCATGCTCCTCGAAGGCGGTTTCGGGGTGGGCGTGCAGGTGGTGGCGCCACGCCTGCATCTCAGCACTGAGCGCGGTCGCGGCCGGGTTCAGGCGGACGTTTTCGGGGATGGTCATTTCGGCGTCTCCGTCGCCCCGCCCTCAGGCAGGGTGCTTTCCGGCAGGGTGTAGCGAAAGTCGCAGTGGCTGGCGCCCTGCATGATGGTCTGGGTGCGGGTGAAGCGGGCGTCGGGGCGGTAGCCGCACATGAACTCCCCATCCCGGTTGCAGGACAGGATGTCGCCGATCTCCGCCACACCGATGGCGCGGTAGGTCTCCGCGTAGCGGCAGCGGGTGACGTTGAAGTCCAGCCGGTCGGGCGCCGCCTCGATCACGTCCAGCGCCAGGGCGTCGTTGGCCGTCCACAGGGCGAGACGCTCGCGGAAGGTGGACAGGTCGGCGGTGCCGTGGGTCTTGCGGTCCTCCTCGGCCATGGCGGCGCCGGCGGCGCGGGCCATGACCTCGATGGCGCGGGCGAGGACGGCGCGCGCCCGTTCCCGCCCGATCTCGGGCAGCAGCTGGTCGTAGAGCGCCTTGGCGAACTCCGCCTCGATGCGGCGGCGTTCGAGGATGGGCATGGGTGCGGGGTTGGTCATGGTCTCCTTCTCCCTTCTATCCGCCGAGATAGGCGGCCTGGACCCGAGGGTCGGCGGCCAGTTCGGCGGCGTTTCCGGACAAGGTAACCCGACCCGCCTCCATGACGTATGCGTGATCCGCGACACGCAGGGCTGCGCGTGCGTTCTGCTCGACCAGCAGGATCGAGGTGCCCTCCGAGCGGATTTGCACCAGAAGGTCGAAGATCTGCTTCACCACCATGGGGGCGAGGCCCAGCGACGGTTCGTCCAGCAGCAGAAGGCGCGGCTTGGACATCAGCGCGCGGGCGATGCACAGCATCTGCTGTTCGCCGCCGGAGAGCGAGCCGGCCTTCTGCGACAGCCGCTCGCGCAGGCGGGGGAACAGTTCCAGCATCGCTTCCATGCGGGCGGCACGGTCCTGGGAACGGACCCGTCCGCCGAGCAGCAGGTTCTCGCGCACCGTCATGGTGCCGAAGATCTGCCGCCCCTCCGGCGCCTGCGCCAGACCCAGCTTGACCACCGCGTGGCTGGGGCTGTTGGTCAGGTCCTGGCCGGCGAAGACGGTGGTTCCGCCGGTGGTGCGGTAGATGCCGGACAGCGCGCGCATCAGCGACGTCTTGCCGACGCCGTTGGCGCCCAGCACGGCGACGATGCTGCCTTCCCGCACATCCAGGGAGACGCCGCGCAGGATCTCCTGCGAGCCCATGCGGACCTTGAGGTCGCGCACCTCCAGAATGCGGCGGACGGCGGTCGTGGTGGTGTCGGTGACGGCGTCAAGCGGCATCGTCTTCCACTCCCAGATAGGCTTCGAGCACGGCGGGGTCGCGCTGGACCTGTTCGGGCGTGCCGTCGGCGATCTTGCGGCCCGACGCCAGCACGATCACGCGGCTGCAACTGTTCATGACCAGCCCCATGTCGTGCTCGACCAAGAGGACGGTCACGCCCTCGGCGTGCAGGCGGCGGATGAAGTCGGCCAGCTCCGCCGTTTCGGTGTCGTTCAGGCCGGCGGCGGGTTCGTCCAGGATCAGCAGGCGCGGGGCGGTCGCCAGGGCGCGGGCGATCTCCAGATACTTGCGCTTGCCGTAGGACAGGTTGGCGGCGATCTCCCCCGCCACGTCGGCGAGGCCGACGCGCTCCAGCGCCTCCCAGCTGCGGGCGCTGACGGCGCGGCTCTGCGCGCCGCCGTTGAACAGTGCCCGCCAGGGCGACTGCCCGAAGCTGCCGACGGCGCCGACCGACACGTTGTCGAACACCGTCATGTTGGGGAAGACCCGCAGATTCTGGAAGGTCCGCCCCATGCCCATGCGGGCGATCTGCCAGGGCTTGAGGCCCGTGACGTCCCGCCCGGCGAAGCGCACCGTGCCGGAGCTGGGCGGGGTGAAGCCGGTGATGAGGTTGAACAGGGTGGTCTTGCCGGCGCCGTTCGGGCCGATCAGCCCGACCAGTTCGCCCTGCTTGATGGTGGCCGTCACGTCGCTGACGGCGAGCAGGCCGCCGAACCGTCGGGTCAGGCCGTCGATGGAAAGAATGGTGTTCGCGTCCGTCATGACCGCCTCACTTCCAGCCGACCGGCGTGCCGCCGGACATGGTCGTCCAGCCCCGCGCGAAGGCCCGGCGGACGAAGGCCAGGGACGCGCCTTCGGCCAGCATGCCCTTGGGCAGCAGCAGGATGGACAGGAACATCGTGGCGCCGACCGCGATCATGCGGTAATCGCCGATGTCGCGCAGCGCCTCGGGCAGGACGATCATGAACAGCGCGCCGACCACGGCGCCCGGCAGGCTGCCCATGCCGCCGACCACGACCATCGCCAGGATCAGGATCGATTCCATGAAGCGGAAGTTGTCCGGCGCGATGTAGGCCGACGTGTGGGACAGGAGCGCCCCGGCCACCCCGGCGAAGAAGGTGGAGACGACGAAGGCCTCGACCTTCAGCCGCACCACGTCGATGCCCATGCTGTCGGCGCACTGGTCGTCCTCGCGCAGCGCCCGCAGCGCGTTGCCGTAGTAGGAATGGGTCAGCCGATGCAGCACCCACACGCAGACGACGGCGATCACCGCCACCGCCATGTAGCGGCTGAGCAGGGTGTTGGCCTGCCAGCCGAACAGCTCGATCGGCGGGATGCCGCGGATGCCCATGGGGCCGCGGGTCAGATCGACCCAGTTAAGGAGGATGACGTAGATCATCTCGCCAATGCCGAGCGTGGCGACGGCGAAATAGATGCTGACCAGCCGCATGGTCGGCATCGCCACCAGGAAGCCGACGAAGGCCGCGATCAGCCCCGCCGCCGGCAGGGTGACGATGAAGGGCAGGCCGAGCTTGGTGGACAGCAGGGCCGCCGCATAGGCGCCGATGCCGTAGAAGGCGGCGTGGCCGATGGACAGCAGGCCGGCGGTGCCGGTGATGTGGTTCAGGCTGGCCGACAGGATGACGAAGATCATCGCCGTGATGGCGATCTGGGCGAGGTAGCTGGACCCGGTGGCGGTGATGGCGGCGGGGACGGCCCCGAACACGACCGCCAGCAGAACCACGGTCCAGAAGATCTGCCGGCCGCGCCACGCGGTGGCGGAGGCGGGCAGCGCCGTGGAGGACGGCAGGATCCGAGCGTCAGGCACGTTCACGTCCATGTCCGAAGATTCCTTGCGGGAAGAAGACCAGCGTGATGACCAGAAGGCTGTAGGTGATCAGGTCCTTCCAGCCGCTCGACAGGAACTCGGTCGCGATGCTTTCCGAGACGCCCAGCAGCAGGGCGCAGGCGACGGCGCCCGGGATGCTGGACAGGCCGCCCATCACCATGGCGACGAAGGCCTTCACTCCGGGCGCGAAGCCCATGTGCGGGGAGATCGCGCCGTCGTACAGCCCGACCAGGATGCCCGCCGTGGCGCCCAGCATGGAGCCGACGGCGAAGGTGGTGACGATGGTGCGGTCGGTGTCGATGCCGACGTAACGGGCACCCAGCTGGTTGTTGGACACGGCGCGGATGCCCAGGCCGGTCTGCGTGCGGTACAGCAGGAATTGCAGCGCGCCGAGCATCACGGCTGACGTGGCGAAGATCACCAGGCTGCCGGTGGCGACCATGATGGGGCCGATGGCCACGGGGCGTTGCAGCAGATAGTCCGAGGGGACGCCCTGCATGTCGCCGCCGAAGAGGTGCATCATGATCTCCCGCGCGATGATCGACACGGCCAGCGAGGACAGCAGGGTCGCTTCGCGCATGGCGCGGGATTTCTGGCTGGCCTCGTCGGTGAAGCGGCGGAAGGGGCGGAAGGCCAGACGCTCCAGCCCGACGCCGCTCAGCGCGCCGGCGGCCAGGACCAGCGGCACCACGGCCACCAGCGGCGGGGCCAGCGCGGTGATGACCATCAGCCCGATGAAGGCGCCGATGGTGTAGACCTCGCCATGGGCGAAGTTGACGACGTTCAGGACACCGAAGATCAGCGTAAAGCCGATCGCCATCAGGGCGTAGACGAACCCGATGGACAGGCCATTGATGACCTGTTGCAGAAGGAAGATGTCGAAGATCATGGCAAGCTCCGTTCGCCGTGGGGGACGGCGCGCCGCCCCCCGTTCCCGTCTGTTCGAGGCGGTTCGGTGGCGATCAGGGCTCGCCGATGACCTGGAACTTGCCGTCCTTGACGACCATCTTGGCGAGCGACTTGGTCGGTTCGCGGGTCGCCGGGTCGAAGCTGGTGGCGCCGGTGACGCCCGGATAGTTGGTGGTCTTGGCCAGCGCGTCGCGCAGCGTCTCGCGCGTCACCGACGGGCCGGCGGCGGCCACGGCGTCCAGCATGATGCCGACCGCGTCGTAGGCCTGGGCGGCGAACATGCTCGGCTCCGCCTTGTGGCGCGCGACGTATTCCTTCACGAAGGTCTGCACCGCCGGGTCGGGGTTGTCGGGCGTGAAGGTGGTGGCGAGGTGCAGATCGTTCACCGACGCGCGCCCCAACTCGATCAGCTTGGGCGAATAGAGGGAGCTGGTGCCGTAGAGCGGGATGGTGATGCCCAGCTGTTCGCGCTGCTGCGCGAGGGCGGCACCCTCCTCGTAGAACATCGCCAGATAGATCACGTCGGGCTTCTGGCGGGCGACCTTGGTCAGGATGGAGCGGAAGTCGCGGTTGCCGGGGTTGAAGGTCTCCGTCGCGACGATCTTGCCGCCCTTGGCCTTGTAGCCGTCGACGAAGCCTTCCAGGGCGGAGATGCCCCAATCGTTCTGGATGTAGATGACGGCGGCGGTCTTCAGGCCCTTGGACAGGATCCAGTCGGCGTTGTACGGCCCCTCGAACGCCTGGGTCGTGATGTTGCGGAACTGCCAGGGGCTGATCTTGGTGAAGTCCGGGTGGGAGGCGGTCTGCGACAGCTGCGGCATCTTCTCCGTGGCGTAGATCTCCGCCGCCGCCATCGACACGGTGGAGGAGAAGTCGCCGATCACCCCGACGATCTTCGGGTTGTCCAGGAACTTGCGCGCGATGTTGCGGGCTTCCTTCGGGTCGTCCTTGCTGTCCTCGTAAGCGATGGAGACGGTGGCGCCCGGCAGCTTGCCCGAGGCGTTGAACTCCGCCAGCTTGATGGCGGCGGCGTTGCGGAACATCTCGCCGTACTGGCTGCGGTCGCCGCTGAACGGCGCCTGATAGCCGATCATGATCTCCTTGTCGGCGGCCAGCGCGGCGCCCGCGCTCATCACCGCACCGAGCACGGCCCCAAGGATCATCTTGCTCTTCATGGTCCAGGTTCCCTTAGACGATGGGGCGGCGGTCAGCGGCCGGGGGTGATGGTCAGGTGGCAGCAGGTGCTGCGGCCGGGCTTCCAGGTGTCCACGTCGATGGTAAAGCCGGCCTCGCCGAACGTGCCCTTGTCCACGCAGCCGGCGATGGCGCACAGCGTCTCGACCTCGGCGTCGGGCAGATTGGCCTCGTGCCACGCTTCCTTCAGGGGGCAGGTGTGGAAGCGGATTTCCAGCACCTCCTCGGTGCACTCCACCACCTCCGGGCCGAACATGGCGTCGGCGTCGGGGATGAACTTCAGGAAGGCGTCGCGCAGGCCCGCCAGATCGCCCGGAGCGTAGGGGGAGAAGTTGTGCGCGATGGCCGCGCCCCGGCGGTAGATGGCGCGTTCCATGATGGTGCGCGCCTTCTCCTCGCCGATTTCCTTGCGCATCTCGTCGAAGGCCGCTTCATACACCATGGCGCGGCTCTTCAACGCGCCGCGCAGCATTGCCCGAAACTCGTCCATAGCAGAAAGCCTCCTGTTCTTGGCCTGTTTGAAGTTGTTTGTGGTGGCGACTTTGTTTTGTGATTTTTGGTGTGTTCAGAGCGCCGGCTTGCCGTCGAGGAAGTCTTCCAGGACGGCCTCGTACGGGGCCGTGTCAAAGCCGTTCTCCCGCATCCATCCGGCGTCGTAGTAGGTGTTGCGGTAACGGTCGCCGGAATCGCAGATCAGGGTGACGAGCGAGCCCGTCTGGCCGGCGTCGCGCATGCGCGCGGCGATCCAGCACAGGCCGAAGAAGTTGGTTCCGGTGGACCCGCCGACCCGCCGCCCGAGCCGGCGCGACAGCACCTTCATGCCGGCGAGCGAGGCGGTGTCCGGGACCTTCATCATGTGATCGACCACATCCGGGATGAAGGACGGCTCCACGCGTGGGCGGCCGATGCCTTCGATGCGCGAACCCCGTTCGCAGGTCACGGTGGGGCAGCGCTGGGCGTAGCTGTCGTAGAAGACCGAATGTTCGGCGTCCGGAACGCACAGCCGCGTGGACAGATGGCGGTAGCGGATATAGCGCCCGATGGTGGCGGCGGTGCCGCCCGTGCCCGCGCTCATCACGATCCAGCTGGGGACCGGGTGGCGTTCGCCCCGCATCTGGTCGAAGATCGACTGGGCGATGTTGTTGGCGCGCCAGTCGGTCGCCCGCTCCGCGTAGGTGAACTGGTCCAGATAGGCGCCGCCGACGCGGGCGCTGAGCGCGGCCGCCTCCGCGTAAATGGCCTTGGGCGAATCCACCAGATGGCAGTGTCCGCCGTACAGCTCGATGGCAGCGATCTTCTCCGCCGAGGTTGTGCGCGGCATGACCGCGTAGAAGGGCAGACCCAGCAGGCGGGCGAAATAGGCCTCCGACACCGCCGTGGAGCCGGACGAGGCCTCGATGATCGGGGTGCCCTCGTTGACCCGGCCGTTGCAGATGGCGAACAGCAGCAGCGAGCGGGCGACGCGGTGCTTCAGGCTACCGGTGGGGTGGGTGGATTCGTCCTTCAGGTAGATGTCGATTCCCGGCAGGGCCGGCACGTCCAGCTTCAGCAGGTGCGTGTCGGCGGAGCGCAGCGCGTCGTTTTCCAGGATTTCGATGGCGCGCTGGGTCCAGGCGCGTTCCCCACCGGACGGCAGCGGCGTGCAGTCGAGGCTCACTGGGAACCGGTCGAGAGCGATGGGGAGGGGCGCGGGCGCGTGCTGCGCGGAAGCGGTCATGACACCCTCTAGAGAGCGATGATGGCGTCGATCTCGACCGAAGCGCCCAGGGGGAGGGCGGAGACCTCCACGGTGGTGCGGGCCGGGAAGGGGGCTGCGAAGAAGGTCGCGTAGACCTCGTTCACCGCCTTGAATTGCGTCAGGTCGGTGACGAGGACGGTGCAGCGCAGTGTCTTACTCAGGTCCGTGCCGGCGGCCTCGGCGATGGCCGCGATGTTGCGCAGGCATTGCCCGGCCTGCGTCGGCGCGTCGGTCCCGGCGAACTCCTTCGTCGCCGGATCGATGGGCAGTTGCCCGGAGACGAACAGCAGGCCGCCGGCGATCCGCGCCTGCGAGTAGGGGCCGATGGCGGAGGGTGCCTTATCGGTGGCGATGGGGTCGGTTGCGAAGGGGCTGGTCATGCCTCTGCTTTCTGATTGGTGCGTGGTGTTGCTTGGGAAACGGGCAGTCTGCTCATGCCTTGGCAGGCGATTGCCCGTTGTGTTGTCAAAGTGAAAAATCTTTCCCCGGCGGCCTGATGTTTGGCAAAGTCCACCCGTTCCCCGCCACGAGTGACGAAGGGCTGTGTCCATGACCATCGATGCGATCGACCGGAAGATCCTGGCGGCGCTGCAAGCGGACGCGACGCTGTCGCTGGCGGACCTGGGGAAGCAGGTCGGCCTATCGGCGACGCCGTGCTGGCGGCGCGTGCAACGTCTTGAGCAGGAAGGCTATATTCGCCGCCGCGTCGCCTTGCTGGATCGCGGCAAGCTGAACGTCGATGTGACCGTGTTCGTGGCGGTTCGCACGAGCAAGCACTCCGCGGAATGGCTGGAGCAGTTCCGCCGGGTCGTCGCCGACATTCCGGAGGTCGTCGATTTCTACCGCCTAAGCGGCGATATCGACTATCTGCTGCGAGTGGTGATCCCGGATATCAAGGCCTATGATCAATTTTACCAAAAACTGATCGAACGCATCGAATTGCAGGATGTTTCGTCGATGTTCGCCATGGAGGAAATGAAATCGACCACCGAAATCCCCCTTTCTTACTTGAAAATCTAAGACTTCACACAACCTGTCGGCTGGTTTGGTTCATCCAACCGACACAAAAAATGCTACAGGATCGCGTGTGGAGTTTTTTACCTTTTTTCGGTTGCCGTTAGCAGGAAAGAAGGAAATTTTTTCTTTCTATGTTTATAAATTAGAAAATTTTTGCGCAGCCGTCATGGCTTTTGGAATGGGTCGGCTGCCCAAATGATAGCGCCGTTCCCTGGCGCGGACGCGCACGTCCCTTGAGGCGCCCGTCACCGGGCCGCCCGTGCAAGACGCCGAACCCTGTTTTCCTTTACGCGCTGGCGGTCGCGCGCTCGTCCAGCAGGGAAATGACCCAGATGACGAAGCCGCCCAGCGCGAGGGCGCAGCCCACCCAGCCGGTGGAGGTCCAGCCCCAGCCGGCGGCGATCGCCATGCCGCCCAGCCAGGGGCCGAGCGCGTTGGCGGCGTTGAAGGCGCTGTGGTTGAGGGCGGCGGCGAGCGTCTGCGCGTCCTCCGCCACGTCCATCAACCGGGTCTGCAAGGCGGTGCCGAGCCCGCCCCCACCGCCGATCAGGAAGACGACCAGAGACACCGTCCAGACGTTTCCGGCGGCGAAGGGGAACAGGGCGAGCGACGCGGCGCTCCACAGCAGGATTCCGCCGACCGTCGGCATCAGTGCGCGGTCGGCCGCCCAGGCGCCGGCCAGGGTGCCCACGGTCATACCCATGCCGAAGACGCACAGCACGATGGGCACGAGATGCGGCGACACCTGCGTTACCGCCATCAGTGTCGAGGCGACGTAGGTGTAGACCGCGAACAGGCCGCCGAAACCGATGGCGCCGATTCCGAGCGTCAACCACACCTGCCGGCGCTTCAGCGCCCCCAACTCGCGCAGCGGCGAGGCGTGCGGGTGCGGGCGGTCCTGCGGCGCGAAGGCCCAGACGAGCGCGACGGTCAGCAGCGCCAGCACGCCGACGATGCCGAAACCCCAGCGCCAGCCCAACGTCTGCCCCAGCCAGTTGGCGAGCGGCACGCCGAGGATGGTGGCGATGGTGAGGCCGAGCATCGTGCGCGCCACCGCCTGCGCCCGGCGGTCCGGCGGGACCAGCGACGCGGCGACCAGCGCGGCCACACCGAAATAGGCGCCATGCGGCAGGCCGCTCAGGAAACGGAAGGCGATCATCCAGCCATAGGTCGGGGAAAGCGCGCTGAGCACGTTGGCCAGCGCGAACACGGCCATCAGCCCGATCAGCAGAGTCCGCCGCGCCACCCTGGCCGCGAGAACCGCGATGATGGGCGCGCCTACCACCACGCCCAACGCGTAGGCGCTGATGACGTGGCCGGCGGTCGGCTCGTCGATGGACAGCCCGTGCGCAAAATAGGGCAGCAGGCTCATCGACGCGAATTCGGTGGTGCCGATGGCGAATCCGCCCATGGCCAGCGCCAGCATCACCAGACCTGGGTGTGTCGTGGCACGCTCGGCAGGGGGCATCGTCTCGTCTCCGGTTCCGTTCAGGCTATGCTGCAACGCAAGGTGCACCATATCGGTCGGGAACGGCGGGTGGCAAACCGTGGTCCGGGGTTATTTTCGCAAGTGCGAGATGACGTTTGAGCATGGCTCGCCGCTTCAAGGCAGCGGCATCTTGCGGTCGATTCGCCCCTCGCAAGTATCGGTGCGGCTTTGAACTGCATTTATGGTAATTTCTTGCGAAAACGGGATTAAACTCCCTTAAAGGGATGCGTACCTGTATGGACAATGGGATATTCCCTTCGGAGTGATTTGCTTTTTATCACTTATCGGGTGCCGCCGTTGCGTGATAATCCTTAACGCTACGTTCCGCCGGGAGTTGTTTTAACTTCATCCGTAATGCGATGGGGATAGGACAGCCGGTGGTGCTGCTTCGTGTCCGGACGGCCGGGAGAAGGCCGCACGACACCCGTCATCCAGCGCCCACCGGCGCGGGACGCGGCAGGCTAACGACAAGAGGGAAGACGATGACCCACACGCTTGGAAATTCCGCCGACTCAGGCATCGACCAGGCGTTTTCCAATGGCGGCACCGGACCCGTTCGCGTGCTTGTGGTGGAGGACGAGGCGCTCGTCGCCATGTTCCTGACCGACGTGCTGGAAGATCTGCAGTATGAAGTCTGCGGCGTTGCATCGTCGGCGGCCGATGCCTTGACGATCGCGGAGAGGGAGCGTCCGACGCTCGCCCTGGTGGACATCAATCTGGCGGGCGCCGTGGACGGGATCACGACGGCCTGCACCCTGCGCGAACGCTTCTCCGTGGGCAGCATCTTCATGTCGGGCGACAGCGATCCGGCGGTGATGGAGCGGGCCAAGACGGCCATGCCACGCGGTTTTCTGCACAAGCCCTATGACGCGGATCAGTTGAAGGGCGCCCTGGAGGCGGCTTTCGCGCCGCACTGAACCGTTCTTCACCGTCCGTACGGCCTCGGCGGGACCTTCCCCATAATTTGTTGAACAGTCCAGGGGCCGCGCCGGTCGGTCGCGCCCATGCTTGCGTTGTGCATGGGCCACGCCTCTGACGCACAGGGATGATCGTACCATGACGATGACGACCTCTCAGGACCAGCTCACCCCGCAGGTCATGCTGCGGGCGCTTCGGCAGTTCCAGAAAGGCGACTTCTCGACCCGGCTGCCGATCGACCTGGGCGGGCTGGACGGGGAGATCGCGGCGGCCTTCAACGACGTCGTCGAGATGAACGAGAACCTGACGAAGGAGATCGGGCGGCTCAGCGTTACCATCGGCAAGGAAGGCAAGATCAGCCAGCGCGCCAAGCTGCCGGGCGCGGGCGGCGGCTGGGACCTGTGCGTCGAGAACATCAACGCGCTGGTCACCGACATGACCCAGCCGACGACGGAAATGGCCCGCGTCATCGGTGCCGTCGCCAAGGGCGACCTTTCCAAGTCCATGGCCCTGGAGATCGAGGGGCGCCCGCTTCAGGGCGAATTCCTGCGCACCGCCAGGAACGTCAACACCATGGTGGAGCAGTTGGTCTCCGTCACCTCCGAACTGACCCGCGTGGCGCGCGAGGTCGGCATCGAGGGCAAGCTGGGCGGACAGGCGCAGGTCAAGGGCGTCGCGGGCACCTGGAAGGATCTGACCGACAACGTCAACATGATGGCCGCCAACCTGACGGCCCAGGTCCGCAACATCGCCGAGGTGACCACGGCGGTGGCGAACGGGGATCTGTCCAAGAAAATCACTGTGGACGTGAAGGGCGAAATTCTGGAGCTGAAGTCCACGATCAACACGATGGTGGACCAGCTCAACAGCTTCGCGTCGGAGGTCACCCGCGTTGCCCGCGAGGTGGGCTCGGAGGGCAAGCTGGGCGGGCAGGCGGTGGTGCGGGGCGTTGCCGGCACCTGGAAGGATCTGACGGACAACGTCAACCTGCTGACCGGCAATCTGACCAATCAGGTGCGCAACATCGCCGAGGTGGCGACCGCCGTCGCGAAGGGCGACCTGTCCAAGAAGATCACCGTCGATGTGAAGGGCGAGATTTTGGAGCTGAAGAACACCATCAACACGATGGTCGATCAGCTCAACAGCTTCGCCAGTGAGGTCACCCGCGTCGCGCGTGAGGTCGGTACGGAAGGAAAGCTGGGCGGTCAGGCGCAGGTCGAGGGCGTCGGCGGCACCTGGAAGGATCTGACGGACAACGTCAACCTGCTGACCGGCAACCTGACCAATCAGGTTCGCAACATCGCCGAGGTGGCGACCGCCGTCGCGAAGGGCGACCTGTCCAAGAAGATCACCGTCGATGTGAAGGGCGAGATTCTGGAGCTGAAGAACACCATCAACACCATGGTGGACCAGCTCAACAGCTTCGCGTCCGAGGTCACCCGTGTGGCCCGTGAAGTGGGTACGGAAGGGCGTCTTGGCGGGCAGGCCCGCGTGGAAGGCGTGGCGGGCACTTGGAAAGACCTGACGGACAACGTCAACCTGCTGACCGGCAACCTGACCAATCAGGTCCGCAACATTGCGGAAGTGACCACGGCGGTGGCGAACGGCGACCTGTCGAAGAAGATCACGGTGGACGTGAAGGGCGAGATTCTGGAGCTGAAGAACACCATCAACACCATGGTGGACCAGCTCAACAGCTTTGCGAGTGAGGTTACGCGCGTGGCGCGCGAGGTGGGGTCCGAGGGCAAGCTTGGCGGACAGGCGCAGGTCAAGGGCGTCGCGGGGACTTGGAAAGACCTGACCGACAACGTGAACCTGATGGCGTCCAACCTGACCTCTCAGGTGCGCAACATCGCCGAAGTGACAACGGCCGTCGCGAACGGGGATCTGTCCAAGAAGATCACTGTCGATGTGAAGGGCGAGATCCTCGAGCTGAAGTCCACGATCAATACCATGGTCGACCAGCTCAACAGCTTCGCGAGCGAGGTGACGCGCGTCGCCCGCGAGGTGGGCTCGGAAGGCAAGCTGGGTGGTCAGGCGCAGGTGAAGGGTGTGGCCGGCACCTGGAAGGATTTGACCGACAGCGTCAATCTGATGGCCGCCAATCTGACGGGACAGGTGCGCAACATCGCCGAGGTGACCACGGCGGTGGCGAACGGGGATCTGTCCAAGAAGATCACGGTGGACGTGAAGGGTGAGATTCTGGAGCTGAAATCCACGATCAACACGATGGTGGACCAGCTCAACAGCTTCGCAAGTGAGGTCGCGCGGGTGGCGCGCGAAGTCGGCATTGAGGGCAAGCTGGGCGGGCAGGCGCAGGTGAAGGGGGTTGCCGGCACCTGGAAGGACCTGACCGACAACGTGAACATGATGGCCGCCAACCTGACCGGTCAGGTGCGCAACATCGCTGAGGTGACGACGGCCGTTGCGCGGGGCGATCTGTCGAAGAAGATCACCGTCGATGTACGCGGCGAAATTCTGGAATTGAAGAACACCATCAACACGATGGTCGATCAGCTGAACAGCTTCGCGTCCGAAGTGACGCGCGTTGCCCGTGAGGTCGGTTCGGAAGGCAAGCTGGGTGGTCAGGCCAAGGTCGAAGGCGTCGGCGGCACCTGGAAGGACCTGACCGACAACGTGAACATGATGGCGACGAACCTGACCAATCAGGTGCGCGGCATCGCGGAGGTCGTCACGGCGGTGGCGCAGGGCAACCTGAAGCGCAAGCTGACGGTGGACGCCAAGGGCGAGATCGCCGCGCTGGCCGACACGATCAACGGCATGATCGAGACGCTGGCGATCTTCGCCGATCAGGTGACCAACGTGGCGCGCGAGGTCGGCATCGAGGGCAAGCTGGGCGGCCAGGCCAAGGTGCCGGGGGCGACCGGCGTGTGGCGCGACCTGACCGACAACGTCAACCAGCTCGCCGCCAACCTGACCACCCAGGTGCGCGCCATCGCCGAGGTCGCCACCGCCGTGACCAAGGGCGACCTGACCCGCTCCATCACCGTCGAGGCCTCCGGCGAGGTCGCGGCGCTGAAGGACAACATCAACGAGATGATCCGCAATCTTCGCGACACCACGCTGAAGAATGCGGAGCAGGACTGGCTGAAGACCAACCTCGCCAAGTTCACCCGCATGCTGCAGGGCGAGCGCGATCTGGTCACCGTTTCCAACCTGATCCTGTCGGAGATCGCGCCGCTGGTGAACGCTCAGCACGGCGTCTTCTACGTCGCCGCGCGCGAGAACGACGAGCCGGTGCTCGACCTCGTCGCCAGCTATGCGCTGAAGGAGCGCAAGAACCTCGGCAACCGCTTCGCGCTGAAGCAGGGGCTGGTCGGGCAGTGCGCGTACGAGAAGAAGCGCATCCTGCTGACCAACGTGCCGAAGGACTACGTCGCCATCAGCTCCGGCCTGGGCGAGGCGCCGCCGATGAACATCATCGTGCTGCCGGTGCTGTTCGAGAACGAGGTGAACGCGGTCATCGAGCTGGCCTCCTTCAACCGCTTCAGCGAGACGCACCAGTCCTTCCTGGAGCAGCTGACCGAGAGCATCGGCATCGTGCTGAACACCATCGCCGCCAACATGCGCACGGAAGGCCTGCTGAAGCAGTCGCAGCGCCTGACCACCGAACTGCAAAGCCAGCAGGAGGAGCTGAAGACCACCAACGAGCGGCTGGAACAGCAGGCCGCCTCGCTCCGCCAGTCGGAGGAGCTGTTGAAGGCCCAGCAGGAGAAGCTGCGCCAGACCAACGAGGCGCTGGAGGAAAAGGCCGAACAGCTGGAACGCCAGAACGTGGAGGTCGAGCGCAAGAACCGCGAGGTCGTGCTCGCCAAGGCGGCGCTGGAGGAGAAGGCCGAACAGCTCTCCCTCACCTCCAAATACAAATCGCAGTTCCTGGCGAACATGAGCCACGAGCTGCGCACGCCGCTGAACAGTCTGCTCATCCTATCGAAGCTGCTGGCCGATAACCCTGACACCAACCTCAGCGACAAGCAGGTGGAGTTTGCCCGCACCATCCACGCGGCGGGCACCGACCTGCTGAGCCTGATCAACGACATCCTCGACCTGTCGAAGATAGAATCCGGCACGGTCACGCTGGAAATCGGCGAGGTGGTGCTGGACGACCTGCGCGGTCATGTGGAGCGCACCTTCGCCCAGCTGGCCCAGGAAAAGGGGCTGCGCTTTTCCATCGAGATGGACCAGCGCCTGCCCGACGCGATCCAGACGGACGAGAAGCGGCTGGAGCAGGTGCTGAACAACCTTTTGTCCAACGCCTTCAAGTTCACGGAAACGGGCGGCGTGACCTTCCGGCTGGAGCCGGCCACCCAGGGCTGGAGCAGCGGCCATCCGGTGCTGAACGCGGCCGATCAGGTGCTGGCCTTCTCGGTCATCGACACCGGCATCGGCATCCCGGAGGAGAAGCAGCGCATCATCTTCGAGGCGTTCCAGCAGGCCGACGGCACGACCAGCCGCAAGTATGGCGGCACGGGCCTCGGCCTCTCGATCAGCCGCGAGATCGCGCGCCTGCTGGGCGGCGAGATCCGGGTCAGCAGCGCGATGGGGCAGGGCAGCACCTTCACGCTCTACGTGCCGCTGAACTTCGACCTCGCCAGCCACGCGGAACAACAGGCGTCCAGGACGGCGGCGGCCACCGCGCCGACGCGGCCGATCGTCGCCTCCGGCTCCGAGGAAGGGCTGGCGCTGCTGCAACTCCACCCGTCCATGGACGACCGCGAGCGCATCCGGCCGGGCGACCCGCTGGTGCTGGTGATCGAGGATGACGTGAAGTTCGCCTCCATCCTGATCGACCTGACGCGGGAGAAGGGCTTCAAGGTGATCATGGCGAACGCCGGCGGCCCGGCCATGCCGCTGGCCCGCAAGTACCGGCCCGACGCCATCCTGCTCGACATCGGCCTGCCGGACATGAACGGCTGGGCGCTGCTGGACCTGCTGAAGCGCGACCCGCAGACCCGCCACATCCCTGTGCACATCATCTCCGCCAAGGACGAGCGGCGGCGCGGGCTCGCCATGGGGGCCTTCGCCTACAGCGAGAAGCCGGTGGACCGCGACGCGATCTTCGCCGCGCTGAACAAGGTCAAGGGCTTCGTGGAGCGGCACCACCGCAAGCTGCTGATCGTCGAGAAAGAGGGGGAGCAGCCGGGGGCCATCGCCGCGCTGGTCGGCAACGGCGACGTGGAAAGCCGCAGCGTGGCCACCGTGGAAGAGGCGAAGGAGGCGCTGGCGCAGGAGGCGTTCGACTGCATGGTGCTGGACCTCACCCACCCGCAGCCGGCCGATTTCGACCTGATCGAGGGGCTGCGCGCCCACGAGGGCACGGCCTGGATGCCGGTCGTCGTCTACGCGGCCGAGACCATCGCGCCGGAGGACGAGACGCGGCTGCGCCGGCTGGCCGAATCGGTGGTGCTGAAGGAGGTGCGGTCGTCCGGCTCCCTGCTGGACGAAACGGCGCTGTTCCTGCACCGCGCCGTGGACCGCCTGCCCGAGGACAAGCGCCGGACCCTGCTGGAACTGCGCCAGCGCGACCCGTCGCTGGCCGGAAAGAAGGTGCTGATCATCGATGACGACTTCCGAAACATCTTCTCCCTGGCGAGCGTTCTCGAAGCGCACGACATGACCGTGCTGCACGCCGAAAGCGGCATGGACGGGCTGGCGCGGCTGAAGGAAACTTCGGATGTGGACGTCGTGCTGGTGGACATCATGATGCCGAACATGGACGGCTATCAGACCATTCGGGAAATCCGCTCCATGCCCGGCCGGCAGGGGCTGCCGGTGCTCGCCGTGACCGCCAAGGCGATGAAGGGCGACCGGGAGAAGTGCATCGAGGCGGGCGCCACCGACTATCTTGCCAAGCCGGTGGACGTTGACCATCTGGTCTCGCTCCTGCGCGTCTGGACCGGCCGGCAGCACGCCGCGCCGCCCACCGGCGTGCCGACGATCCTTCAGCGCCCCAACCGGGAATGAGAGGCTGGCCGATGCCCTCACGGGACGACAGCAATGGGTTCCAGCGCGCCATGGCGGCGATGCCGGTCGAGGTGACGGGCGGGGCGGCGGACAGCCTGCCCCCGCCCGAGGCGCGCATCCTGGTGGTGGACGACGATCCGCGCAACCTGTTGGCCATGCGGGAGACGCTGGGCGATCTGGGCGCCACGCTGGTGCTTGCCCGCTCCGGCGAGGAGGCGTTGAAGCACGTCCTGGACGAGGATTTCGCGGTCATCCTGCTGGATGTGCACATGCCGGACATGGACGGCTATGAGACGGCCGAGCTGATCCGCCACCGCCGGAAATCGCGGCACATCCCCATCCTGTTCCTGACGGCCATCAACAAGGACGAGATGCACATCTTCCGCGGCTATTCGACGGGTGCCGTGGATTACATGTTCAAGCCGGTCGATCCGGTGATCCTGCGCAGCAAGGTGTCCGTCTTCGTCGAGCTGTACCGCAAGACCGAGGAGGTGAAGCGGCAGGCCGAGCTGAAGCAGCGGTTGATGACCGAGAATTTCCGCGTGCGCACGGAAAAGATGATGGCCGAACAGGCGCTCCGCCGGTCGGAGGAACGGCAGGCGCTGATCGTGCGGTCGCTGCCCATCCTGCTCTACACCGCCGACATCAATGGCGCCGGGGTAGGGGCCGGCACGCCCTTCCGCTACGTCACCGAGAATGTCGAGACGCTGTTCGGTTTCCCCGCCGAACGGTTCCTGCGCGAGGCGGGGTTCTGGGAATCGCGCATCCACCCGGACGACCGGGAGCGCGTGCGGGTGCAGATGGCGGATCTCGCCGGGGACGGCGTGTCCACCGCCACCGCCACCACCACCGTCGAGTACCGCTGGCGCGATGCGGAGGAGACGTACCGGGTCCTGCTGGATCAGGCGATCGCGCTGCGCGACTCCGATGGGGAGGCGCTGGAGATCTGCGGCACCATCCTGGACGTGACCGAAACGCGGGAGATGCAGAACCAGCTGGCCCACGCCCAGAAGATGGAGACCATCGGCCAGCTGACCGGCGGGATCGCGCACGACTTCAACAACATGCTGATGGTGGTCATCGGCAGCCTGGAACGGCTCGGCCGTCTGGTCGGCGACAATCCCAGGGCAGCCCGAAAGCTGGAGATGGCGCTTCAGGCGTCCCTGCGCTGCTCCGACCTGACGCGGCGCCTGCTCGCCTTCGCGCGGCGCCAGCAGCTTCATCCCGAGCGCGTGGACATGGAAGCCCTGGTGCGCAACATGGGCGAACTGATGGAGCGCACCCTGGGGCCGACCGTCGACATGGTCATTACCAGCACGCCGCCGTTGTGCCCGGCGCTGGTGGACCGGACGCAGGCGGAATCGGCTCTGCTCAATCTGGTGATCAACGCCCGCGACGCCATGCCGGGCGGCGGGCGCCTGACCATCGAGACCTCCACTCTGACGGTGGAGGAGGACGCGCCCCCGGCCGGTCTGGACCTGAAGCCCGGCAAATACGTGTGCCTCAGCGTGTCGGACACCGGGTCCGGCATGCCGCCGGAGGTGCTGGAGCGCGCCTTCGAGCCCTTCTACACCACCAAGGATGTCGGCAAGGGCACCGGCCTCGGCCTCAGCATGATCCACGGATTCGTGAGGCAGTCCGGCGGCGTCATCAAGGTGGAGAGCGACGTCGGCCGGGGGACGGCCTTCCACCTCTACATCCCCTGCGCGCCGGACGATGCGGAAGCGGAACGGAGCGTGGAGACGGTAGGAAGCCCGAACGACGATGTTCCGGGCGGCGCCCTCCAGGGGCAGGGCGAGGTGGTCCTGGTGGTGGACGACGAGCAGCACGTGCGCGACGTTGCCGCGATGACCTTGCAGGATCTCGGCTACACGGTGCTGAAGGCGGAGAACGGCCCGCAGGCGCTGGAGGTGTTGCAGGCCAACCCGCGCGTGGACCTGCTGTTCACGGACATCGTCATGCCCGGCGGGATGAACGGGATGGAGCTGGCGCGGGAGTGCCTGTGCCTGCGGCCCGGACTGAAGCTGCTGTACGCGTCCGGCTACGCGCATGGGGTGGGCGCCGGCGAGGGCGCCGGGGGGCCGGGCGCGGAGATGCTGGTGAAGCCCTACCGCGACCGCGATCTGGCGCGGTCGGTGCGCGCGGCGCTGAAGGCGGGTTCTTAGAGCGGATTTCGATTTGCTCTGGACCGCGACGGCGGTCCCGGACGCTCGTGCGTCCGAAGCCCGGCCGGCGTGTGAGGCCGTTTGAATCTAAAGCGAATGGAAATTCGCTTTAAGGCGGTTCCTGTCCGTCCAAAGCCCTTCTCCCCTGGCAAGGAGAAGGGCTTTGTGGACAGGAGCATCAGCCCTTGAGCATCAGCCTGGGAGCATCAGCCGGCCAAGGCGGCCTTCACCAGGACGGCGGCGCTTTCGGTCGTGTCGCGCTTGTCGAGCTTCTTCGCCACGTCCTCGATCTCGGCCAGCGGCATCACCTTGCGGGCCTGACGGGCGGTGTTGGTGAGCCGGCGCTGTGCCAGCCGGACCTGATCGCCCAGTTCGGTCAGCGTCTGGTAGGCGCTGCGCCGAGCCGCGCTGTCGGTGCTGCTGCTCATGGCCGTGGCCCGCTCGGTCGCCGCCGCCAGATCCTTGCACAGTTGCAGGTAGCTGGTGATGGCTTCGGTCAAGAGACGCCGGGCCTCGGTCTTCGGATCAATGGGGGCGCTGCCCGATTGGGAAAGGGACACTCCGTCCGCTCCTCGCTGCATTTACAAAATGGGCAGGGAAATTGGGCAGTGGCGCGGCGTTTGTCCAGCGATCTTGATCGGAAGGGCAGGAAACCACCCATGCTTCGGTGTCAGGAGTCCCCGGCGATCTCCGCCAGAAGCTGCGCACGGAAGGCGCGGAGGAAGTTCGCCCGCTCCAGCGCGCGGGACCGGCCGGCCATGGTCTGCATGGTTTCCGGCAGGCGGAACAGCTTGGCCTCGAAATGGTCCAGCGCGTATTGCAGGTCGTCCAGCGGGCGGGTTTGCGCCAGGGGATCCTCGCCGTGGAACAGCGCCCGCTTCATCAGGCCGGAGGTGGCGAAGCAGCGCGCGATGCCAATCGCGCCGAGGCTTTCCAGCCGGTCGGAGTCCTGGACGATCTTGGCCTCGATGGTCAGCGGCTCGATCCCGGCCGAATAGCTGTGCGCTTCGATGGCGTGGCGGGTGGGCGGCAGGAGCGCTTCCGGAAAGCCCATGTCGCGCAACAGGTCGTCCGCGAGGTCGGCGGACAGGCGGGAGGCGCGGCTGCGGTCCGGATGATCCTTGGGCACGTTCACGATGTCGTGCAGCAGGCTGGCGGCCAGCACGACCAGCATGTTCACGGTGGTGCCGGGGGAGGTCAGCGTCTCGGTCGATGCCAGCGCCTTCGCGGTGCGCCACACCCGTTGGAGGTGGTCGAGGTCGTGCGCCGGGTCTTCCCCCACGTTGGCGCGCAGCCACGTGACGATGCTGGCTTCCCACATGGCGACATCGCTGATCACGGCATCCTTGGGCATGGGCGTTCGTCCTTCAGAGTCCTCTACTTTCGATGTGGGGGCGCTGGCTCGTTCTTTCCCGCTATCATTCGGAGACTCGTCATAAATCAAGGGGTCCTTCCGAACGGCTTAGGACATTGGTTTGCGGACGATGTTTTGCGTGTTCGCGCTCGGCACGCAGCCGGTCGCGGGCGGTGATACCGCTCGGTTGCAGGACGGGCAGAAGGCTCCAGAAGGTGTTTTCCGGCTCTGGCCGGTCGTCCTCTGGCCGGTCGTCTGGGGGCGGCGACGGGGAAAGGCCGCGCTGGATGGCGGTGTTCAGCGTGTCGATGACCATGCGCCGCCATTCGGGGGCGAGCGTGGCGAAGGCGTGGGCGGCCCGGTCCAGGGGCAGCGGGGAACCGGTCTTCAAGGCGGCGTGCAGCGCGTCGGCGAACGCCTCCGCGTCGGTGACGCCGTGGACCAGCAGTTGCCGTGACACCTGCGCCAGCAACCCGATCACGCGTCGTGTCTCGTCGTCCAGGCGACCGTTCACGTCTCTCCCTGCCTCCACCGGACCAGGGTTCGTCGGTAGCGGGGCGGGAACGGCCCGTCAAATGACCTTTCTGCGCCGAGGCCGGGGGGCTGGTCCTTGCGATTGGGCCGTTTGCGGTTGGAATGGAATAGACGTGGCGAGAGTTGGTGAAGTATCGTCCGTGTTCAGGATGAACAACGGTTGCGGAAAAGGCGCTTGGGATGGCCGTGGAACTCAGTGAAACGACATCGGCTTCTCCCGAAAAAGCAACTTTTGGAATTCAGAAACCGGCCCACAGTGCTTTTGACAACACGCAGGGGCAGCTTTTCGGCATAATAATGACGTCCTTCGGGATTTCGATCCTGCAGGCGGCCGGCTTGATCACCGGGCAGGCCGCCGGGTTGGCCTTCGTGATCTCGTACGCGACGGGCGTGAAGTTCGGCATCCTGTTCTTTCTGATCAATCTGCCCTTCTACCTGTTGGCCATCGCACGCATCGGCTGGAAGTTCACGGCGCGCTCTCTGATCGCGGTGACCGGCGTGTCCGTTCTGTCCAGCCTGTTCCCCAGCGTGGTCGGCTACAGACTGCTTGAGCCCCATGTGGCGGCCGTGCTGGCCGGCTTCTGCATCGGGATCGGCGTGATCGGCCTGTTCCGCCACGGGTCGAGCGGCGGCGGCGTCGGCATTCTTGCCTATTATGTGCAGGAGAAGACGGGCTTCCGCGCCGGCTGGCTGCAAGCCCTGTTCGATCTCGTCATCTTCTCGGCGGCGGCCTTCGTGCTGGATCTTCAGGCGCTGATCGCCTCGATGATCGGCGCGGCCGTCCTGAACGCCTTCGTCGCGTTCAACCATCGCGCGGACTGGTACGTCGCGCGCTGACGGGCGCGCTGACGGGTCGTGGATCAGGACGCGTTCAGGAGCCCTGGATCGGCTTCGGGCGGTTGGATGAGCAGTTCGTCGGTTTCAACGTGCAGAAACGACCCGACCTCGACCCGGCCGTCGAGGATGGCGTCGTTGAGCATGACCTGGGCATCCGCCAGCGTCACCGGGGTGCCGTCGTAGAAGTCGCGGCCATCCGCATGCCGGATGACACGATACAGCGGAGTCATTGGAGCTTCCTCGACCGGTGTATGTCGTGGGAGGTAAACGGTCCAACGCTCTAAGTCTTCCCTCCGTACCCCTTTTTTGCCGATGACGGCGGGTGTTTGGTGGGGCTTTTACGCGGCGTCCAACAGGTGGGTGGCCGTGTAGGCGATGATCGTGTCCACGCGCGCGGGTGTCAGCGCCTCAATGCCTTCCTCGTTCATAATGTCGTCGAACATGGCGCAAATCGCGCCTTGATGTTCCGGAGCGAGGGCAAGAAAGCGGTCGCCGCAAAGCTCCCGAACCAACTGTGCGGTGTACTGAAGATCGTTGACGGGGCCAGTCATGACGGGTGTCCTCTGCAAGTCGGACCCATTCTAAGAATGGCCTTGGCGTTTTCGTTGATGCCGATCACTTCGCCATCGTTGTCACACGTCGTTCGCTGCATGGCCGAGTTGCGAAAACGACCGGAAACGCGCCGATGCATCCGTGCCCGCTACCACCGCTGGGTGCCTCCACTGAATATTGGTCTCCGCTTCTGCAGGCTGTTGACACGTGGAATATGGTATACCAAACTCAGTATTCGTTGGCGGGGCCGATGGATGCCCCGGCGGACCAATCGCGGGGACAGGTTTGGCCAACCAACGCAGCGCGGCAGCAGTGGGAGGGACGCGGCATGAAGATCTGCATCTTTGGCTCCGGCGCCATCGGCGCCTTCATGGGGGTGCGCCTGCACCAGGCCGGGGCCGAGGTCAGCCTGGTGGCGCGCGGCGCGCATCTCGCCGCCATGCGCGAGCGCGGCGTGCGCCTGCTCGCCCAGGACGAGGACACCGTGGTGCGCCCGCGCTGCACCGACAACGCCGCCGAGCTGGGGCCGCAGGACTACGTCATCATCGCGCTCAAGGCGCACTCGGTGCCGGCGGCGGTGCCCTCCATCCAGCCGCTGCTGGGACCGGACACGGCGGTGGTCACCGCGGTCAACGGCATTCCCTACTGGTACTTCCACAAGACCGGCGGCGCCTTCGAGGGCCGGCGGCTGGAGACCATCGATCCGGGCGGGGCGCAGTGGGACGGCTTCGGGCCGGAGCGCGCCATCGGCTGCGTGGTCTACCCGGCGACCGAGGTGGTCGAGCCGGGGGTGATCCAGCACATCTACGGCGACAAGTTCCCGCTTGGCGAGCCGGACGGCAGCACCTCGGCGCGGGTCAGCGCCCTGTCGGAGGCGATGGCGGCGGGGGGGCTGCGGGCGCCGGTTCTGGAGCGCATCCGCGACGAGATCTGGCTGAAGCTGTGGGGCAACCTGTGCTTCAACCCGATCAGCGCGCTGACCCACGCGACGCTGGAGGTGATCTGCGCCGATCCGGGGACGCGGGCGGTGGCCAAGGCGATGATGCTGGAGGCGCAGGCGATCGCCGAGCGCATCGGGGTGCGCTTCCGGGTCGACGTGGAGCGGCGGATCAACGGGGCCGGGGCGGTCGGGGCGCACAAGACCTCGATGCTGCAGGACCTGGAGCGCGGGCGGCCGATGGAGATCGACGCTCTGCTGTCGGTGGTGCAGGAGATGGGGCGGCTGGTCGGGGTGGCGACGCCGAGCATCGACGTGGTGCTGGCCCTGGTGCGCCAGCGCGGCGAGGTGGCCGGGCTGTACACCCGCCCGCACCCCGCCGCCGCCGAGCCCACCCCCGCCGTCGCCGCGCAGTAGGGAGGCCGCCATGCGCGTCGATGACATTCTGCGCAGCAAGGGCACGCGCATCGGCACGGTGCGGGTGAACGAGACGGTGGAGGTGGCGCTGCGCCTTCTGAAGGCCGAGGACACCGACGGTCTGGTCGTCAAGGACGTGTGCCGGACCGAGGGCAACACGGTGGTGGGGGTGCTGTCCGACCACGACGTTGTGCGGGCGCTGACCGAGCGCGGCGCCGGGGTTCTGGCGCAGCCGGTGACAGCGCTGATGCGGCGCGACCTGGTGTGTTGTCGTCCGGGCGACCCGCTGCACCGGGTTCTGGAACTGATGGACGAGCACAAGGTCCGCCATGTCCCGGTGCTCGACGGGGCGAGCCTCGTCGGGCTCATCACCGTCGCGGACCTCATCAAATCCCAGATCGCGCAGGTGGCGGCGGACAGGCGCTGGGACTTCCCGGCCGCGGCCCATCAGTAACGCCCACACCAACGATGCCCACACCAGTGATGCCCAAGGTGAGGAGAGAGCCATGAGGGTTGGAGTCATCGGGGTTGGGACCATGGGCCGGCCGATGGCCGGTCATCTGCTCGCGGCCGGGCACACGCTGTTTGTGCACGACATCGCCTCGCCGCCGGCCGAGCTGCTGGACCAAGGCGTCATCGCCTGCGCCTCGGGGCGTGAGGTGGCGCAACAGTCCGAAGTCGTCCTCATCATGGTGCCCGACGCCCCGCACGCGGAGGCGGTGCTGTTCGGACCGGACGGCGTCGCGGAGGGGCTGGCGCGGCCCGACGCGGCGGCCGGCCCCGACCGGGAAGAGACGAAGGGAACCGCCGGGGTGGAGCCGGACGAGGACATCCGGAGCCTCGGCTACGTGCTGCGCCTGATGGCCGGTTCCTGTGACGAACCACAGCCGGCCTGACGGGGGCGCCATGTTCGATCAAGTCGGGTTCGGAACCGAGGGAACGGCCGCCTGTGGTGCCGGTGTGTCGGCGGATGGCGGTTCCGGACGATGGGTGTACGCGTTTGGCCCCGGCTTTGCCGAGGGTGGCGGCGATCTGGTTGACGAGTTGGGCGGCAAGGGGGCCGGTCTTGCCGAGATGGCGCGGCTGGGCGTGCCGGTGCCGCCGGGCTTCACCATCGCCGCGGCGGCCTGCCGACATCATTTGAAGGCCGGCGGTTTTCCTCCCGGTCTGATGGAGCGGGTGGACGCGGCGCTGCGGCGTCTGGAGCGGGAGGCGGGGGCGCGCTTCGGCGATCCCCGCAATCCTCTGCTGGTGGCGGTGCGGTCCGGGGCGCGGGCCTCCATGCCCGGCATGATGGACACAGTGCTGAACCTCGGCCTGAACGACGCGACGGTGGAAGGGCTGGCCGCCCGCACCGGCGACGTCCGCTTCGCCTACGACTGCTACCGCCGCCTGATCCAGTCCTACGCGCCGCTGGTGCTGGGCGTGGGCGCCCATCGTTTCGACGCCCTGCTGGACAGTTACAAGGAAGAACGCGGGCTGGTCCAGGACGGCGATCTCGGGGCGGAGGACTGGCGCCGTGTCGTCACGCTGTATCAAGAAGAGGTGAGTCGCCGGACTGGGCGCGCCTTTCCTCAGGACCCCGCGGAGCAACTGCACGAGGCGATCGGGGCGGTCTTCCGATCCTGGATGAACCCAAGGGCCGTCGCCTACCGGGCGCTGCACGGCATCCCCGACGACTGGGGGACCGCCGCGACGGTGCAAAGCATGGTCTTCGGCAATCGGGGAGGGGAGTCAGGCACCGGTGTCGCCTTCACCCGCGATCCGTCCAGTGGGGAGCCGGGGCTGTGCGGGGAGTTCCTGGCGAACGCTCAGGGCGAGGACGTGGTGGCGGGAATCCGCACGCCGAGCCCCTTGGCCGCGTTGCGGGACCGCCAGCCGGCGACCTTCGCCCGCCTGCGCGCGCTGGCCGAACGGCTGGAGCGGCACTTCGGCGACATGCAGGACATCGAATTCACCGTGCAGAACGGGGACCTGTTCATTCTTCAGACCCGCACCGGCAAGCGGTCCGCCGCCGCTGCCGTGCGCATCGCCGTCGATCTGGTGGATGAGGGCGTCATCACCCCCGATGCCGCCGTCCAGCGCGTCGATCCGGCGATTCTGGCCGATCTGCTGCGCCCGGTGCTCGACCCGGAGGCGGAACGGACGCTGCTGGCCCAAGGACTGCCCGCGTCGCCGGGGGCCGCCTGTGGTGCCGTCGCCTTCACGGCGGAGGACGCGGTGCGGTTGGGCGCGGGCGGCGCGGCGGTGATCCTGTGCCGCCCGGAAACCTCGCCGGAGGACATCGTCGGCATGCAGGCCGCTTGCGGCATCGTGACGACGCGCGGCGGCTTCACCAGCCACGCCGCCACGGTGGCGCGCGGCATGGGGCGCCCGTGCGTGGTCAGCGCGCGCGGGCTGCGCATCGACCTCGCGCGCGGCGAGATGGCGACGGCCGCCGGCCCCATCCTGCGCGCGGGCGACGTGGTGACCATCGACGGTTCGACGGGGCAGGTGGCGCTGGGCGCCGTACCGATGGTCCGGCCCGAACCGTCCGGCCCGGCAACCCGGCTTCTCGCCTGGGCCGCCGACGCCGGGGTGGTGGTGTAGCGGAAACACGGGCGGCGTCAGGCCGCCCGCATCAGCGCCTGGAGATGGCTGGCGCAGCCCTCGGCGAGGCCGGTCATGTCGTAGCCGCCCTCCAGCGCGGAGACGATCTTTCCCCCGCAATGGCGGTCGGCGACCAGCGCGAGCTGGCGTGTCGCCCATTCGAAGTCGGCCCCGGTCAGCTGCAGCTGCGCCAGCGGATCGCGCGCGTGGGCGTCGAAGCCCGCGGAGATGAGCAGGAGTTCTGGCGCGAAGCTGTCCAGGGCGGGCAGGATGTCCCGCTCCATGGCCCGCCGGAACTCGACCGAGCCGGAAAAGGGCGGCAGCGGCGCGTTGACGATGTTGCCGGCGACGCCGCGCTCCTCCGGGTGGCCGGTGCCGGGGTAGAGCGGCGACTGGTGGGTGGAGGCGAAGAACAGGTTCGCGTCGTCGGCGAACATGGCCTGCGTCCCGTTGCCGTGATGCACGTCGAAATCGACCACGGCGATGCGGGTCAGGCCGTGCTGGGCGCGGGCGTGCAGTGCCCCGACGGCGATGTTGTTGAAGACGCAGAATCCCATGGCGCGGGCCGGCTCGGCATGGTGGCCGCAGGGGCGGACCGCGCAGAAGGCGTTGTCGGCCTCGCCGCCGAGCACGGCGTCCACGGCTGCGACGACGGAACCGGCCGCCCGCAGCACCCCGGACCGCGATCCGGGGGAGAGCAGGGTGTCGGCGTCAAGGCGCGCGTAGCCGGTTTCCGGCATGGCCGCGAGCACGGCGTCCACATAGGCCCGCTCATGCACGCGGGCGAGCTGCTCGACGGTGGCCTCGGGGGCGGGACGGCGTTCGAGGCGCCGGAACGGTTCCTGTTCCAGCACTTGCAAAACGGTGTCCAGCCGCTCCGGCCGTTCCGGATGCCCCGGTCCCGTGTCGTGGCCGAGGCAGTCGGGATGGGTGAAGATCAGAGTCGTCATGGCTCCCCTGGCCCGGAGGGCGCGCGGGATGCGTCCCCTCCGGGAATGTTGGTTCAGTGATGGGCGTAGACCGGCTCCGCCTCGCGCGGGCGCTCGGCCGGGGCGAGTTCGTCCAGTTGCAGCCGGGTGAAGTCGCGGGCGCTGACCACCCCGACCAGCGTGCCGTCGTCGAGCACCGGCAGATGTCGGATGTGATGCCGCACCATGAGCTGAAGGGCTTCGTGCAGGCTGTCCGTGGGGGAGCAGGTCACCGGATTGCGGGTCATCAGTTGCGACACCGGCAGCCGCAGGAGCCCCGGCCCCTTGTCGAGGAGCGCGTGGACAATGTCTCGTTCGGAGAGCACGCCGGCCAAGGCGTTGCCTTCCGTACGGCAGACGTCCTTGACCACGAGCGCGCTGATGTTTTCCGACTTCATCAGCCCGATCGCCTCATCGATGGTGGAGCCCGACCGGACCGCGACGATCCTGGGCTGTTTGGTGCGGAGAATGTCCTCGACCCTCATGGCGTGCCCTCTCTTGGTTGATCGCTCCCTGAACGCCGATGGGCGCCTGTGCGCGCGGCATCGCAGGAGAATTGGTATACCAAATACTGTATGTCAGTCAAACAGTTTTGAAGGCGGACGGTTCGCGCATTCGGGGGAGGACACAAAAAAGGCGGCCCTGCTCGGCGGGGCCGCCTTTTGTTCAGATTCTTGACCCTTGCCGTCAGGTCAGCGGCAGGACGAGCTGGAAGGCTTTGATGCTCATCCGCTTGCGGTGATAGAAGCGGTGGGCGTCGCCGCGCTGCACGCCGGAAATGATCTCCAACTGCGCGCAGCCGCGCTCGCGCGCTTCCCCGGTCAGCCAGTCGAACAGCTTGTCGCCGAGCCCCAACGAGCGGTGCTTCGACGACGTGACCAGATCCTCGACATACATGTAACGGCCGCGAGACAGCGTCTCGTGAACGCGAAAGCCACCGCAGCCCGCGACGTCACCGCCGACCCGCAGAACCGCCAGATTGTAGCCGTCGTCCATCTGCCTGCGGACCTGATCGCGAAAGGCCGTCGCGTCGGTCAGATGGGTGCGGAGTTCCCGGATGACCTCGAAACTCGACACGATGTCGTCGTCGGTTCGCGCCAGCGTGACCTTGATCGCTTGTCCGTCCATGTTGCGTCGTTCCTCCCCTGCGTTGGATCCGGTCGAGACTTCAAGTCTCATCTGAAATACGGTATACCAGATATCAGAGCCGCGCAAGCCGCGCCTCGCGCGATCCACCCAATCGCCGGGAAAACGCGTCTGGAAGGAATGAATCATGCTCGTTCTTGCCTTGCTGATGCTGGCCGCCTTCGTGTCGGGCGTGCTCAACGCCATCGCCGGAGGGGGCGCCTTCATCACCTTCTCGGCGCTGCTGCTGGCCGGCATGATGCCGGTCAGCGCCAACGCCTCCAGCACCGTCGCCCTGTTCCCCGGACAAGCGGCGAGCACTTGGGCCTACCGCGCGAACATCCGGTCCGTGGAGGAGGTCAACGTCGCCGCCTTCGTCGCCATCAGCGTGGTCGGCGGGGGGCTTGGCGCCATTCTGCTGATCGTCACGCCGAACGCGGTGTTCGCCGGGCTGGTGCCGTGGCTGCTGCTCTTCGCCACGCTGGTCTTCGCGTTCGGCAGTTACGCCCGTAGGCTGAGCGACCGCTTGCGGTTGGGTGGGCGTGGCGTGCTGGTCGTGCAGTTCGTCATCTCGGTGTACGGCGGCTATTTCGGCGGCGGTATTGGCCTGCTGATGCTGGCGGCGCTGACGCTGTTCGGGATGCGCGACCTGCACGCCATGAATGGCCTGCGCATCCTGCTCGCCACGCTGATGAACGCGGCGGCGGTGGCGACCTTCGTCCTCTCCGGGGCCGTGTCTTGGACCGAAACGGCGGCGATGGCCATCGCGGCGGTCGGTGGGGGATACGCCGGCGCGCTGGCGGCGAAGCGCGTGGATCCCGTGCTTTTGAAGCGGCTGATCATCGGGATCGGTGCCGCGCTGACCGTCTATTTCTTTTGGATCAGGCACTGATGGGGCACTGATCGGGCAGCGTCGCGAAGCCCCCAATTTCCGCGTTGACACTTGGCATATGGTATACCAAACTCAGTATTCGTTGGCGGGGCCGATGGATGCCCCAGCAAACCAATCCTGAGGAGCGGTCCGAGCCAACCAACGCAGCGCGGCAGCAGTGGGAGGGACGCGGCATGAAGATCTGCATCTTTGGCTCCGGCGCCATCGGCGCCTTCATGGGGGTGCGCCTGCACCAGGCCGGGGCCGAGGTCAGCCTGGTGGCGCGCGGCGCGCATCTCGCCGCCATGCGCGAGCGCGGCGTGCGCCTGCTCGCCCAGGACGAGGACACCGTGGTGCGCCCGCGCTGCACCGACAACGCCGCCGAGCTGGGGCCGCAGGACTACGTCATCATCGCGCTCAAGGCGCATTCCGTGCCGGCGGCGGTGCCCTCCATCCAGCCGCTGCTGGGACCGGACACGGCGGTGGTCACGGCGGTCAACGGCATCCCCTACTGGTACTTCCACAAGACCGGCGGCGCCTTCGAGGGCCGGCGGCTGGAGACCATCGATCCTGGCGGGGCGCAGTGGACCGGCTTCGGGCCGGAGCGCGCCATCGGCTGCGTGGTCTACCCGGCCACCGAGGTGGTCGAGCCGGGGGTGATCCAGCACATCTACGGCGACAAGTTCCCGCTCGGCGAGCCGGACGGCGGCACCTCGGCGCGGGTCAGCGCCCTGTCGGAGGCGATGGCGGCGGGGGGCTTGCGGGCGCCGGTGCTGGAGCGCATCCGCGACGAGATCTGGCTGAAGCTGTGGGGCAACCTGTGCTTCAACCCGATCAGCGCGCTGACCCACGCCACCCTGGAGGTGATCTGCGCCGATCCGGGGACGCGGGCGGTGGCCAAAGCGATGATGCTGGAGGCGCAGGCGATCGCCGAGCGCATCGGGGTGCGCTTCCGGGTCGACGTGGAGCGGCGGATCAACGGGGCCGGGGCGGTCGGGGCGCACAAGACCTCGATGCTGCAGGACCTGGAGCGCGGGCGGCCGATGGAGATCGACGCGCTGTTGTCGGTGGTGCAGGAGATGGGGCGGCTGGTCGGGGTGGCGACGCCGAGCATCGACGTGGTGCTGGCCCTGGTGCGCCAGCGCGGCGAGGTGGCCGGGCTGTACAGCCGCCCGCACCCCGCCGCCGAACCCGTCCCCGCCGTCGCCGCGCAGTAAGGGCACGGGCCGGATCTCTTCTTATCAGCAGTGACATCGCGGAGGCCGCCCCGTCGCGGCCGTCCGCCAATCCGGCCGGAAGGCTGAGGCTTGCCGAGCCGCACAAGTCGGGAGGCAAAACACACCCATGAAGATCGCTGTCCCCAAGGAACGGCGGCCGAATGAGGCGCGCGTCGCCGCGTCGCCGGAAACCGTCAAAAAACTCAAAGCCCTCAACCTCGACGTGGTCGTGGAAACCGGTGCGGGCCTCGGCTCGAACCTGCCGGACGCGGTGTTCGCGGCGGCCGGCGCCACCATCGCGCCCGACGCCGCCTCGGCGCTGGCCGACGCCGACATCGTGCTGAAGGTGCAGCGCCCGCTGACCGCCGCCGAGGGCGGTGAGGACGAGCTGGCGCTGATCAAGCGCGGCGCCCTGCTCTTCGGCATCCTCCAGCCGCACAACGCCCGCGAGTCGCTGGCCGCCTACGCGGCGGCCGGGGTGAACGCCTTCGCCATGGAGTTCATGCCGCGCATCACCCGCGCCCAGGTCATGGACGTGCTGTCCTCCCAGGCCAACCTCGCCGGCTACAAGGCCGTCGTGGACGCCGCTTCCGAGTACGGCCGCGCCTTCCCGATGATGATGACCGCCGCCGGCACCGTGCCGCCGGCGCGCGCCTTCATCATGGGCGTCGGCGTCGCCGGCCTGCAGGCCATCGCCACCGCCAAGCGGCTGGGCGCCATCGTCTCGGCCACCGACGTGCGCCCGGCGGTCAAGGAGCAGGTGCAGAGCCTGGGCGGCAGCTTCGTCGCGGTGGAGAACGAGGAGTTCAAACAGGCCGAGACGGCCGGCGGCTACGCCAAGGAGATGTCGGACGACTACAAGCGCCAGCAGGCGGCGCTGGTGGCCGAGCACATCAAGAAGCAGGACATCGTCATCACCACCGCGCTGATCCCCGGCCGCAAGGCCCCGGTGTTGGTGACGGCCGAGCATGTCGCCTCGATGAAGCCGGGTTCGGTGATCATCGATCTGGCGGTGGAGCAGGGCGGCAACGTCGAGGGATCCAAGCTCGGCGAGGTGGTGACCACGGCCAACGGCGTGACGATCGTCGGGCACGGCAACTACCCCAGCCGCATCGCCGAGTCGGCGTCGCTGCTCTACGCCAAGAACCTGCTCGCCCTGCTGCAGTCGCTGCACGACAAGGACACGGGCATCGCGCTCAACTGGGACGACGAGATCGTCAAGGCCATCGCGCTGACCCGCGACGGCCAGGTCGTCCACCCCGCCTTCGCGGAGACGGTCCGCGAAGCGCAGCCCGTCTGAGGAGGCGGCCCCATGGAACATCCCGATCCCGCAAGCGTTCTCGCCGCCTTCCGTGACGCCCTCGTTACGCTGACCAGTCATCTGGGCGTGTCGGAGGCGCAGGCGGCGCAAGTGGCGCCCGCCGTGCCCCTGCCGGCCCCCGTGGTGGAGGCGGCGGTGCACAGCGGCAGCTTTTTCATCACCGGCCTGACGGTGTTCGTTCTGGCCTGCTTTGTGGGCTACTACGTGGTGTGGCGGGTCACCCCGGCGCTGCACTCGCCGCTGATGGCGGTGACCAACGCGGTGTCCTCGGTCATCATCGTCGGCGCCCTGATCGCCGCCGGCCCGGCGGGCCCTTATGATTTTGCTGGGGGCTTCTCCAAGGTGATGGGCTTCCTCGCCGTCATCCTGGCCAGCGTCAACATCTTCGGCGGCTTCCTCGTCACCCAGCGCATGCTCAGCATGTTCAAGAAGAAGGGTCAGTAAGATGGAAACCCTCGCCGCCCTTCTCTACCTCGTCGCCTCGGTCTGCTTCATCATGGCGCTGCGCGGCCTCTCCAGCCCGGAGACCTCGCGTCAGGGCAACATCTACGGCATGGTCGGCATGACCATCGCCATCCTCACCACGCTGGCCCTGCCCATCGTCCAGTCCTACTGGATGATCATCCTCGGCATCGCCATCGGCGGCGGCATCGGCTACGTCATCGCCAAGAAGATCGAGATGACCGCGCTGCCGCAGCTGGTCGCCGCCTTCCACAGCCTGGTTGGTCTGGCCGCCGTGTTCGTCGCGCTGGCCGCCTTCTACTCGCCGGCCGCCTACGGCATCGGCGTGCCCGGGGCCATCGCCAAGGGCTCGCTGGTCGAGATGGCGCTCGGCACCGCCATCGGCGCCATCACCTTCACCGGCTCCATCGTCGCGTTTGCCAAGCTGCAGGGGCTGGTCTCGGGCAAGCCGCTGGTCTTCCCCTTCCAGCACCACCTCAACGCCGGCCTGGGCGTGCTGACCATCCTGCTGATCCTCTGGCTGGTGCAGTCGAACGCCTCGGTCGCCATGTGGCTGATCGTGATCGTGGCGCTGGCGCTCGGCTTCCTGCTGATCCTCCCCATCGGCGGGGCGGACATGCCGGTGGTCATCTCGATGCTGAACAGCTACTCCGGTTGGGCGGCGGCGGGCATCGGCTTCACGCTGCAGAACAACCTGCTGATCATCACCGGGGCGCTGGTCGGCTCGTCGGGTGCGATCCTGTCCTACATCATGTGCAAGGGCATGAACCGCTCGATCTTCAACGTCATCCTCGGCGGCTTCGGCGGCGAGGGCGCGGCGGCGGCGTCGGGCGGCGGCGGCGAGCGCGGCACGGTGAAGGCCGGCTCGCCGGAGGACGCGGCCTACATCATGAAGAACGCGCAGTCGGTGATCATCGTGCCGGGCTACGGCATGGCGGTGGCGCAGGCGCAGCACGCGCTCAGGGAGATGGCCGACCACCTGAAGAAGGAAGGCGTCGAGGTCAAGTACGCCATCCACCCGGTGGCGGGGCGCATGCCCGGGCACATGAACGTGCTGCTGGCCGAGGCCAACGTGCCGTACGACGAGGTGTTCGAGCTGGAGGACGTCAACCGCGACTTCGGCACGGCCGACGTGGCCTTCGTGATCGGGGCCAACGACGTGACCAACCCGGCGGCCAAGACCGACCCGCAAAGCCCGATCTACGGCATGCCGATCCTCGACGTGGAGAAGGCCAAGACGGTGTTCTTCATCAAGCGCTCGATGGCCTCCGGCTACGCCGGCGTGGAGAACGAGCTGTTCTTCCGCCCCAACACCATGATGCTGTTCGGCGACGCCAAGAAGGTCACCGAAGAGGTCGTAAAAGCCGCCGAGCAGTCGTAAAACGCATTTTTGAAAAGGCGAAAAGCCCTTTTCCGGCGAAACCGGGGAGGGGCTTTTTCCATGGTGCGCTCGCGGCAAAAAAGAAGGCCCCGTCAGCGCAAGGCCGCGGAGCCGTCAGTGGGGAACCTACAAGGAGGACTGCGTGCAGTTCCTGTTCCCCTTTGTAACCCGGAAGGGTCGAAACGAGGATAATGGATAATGTATACCAGCTATGTCCGCGTGGCATGTGGTGTGCCAGGACGCCGTCTATCACGTCCATGGTGAGTCGCGTAAGGGGCTAAGCAGCTGATTGAGCTATGAATTTGAGAGTTCCTGGGCGGAGCTGGCGCTTCCGGCGACGCATCGCGGTGCTGACCAACAAAACAGTTCGATGCGCGAACATATTCGCTTGCGCGCCCAGTGGCATCTGGTATACCGTATCTCCAATTCAAACCCACGCACCACAAGATGGGTGAAAAATGCACGCGAGAGGCGGCGCAGCACAGGGACGGAAACGCCATGGACCGAATGAGATTCTCCGTAGAGCCCCTTGACCAGGGCATGAGCTTCAAGGCGAAGGCCTATCAGGCGCTGCGCCAAGCCATCACGCAGATGGACATCTATGGCGAGCGCAACGAAATCCGCCTGGACGAGCGCCACCTCTGCGAAGCCCTCGGCGTCAGCCGCACCCCGGTGCGCGAGGCCATGGCCCTGCTGGAGCAGGAGGGCTTCATCCGTTCGCAGCCGCGCCGGGGCATCTACGTGGTCCGCAAGACCAAGGCGGAAATCGTCGAGATGATCACGGTGTGCGCCGCGCTGGAAGGCATGGCCGCCCGTCTCTTCGTGGAACGCGCCAACAGCCAGAGCGTCGACGACCTGAACGCCACCTTCGACCCGTTTTCGGAAGGCGAGCTGGCCGATCACGTGCTGGAATATTCGGACGCCAACATCGCCTTCCACCAGGCGATCATCCAGGCGTCCGGCTGCGGTCTGATCGCCGATCTGACCGACCGTTTCTTCATCCACATGCGGGCGATCCGGCGGGTCACCATGCGCCGGGGCCGGCGGGCCGAAAAGTCGATGGTCGAGCATCGCGAGATCATCCAGGCCCTGATGGACCGGGACGCCGACCTCGCGGAGCGCCGGGTGCGCGAACACACGCTCGGCCTCGCGCACTTCGTGGAAAACCACTGCGACTTTCTCGATTGAACCGATCTGAACCTTAAAGAGCTCGGGGAGGAGTTACCGTTATGTCGACTGCGGCTGCAATAATGGACAAGAACCAAGCCACGGATGCTTCTGTGATCGATGCGCCTCCGGCGCTGACCGATGGCTTTCAGCTCGTCATCGACGCGCTCAAGCTCAACGGCATCGAGAACCTCTATGTCGTTCCGGGCATTCCGATTTCCGATCTGCTGCGCATGGCGCAGGGCGAAGGCATGCGCGTCATCTCGTTCCGGCACGAGCAGAACGCCGGCAACGCCGCCGCCATCGCCGGCTTCCTGACCAAGAAGCCGGGCGTCTGCATGACCGTATCGGCGCCGGGCTTCCTCAACGGCCTGACGGCCCTGGCGAACGCCACCACCAACTGCTTCCCGATGATCCTCATCTCCGGCTCGTCCGAGCGCGAGATCGTCGATCTCCAGCAGGGCGATTACGAGGAGATGGACCAGCTGGCCATCGCCAAGCCGCTCTGCAAGGCCGCCTTCCGCATCCTGCACGCGCAGGACATCGGCATCGGCGTGGCGCGCGCCATCCGCGCCGCCGTGTCGGGCCGTCCGGGCGGCGTGTATCTCGACCTGCCGGCCAAGCTGTTCTCGCAGGTGATGGACGCCGCCGAGGGCGCCCGCTCGCTGGTCAAGGTCATCGACCCGGCCCCGGCCCAGATCCCGGCCCCGAGCGCCGTCGAGCGCGCGGTCGATGTGCTGAAGGGCGCCAAGCGCCCGCTGGTCATCTTCGGCAAGGGCGCGGCCTATGCCCAGGCCGACGAGGAAATCCGCAGCTTCGTCGAGAAGAGCGGCATCCCCTTCCTCCAGATGAGCATGGCCAAGGGCCTGCTGCCCGACACCCACCCGCTGTCGGCCGGCGCCGCGCGCTCCCTGGTGCTGAAGGAGGCCGACGTGGTGCTGCTGGTCGGCGCCCGGCTCAACTGGCTGCTGTCGCACGGCAAGGGCAAGAGCTGGGGCGCGCCCGGCTCGAAGAAGTTCATCCAGATCGACATCGAGCCGAAGGAGATGGACAGCAACGTCGAGATCGTCGCCCCGCTGGTCGGCGACATCGGCTCCTGCATCACCGCGCTGACGAACGCCATCGACGGCGATTGGACGCCGCCGCCGGCCGACTGGGTCAACGCGGTCGCCGCCCGCAAGGAGGCGAACATCGCCAAGATGGCGCCGAAGCTGATGAGCAACGCGGTGCCGATGAACTTCCACGGCGCGCTGGGCGCGCTCCGCCGTGTCGTCCAGGAGCGGCCGGACGCCATGCTGGTGAACGAGGGCGCCAACACGCTCGACCTCGCGCGCGGCATCATTGACATGCAGCAGCCGCGCAAGCGCCTGGACGTCGGCACCTGGGGCGTCATGGGCATCGGCATGGGCTTCGCCGTCGCCGCCGCCGTGGAGAGCGGCAAGCCGGTTCTGGCCATCGAGGGCGACAGCGCCTTCGGCTTCTCGGGCATGGAGGTGGAGACGATCTGCCGGTACAACCTGCCGGTCTGCATCGTCATCTTCAACAACAACGGCATCTATCGCGGCACCGACGTCAACCCGACGGGCAAGCCGGACCCCTCGCCGATGGTGTTCGTGCCGGGCTCCCGCTACGACAAGATGATGGAAGCCTTCGGCGGGGTGGGCGTCAACGTGACGAACCCGGACGATCTCTACCGCGCCGTCAGCGAGGCCATGGGCAGCGGCAAGCCGACGCTCATCAACGCGGTCATCGACCCGGCGGCCGGCACCGAAAGCGGCAACATCGGCAGCCTCAACCCGACCAGCTCGGTCCGCAAGATGCCGGCGGCCGAGTAGCAAGGGAGGGCGCGGCCCGGCCGTTCAGGCGGGCGGGCCGCCACCCGCCAAAAAAACGTCAGTAAGAAATCAGGAAACGTCGAGGGGGAAGGACGATGGGAAAAGCTCTTGAAGGGGTGCGTGTTCTGGACTTTACCCATGTCCAGTCGGGCCCGACCTGCACGCAGCTGCTGGCGTGGTTCGGCGCTGATGTGATCAAGGTGGAGCGGCCCGGCGAGGGCGACATCACCCGTGGCCAGCTGCGCGACATCGACGGCGCGGACAGCCTCTACTTCACGATGCTGAACCACAACAAGCGCTCGATCACCCTCGACACCAAGACGGCCGAAGGCAAGGCGGTGCTGGAAGAGCTGGTGAAGATCTGCGACGTGCTGGTCGAGAACTTCGCCCCCGGCGTGCTCGACCGCATGGGCTTCACCTGGGAGCGCATCCAGGAGCTGAACCCGCGCATGATCGTGGCGTCGGTCAAGGGCTTCGGCCCCGGCCCCTACGAGGATTGCAAGGTCTACGAGAACGTGGCGCAGTGCGCGGGCGGTGCGGCCTCCACCACCGGGTTCGACGACGGCCCCCCGATGGTCACCGGCGCGCAGATCGGCGACAGCGGCACCGGCCTGCACCTGGCGCTGGGCATCGTCACCGCGCTGTACCAGCGCAAGTCGACCGGGCGCGGGCAGAAGGTGCTGGCCGCCATGCAGGACGCCGTGCTGAACCTGTGCCGGGTCAAGCTGCGCGACCAGCAGCGGCTGGATCGCGGGCCGCTGAAGGAATACCCGCAATATCCGAACGGCAGCTTCGGCGACACCGTGCCGCGCGCCGGCAACGCGTCGGGCGGCGGCCAGCCGGGCTGGATCCTGAAGTGCAAGGGCTGGGAGACCGACCCCAACGCCTACATCTACTTCATCACCCAGGCGCCGGTGTGGGGCAAGATCTGCACGGTGATCGGCAAGCCGGAATGGATCACCGATCCCGACTACGCGACCCCGGCGGCCCGCCTGCCGCGCCTGATGAGCATCTTCGCCACCATCGAGGACTGGACCAAGACAAAGACCAAGTTCGAGGTCATGGACATCCTGAACGAATACGACATACCCTGCGGTCCGATCCTGTCGATGAAGGAGATCGCCGAGGAGGAGTCGCTGCGGGCGACCGGCACGGTGGTCGAGGTCGATCACCCGACGCGCGGCAAGTACCTGTCGGTCGGCAACCCGATCAAGCTGTCCGACAGCCCCACCGAGGTGACGCGCTCCCCGCTGCTGGGCGAGCACACCGAGGAAATCCTGCGCGACGTCCTTGGCTTCGACGAACGGCGGATCGCCATGGCCCGCGACGGCGGGGCGCTGGGCGCCGTCCAACGGATGGCCGCCGAGTAAACCGACAGGCGTCACCAAACAAACGGGCAAAAAAAAGCAACGGTACCAGAGCTTAGGAACGGGGAGGCGGACATGGACACGGCGATGGTCGCGACGAAGCGGGCCATGCATCCCGGCGCTGGGCGCCGGAACACGCGGCCGCAGCCCAAAGGGCGGCAGGTCGATCCGGCGGCGCTGGCCGACGTGCAGGGGCTGCTCGGCGACCGGTCCCGCCAGCGGGATCTGCTGATCGAGCATCTTCATCTTCTTCAGGACACTTACCACGGCCTGCACGCCCGCCACCTCGCCGCGCTGGCGCAGGAGATGCGGCTGGCTCTGGTCGAAGTCTACGAGGTGGCCTCCTTCTACGCCCATTTCGACATCGTCATGGACGGCGAGGAGGCTCCGCCCCCGGTCACCGTCCGGGTCTGCGACAGCCTGTCCTGCTGCATGGCCGGCGGCGAGAAACTGATGGAGCAGCTGCCCGGGGCGCTGGGCCCCGACGTCCGCGTGGTGCGGGCCCCCTGCATGGGCGCCTGCCACAACGCCCCGGCGGTCGCCATCGGCCATGCCCTGCACGAGAACGCCACGGTCGAGAGCGTGACCGAAGCGGTGAGGAACGGCGACACCCACCCGCGCATCCCCGACTACGCCGGCTACGAGGCCTACCGCGCGGGCGGCGGCTACGCGCTGCTGACCGACTGCCTGGACGGGCGGCGGGACGTGGAGGACATCCTGCACCGGCTGGAGGGCGCCAACCTGCGCGGCCTGGGCGGCGCCGGCTTCCCGACCGGGCGCAAGTGGCGCTTCGTGCGGCACGAGGCCGGGCCGCGCCTGATGGCGGTCAACGGCGACGAGGGCGAGCCGGGCACCTTCAAAGACCGCTTCCATCTGGAAACCGACCCGCACCGCTTCCTGGAAGGCATGCTGATCGGCGCCTGGGTGGTGGAGGCCACGGACGTCTATATTTATCTCCGCGACGAGTACCCGCAATGCCGCGAGATCCTGGCGCGGGAGATCGCCGTGGTGGAGGCCGCCGGGCTCGCCAACCACACCCGCATCCACCTGCGGCGCGGCGCCGGCGCCTACATCTGCGGCGAGGAGTCCGCGATGCTGGAGAGCATCGAGGGCAAGCGCGGACTGCCGCGCCACAAGCCGCCATTCCCCTCCGTCGTCGGCCTGTTCGGCCGGCCGACGCTGATCAACAACGTCGAGACGCTGTTCTGGATCCGCGACATCGTGGAGAAGGGCGGGGAATGGTGGGGCAGCTTCGGCCGCAACGGCCGCACGGGCCTGCGCAGCTTCTCCGTCTCCGGCCACGTCAAGGAGCCGGGCGTCAAGCTGGCCCCCGCCGGCATCACGATGCGCGAGCTGATCGACGAGTACTGTGGCGGCATGGCCGAGGGGCACACCTTCATCGGCTACCTGCCGGGCGGGGCGTCGGGCGGCATCCTGCCGGCCAGCATGGACGACGTGCCGCTCGACTTCGGCACGCTGGAGCAGCACGGCTGCTTCATCGGCTCGGCCGCCGTCGTGGTGCTGTCCGACCGGGACGACATGCGCAAGGTGGTCCTGAACCTGATGGCCTTCTTCGAGGATGAAAGCTGCGGCCAGTGCACGCCCTGCCGCGTCGGCACCGAGAAGGCCGTGGCGCTGATCAAGCGGCCGGTGTGGGACGAACCGCTGCTCGACGAGCTGGCGGCGGTGATGGGCAGCGCCTCCATCTGCGGCCTCGGCCAGGCGGCCATGAATCCGCTGAAAAGCGCGCTGAAGCACTTCCGCGACCGACTCAACAACGCGGTGAGCAACGAAAAGACCCGGGAGGATGCCCAATGAGCGGCCGGATCCACTTCCATCTCGACGGGCAAGAGGTCGAGGCGCAGGCGGGCGAGACCATCTGGCAGGTCGCCACGCGCCTCGGCACCGAGATCCCGCACCTCTGCCACACCACCCAGACCGGCTACCGCTCCGACGGCAACTGCCGCGCCTGCATGGTGGAGATCGAGGGCGAGCGCGTGCTCGCCGCCTCCTGCAAGCGGACGCCGACCGCCGGCATGTACGTCCGCACCGCCAGCGACAAGGCCAAGCAGGCCCGCAAGATGGTGTTCGAGCTGCTGGTCGGCGACCAGCCGGAGCGCGCCGAGGCGCACGACCCGGACTCCCGCTTCTGGAACTGGGCGGACAAGGTCGGCGTGACGGAAAGCCGCTTCCCGACGCGGGCGGCGCCGGTCGCCAAGGACTTCAGCCACCCCGCCATGGCGGTGCAGCTCGACGCCTGCATCCAGTGCAACCTGTGCGTCCGCGCCTGCCGCGAGGTCCAGGTCAACGACGTGATCGGCATGGCGCTTCGCGGCCATCACGAGAAGATCGTCTTCGACTTCGACGACGCCATGGGCGACAGCACCTGCGTGGCCTGTGGCGAGTGCGTGCAGGCCTGCCCGACCGGCGCGCTGATGCCGAAGACCCAGGTCGATCTGACGACCGGCGTCTTCAAGGCGGCGGCGGACGAGACGGTGGACAGCGTCTGCCCCTATTGCGGCGTCGGCTGCCAGCTGACCTACAATATCAAGGACGGCAAGCTGCTGTCGGTGACCGGGCGCGACGGCCCGTCGAACGAGAGCCGGCTGTGCGTGAAGGGCCGCTTCGGCTTCGACTACATCCACCACCCGCACCGGCTGACCACGCCGCTGATCCGCCGCGAGGGCGTGTCCAAGCATGACGTGGACATCGACCCGGCCAACCCGCTGACCCATTTCCGCGAAGCCTCGTGGGAGGAGGCGCTGGCCGTGGCCGCCAAGGGGCTGACGGACATCCGCGACACGAAGGGCGGCTCGGCCCTGGCCGGCTTCGGTTCGGCCAAGGGCTCGAACGAAGAGGCGTACCTGTTCCAGAAGCTGGTGCGGACCGGGTTCGGCACCAACAACGTGGACCATTGCACCCGCCTGTGCCACGCCTCCTCCGTGGCGGCGCTGATCGAGGGCATCGGGTCGGGTGCGGTGACCGCCCCTTTCATGGCGGCCAAGGACGCCGAGGTGATCGTCGTCATCGGCTCCAACCCGACGGAGAACCACCCCGTCGCCGCGACCTTCTTCAAGAACGCGGTGAAGAAGGGCGCCAAGCTGATCGTCATGGATCCGCGCGGCACGGCGCTGCGGCGCCACGCCACGCACATGATGCGCTTCACGCCCGGCCGCGACGTGCCGATGCTGAACGCGCTGCTGAACGTCATCATCACCGAGGGGCTGTACGACGAGCGGTATGTCGCCGAGCACACCCAGGATTTCGCCGAGCTGAAGGAGCACATCAAGGCCTTCACGCCGGAGGCGATGGCCCCGGTCTGCGGCATCGACGCCCAGACGCTGCGCGACGTGGCGCGGCTGTACGCCACCTCCAAGGCCTCGATCATCTTCTGGGGCATGGGCGTGTCGCAGCACACCCACGGCACCGACAACGTGCGTTGCCTGATCGCGCTGTCGCTGGTCACCGGCCACATCGGCCGCCCCGGCACCGGGCTGCACCCGCTGCGCGGCCAGAACAACGTGCAGGGCGCGTCCGACGCCGGCCTGATCCCGATGATGTACCCGGACTACCGTCCGGTGGAGGACGCCGAGGTCCGCGCCTTCTACGAGGATCTGTGGCAGACGAAGCTGGATCCCAAGCGCGGCCTGACCGTGGTTGAGATCATGGACGCCATCCACGCTGGCAAAATCCGCGGCATGTATGTGATGGGCGAGAACCCGGCCATGTCCGACCCGGACGTGGAGCACGCCCGCGAGGCGCTGGGGATGCTCGACCATCTCGTCGTGCAGGACCTGTTCCTGACCGAGACGGCCAAGTATGCCGACGTGGTGCTGCCGGCCTCCGCCTGGCCGGAGAAGAACGGCACGGTGACCAACACCAACCGCCAGGTGCAGATGGGCCGGCAGGCGCTGCCGCCGCCGGGCGAGGCGCGGCAGGACCTGTGGATCCTCAACGCGTTGGCGCGCGGCCTCGGCCTCGACTGGAACTACGGGCACCCGCGCGAGGTGTTCGCCGAGATGAAGAAGGCGATGCCCTCGCTCGACAACATCACCTGGGAGCGGCTGGAGCGCGAGCGCTCGGTCACCTATCCCAGCCTGTCGGCGGAGGATCCGGGGCAGGAGATCGTGTTCGGCGACGGCTTCCCCACGGCGACCGGCCGTGGCCGTCTGGTCCCCGCCGACGTGATCCCGCCGGCCGAGGAGCCGGACGCCGACTTCCCCATGGTGCTGACCACCGGCCGCCAGTTGGAGCACTGGCACACCGGGTCGATGACGCGGCGCGCCCAGGTGCTCGACGACATCGAGCCGGAGGCGGTGGCCTACATGAGCCCGGCGGATCTCCGCCGCATGGGGGCCAAGGGCGGCGACACGGTGAAGGTGACCACGCGGCGCGGCGCCATCGAGCTGAAGGCGCGGTCCGACTACGGCGTCCCCAGCGGGCTGGTGTTCGTGCCCTTCTGCTACGCCGAGGCGGCGGCCAACGTGCTGACCAACCCGAAGCTCGACCCCTACGGTAAGATCCCGGAGTTCAAGTTCGCCGCCGCGCGGATCGAGCCGGTCGCGTGACGTCCTGAGACACCCTGCTCCGCGCTTCGGCGCGGGGCAGGGGGCCAACAAAGGCCCGCCAAAAGGGCCGGTGGCGTGGAGGGAAGGAACCATGAAGACGCAATCGCAAAGCCCGGAGTCCGCCCCCGGCGCGCCCGACACGGCGGCCAAGGGGCAACTGGTCCAGTCCTTGACGCGGGCGCTGAACATCCTGTCCATTCTCGGCGGTGCGGGCACGCCCATGAGCCTCACCGCCGTGGCCGAGGCGGCGGACCTGTCGCCATCGACCACGCACCGCCTGCTGACCACCCTGCAACAGGAGCGCTACGTCCGCTTCGATCAGGAGAAGCGCGGCTGGGCGGTCGGGCTGCAAGCCTACACGAGCGGCATCAACTTTCTGAGAACACGCAGTCTTCTCGACGTCGCCCGGCCCCGCCTGCGGCGGTTGATGGAGGACAGCGGCGAGGTGGTGAGCCTTGCCGTCGAGGAGGATGGCGAGGCCATTTATCTGCACCGCGTCTCCGGTGCGCGTCTGGCGCAGGCGGCCGTTCCGGTGACGGACCGAACGCTGCTGCATTGCTCGGCCGTCGGAAAGACGTTCCTGGCGGCGATGGCCGAGGCGCGGGTGCAGTCCATCGTCACCCAGCGCGGGATGCGGCAGTTCACGCGCACCACCGTGTCCTCGTTGCCGGCGCTGCGGCAGGAACTGTCGCTGGTCCGCAGCCGGGGATTCGCCGTCGATCAGGAGGAGCGGGTGTCCGGCCTGCGCTGTGTCGCGGCCCCCATCTTTGATGAGACCACATCGGTCGTCGGCGCCATATCCCTGTCCGGCACCAGCCGCCGGATGCGGGATGCCCGTGTGGACGACCTAGGCGAGATGGTCAAGCGCACCGCCGCCGCCATCACGGCGGAGTTCGGAGGCCGTGTGCCGATGTAATGGCCGATTTATGAATTGGGTTCATCTCTGAGCGCAGCGTCCCCGCTGTGGAACTCGACCGCGCCACTCCCGTGGCGCGGTCATTTTTATTGGCGCGGGAAGCTTTCCGCATCGTGGAAAAATGTCTCTGGAGTGTTTTTCCGAGCAGAGGGGAATGCCATCATAAGTCCACGGAGGGCGATTTAGTCCTCTATGCCGGGTGATATGGACAGCTCGCCTCTTGCGAACCTGATCTGATGGCCGTGCTGGAAACAGCACGGTCTTTTTTTGTCTGTGCGCGGTGCCCATCCAGTCTTTCCGCCAAGGAACGGAAGCCGGTCTAGGCTGATGGTAGTGGGGCAGAAAATCAGTGTTGCAAACAGATTTTAGATCTGGCATACCAGATGCCGTATATGGAGCACCGAATGCTTCAGCGGAATCGCTGCTCGGTCCCGACCCAGGCCGACGCCGTTCGAAACTCAACCACTTTCAGAAAAGTGGCCCAGGGCTTGGCCGACACGGATGACCACCGGTCCCCGGCCCCAAGAAAAACAAGCACCCGGTAAAAACAAGCACCCGGTACCAACCATCGCAATCCCATGGGAGGGACACATGGTCCATTCGACCCAAGCCAAAGACGCTCCGGCGCAAGTGTCCGACAAGACGCGCTGGCTCCAGATCCTCGCCGGTGTTTTTTGCATGGTGGCGGCCGCGAACATCCAGTACGCCTGGACGCTGTTCGTGCCGGAAATCCAGGCGACGCATAACTGGACGCGCGCCTCGATCCAGACCGCCTTCACCGTCTTCGTGGTCGTGCAGACCTGGCTGACGCCGATCGAAGGCTACTTCATCGACCGCTACGGCCCCCGCGTCATCGTCGCGGTCGGTGGTCTGTTCACCGGCCTTGCCTGGGTCGTCAACAGCTACGCGGACACGCTGAGCCTGCTGTACATCGGTTCGGCCATCGGCGGCATCGGCGTCGGTTGCGTGTACGCCACCTGCGTCAACAACGCCCTGAAGTGGTTCCCGGACAAGCGCGGTCTGGCGGTCGGCCTGACGGCTGGCGGTTACGGCGCCGGCTCGGCCCTGACCATCCTGCCCATCGCCAACATGATCCACTCCTCCGGCTACCAGTCGACCTTCTTCACCTTCGGCCTGATCCAGGGCGCCGTCATCTTCGCCGCCGCCTGGATGCTGCGCACCCCCGCCAAGGAAGAGGTGAAGACGTCCAGCAAGGTCGCTCAGACCCGCCGTGACTACACGCTGTCCGAAGCCCTTCAGACCCCCGTCTTCTGGGTCATGATGGTCATGTTCATCTGCACCGTCACCGGTGGCCTGATGGCCGTGGCGCAGCTGGGCGTCATCGCCCACGACCTGGGCGTCAAGGAAGCCCCGATCAGCATCCTCGGCATCACCATGGCGGCTCTGCCCTTCGCTCTGATGCTCGACCGCGTCATGAACGGCATCTCGCGCCCGCTGTTCGGCTTCATCTCCGACCACATTGGCCGTGAAGCGACTATGTTCGTCGCCTTCACCCTCGAAGGCTTCGGCATCATCATGCTCAGCCGCTTCGGCCACGACCCGATGATGTTCCTGATCCTCAGCGGCATGGTGTTCCTGGCCTGGGGCGAAGTGTACAGCCTGTTCTCCGCCACCTCGGCCGACACCTTCGGCACCAAGCATGCGGGCAAGATCTACGGCGTCCTCTACTGCGCCAAGGGTGTGGCCGCGCTCCTGGTCCCGCTGGGCAACCTGCTGATGGAAGCGACCGGCACCTGGGCGACCGTGCTCTACGTGACGGCGGCGATGGACCTGACCGCCGCGGCCTGCGCCATCCTGGTGCTGAAGCCGATGCTGAAGCGCCATCATGCCCGTAACGAGGCCGAGGCCCTTCGGGGACCGATCGCCAGCCCGCTCGCACAGCCCGCCGGCAACGCGACCTCTTAAACACGGAACGAGCTGCCCCAACACGGGAGGACAAAAGGTTCGGCCGCCGCGCGATCACCGCGCGGCGGCCTTTTCGTGCTTTCGTGTTGTTCCCCCCAAACCCTTGTCCGCCGCCGGCATTCTTCCGGCTTGGCGGCAACCGCGCTCAGTCGAGAAAGAAGGGGCGCTCGTGCCCTTCGCCGCTCTGGTTGAAACGCTCGGACGTCCAGAGGCCCGAATCGTCACCGGCGTCGGTCGGGGAGCTGTCAACGTCGCCGCGGGTGAGGACGTAGAGGCCGTGCGCCATCAGTCCGGCCAGCGCGACATAGGCGATCATCTGCGACTCGATCATGGTTCTTGCTCCTTTGGCTAGGGGGGCCTGTTGCGGGTCAATTTAGGAGCGCCGACCCCGAAAGGCAAGGGGATTTTGTATACCAGATGCGAAATACCAATACAGGACGATTTCCACCATGCGGGAAAAGGAGATGGGGCGGTTTGCGCTGTGACGAGCCGGTCGGACAATGACGTTTTTCATCAAATGCGAAAGGCGGATCCATGGCGTTGCCCGAAACCATGATTGCGGTGGAGGTGAGCCGGCCGGGCGCGCCGGAGGTGCTGGTGCCCACGCGCCGGCCCATGCCGGTTCTCAAGGCGAACGAGCTGCTGATCGAGGTGGCCGCCGCCGGGGTCAACCGTCCGGACGTGCTGCAACGGCTTGGCCGCTATGATCCGCCGCCGGGCACCACCGACATTCCGGGCCTGGAGGTGGCCGGCCTGGTCGCGGCGGTGGGGGCCGAGGTGTCCGGCTGGTCGGTCGGGGATCCGGTCTGCGCGCTGCTCGCCGGCGGCGGCTATGCCGAATATTGCAGCGCGCCGGCCGCGCAATGCCTGCCGGTGCCGGACGGCCTGTCCATGGCCGAGGCGGCGGCGCTGCCGGAAACCTTCTTCACCGTCTGGTCCAATGTGTTCGAGCGCGGCCGGCTGCGAGCGGGCGAGACGCTGCTGGTGCACGGCGGCGCGTCGGGCATCGGCACGACGGCGATCCAGCTCGGCAAGGCGTTGGGCGCGCGGGTCCTCACCACCGTGCGCGGCGCGGGCAAGGTGCGGGCTTGCCTCGATCTCGGCGCCGACCGGGCCATCGATTATACGGCTGAGGACTTCACCGCCGTGGTGAAGGAGGTCACGGACGGGAAGGGCGCCGACGTGGTGCTCGACATCGTCGGCGGCGACTATCTGGCGCGCAGCATCGACTGCATGGCGGTGGAGGGGCGCTATGTGGTGATCGGCTTCGTGCGCGGGCCGAAGGCGGAGGTCAACCTGTTTCCGGTGATGGCGAAGCGACTGACGCTGACCGGATCCACCCTGCGGGCGCGGCCGGTCGCCTACAAGCGGGCGCTGGCCGACCAGCTGCGCGAAACGGTCTGGCCGCTGATCACCGAGGGGCGGGTCAAGCCCGTGGTCTTTGAGACCTTCCCTCTGGCCTCCGCCGCCGAGGCGCACCGCCTGATGGAAAGCAACCAGCACGTCGGCAAGATCGTGCTGGCGGTTCGCTCCTGAGAACGAGAAGGGGCGCGGTCGGTGAACCGCGCCCCTTCTGATCGTTCGCCGGCTGGTCCGTGGGCGGCTATTTGGCGGGTTGGACGGTCAGACACTCCGCCGTCCGCCGGTCACCGGCGACGAAGCGGGCGCGCATCGGCTTCAGCACGAACAGAGCCAGGATCGCGGCAAAGGCGTTGACCGACGCGGCGAGATAGAACACGACCATCCACCCCCCCGTCGCGTCGGCGATAATGTTGCCGAACGGGATCAGCAGCGCGGCCGTGCCCTTGGCGGTGTACAGCATGCCGGCGTTGGTCGTGGCGTACTTCGACCCGAAGGTGTCGCCGCAGCAGGCCGGAAACAGGCTGTAGATCTCGCCCCAGGCGAAGAACACCAGCCCTGTCAGGATCACGAACGCGATCGGGTCGCGCCCGTAGACGCTGAGGGCGACGATGCCCACCGCCTCGATGGCGAAGGCGATGAACATGGTGTTCTCGCGGCCGATGTGGTCCGACACCCAGCCGAAGAAAGGGCGCGTCAGGCCGTTGAGCACGCGGTCGATGGAGAGGGCGAAGGTCAGCGCCGGCAGCGTCAGCCCCATGATGGACACCGGCACGCCGTCCAGCTGGAAGTCCTTGGCGATGGGCCCGAGCTGGGCGGTGGCCATCAGGCCGCCGGCCGCCACCATGGTGAACATCAGGTACATGATCCAGAACACCGGCGTCTTGACCATCTGCGCCGGCGTGTAGCTCTCGCGGCTCTGCACCACCAGCGCCCTGCTCACCTGCGGGACCTGCCCGTGCTTGGGCTCCTTCAGGAACCAAGCGAGCAGGAACACGACAGCGCCCTGGCCGATGCCGAAATACAGGAAGGTCACTTCGTAGCCGGAAGCGTGGATCATGTTGGCGATCGGCACCACGGTCAGCGCCGAGCCGGCGCCGAAGCCGGCGGCGGTCAGGCCGGCGGCCAGCCCGCGGCGGTCGGGAAACCACTTCAGCGCGTTGCCCACGCAGGTGCCGTACACGCCGCCCGCCCCGATGCCGCCGATGGCCGCGCCGAGATAGAGCAGCAACAGCGAGTCCGCCACCGAGTTGATGGCCCAGGACAGCGCGCATAGGATGCCGCCGAGCAGCACGACGATGCGCGGCCCGAACCTGTCCACGAACCAGCCCTCGACCGGGACCAGCCAGGTTTCTGTGACCACGAAGATGGTGAAGGCTACCTGAATGGCCGCGAGACCCCAGCCATGTTTTTCACTGATGGGTTCGACGAACAGGGTCCAGCCGTATTGCAAATTGGCGATCATCGACATGCAGATGACGCCGATCAGCAACTGGATCCATCGCGCGCCGTGCGGCTCGGCCGCGCGTGCATCGACTTGCCGCATTTGGTTCCTCCCCGGATACCCTTTGAACGAATTCTTTTGTTTGCTTTTTATTTTCTTCTGGGCGGGGCCGCGTCTGGGCATGAACTCCGTCATATGGAGAGCCGCCTCTGGCATGCCAAACTCGGTATCCCTCGACCGCTGAACGTGAGTGTGCCCAACAATTGCCGGTATCAACAACCTGGCTTGTGGGATAGGGTCTTATTCCTTGGGTCGAACCAACGGGATATGACAGTTGGGCAGTTAGAGGACCAGCACCGCGCGGAAGTCGTTGACGTTGGTCAGGGTGGGGCCGGTGATCAGCAGGTCGCCCAGCGCGCTGAAGAATCCGTAACCGTCGTTGTCGGCCAGCCGCTCCTTGGCGCTGATGCCCAAGTCGGCGGCGCGCTTGAGGGAAGCGGGGGAGAGCAGGGCGCCCGCGTTGTCTTCCGTGCCGTCGATGCCGTCGGTGTCGGCGGCCAGCGCGTGCACGCCGGGCAGCCCGTCCAGCGCGACGGCGAGCGCCAGCAGGAACTCCGCGTTGCGGCCGCCGCGCCCATGACCGCGCACGGTGACGGTCGTCTCGCCGCCGGACAGCAGGACGCAGGGGGCCGGCGCCGGCTGCCCATGGCTGACAATCTGCCGGGCGATACCGGCATGGACCAGCGCCACCTCGCGGGCTTCGCCCTCCAGCGCGTTACCCAGGATGACCGGTGTGATGCCGGCCCGGCGCGCGACCTCGGCGGCGCGCTCCAAGGCCATTTGCGGTGTGGCGACCAAGACGGTGCGCGTGGCTGCAAGGCGTGGGTCGCCGGGCTTCGGGGTCTCGTCGCGCCCGGCTAGCAGGTGGTCCATCACTGCCTTCGGCGGGTCGATGCGGTGCTTCTCCAGCACGGCCAGCGCGTCGCCATAGCTGGTCGGATCGGGCACCGTCGGGCCGGAGGCGATGACCGACAGATCGTCGCCCGGCACGTCGGAGATGACCAGCGAAACCACCCGCGCTTTGGTCGCCGCCGCCAGCCGCCCACCCTTGATGGACGAGAGGTGTTTGCGCACGCAGTTCATCTCGCCGATGTTGGCGCCGGAGCGCAGCAGCGCCTTGGACACCGCCTGCTTGTCGGCCATGGTCAGGCCGGGCGCCGGCAGCGCCAGCAGGGCCGATCCGCCGCCGGAGATCAGGCAGAGCAGAAGATCGTCCGGCCCCAGCCCGGCGGCGATCTCCAGGATGCGCCGCGCGGCGCCCTCACCGGCCGCGTCGGGAACGGGGTGGGACGCCTCGACCACCTCGATCCGCTCGCAGGGGACGTTGTGGCCGTAGCGCGTGACCACCAGCCCGGACAGCGGACCCGTCCAATGGGTTTCCACCGCCCGCGCCATGGCGGCGGCGGCCTTGCCGGCGCCGACCACGACGGTCCGCCCCCTGGGCGGCGGGGGCAGGTGCGGCGGGACGCACAGGGCGGGCTGGGCCGAGGCCACGGCGGCCCGGAACATGTCGGTCAACAGCGCTCGCGGGTCGGTGATGGTCACGGCTCAGCCCCCCTTCTTCCTTCTATTCCGCCGGTTCGAGAGCCCGGTGGTTCTGCCCGATCTCATGCCCGCCGAGCAGTTCCAGCGCGCGGACCATGGCGGAGTGGTCCCAGGCCTTGCCGCCGTGCGCGGCGCAGGCGTTGAACAGCTCCTGGCAGGTCGCCGTGTTGGGCAGCGACAGCCCGAGCGCGCGGGCGCCGGACAGCGCGAGGTTGAGGTCCTTCTGGTGCAGTTCGATGCGGAAGCCCGGATCGAAGGTCCGCTTGACCATGCGCTCGCCGTGCACCTCCAGGATGCGCGAGGAGGCGAAGCCGCCCATCAGCGCCTGCCGCACCTTGGCCGGATCGGCCCCAGCCTTGGAGGCGAACAGCAGCGCCTCACCGACCGCCTCGATGGTCAGGGCGACGATGATCTGGTTGGCGACTTTGGTCGTCTGGCCGTCGCCGGGACCGCCGACCAGCGTGATGTTCTTGCCCATCGCCTCGAACAGCGGCTTGACCGTCGCAAAGGCCGCCTCCGTCCCGCCGACCATGATGGTCAGCGAGGCCGCCTTGGCGCCCACCTCGCCGCCCGACACCGGGGCGTCCAGATAGTCGCAGCCCAGCGCGTTGATGCGCTTGGCGAAGGCCTTGGTCTCGATGGGCGAGATCGAGGACATGTCCACCACGATCTTGCCGGACGACAGCCCCTCGGCCACGCCGTCGGCGCCGAACAGCACCGCCTCGACGTGCGGGGTGTCGGGCACCATGGTGATGATCACCTCGGCCTGCTGCGCCACCGCGCGCCCCGACGCGCAGGCGGTGGCGCCTTGGTCCAGCAGTTCCGCCGGCGGCGGGGCGATGTCGTGCACGAACAGCGTGTGCCCGGCCGCGATCAGATGCCCGGCCATCGGCCGGCCCATGATCCCGAGCCCGATGAATCCAACCTTCATGGTTTCCTCCTTGATTTTTGGTTAGGCTGCGACGGTCTCGGGCGTCTGGTGGGGGCGCATCCAGGACAGGCCCTCGCTGGTGCCTCGCGCCGGCTTGTATTCGCAGCCGATCCAGCCCTGGTAGCCGAGCCGGTCGAGCGACGCGAAGACGAAGGGGTAATTGATCTCCCCGGTGCCGGGCTCATTGCGGCCGGGATTATCGGCCACCTGGACGTGCGCGATCTTGGGCAGCAGGCGCTGGATCGTCGGCACGAGGTCACCTTCCATGATCTGCATGTGGTAGACGTCGTACTGGATGAAGAGGTTGTCGGACCCGACCGCCTCGATCAGCCGCTCGGCGTGCGTCGTGGTGTTCAGGTAGAAGCCCGGAATGTCGCGGGTGTTGATCGGCTCGACCAGCAGCCGGATGTCGGCGGCCTTCAGCGCCTTGGCGGCGAAGGCCAGATTGTCCACCAGCGTGCGCTCCAGCTTGTCCGCCGCGACCCCGGCCGGCGCCTTGCCGACGAGGCAATTGATCCGCGTGCAGCCGAGCGTGGTCGCGTATTCGATGGCCTTGCCGACGCCGTCCTGGAATTCGCCCACGCGTTCCGGCAGGCAGGCGATGCCGCGTTCGCCCGCGTCCCAGTCGCCCGCCGGCAGGTTGTGCAGGACCTGCACGAGGCGATAGCGCTCCAGCCGTTCGGCCAGCGCCTCCTTCTCGAAGGCGTAGGGGAACAGGTACTCGACCCCGGTGAAGCCGTCCTTGGCCGCCGCCGCGAAGCGGTCCAGGAAGCTCACCTCGTTGTAGAGCATCGTCAGGTTGGCGGCGAATTTGGGCGTTTTGGGCGGCGTTCTGTTGGGCATGTTGGTCTCCCTGATTGTTGGGATCATCAGGCCGCAGCGGGGCGCGGGCGTCAACGAACGGTCCAAGTCTTTTCCACGATGTGGAAGTCCATCCCACGAAGATCGGTCCCCCGCAGGTCGGTCCCGGGAAGGCCCGCACGGCCGCCGAACTGGCGGGCGATGGCGTCCGCCGCGTCCTTGACCAGGCTGCCGAGCAGGGGCAGGCGGTCGTCGGGGATGCGGGCCATGGGGCCGGAGACGGAGACCGCGCCGGCCGGCTCCCCGAACTCGTCGTGGATGACGGCGGCGGCGCAGCGCAGGCCGACCGCGTGCTCCTCGTCGTCGATGGCGTAGCCGCGCTCGCGGGTGCGGTTCAACTCCTCCCGCAGGGCCATGGGGGTGGCGATGGTGCGCGCGGTCATGCGGGTCATGCCGGTGCGGTGGAGGATCTTGGCGACCTGCGCGTCGGGCATGGCCGCCAGCAGCGCCTTGCCGACGCTGGAGCAGTGCAGCGGCACCCGGCCGCCCGGCGTGGAGAAGGCCCGCATCATCTGCCGGCATTCGACCTGCGCGAGGTAGAGCGCCTGCCCCTCGTCCTCGATGGCGAGGTTCACGGTCTCGCCGCTCTGCTCCATCAGCGCGCGCATGGCGGGGCGGGCGACAGTGGCGAGGTTGCGCGAGCGCATGAAGGCGCTGCCCGCGACGAAGGCCTGCACGCCGACCGACCACAGCTTCCGCTCCGCGTCGAAATGGACGTAGCGTTCCTGCTCCAGCGTCATCAGCAGCCGGTGCGCGGTCGAGGTGGACAGGCCCACGCGCTGCGCCAGTTCGGTCAGCGCCGCGCCGTCCTCAGCCTCGGCGAGGCTGTCCAGAAGGGACAGCGCCCGCAGCAGCGACTGCACCTGCGCGGATCGTTCCCCGGTTGGAGGCTTGCGGCCGGTCGGGCGCCGCGCCTTGGTGAGGCTGGGTGCCATGCTGTCTCCTCCACTCGGGAAAAGGGGAAAAAAGAAAGCCGGCGGCCGGATGGAGCCGCCGGCTGAGGCGGAGGAGTTACGCGTTGACCAGTTCCGGTTCATCGACGGGCAGGTCGAGAACCTCCTCGAACTCGGTCACGTTGTTGATCTCCGTGCCCATGGCGATGTTGGTCACGCGCTCCAGGATCACCTCGACGACGACCGGCACCTGGAACTCGTCCATCCACTGCGCGGCGCGGGTGAAGGCGGCGGACAGGTCGTTCGGGTCGGTGACGCGGATCGCCTTGCAGCCCAGCCCCTCGGCCACCGCAACGTGATCGACGCCGTAGCCGTTGACCTCCGGCGCGTTGACGTTCTCGAAGCCCAACTGGACCTGATAGTCCATGTTGAAGCCGCGCTGCGCCTGCCGGATCAGGCCGAGGTAGGAGTTGTTCACCAGGACGTGGATGTAGGGCAGCTTGAACTGCGCGCCCACCGCCAGCTCCTCGATCAGGAACTGGAAGTCGTAGTCGCCGGACAGCGCCACGATCTTGCGCTTGGGATCGGCCACCCGCACGCCCAGCGCCGCCGGCAGCGTCCAGCCCAGCGGGCCGGCCTGACCGCAGTTGATCCAGTGGCGCGGCTTGTAGACGTGCAGGAACTGCGCGCCGGCGATCTGCGACAGGCCGATGGTGCTGACGTAGCAGACGTCCTCGCCGAAAGCCGTGTTCATCTCCTGGTAGACGCGCTGCGGCTTGACCGGGACGTTGTCGAAGTCGGAACGGCGCAGCATGCCGCGCTTGCGCGCCTGGCACTGGGCCACCCATTCGGAGCGGTCCCTCAGCTTGCCGGCCGCCTTCCACTCCTCGGCCACCGTGACGAACAGGTCGAGCGCCGCCGCCGCGTCGGAGACGATGCCGAAGTCCGGCATGAACACGCGCCCGATCTGGGTCGGCTCGATGTCCACATGCACGAACCTGCGGCCCTTGGTGTAGACGTCGATGGAGCCGGTGTGCCGGTTGGCCCAGCGGTTGCCGATGCCCAGCACGAAGTCGGACTCCAGCATGGTCGCGTTGCCGTAGCGGTGCGCCGTCTGGAGCCCGACCATGCCGGCCATCAGCGGGTGGTCGTCCGGGATGCTGCCCCAGCCCATCAGGGTCGGGATGACCGGGATGCCGGTCAGCTCGGCGAACTCCACCAGCCGGTCGCTGGCGTCGGCGTTGATGATGCCGCCGCCGGCCACGATCAGCGGCCGTTCCGCCTCGTTCAGCATGGCCAGCGCCTTTTCGATCTGGGCGCGGGTGGCGGCCGGCTTGTAGACGGGCAGGGACTGGTAGGTGTCGGGATCGAACTCGATCTCCGCCATCTGCACGTCGATGGGCAGGTCGATCAGCACCGGGCCCGGCCGGCCCGAACGCATGATGTGGAACGCCTGCTGGAAGGCGTAGGGGACCTGCCCCGGCTCCAGCACGGTGACGGCCCATTTGGTCACCGGCTTGGCGATGTCGGGGACGTTGATGGCCTGGAAATCCTCCTTGTGCAGGCGGGCGCGCGGCGCCTGGCCGGTGATGCACAGGATGGGGATGGAGTCGGCCGAGGCGGAATAGAGGCCGGTGATCATGTCGGTGCCCGCCGGGCCGGATGTGCCGACGCACACGCCGATGTTGCCGGCCTCCGCACGGGTGTAGCCCTCGGCCATGTGCGAGGCGCCCTCGACGTGGCGGGCCAGAATGTGACCGATGCGGCCGTTCTTGCGCAGCGCCGCGTAGAACGGATTGATGGCCGCTCCCGGCACGCCGAAGCAGACGGACACGCCTTCCTTTTCCAGGACATGAACCGCGGCTTCGATCGCCATCATCCTTGCCATGCTCTGTTCCCTCCTTGGACTGGCTGATCGCCGTTGCGTTGGACCAAGCTTTCGCCGGGAGGCTCCGATTCGGCAAACGGATGCGGAAAACTTTCCGTGGAGTGGAAACGGCGCCGAAAGTGGGACGTGGAACAGGGGCTTGCGGGCTTCCATGCGGGGCTGTCATCGTGGCGCCATGACGCGCTTGCCGACGCCGCCGCTGCTGGCCATCACCGACCGCCGACAGGCGGCGCTGCCGCTGCCCGAACTGGCGGACCGGCTGTTCGCCGCCGGTCTGCGCTGGCTGTCGCTGCGGGAAAAGGATCTGCCGGGGGCGGAGCAGCTGGCGCTCGCCCGCGCGCTGCTGGAGCGCGCGCGGCCCTGGGGGGCGCTGGTGCTCGTCCATGGCGACGCGCATCTCGCGCGCGCGGCGGGGGCGGGCGGGGTGCATCTGCCGGAGGGGGGCGATCCGGTCGAGGCGCGGCGGATTCTCGGGCCGGGGGCGCTGATCGGCCTGTCGGCGCACGGGGCGGAGGGGCTGCGGCGCGCGGCGGAGGCGGGGGCCGATTACGCCACCGTCTCACCGGTGTTCCTATCGGCCAGCAAGCCCGGCTACGGACCGGACCTAGGGGTGGACGGGCTGCGGCGTCTTGCCGCCGGGGCCGGTCTGCCGGTGGTGGCGCTGGGCGGGGTGGACGAGACGGGAGCGGCGGCCTGCATGGCGGCCGGTGCCGCCGGAGTGGCGGTCATGGGGCCGCTGATGCGCGATCCGGCGCGGCTTTCCGGCGTGTTGAAAGCCATCGCCGGATAGGGGTGCCCACACGGCGGGGCTGGACTTTTCGCCGGGGAATGTGCATCTGGTATGGCACATACGAGAATCAATGAACGGCGCCTTCGCGGTCCCGGCATAACGCCGTGGGCCGCTGTCCGCGCAAGTCAGCATAGGGACCCGCTCCGATGACCCCTCCGGCGCTCAACGTTCAGCCGCTCGACACCGGCACGACCTTCCGCAGCCAGGTCTATCACTCGCTGAAGCAGGCGATCTCCGAAATGGACATCTACGACCATCAGGCGGAGATCCGGCTGGACGAGCGCCAGTTGAGCGACCTGCTCGGCGTCAGCCGCACGCCGATCCGCGAGGCCCTGACGTTGCTGGAGCAGGAAGGCTTCATCCGCCTGCTGCCGCGCCGGGGCATCTTCGTGATCCGCAAGACCAAGGCCGAGATCATCGAGATGGTCCAGGTCTGGGCGGCGCTGGAGAGCATGGCCGGCCGTCTGGTCGCCGAGAACGCCGCCGACGAGGACATCCGCACCCTGTGGGACCTGTTCCGCAACTTCGAGCAGCGCAGCCCGAAGGAGAATGTCGGCGAATATTCCGAAGCCAACATCGCCTTCCATAAGAGCATCATCCGGCTGAGCGGGTCGAAGCTGATTCAGGAGATGACGGACAACCTGTTCATCCACATGCGGGCGATCCGCAAGCTGACCATCGGCCAGGAAGACCGCGCGGAACGGTCGATCCACGACCACAAGGAAATCATCAAGGCGTTGGAGCGCCGCGACGCCGACCAGGCCGAGAAGCTGATCCGAGAACACACCCTCGGTCTGGCGGCGCACGTCGCGAAGCACTGCGACTTCCTCGAATAACCGTTCTCAATGATGGTCAGGCCTGTTCGAAGGCCGGCCGGCCGGCCTCGGCTCCAGCCGCGGGCGCGGTGCGGTTCCCGTCCGGCGTGATGGTGATGACGCGCAGGCTGTTGGTGGCGCCCGGCGTTCCGAAGGGGACGCCGGCCGTCACGATCAGCGACTCCCCGGCGGCGCCGATCCCTTCCTGCGAGGCGATCATGCTCGCCCGCTCCACCATCTCCGAGAAGCTCTCCACATCGGCCGTCCAGACGGGGTGGATGCCCCAGCCGAGCGCCAGCCGGCGCGCCGTCTCGCGGCGGGCGCTGAGGCCGAGGATGGGGACGGGCGGCCGTTCCCGTGCCGCGCGCAACGCCGTCGATCCCGTCGTGGTGAAGGTCGCGATGGCGGTGGCCGAAATGGTTTCGGCGATCTGCCGGGCGGCGGCCGACATGGCGTCGGGGGTGGTGGCCTCCGGGCGCGGGTGGTCGGCGTCCATGATCGTGCGGTACAGCGGGTCGCGCTCGACGCGGCGGACGATGCGGTCCATCATCGCCACCGCCTCAACCGGATAGTTGCCCGAGGCGGATTCGGCCGAGAGCATCACGGCGTCGGCGCCGTCATACACGGCGGTCGCCACGTCCGACGCCTCCGCGCGGGTCGGGCTCGGCTCGTTGATCATCGACTCCAGCATCTGGGTGGCGACGATCACCGGCTTGCCCAGGGCGCGGCACAGGCGGATCATCCGCTTTTGCAGGCCCGGCACGTCCTCCGGCGGCAGTTCCACGCCGAGGTCGCCGCGCGCCACCATGATCGCGTCGGACAGCCGGATGATTTCCGGCAGGTGCGGCAGGGCGGCCGGCTTTTCGACCTTGGTGATGATGTGGGCGCGGTCGCCGATCAGGCCGCGCGCCTCGATGATGTCCTCCGGCCGCTGCACGAAGCTGAGGCCGATCCAGTCCACGCCCAGCGCCAGGCCGAAGCGCAGGTCGCTGCGGTCCTTGTCGGACAGCGCGCTGAGCGCCAGCGTCGTGCCGGGCACGTTCATGCCCTTGCGGTCGGACAAGGTGCCGCCGACCACAACCTCGGTGTCCGCGTGGTCCGGCCCGCAGTCGCGCACGCGCAGGCGGATGCGGCCGTCGTTCAGCAGCAACTCGTGTCCCGGGGCGAGGCCCTCGAAAATCTCCGGATGCGGCAGGCAGACCCGCCGGGGGTCGCCCGGCGTCGGGTCGCGGTCGAAGCGGAAGCGGTCGCCGGCGGACAGCGTGACCGCGCCCTGGGCGAAGGTGCCGACGCGCAGCTTCGGCCCTTGCAGGTCGAGCAGCACGCCCACCGGCCGGCCAATGGTTTCCTCCACGGCGCGGATCTGGCGGTAGCGCTCGGCGTGCTCCGGCTGGCTGCCGTGGCTGGCGTTGAGGCGGAACACGTCCACCCCGGCCTCCGCCAGCGCGAAGATCTGGCTGTAGGTCGAACTGGCCGGTCCCAGCGTGGCGACGATCTTGGTGCTGCGGTTGCGCGGCATGGCTGTGCCTCCTCGGCTCGCGGTGACGGGGTGATGCTGCGGCCGGGCGGAGGGGAGGGTCAACGAACGCGGGTTGCTTTTCCGCATGGTGGGAAAGCGGGGCCGTGAGCTTGACCGGGCGGGTTCCGGCGTGAGGCCATCGCATCCTTGATGCCGCCATTGATGCGATATGGAAAACCAGCCCATTCCCTCCGCCAGTCTGATCCTGCTGCGCGACGGCGCCGAGGGGTTGGAGTTGTTCATGATCCGGCGGAATGCCGGCCTGCGCTTCGCGGCCGGGGCGACGGTGTTCCCCGGCGGGCGGGTCGATCCGGAGGACGGAGCCGGCGCGCCGGGCGACGACCGTACGCTCCGCCGCGCCGCCATCCGCGAGGCGTTCGAGGAGTGCGGCATCCTGCTGGCGCGAGGGGGCGTGGACGCCGCCCTGTTGGAAGTGCTGCGCGCGCCGTCGCCGGTCCCCCTCGCCGAACGCTTGCGGCTGGCCGGGCTGGAACCCGCCGTTGAGGCGCTGGTGCCCTTTGCCCGCTGGATCACGCCGGAAACGGTGTGGCGGCGCTTCGACACGACCTTCTTCCTGGCTCCCGCTCCGGTTGGGCAGGTTGCGACCGTCGATGGGGGCGAGGCGGTGGCCGGGCTGTGGGGGACGCCCGCCGCGATCCTGCGCGAGGCCGAGGCCGGTAGGCTGTCGCTGGTCTTCGCCACGCGGATGAACCTGATGCGGCTGTCCGGATGCGGCAGCGTTGCGGAGGCGCTGGCCGCCGCACACCACCAACCGCTGGTGCCCATCCTGCCCCGGCGGATCGACGGGCCGGCCGGTGCGGTGTTCCGCATCCCGGACGGTGCCGGCTACGCGCTGACCGAGGTTGCCGCCTCCGACGTCCGGCTGGGATGAGAACCAAAAACGATGCTTCAGGGAGAGAGACCATGACCATGCTTGACGCGGGCAGCCGTCCGCGCTTCCGTTGTCGCCGTGACCGGGGGTTCGGCATGCGCCTTTTCGGCCTGACGGGGTGGAGCGGCAGCGGCAAGACCACGCTGATGACCAAGCTGTTGCCGGCGTTGATCGGGCAGGGCCTTCAGGTCTCGACGCTGAAGCACGCGCACAAGGGCTTCGACATCGATCATCCCGGAAAGGACAGCCACACCCATCGCATGGCTGGCGCCACCGAGGTGCTGGTCAGCTCGCCCAAGCGCTGGGCGCTTGTCCGCGAACTGCGCGACGAACCGGAGCCGACGCTGGCGGAGCTGCTGTCCCACATGTCGCCGGTGGACCTGCTGCTGATCGAGGGGTTCAAGCGCGACCGTCACCCAAAGCTGGAGGTGTGGCGCCGGTCCGTGGGCAAGCCGCTGATCGCGGCAGGCGACCCGACCATCGTCGCCGTCGTCAGCGACGGCCCGGTGCCGGAATCCCCGGTTCCGGTCCTCGATCTGGACGACATCGGGGCGATCACCGCCCTGATCGTCGAGAAGGCGTTGCCACTGAAAATGATGGGATCATAAACAGTTGAAGTGGCTGTAATTTTTACAGCTTCCTGCTTTGCGGCCTTTGCGCATCTGGCATTTGGCATACCAGAGTAAGATTGCCTCCATCAACACGATGGAGAACAGCAATGACCACCTCGACCTTCTCCCATGCCGGTGCGGACCGCAACTCGTCGCATGTCATCCAGGCCGTCGGCGCTTTCCTGGCCGCTTGGTTCCGGGCTACGCCCGCCTACATTCTGTATCGCGCCTTGACCCATTGAGTAGCCCTATCGGGTGAGCGGCGCCGCAGGGGTGGCGCGGATCACCGAAAGACGCCAACGGAAAAGCGGGCTGCGTTACCGTCGCGGCCCGTTTTCGTTTTTGCCCCCGAACAGGTATGATGCCGAACGGGTGTGATGGAAGCGGCGCAACGGAGTGCTGTACCGCCTTGTTTTCTATAGGATGGGCTTGGCAAGCCGGAGACCGGAAAGCGGCAAGTGCAGGATTCGCAGGAATGACCGACAGTGACAGTTTGAAGTTTGTGATCGGCTGGAGTCTCGGGGGCATTGTTGCCAGCGGATTGGTGGTGGCCGCCTTGTTCACCCTGCAGCAGGCAACACCGGAGCGGGAGGTCGTAACCGAACGCTCGGTGAACAGCCTGGACGAGCAGACCTGCCGCCGGATGATGGAAACCTTTGTCGAACAGTCCCGGTCGGGCGCCCAGATCATCTGGCTGTGGGCCGAAGAATCCACCCCGCGCGTCTTTGGAGCCGGGGCTTGGACCAAGCAGAAGGTGGACATCACGGCGCCACCCCGCCCCTATGCGTTCGATCCGGCGACCCAGACCGCTCCACCGGAGGCCTGCTCCTTCAAGCAGAACTCGCTGCACGTCGTGGCTTATGAACCCAAGGACGACAAGGGCGCCGCATTCATCAGCGACCGTATCGAGTAGCTTGGCGGCGTAAGGACGATCCGGGCAGGCGGCGCCGGAATCAGGCGCCGCAGGCCGCGCGATAGGCTTCCAAGGTAGCGCGCAACTCGCTCGGGATCGGGATCGAGCCGAAGTTGTCCAGCGCCGTCGCCACCACCGTCAGGCGGCCGGACAGCCGCACGGTGCCGGCGACCTCGCCGGTGATGCCGATGCCGATGGAACTGCGGCCGATTCGCTCGACCAGGATGCCCAGGGTGAGGGTCTCCCCCATGCGGCTGGGGATCACGAAGTCGCATTCCGCACGGACGATGGGAAGTCCGATCCGCTGGTCGAGAATCAGGCTGGCGTAGTTGATGTTCAGGCCGTGGGTGAACCAGTCCTCGACCACCCCATTGAACATGTCGAAATAGACCGGGAAATAGACGATCCCCGCCGGATCCGTGTGGGAAAACCGGATGGGCCGGTGCACGCGGAAAGCGCCGGGAGGCAGCGGGCGGTGCCGTGCTTCGTTTTGGCCGTGCTTGTCCAGTCGTGCGAGAGTGTCGGGCATCGAGGGGGGCATTTCCTGAAGGGGGCGGGGTCGGAAGAGTGGTTTGTTTCTGATTGTTTGTTTTGCGAACATTCTTGATACGGTACTACAGGCAAGCGCGCGGGTCAGCAAGCGAAATGTCAGCCTGCCTGTTCAAAGGGTGTACGCCGCTCGTCCAGGGCTGGCGTGAGCGCGGGGCCGCTCCTTGGCTTAGAGTTTCCGGTGGTGCGCGTGATTGCCTCTCCAAAGGGCATATTGACGCCATTCTGAGCAGAATCTAGCATTTCTGGTGTCTGGCATACCAAATCCCAAGATGCCGGCGATCCCCCATTCATGCGGACAACCGGACCTGCGCCATGAAGCCCATCATCTCCTTTGTCAGCAAAATGAAAGGTGCGGGCCAGCCGCCCGGACGCCCGCCGATGGGCGACGTGCTCTGGTCCTGGTTCGGGGCCAGCTCCGGAATCGGAGCTATTTCTGTGCTGGCGCTGCTGAGCAAGCTGCCCTTGCTGATGGCTCCCTTCGGGGCGACCTGCGTCCTGATCTTCGCCGCATCCGACAGCCCGCTGGCCCAGCCGCGTGCGGTCATCGGCGGATATCTGATGTCGGCCGTCGTCGGCGTGCTGGCGTTGCTTCTGTTCGGCACAGCCCCTTGGGTGCTGGCCATGGCGGTCGGCACGGCCATCGCATTGATGCAACTGACGCGGACACTTCATGCGCCGGCCGGCGCGGTTCCGCTTCTGGCGCTTTCGGCCGGCACGGATTCCCTCTTGCTGATCCCGAGCGTGTTCGTGGGCTCCTGCACGTTGATCGGCATCGGCTTGGTCGTCAACAACCTGCGCACCGACCGCTCGTATCCCCGCTACTGGGTGTGAGAGCAGTTCTATCCCATTCAAAGAATTTGAAGAATTCGGAGCGGCGCGGCCGGTGGTCGCGCCGTTTTCCGTTGCCGGGCGGGCAGGGAAAATGCTGGTCGCGCCATTTGTTCGACACGCCATCAAAAGGGCTTGCATTCCGCTGGCATCTGGTATACCGTATGACCAATGCCAATGACGGCCGAAGAAAAGCGCCCGCCGCATTCCCGTCCACCGGGGCCAGCGTCGGGAGTTTGGGAGAGAGACGTGCCATGACCACGGCAATCGACATCGACCAATTCGTGACGGCCATCGGTGACGCCATCATCGTTTCCGACCCGCGCGGGGCCATCACCGTGTGGAATCCGGCGGCCGAGCGCATGTTCGGCTTTTCGCGGGACGAGGCGCTTGGCCGGTCGCTCGACCTGATCATCCCGGAGCGGCAGCGCCAGCGCCACTGGGATGGCTATGAGAAGACGATGGAAACGGGCGAGACCCGCTACGGCACCCAGGTGCTGAAGGTTCCCGCCCTGCACAAGGACGGCCACACGCTGTCCATCGCCTTCACCGTCGGCCTGCTGCGGACGGCGGATGGCACGGTGACCGGAATCATCGCGGTCGTCCGCGACGAGACCAGCCGCTGGAACGAGGAGCGCAAGCTGCGCCGCCGCCTTGCCGAGCTGGAATCCACGCCGGGCTGAGAAAACGAAATCAGACACCGCCGAGCCTCTTTGGCGAGCTTGTCTGGTGTCGATTGGCCGAAGGGCGCCGTCCCTTTGGCCGAACTTCGGGAACAGCGTCAGAAGATCCAATAGGGAGTGAGACAAATCATGAGCAAGCCGCTGGAAGGGATCAAGATCATCGACTTCACGCACGTCCAGGCCGGGCCTGCCTGCACGCAGTTGCTGGCGTGGTATGGTGCCGACGTGATCAAGGTCGAGCGTCCTGGTTCCGGCGACGTCACCCGCAACCAGCTCCGCGACATCCCGGAGGCGGACGCCCTCTACTTCACGATGCTGAACAGCAACAAGCGCTCCATCACCCTGGACACCAAGACCAAGCAGGGCAAGGAGGTGCTGGAGAAGCTGATCCGCCAGTCCGACGTGATGGTGGAGAATTTCGGTCCCGGCGCGCTCGACCGCATGGGCTTCTCGTGGGAGCGCATCAGCGAACTGAACCCCGGCATGATCGTCGCCTCGGTGAAAGGCTTCAGCGACGGCCACCATTATGAGGACCTGAAGGTCTACGAGAACGTCGCCCAGTGCGCCGGCGGCGCCGCCTCCACCACCGGCTTCTGGGACGGCCCGCCGACGGTCAGCGCCGCCGCGCTCGGCGACAGCAACACCGGCATGCATCTGGCCATCGGCATCCTGACCGCCCTCATGCACCGCCAGAAGACCGGCAAGGGCCAGAAGGTCGCCGTCTCCATGCAGGACGCCGTCATCAATCTCTGCCGCGTCAAGCTGCGCGACCAGCAGCGCCTCGACCGCGTCGGTTACCTGGAGGAGTACCCGCAGTACCCGCACGGCGAGTTCAGCGACGTGGTGCCGCGCGGCGGTAACGCGGGCGGTGGCGGCCAGCCGGGTTGGGTGCTGAAGTGCAAGGGCTGGGAGACCGATCCCAACGCCTACATCTACTTCACCATCCAGGGTCACGCCTGGGCGCCGATCTGCAAGGCGCTGGGCAAGGAGGAGTGGATCGACGATCCGGCCTACAACACGCCTCTGGCGCGTCAGGACAAGATCTTCGACATCTTCGCCACCATCGAGGACTGGCTGAAGGACAAGACCAAGTACGAGGCGGTCGACATCCTACGCAAGTTCGACATCCCCTGCGCGCCGGTTCTCACCATGAAGGAGATCGCCGACTGCCCATCGCTGCGCAAGAGCGGCACCATCGTCGAGGTGGACCACAAGCAGCGCGGCAAGTACCTGACCGTCGGCAGCCCGGTCAAGTTCTCCAACCTGAAGGTCGAGGTCACCGGTTCGCCGCTGCTGGGTGAGCACACCGACGATATCCTCGCCTCGCTCGGCTACAGCAGGGACCAGATCATGGAGATGCACGAGGCCAAGGTCGTCTGACCGACACCCGAACCGCAAACCCGCAACGACGGCGCCCCTCGTGGGCGCCGTCTCTTTTTGCGGGGGGTCAGCGCAGCCACTCCTTCACGTCGCGGATCCGCTGATCGCCCTCGGCCGTGCGCGCGTAGGACTTGCCGTACTGGGTCCGGTACTCGCGAACGCAGCCTTGCTTGACCAGCTCTTCCAGCGCGGGCCTCACGACGGCCGGCTTCAGGTTGGTCGATCGGGTGATGGCGAGCAGCGTGGCCGGCGGCACTGTGATGCTCGGCCCGGGCGTGGCGCGCAACGTGGTGAGCGTGGTCCAGTTCACGGACATTGGTGACATCATGCGAACTTCCCTTGGGCTGGCGACCTTTCGGCCTCTCCATCCACCCGGTTCGTTCGCCCGGCCGGTGGGCCGACAGATGCAAGCATACGGTCTCAACCCGCGCCAAGGTCAAGGGTTCCGGCGATCAGCCGAACGGTCCGGCGCGGAGGCGGTTTTGACGGTGACCGGCTTCAGCACCCAAGCGCCGGAGGGCGGCAGCGTCGCGCCGGGCTGGATGACGGCGCCTGTCAGCAGCTCCCGCATGGGGCTGGCGAAACGGGGCGCCTCGGCCGACTCGCCGCCGAAGTTCAGCACCACCGTGACCGGCTCCGCGCCCGGCCGGCGGTAGGCCAGCACCGTGTCGGGCTTTGATGTCTCGACCCACTCGATGCCAGGGCCGGGCAGGGCCGCCTCTGTCCGGCGCAGCTCCGCCAGCCGCGTGTAGAAGCCGCGCAAGCCCTGGGGATCGTCCCAGGCAACTGGCTGCGGCTCCCCATAGGGCTCGTAGGCGGCGCCGACCTCGTCGCCGGTGTAGAGGCAGGGCACACCCGGCAGCGTCATCAGCATCACGGCGGCGGCCTTGGTCCGTTCCAGCCCGTGTTTGGTGATGAAGCGAGCGCCGGTGTCGTTGTTGTTCAGGAAGCGGAAGACCGGCGTGTTTGGCGCGCTGGCCGACAGTGCGGCGCGCAGCCTTGCCGCCGTGGGGATGTCCTCGCCAAAGGCGTCGTGCCACGCCCATTGGCCCAGCTGGTCGGTCCAGTCGTAGGCCGCGTCGAAGCCGTTCGCCATGTACCAGGGATCGCGGGCCGAGGCCTCGGCCAGCAGCAGCAGGTCGGGGTTGATGCGGCGCAGTTCGGTGCGCAGGGCTGGCCAGAACTCCGGCGCGCGTTCCTTAATGGCCCAGCTGGCGTCCACGCGGAAACCGTCGATGCCCATCTCGCGCACCCAATATGCGAAGGCCTCGGTCATGTAGCGCTGGACCTCGGGGTGGTCGTAGTTGAGGTTCTTCAGGTTGGTCCAGTTGAAGTAGCTGGACACCGAGCCGTCCGGCTTGCGGTCGAAGAAGCGATGGTAAGGCGACGCCGGCCCCCGCGTTGCAGCGTCGGCGTGGTAGGGGTGCCGCTCGTCCAGATGGTTCGGCACGAAGTCCATCAGCACCCGCATCCCCCGCGCGTGGGCGGCGACGACCAGAGCCTTCAGGTCGTCCTCGGTGCCGAACCGCGCGCGGACCCGGAAATGGTCGGTGACCGCGTAGCCGAAGTCGAGCCCCGGCGCCTCGGTCAGCGGCGACAGCCACAGCGCCGTGACGCCCAGATCCGCGATCTCGTCCAGCCGCTCGGTCACGTCGGCCAGCCCGCGCGGTCCGAACAGGTGCGGCACGACGCCGTAGACCACCGCCCGATCCATCCAGGACGGCCGGTGCCGTTGCGGGTCGAGCGCTTCCGCCCGGCTGTCGCGGACGCGGAACAGCACGGCGCTTTCGTCGGTACGGCCCAGCGCGTCGGTGACCCGCAAGCCGACCCGGTATTCGCCATCGGCGGCCGGCACGGGGATGGTCAGGCGCTTGTCGGTGCTGGGCAATGCGGGAAGCGGGGCGGGGTTGCCGGGATGGGCGCTCCACTCCGTCTTCACGATCGGGGCGGCGCGGCCGGCGGCCGGCTCGCTGCGGCCGGCGTCCAGCGCCATGCCCTCCGGGGTCGCCACGGCGCGCACCCAGGCCTTGGGCCGGTCGGTCAGGCGGACGGTCCAGGATTGAGCCGAGGACGCGGTTTCCCGGCCGTCGCGGTGGCAGACGGCGCGGATCTCGTTGGCGCCCGAGCCGAGCGGCACGGTGGCGATGAATCGGTCGCCGTCCAGTTCCGCCACCGCCGACCCCAGCGGGGAGGCAACCTCGATCCGCTCGCAGGCGCCCGGCGCCATCGTGCCCTCGACCACCTTGCGGAAGGTCCAGGCGTCGCCGCCACTGCCCGCGAGCGCCAACAGCGCGTCGGCGACGGCGGGGCTGGCGCAGACCAGCAGCGTGGCGGCAAGGAAGAGGCGGGGAAGAACAGTCATCGTCCGGCGGTCCGCTGGTGACAGGGCGCCGGAACGGTGTCTGATTATGGTTAACGAAAGATTGCCCCGCCTGTGTTGGATCAGCGCTGGATGAGAGCGCTTTCCTTGCCGGACAGCACGAAGACCTTGCTGTAGGCCTTCAGCAGGGCGTCGATCAGGGCGTTGACCTCCGGGCTGCCCATGGCGCGGGGCTTGGCCGGGTCCACGTGCAGCACGCAGCTGTCCTTCACGTCGTTGAAGGCGGCCAGTGCGTGGATGCGGTCGGGCCGGAACTCATCGGGGAAGTTCTCGTCCATCAGCCAGAAGCACTGGAAGTTCCGGCAGGAGTTCGGGCGCTCCTCATAGACGGTGCAGCCCTTGCCCTGGTCGCAGGACACGCACCACTTGGCCGAAGGCTTCTTCAGTTCGGGCACACCCATCAGCTTGCAGCACAGCGTGCACTCTCCGCAGGTGCGATCGGCCATAACGCAATATCCTCGATTTTCGTCGCTCGATTTTCGGCGGCAGGCGCGGACACTCGCACAAAGGGCGGGTGCGGGGGAAGTGTCCGTTCGGGCAGACCGGTGCCCTCAGCCCAATCCGGCGACCGTCAGGGGCTGGGCCAGTTCCGAGACCAGCAGTTGTTCGATGGCGTCGGCCGGCTGCGGTCGGGCGTAGAGGAAGCCCTGGCCGTACTTGCACATGATGTCGCGCAGGAACTCGGCCTCGGTCTCGGTCTCCACGCCCTCGGCGACCGCGTCCATGCCGAGAATGGCGGCCAGCGTGGCGATGACCTGGACAATGGCGGCGCTGCCCTCGCCGGTGGAGATGGCCTGCACGAAGGTGCGGTCGATCTTCAGCGTGTCGGCCGGGAATTTGTGCAGGTAGGACAGCGACGAATAGCCGGTGCCGAAATCGTCGATGGACAGGCGTACGTCCATGTCGCGGATTTGCTGCATCAGCACACGGCACTTGGCGGGGTCCTGCATCAGCAGGCTTTCCGTGATCTCCAGCTTCAGGGAGGAGGGCGGGACGGCGCTTTCCTTCAGCACGTCGCGCACCAGACCGACGAGGTCGTCGTCGCGGAACTGGCGGGAGGAGACGTTGACGCTCATGAACAGCGGGGTCAGGCGCGGGAACTTGCCCTGCCACAGGCTGAGCTGCCGGGCGGCTTCCTTCAGCGCCCAGCGGCCCATCGGCACGATCAGGCCCGATTCCTCGGCCAGCGGGATGAACTCGCCCGGCGGGACGAGGCCGCGCTCCGGGTGGTTCCAGCGCATCAGCGCCTCGAACCCGGCGATGCGGCCCTGCGACAGGCCGATGATCGGCTGGTAGTACAGGCAGAGCTGGTTCTGCTCCAGCGCCATGCGCAGGTCGGCCTCGGTGCGCATCACCGCCATGGCCTGCCGGCGCAGGTTGCTGTCGAACACGTCGATGCGCGCCCGCCCGCCTGACTTGGCGCGGTACATGGCGAGGCTGGCATCGCGCAGCATGTCCTCCGCCCGGTCGTAGCCGGTGACGGACAGCGCGATGCCGATGGACGCCGTCAGGACGATGTCGTGCCCGTCCGCCGCCAAGGGCTGCGCGATGACCTGCGCCAGCCGTTCGGCGGCGGACAACGCGTCGCTCACGTCGTCGACGTCGTCCAGCAGCATGGCGAACTCGTCCGCCGACAGGCGGGCCAGCGTGTCGCCCATGCGGCGGGTGGCGTCCAGCCGCTCCGCGATGGTCTTCAGCAACCGGTCGCCGGCGGTGGTGCCCAGCGCGTCGTTGATCGACTTGAAGCGGTCGAGGTCAATGATGAGCGCCGCGAAGTGTTTGCCGCCGGAACGCCGGTTGCGGTCCAGCGCCTGCCCGATGCGGTCCAGCAGCAGCGTGCGGTTGGGCAGCCCCGTCATGCCGTCGTGGAAGGCGTCGAACATCATCTGCTGTTCGACCTTCTTGCGCGCGGTGATGTCGGTCATCGACCCGGCGATGCGGACCGAGCGGCCCTTTTCGTCGCGCACGGCAAGACCGCGCACCAGCATCCACAGCTCCGATCCATCGGCGGCTCGGATGCGGAACTCGTGCTGGAGATGCTCCCGCTCGCCGCTCAGGTGCAGGGCGATGGCGGTCTTCAGCCCCTCGAGATCGGTCGGCAGGACGCGGTCGAACCATTCCGCGACGACGTTGGACAAGGCGCTTTCGTCGAAGCCCAGCATCGCCTTCCAGCGCGGGGAGTAATAGACCTCTCCGGTGTCGAGTCGCCAGTCCCACAACCCGTCGCTGGCGCCGGCGGCGGCCAGCGCGTAGCGCTCCTCGCTCTGGCGTAGGCGCTGTTCGGCGTGCTTGCGGTCGGTAACGTCAGCCTGGCTGCCGACGAGGCGTTCCGGCTTGCCCCTGGTATCGAGAACGGCGATACCCCGGCAGGACATCCAGCGCACGCCCCCGGTGGCGTCGCGCATGCGGTATTCGATCTGGAAGACGGTGTTGTCGGCGCCCAGCGCGTCGAGGGCGTCGCGCAGTCTCCCCACGTCCTCCGGCAGGACGCGGCCCAGCCACTCGTCGGGGCTGTCCCCGATGTCGCCGTCGGCGAAGCCCAGCAGCGACTTCCAGCGCGGCGAATAATAGACCGATCCGGCGGCGAGGTCCCAGTCGTAGAGTCCGTCGTTGCTGGCCGCGGCGGCGAGCGCGTAACGCTCCTCGCTCTTGCGCAGGGCGTGTTCGGCGCGCTTGCGGTCGGTGATGTCGGCGACCGAGCCGATGAGGCGAACCGGCTCGCCAGCATCGTCCATGACCGCCATGCCCCGGCACACCAGCCAGCGCCAGCAGTCCTCGCCGTCGCTCCCATCGGCGCAGGCGCGGCGCACGCGGTGCTCAATCTGGAAGGGCAGCGACACGCCGACCATCTGCCCTTCGAAGGAGGCGTAGAGCCAGTCGATATCCTCGGGGTGCACGCGGTCGAGCCAATCCTCCGGCCGGTTGCCGTCGCTTGGCGGCAGGCCAAGGAACTCCTTGAAGCGCGGAGAAAGGAACAGCGTGTCGCTGCGCAGATCCCAGTCCCAGACGCCCTCGGAGCCGGCTTTCTCAGCCAGCAGATATCGCTCGATCGTGCTGCTCAAGACCCCCTCATTGGCGGGCGGGAACGTTCTGACGCAGGAGCCGTCGAACCGCCATTCCCTAAAATGCCACCATATCGGCGGAATGGTGAACCAGAAATTGACGTGTACGATGGAAATGCTACAGCGCGCGCGGCGGTCGTCCGGGGCTGGGGCAGGGCAATCGCATTTGGAGACGGAATTCCATTCAAAGGATCACCGTCATCCCCGCGAAGGCGGGGATCCAGCCTTTTCAGCCGCTTATGTGCGAAGTTTTCTGGATCCCCGCCTTCGCGGGGATGACGAATGTCATGTAAAGGGAATGTTTTCTCCAAATGCGATAGCCCTGGGGCTGGGGTGCCGTTTCGACCCGCGCCATCTCTCCCGAGCCGCAAAAGCCTTTCAGGCGTTCCAGTGTGGAACGGCTGATGTTCGCGAATTGCGAGCTTGGCAACGACTTGCTAGAGCATGGGCATGGAATGGTCCGATCAGGGCATCGTGCTGTCGGCACGCCCGCACGGCGAAGGATCCGCGGTCGCGACGTTGCTGACCCGTGAGCACGGGCGGCACGCCGGACTGGTCATGGGCGGGCGGTCCACCCGCCAGCGCGGCACGCTGGAACCGGGCACGCTGGTCGCCGTGCGCTGGCGCGGGCGGTTGGCCGAGCACCTCGGCAACTACACGCTGGAGCCTGTGCACGGCTACGCCGCCGCGTTTCTGGACGATCCGCTGAAACTCGCCGCGCTCGCCTCCGCCTGCGCGCTGGTCGAGGCGGCCCTGCCGGAGCACGAGCCGCACGCCGCGCTGTTTGACGGGCTGCTGGCCCTGTTCGGCCTGCTCGACACCACGGCCTGGGCCGAGTCCTACGTGCGGTGGGAGGTCGGGCTGCTGGCGGAGCTTGGATTCGGCCTCGACCTCGACCGCTGCGCGGTGACCGGCACGAACGACTATCTGGCCTACGTCAGCCCGCGCACCGGCCGCGCCGTGTCGGCCTCGGTCGGGGAGCCCTACCGCGACAAACTGCTGCGGCTGCCCGGATTCCTGATCGGAATGGGCGGCGGCGGCCCGCAGGAGGTGCGGGAAGGCCTGCGCCTGACCGGCCATTTCCTGGAACGGCACGTCATGAATGGCCCCTTGCCCCCGGCGCGCGAGCGATTAAGTGAACGTTACGTGAACGTTTCGGCGCGCCTCCGGTAGATCTGGGCGCCTGGATTTGGTACGAACACCCCATGAAGCCACAAGACCCCGCTCTCGACATCCAGGAAAAGCCGCTTCGCGACGCGCTGAGCGAGCGGTATCTGAGCTACGCCCTGTCCACGATCATGGCCCGCTCGCTGCCCGACGTGCGCGACGGCCTGAAGCCCGTGCACCGGCGCCTGCTCTATGCCATGAGCCAGCTTCGCCTGGACCCCTCGACGCCGCCCAAGAAGTCGGCCCGCGTGGTGGGCGACGTGATCGGTAAGTTCCACCCGCACGGCGACACGGCGGTGTACGACGCGCTGGTCCGCCTCGCGCAGGACTTCGCCGTGCGCTACCGCCTGATCGACGGCCAGGGCAACTTCGGCAACATCGACGGCGATAACGCCGCCGCCATGCGATACACCGAAGCGCGCCTGACCGATGTCGCCAAGGCGTTGCTGGAGGGAATCGACGAGGATGCGGTCGATTTCCGCCCGACCTACGACGGCGACGGGGAGGAGCCGGCGGTCCTGCCCGCCAACTTCCCCAACCTGCTGGCCAACGGGTCCAGCGGCATCGCCGTAGGCATGGCGACCAACATCCCGCCGCACAACGCCGCCCAACTGTGCAGCGCCCTGCGCCTCGTCCTGAAATACAAGCAGGACTGCGTGAAGGCCGCCCTGCTGGGCAAGGAGAAGCCGGAGCCGACCAAGATCGAGGATCTGGTCACGCTGATCTCTGGTCCGGACTTTCCCACCGGCGGCGTGCTGGTCGAACCGCGCGCCAACATCGTGGAGGCCTACCGCACCGGCCGTGGCTCCTTCCGCCTGCGCGCCAAGTGGGAGGTGGAGAAGCTGGGGCAGGGCACCTGGCAGGTGGTCGTCACCGAGATCCCTTATCAGGTGCAGAAGGCCCGGCTGGTCGAGAAGATCGCCGAGCTGCTGGCGGCCCGTAAGCTGGTCCTGTTGGAGGACGTCCGGGACGAGTCGGCGGAGGACGTACGCCTCATCCTGGTGCCGAAGAGCCGGAACGTGGACCCTGAGGTCCTGATGGCGTCGCTGTTCCAGACGACCGATCTGGAAATCCGCTTCGCCATGAACATGAACGTGCTGGGCGCCGACAACGTCCCGCGCGTCATGAACCTGTTCGAGGTGCTGGACGCCTTCCTCGACCATCGGCACGAGGTTCTGGTCCGCCGCAGCCGCCACCGGCTGGCGCAGATCGATCACCGGCTGGAGGTTCTGGGTGGCTACCTGATCGCCTACCTGAACCTGGACGAGGTCATTCGCATCATCCGCGAGGAGGACGAGCCGAAGCAGGAGCTGATGCGCGCCTTCTCCCTGACGGAGGTTCAGGCCGACGCCATTCTCAACATGCGCCTGCGCAACCTGCGCAAGCTGGAGGAAATGGAAATCCGCAAGGAGCACGACAAGCTGACCGCCGAGAAGGCGGAGTTGGTCGAGCTTCTGGGGGACGAGTCCCTGCGCTGGAAGACCATCGGCAAGGAGACGGAGGAAACCCGCAAGCGTTTCGGCGAGGATCGCCGCACGCAGGTCGGCGATGCCCCCACGGTGATCGACATCCCGCTCGACGCCATGGTGGAGCGCGAGCCGCTGACCGTCCTGTGCTCCCGGAAGGGTTGGATCCGAGCCGTGCGCGGTTACATGACCGACGTCGAGCGCGCGGACGTGAAGTACAAGGAAGGCGACGCGGAGGGTTTCTGGGTCCATTGCGAGACGACCGACAAGCTGCTGGTCTTCGGCACCAACGGCAAGTTCTTCACGCTGAACGCCGACAAGCTGCCGCGCGGGCGCGGCTTCGGCGAGCCGGTGCGGCTGATGATCGACCTCGGCAACGACGTGGACATCATCACCCTGTTCAAGCACCAGCCCGGCCGCAAGCTGATCGTCGCGTCGGAGGACGGGCGCGGCTTCCAGGTCGAGGAGACGGAGGTTGTCGCCCAGACCCGCGCCGGCAAGCAGGTGCTGAACCCGGACGAGGGCAAGGAGGCCAAGATCTGTGTGCCGGTCGAAGGCGATCACATCGCCGTCATCGGCAACAACCGCAAGCTTCTGGTCTTCCCGCTGGAGCAGTTGCCGCTGATGACGCGCGGCAAGGGCGTGAAGCTTCAGAACTACAAGGACGCCAGCCTGTCCGATCTGAAGGTCTTCGCGGTCGCCGACGGCCTCTGCTGGAAGCACGGCGAGCGGCAGTTCAGCGTCACCGACCTGACCGGCTGGCTCGGCGACCGCGCTGGGGTCGGCAAGATGCCGCCCAACGGCTTCCCCAAGGTGAACCGCTTCACCTAACGTTGAGCGAGGCGGGAGGAAGCGCTCTTCCGCCTCGCGTCCCCCGATCAATCGTCTACGTGATTCCCGCAGTTGGACCGGAATTGGTAGCACCAAGCTATGCTTGTGCTTGAACACTGACCCGCGATTCCGGCATAGTTTCGCCATCAAGACGAAGCCGGAGCGAAGCGGTGTCAGGCCGTTAGCGCCTCCGGACGCAGGGGAGGCAGACGCGTGGACACCGGAAACCCGTGTGGAACTTCGATTGCCGCTCCGGGGCCTTTCGGCTTCGGCGGGGATCGTCCGTAGTCCGCGCCGGAACGTCTGCTTTGGTTCCGACGACTTTTACTCAACGCCCCCTAGGCTGCCGCGCCGGGTCTCCGAACGGGACCGGAATGACGGCGTGCGCCAGCCTTACAACGAGGGAATCAGGGAGACTACCATGAAGCGCCGTACATTCATCACCTCCGCCGGCGTCGGCGTCGCCGCCAGCACGCTGGCCGCTCCGGCCATCGCGCAGAGCAACCCCGAAATCAAGTGGCGTTGCGCGTCCAGCTTCCCGAAGAGCCTGGACACCATCTATGGCGGTGCCGACTTCGTTGCCCGGCGCGTCGCCGAGATGACCGACGGCAAGTTCCAGATCCGCCCCTTCGCCGCCGGTGAGATCGTCCCCGGCCTCCAGGTGCTGGATGCCGTCAAGGACAACACGGTGGAGTGCGGTCACACCGTCTCCTACTATTACGTCGGCAAGGATCCGACCTTCGCCTTCGATTCCGCGATGCCCTTCGGCCTGAACGCGCGCCAGCAGAACGCCTGGATGACCCACGGCGGCGGCATGGAACTGATGCGCGAGTTCTACAAGGGCTACAACATCATCCAGTTCGGTGCGGGCAACACCGGCACGCAGATGGGCGGCTGGTTCCGCAAGGAGCTGAAGACCGTCGAGGATCTGAAGGGCCTGAAGTTCCGCATCGGCGGCTACGCCGGCACCATCCTGGCGAAGCTGGGGACCGTGCCGCAGCAGATCGCCGGCGGCGACATTTACCCGGCGCTGGAAAAGGGCACCATCGACGCCGCCGAGTTCGTCGGCCCGTACGACGACGAGAAGCTCGGCTTCAACAAGGTCGCCAAGTACTACTACTACCCCGGCTGGTGGGAAGGCGGCCCGCAGGTGTCGATGATCGTCAACATCGCCCAGTGGGAACAGCTTCCGAAGCACTACAAGTCGATCTTCGAGGCCGCCTGCTCCGACGCCACCCTGGACATGCTCGGCAAGTACGACGTCCAGAACATGCGCGCGCTGAAGCGTCTGGTCGGCGCCGGCACCATCCTGAAGCCGTACCCGCGCGAGATCATGCAGGCCTGCTATCAGGCGACCTTCGAGGTGTACGAGGAAGAGGCTGCCCGGAACGAGAAGTTCCGCAAGGTCTACGAGCAGTGGCGCAAGTTCCGTGACGAGGAGTACCTGTGGTTCCGCGTCGCCGAGAACACCTTCGACAACTTCGTCTTCTCGGCTCCTCCGCCGAAGAAGTAAGAACCGGCACCGTCTTTTGTCCCCCAGGAAAAGCCCCGCGCAAGCGGGGCTTTTTCGTTTGCATGGTCTGTCAAGAACCTATCCAAAGAACGGGATGGTCGCGCCGGTGCAGGGGTTGTACCAACCAGCGCTGGTTTGAACCAATGTGCAAATCCTGGTCGGCCCCTTGTATGTGGGAACGGGGATGAGCCGAGATGTCGGAAGCGACGCGGCCTGAACGGAACCGATGAAGATCGACACCAGAACCGGGGCGATCAGAATCAAGCGCGTTGTTCCCTTCATGATGATTCCCTGCTGCTTTGAGAGAGTTTTCGAGGCGGTCTATACCGCTGCACCCTGTTTAGTGGATGCCGTGTCTTTCCGGCTGTGGCTGGGTTCACAATCGATGAAACTTCAGGCCTCTTGGACGAATGGCCAAAAGAAAAGCCCTCTCTCCATTCCGGAGAGAGGGCTTTGCGTTTTGGCGGTTGCGTTATTGGTTTTGCTGCAACTGCTTCATCAAGTCGGCGTTCGGGTCGTTCTCCTCGCCGCTGGGGAAGGGCGGCGGCGGTTCGCTCTCGAACTGCGGGATCTCGATCTGGATGTTGTCGATGTCCACCGGTTCGCCCCGGTTCAGGCCCGACAGGACCATTTCAGGGAAGGCGATCACCAGAGCGACCATGATCAGCTGGATGACCACGAAGGGCACGGCACCCCAGTAGATCTGGCCGGTGGTGATCTTGGCGATGATCTTCCCGGTGATCTTGTCCTTGTAGTCCTCGCGTGGCGCGACGCTGCGCAGGAAGAACAGCGCGAAGCCGAAGGGCGGGTGCATGAAGGAGGTCTGCATGTTGACGCCCAGCAGCACGCCGAACCAGATCAGGTCGATGCCCAGCTTGTCCGCGACCGGCCCGAGCAGCGGCACGATGATGAAGGCCAGCTCGAAGAAGTCGAGGAAGAAGGCCAGCAGGAAGACCATGATGTTGACGACGATCAGGAAGCCCAGCTCGCCGCCCGGCAGGCTGGTCAGCAGATGCTCCACCCAGAGGTCTCCGTTGACCGCGCGGAACACCAGGCCGAAGACCGTCGAACCGATCAGAATGAACAGCACGAAGGACGACAGCTTCGCCGTCGTGTCCATCGCCTGCTTCAGCAGGGAGAAGCTCAGCTTGCGCTTGGCGAAGGCCAGGATCAGCGCGCCCGCCGCACCCATGGCGCCGCCCTCCGTCGGCGTGGCGATGCCGAGGAAGATGGTGCCCAGCACGAGGAAGATCAGGACCAGCGGCGGCACCAGGGAGGTGAGCACGCGGAACAGAAGGTTGAAGCCGCGCAGCGTCCGGGCTTCCGGCGGCAGGGCCGGGGCGCATTCGGGCTTCACGATGGTCATGATCAGGATGTAGCCGGCGTACAGGCCGGTCAGCACCAGACCCGGAATCATCGCGCCGGCGTACATGTCGCCGACCGAACGGCCCAGCTGGTCGGCCAGCACGATCAGCACCAGCGAGGGCGGGATGATCTGGGCCAGCGTGCCCGACGCCGCGATGACGCCGGTGGCTATGCGCCGGTCATAGCCGTAGCGCAGCATGATCGGCAGCGAAATCAGGCCCATGGAGATGACCGAGGCGGCCACCACGCCGGTCGTCGCGGCGAGCAGAGCGCCGACGAAGATCACCGCGTATGCCAGACCGCCGCGCAACGGACCGAACAGCTGCCCGATGGTGTCGAGCAAATCTTCGGCCATGCCGGATCGCTCCAGGATCAGGCCCATGAAGGTGAAGAACGGGATCGCCAGCAGCGTGTCATTGCGCATGATGCCGAAGACGCGCTCCGGCAGGGCCTGGAACAGCGCTGGGGTCAGCAGGCCCAGTTCGATGCCGATCAGGCCGAAGACGAGGCCGTTCGCGGCCAGCGCGAAGGCAACCGGGAAACCCATGAGAAGGAAGGCAACAAGCGCCACGAACATCAGTGGCGCCATGTTGGCGGTAAGCAGCTCAGCCATATGTGAGGTCCCCGGTCTTAGTGGCTGTGCATCTTCTCGCCGGGCTGGTCAATGGCCCCGGCCAGAAAGGCGATCCGCTTGATCAGCTCGGAAACGCCCTGCGCGCTCAGCAGGAAGAAACCGACCGGGACCAGAAGCTTGGCGGGCCAGCGGATCAGGCCGCCGGCGTCGCTCGACATCTCGTTGGTGCGGAAGGAATCCATGAACATCGGCCAGGACAGCCACATGATCAGGATTGCCATCGGGAAGAGGAAGAACAGGATCCCGAAAATGTCCACCGCCGCCTGGACGCGCTTGGAAAAGCGGCCCACAATGATGTCGATGCGGATGTGTTCGTTGCGCAGGAGCGTATAGCCTGAGCACAGAAGAAAGATGGCCGCGAACAGATACCATTGCAGCTCCAGCCACGCGTTGGAGCTGGTGTTGAATGTATAACGGACCACGGCGTTGACCGAGCTGACCAGAACCGCGGCCAGAACGAGCCAATAGACGAGCTTGCCGATGCCGTCATTGACAGCATCGATCAGCCCGCTGATTCGAAGCAGGAATCTCAACGGAGAACCTCCCTGTTGCCTGAACGGGACGGTGCCCGCTCTGCCCCTTATTGTTGCCATGCGGCGCCGGTAGGTCCCGACGTCTATATTGACTTAAATGGTAACACCAAAGAGCGATTTCGGCGGCAATATTCCTCAGGAGGTTCCTGGTTTGCAAGAGTTTGAAAGCGCTTGTACGGGATTGTCCTGATATGCCCACTCAGCGGGCAGTCTCGTCCGGCAGACGATACCAGCCGTCGCGGCCCAGGGCTTCCAAAGGACGGAACTTGGCCTTGTAGGCCATCTTGCGGCTCTGCTCGATCCAGTAGCCGAGATAGACGTAGGGCAATCCTTCCGCCAGCGCGCGCTCAATCAGGCTGAGGATCAGGAAGGTGCCCAGGCTGCGCCGGTCCTGCCGGGCGTCGTAGAAGCTGTAGACGGCGGAAAAGCCGTCGCCCAGACGGTCGGTCAGCATGCAGCCGACCAGCCGGCCGTCCGTGTCCCGCGCCTCGAACAGGCTGGTGTCGGCGTGCCCCTCGTCAATCATGGCGGCGAAATCGCCCATCGCCATGCGGGCCATGTCCGACTCCCCATGGCGGGAGTTCTGGTAATTGGCGAACAGCCGGTATTGCTCGGCGGTGGCGATGGCGGGCGCCTCGCGGACGGTGAGGTCCTGGTTGATGCGCGCCACGCGCTTTTGCGACCGGCTTGCCTCGAAGGCCGCCACGGGGATGCGCACGGGCACGCAGGCATGGCAGTTCGGGCAAACCGGCCGGTAGACGATGTCGTGGCTGCGCCGGAAGCCGGCGCGCGACAGGGTGGAATTGACCTCCGCCGAATAGGGACCCAGCAGCCGGGTGAACAGCTTTCGCTCCACCTTGCCCGGCAGGTAGGGGCAGGGCATCGGCCCCGACCGGAAGAACTGCTGAAGCGGGCGGTGTTGCGGCTGTATGACCGACATGGAGTCCGGCTGTTGCGGCTGGGATCTGTTGCGACTGGGTCTACTGCGACTGGGTTTGGGCGACGACGACGGTGTCCTGGCCGAAGAAGGCACGCCCGATCTCGTCCGTCACGCCGCACAGCTGCCCTTGCACCCAATCCAGGTACTCGTGCAGGCCGTCACGGATGATGACCTCGATCGGCCGTGAGAGCAACGCCCCCAGCAGCTCGTCGACCTTTTCCATCGCCTCGTTCCCTCCGCGCAAATTGTAGCGCGACTTGAGGCGGGTCAAGAGGCCGTCGATCTGTCGCACACACATCACAACGGAACGCGGGAAGCCTTCGTTGAACATCATAAAGCCGGCGACCGTCGTGGGCGACATGCCGCGCGGGTAGACACGCCGGAAGGCGTGATAGCCGGCGGTGGAGCGGAGCACGGTGGTCCACTGGCTGACGTCCAGCGTCGAGCCGACCTCGATCGGGGAGGGGAGCAGCGTGTGGTACTTGATGTCCAGCAGGCGCGTGGTCTGGTCGGCCCGCTCGATGTATTTGCCCAGCTGGTAGAAGTACCAGCCCTGATCCCGGTAGAAGGTGCCCTCGGTGATGCCGGTGTGCGTCTGGCACTCCTCCTTGATCCAGGTGCACAGCTTGGACAGGTTGGGCAGGGCCACGTCCTTGCCGTTCATCTCCAGCAGCTTGTTGTGGAACACGTTGATCTGCGTCCACATCTCGGTCGAGATCCAGGGGCGCAGCGTGCGGGCGTTCTCCCGCGCCATGCGCAGCATGGAAATCAGCGAGTTCGGGTGCTGCGTGTCGAACATGTAGTAGTGCACGACCGCCTCGGCCGTCGGCCGGTCGTGGCGGCTGAAGAAGTCCTTCTCGTCGGCGTTCAGCTGGACGATGGAGAACCAGTTGGTGGCTCCGCGCGTGTCGCGCGCGAAAGTCTCGTGCACGTCGAGGATGCGGGCGAGGTTCTCGGCGCGTTCCATGTAGCGCGCCATCCAGAAGATGCACTCGGCGTAACGGGCGAGCAGGTTCACGATGCGCCCCCTTCCAGCACCCCACGTTCAAGAACCCAGGTGTCCTTCGAGCCGCCGCCCTGGGACGAATTGACGATCAGCGTGCCCTTCTTCAACGCCACGCGGGTCAGCCCGCCGGGCAGCACCCAGGTGTTCTTTCCGGTGATGGCGAAGGGGCGCAGATCGACGTGGCGCGGCTCGATGCCGTCCTCGGTCACGGTCGGGCAGACCGACAGATCGACGACCGGCTGGCTGATGTAGTTGGCGGGATCGGCCAGCAGCTTCTCCCGGCACTCCGACAGCTGTTCCGTGCTGGCGCGCGGGCCGATGGTGATGCCGTAGCCGCCAGCCTCGCCGACCGGCTTGACCACCAGCTTGTCCAAGTTGTCCAGCGTGTATTGCAGCGCGTCCGGCTCGCGGCAGATGCGCGTGTCCACGTTGGGGATGATCGCCTCCTGGTCCAGGTAGTATTTGATCATCCGCGGCACGTAGCAATAGACCGCCTTGTCGTCGGCGACGCCGGTGCCGACCGCGTTGGCCAGCGCCACGTTGCCTTTGCGGTAGGCCTCCATGATGCCGGGCACGCCCAGCATGCTGTCCGGGTTGAAGGCCCTGGGGTCGAGGAAGGCGTCGTCGATGCGGCGGTAGATGGAGTCGACCCGCGCCAGACCGTTGGTCGTCTTCATGTAGACGCGGTCGTTTTCGACCACGAGGTCGCGGCCCTCGACCAGCGGCACGCCCATCTCGCGCGCCAGGAAGATATGCTCGAAATAGGCGGAGTTGTAGGTGCCCGGCGACAGCAGGACGACCTGCGGGTCGCCGATGTCCTGCGGCGCGATCTCCATCATCGCGTCCAGCAGCTTGTGGCCGTAATTGTCCACCGGCCGGATGCCGATGTCCTGCATCAGGTCGGGGAAGACCCGCTGCATCATGTGGCGGTTTTCCACCACGTAGGACACGCCGGACGGCACGCGCCCGTTGTCCTCCAGCACGCGGAAGGTGCCGTGGCGGTCGCGGACGAGGTCCACGCCCATGATGTGGATGTAGGTGTCGAAGGGCACGTCCAGCCCGACCATCTGCGGCCGGAAGTTCCCGTTGCCCAGCACGAGATCGGCCGGGATGACGCCGTCCTTCAGGATCTTCTGGTCGTGATAGATGTCGTGGAGGAACAGGTTCAGCGCGGTGACGCGCTGGTTGATGCCGGCCTCCAGATGCGCCCATTCCCTGGCGGAGATGACGCGCGGCACGATGTCGAAAGGCAGGATGCGGTCCACCGCGTCCTTGTCCGAATAGACCAGGAAGGTAATGCCGAGGTTGTAGAGTTCCCGCTCCGCGTCCTGGGAGCGCCGCAGCAGTTCCGCGAAATCCAGCCCGGCCAGCCTTTGCCGGATCAGCGCCGCATGTTCGGCGGGACAGTCATGGCCTCCGAACAATTCGTCGTGGTACAGGCCGGGATCGTAAGATGACAAAAGGTCAGTCGCCTTGCCCTCGGGTACGCTCACAGACTCCCCCGCAGCTTACGCTCACAAAGACCGATGCCGTCTGGATCGGTGTCTGGGGAAGTATGAACCAGCACTTCGCGTTTTGAACAGGGGCAAACGTCCGAACTGTTGTGCGGCGCACCACAAAAACAAGAATTGAGGAGTAAGGCCGACAGGAACTAACGCTTAGGTGCCGTGGTCGAAGCGGCTTTGGTATCGGCTTACGGCGAAGATTGCGTCTCGCGCAGCAGAACCATGCTGATGCGGCGGTTGCGCGGGCTGCCCGGCTGGTCGGGCACCAGCAGGTCGCGGTCGGCGCGGCCGACGACGTCCTGGATTCGATTCTCCGGGATACCGCCGGCGACCAGCGCGCGGCGCGTGGCGTTGGCGCGTTCGGCCGAGAGGTCCCAGTTGTCGCGTCCCGAGCCGGCGGGGAAGGGGGTGCCGTCGGTGTGGCCGCTGATCGACAGCTTGTTCGGCAGCTTGTTCAGCGCCTTGGCGACCTGCATGACGAGCTGGCGCGTCTGCGGGTACATCTGGCCGGAACCGCCGGGGAACATGGAGACGCGGTCCTGGTCCACGATCTGGATGCGCAGGCCTTCCGGCGTCTGGTCGATCATCAGGTTCTGGGCCAGCGGTTCCAGTTCCGGGACCGACTGGATGGCCTGGCGGATCTCGGTGGCGGCCTGCTGGAACTGCTTGGCCTCGTTCTGGGCCTGTTGCAGCTTCTCGGCGCCTTCCTTCACGCGTTCCGCGAAATCGCCCAGCCGCTCGCCCGGCTTCTGGTTGGGGATGCCCAGCTGCTTGGCCTGTTCCTCCAGCCGCTTCTGGTACTCCTGGCGGTTCTCGTTGGGCTTCTGCTCGGCGACGGAGGCTTCGGTCGGGTCGGCGGCGTCATCCGTCTCCTGCGCCGAATAGCCGGGCGGGCCGGACACCGGCACGTCGGCTGAAATGGGCGAGGACGGAGAGATCTGCGCGCCCGGCGCCGTGATGGTGCGGCCACCCAGCATGCCGCCGGAACCGGAGGATTCGCGGCTGACCGACACGGGCGAGAAATAATCGGCGATGCCCTTGCGCTGGTCCGACGTGGTGACGTTCAGCAGCCACAGCAGCAGGAAGAACGCCATCATCGCGGTCACGAAGTCGGCATAGGCCACCTTCCACGCGCCGCCATGGTGGCCGCCGTGCCCGCCCTTCTTCTTCTTGATGATGATCGGCTGTTCTTTGCCGGCTGGATTGGCGGCCATTGCTCCCTACGGATCCCGTTCCCAAAGACCGGAGGCGCCCGTCGAAACGCGCCCGAACGTTCAACCGGGGAATGGTGTCCGTTCATCCTTAAGAACCCTTTAATGCAATGGACCGGACACCCGGTTGTTGTCCGAGAGATCCGGCTTGCGCCAAAGGGCCGGGTGGGTTAAGCCCGCTGGACTTCCGCACCGTCGAGCCAACACAGGCCGCCATGACCTTCGATTCTCGGGCGTTCCGCAACGCCCTCGGTTGCTTTGCCACCGGCATCACCGTCGTCACCACCATCGCTCCGGACGGGGAGCCGATCGGCGTGACCGTGAATTCCTTCTCGTCGGTGTCGCTGGAACCGCCGCTGGTCCAGTTCTGCCTGGGCCGCGCGGCCATGTCGTTCGAGGCGTTCACGACGGCCAAGTCCTTCGCGATCAACGTCCTGGCGGAAGCTCAGGCGGACCTGTCGGTGCGCTTCTCCAAGCGCGATCTGCAGGAGCGCTGGGAAGGGGTGGGCGTGGAGCGCTGGGACAGCGGCGTGCCGATCCTGACCGGCTGCCTCGCCAACCTGGAATGCGACCGCGAGCACGTCTACGAGGGCGGCGACCATGTGCTGATCCTGGGCCGCGTGCGCCGGCTGGCCGTCACGGCCGAGGGCAAGCCGCTGCTGTATTTCCGGGGCGGCTACGCGCAGCTGCCGTAAGCGTCTTCAGGACACTTCGGTCATCAGTTCGGTCGGGAAGCCGGCCTCATGCAGCTTGGCGACGAGCTGCTGGACGTGGGTGCGGTCGCGCGTTTCCAGGACCACGTCGATCTCGGCCATCTTGACCGGCACGTCGTGGAACAGGCGCTGGTGGTGGACCTCCACGATGTTGGCGCCGGCCTCGCCGAGCAGGCGGGCCACGCGGGCCAGAGCGCCGGGGGCGTCGGTGATGCCGATGCGGACGCGGACGATGCGCCCCTCGTAGACCAGGCCGCGCATGAGAACCTGCGCCAGGATGCGCGGGTCGATGTTGCCGCCGGACACCACGATGCCCACCCGCTTGCCGGCGAAGCGGCCGGGATCGTCGAAGACGGCGGCCAGCGCCGCGGCGCCGGCCCCTTCGGCGACCAGCTTCTGGACGGTGGCGAGGCGGTAGACGGCCTCCTCCAGCCTTTGCTCGCCGACCTCCACCACATCATCCACATATTGGCGGACCAGCGGCAGGGTGACGGCGCCCGGCGCCTTGACGGCAATGCCCTCGGCGATGGTGGCGCCACCGCAGGACACTGGTTGGCCGGCCAGCGTCTGCTTCATGGACGGGTACATGGCGCATTCGACGCCGATGACCTGGATGGCCGGCTTCAGCGTTTTGGCGGCCACGGCCATGCCGCCGATCAGGCCGCCGCCGCCGATGGGCACGACCAGCGTGTCGAGGTTGGGGGCGGCCTCCAGCAATTCCAGCGCGACGGTGCCTTGGCCGGCGGCGACCAGCGGGTCGTCGTAGGGATGGACGAAGATCAGCCCCTCCCGCTGGGCGAGGTCATGGGCGAAGGCGGCGGCGTCGCTGAGCGTGTCGCCGTGCAACTCGACTTTGGCGCCGAAGCTCTCCGTGCGTTCGACCTTGGTGAAGGGGGTGAAGCTCGGCATCACGATGGTGGCGCGGATGCCGAGGCGGCTGGCGTGGCAGGCCACGGCCTGGGCGTGGTTGCCGGCCGACATGGCGATGACGCCGGCCTGGCGTTCGGCCTCGCCCAGGGACAGCAGCTTGTTCAGGGCGCCCCGCTCCTTGAAGGAGCCGGTGAGGTGCTGGTTCTCCAGCTTCAAAACCAGGGAGCAGCCGGTCATCTCCGACAGGCGCGGCGACGGCTCGGCCGGCGTTGTGGGGATCAGGCCGGCGAGGCGTCCGGCGGCGGCGCGGACATCGTCCAGTGTGACGGTCGTCATGATGAGGTCCGAAGGTCGCGGGGGGTGAGCGTCAGCACCTTGGCGCCCGCCGCCTCCAGGGTGCCACGGTCGCCGGTCAGGCGCAGGGTGGCGCCGTCGCGCCAGTTCCGCACCAGATCGCCCCAGTGAGGGGAGAGCGGGTTGCCGGACTGACCGGTGGCGATGATGAAGCGGGAGTTGCCGAGATTGGCGAGGTCGTAGACGGCGCGGAAGCCGGCGCCGTGGACGTGGGCGAAGGGGTTCTGCGGGTCGCGGATGCGGGTGGTACCCCGGTTCACGGTAAAGGCGCCGCCGTCGGTCTCGATGGACAGGTCGAACAGCTCCTTCAGCAGCGGCACGCGGCCGAGCAGGCGATGATTGAGTTCGGCCTTGTGCTCCCATCCCCAGCGCCACGCGACGACATGGGGGCCGTGGCGCCGCTCGATCTGGGCCAACGCCGCCTTGAGGGAGGCGGACAGGGCGTCCGTGCAGGTCTCCCGAGCCGGCGTGGTCACGTCGTCGCACCACTGCGGTGCCTTGGTCAGAACGTTCTGGACGGCGCGCGGGCGCAGGTCCCAGTAGCCGGCGAAGATGTCGCCCAACTCGTCGGCGAAAAGGGTGCGGACCAGCTCGCGCAGCCACCATTCGAAGATCAGCGGCTCCGGCCGGTCACGCTTCATGCTGCCGTCCCAGCCCTTCAGTTGGTTGACGGCCTCGGCCACCGGGCCGCTGTCCACGGGGACCTTGAGCATCAGGGGCAGCAGATCGCGGGCCGGCAGGGACACGCTGTCCAACTGCTGGGCAACCACGGCCTCCACAGTGTGGCGGCCGGTGCCGAGCATCTGTTCGATCCGCTTGGCGCGGGACGGGTCGGGCCAGTCGGCGCCCAGGAAGTGTGGGTAGTTGGGGCCGACCACGGCGTTGTTGGCGTTGACGAACTGGCCGGATGGCGGATCGACCGCCTGCGGCAGCGCGTCGAAGGGGATATAGCCGGTCCAGTCATGCTCTCCGGTCCAGCCCGGCACCGGAACGCGGCCGTCGCCGGCCCGACGCACCGGCACCAGCGCCGGGGAGAGGAAGCCCATGGTCCCGGACGTGTCGGCGTAGACGATGTTCTGCTGGGGCGCGGTGTGCAGGAACAGCGCCTCGCGCACCGCCCCGGCGTCGGCGGCGTGATTCAGGCGGTAGAGCGCCTCGGCCGAGGTGTCCTTGGCGTTCAGCCCGGTGAAGGCCAGGGCCAGCACATGGCCTTCCGGAGCGACGCCCGCCGTGTCCGGCGAGGTCAGGACCGGGCCGTGGCGGGTTTCCCGCACGGTCAGCACCTCGTCAGGCTGGCCGGCGATCCGGATGATCTCGGTCCGGGTGGCAAAGGGCTGCGGGCCGTCCGGCGTCAGGTAGCGGGTCGGGTCCTGCGGGTCGATCTTCTCGATGAACAGGTCCTGGGTGTCGCTGTGGGTGGTGGTGAAGCCCCAGGCGACGCGGGTGTTGTGGCCGAGGACATGGAGCGGGATGCCCGGCACCGTGCCGCCGGCGATGCTGTGGGCCGGGGTGACGATGCGGGCCAGATACCAGAGGATCGGCGCGTCGAGCCCCAGATGTGGGTCGTTGGCGATGATCGGCTTGCCGGTCGTCGTGCGGCCGCCGGACAGCGCCCATTCGTTGGAGGCCGTGTTGAAGCCGAGGTTGGGCAGGGCGGCCAGCGCGGACTTCAGGTCCATGTCCTGGAGTTCGGCGGCCAGGGTCACGGGCGTGCCCGGCGGGTCGGTCGGGAACAGGTCCTGCACCTGCTCCGGCGTAAGCTTTTGCAGGGCGCGTGCCCGGAACAGCTCGTCCGCCGAGTTGCCGGAGAGCTGAAGCGCCATCAGCTTGCCCCAGACGAGGCTGTCGGCCGGGCGCCAGGGTTCCGGCGTGTGGCGAAGAAGTTGGAACTCGATGGGCAGCGCCTCGGTCCGGTTCTCCAGATAGGCGTTCACCCCCGCCGCGTAGGCGTCGAAGGTGGCCCGCACGTCGGGCGGCAGCGTATCGTAGATGGCCTCCGCTCGCCGGTAGACGCCGAGCGTCCGCATGGAGCGGTCGAGCCGCAGGGCGAAGTCGCCGAAGCGGGTTCCGACCAGCTCCGACAGGCGGCCGGCGCCGCTGCGGCGCATGGTCTCCATCTGCCACAGCCGGTCCTGCGCGTGGACGTAGCCCAGCGCGAAATAGGCGTCCTTCTCCGTCGCCGCGAAGATGTGCGGGACGGCGTTGCGGTCGCGCAGCACCTCCACCGGGTTGTCGAGGCCGGGCAGGGTGGCGGTGCCGCTGTGGACCGGCATCTGCTCCCGCATCCACAGCAGGAAGCCGCCCGCCCCCAGCGCGGGGACCAGAACCACGAGCGCCACGATGGCGAGGATGACGACAATGGTGCGGGTTATGGCGCGGCGGATCATCCCGGCTCCGGCAGGAAACACCTTTCAAAGATGGTGTTCGAGCGGATAAGCGCTAGGCGTTGCCTGTTGTTATGCATGCAATGCATGTCCCAATTCTGGACGCGGTGCTTTTCACCCGATTGCTCCGGACGTGAAACCAGCATCAAGCTTGGCCCACCAGCGTTGCGGCGATGGTCCACATGACGACGCCGATGCCCACCTCCAGCACCCGCCACGCGCCGGGGCGTGCGAAGACCGGCCGCAACAGACGCGCGCCGTAGCCCAGCGAGAAGAAGAACAGGAAGGACGCGGTCATCGCCCCAAGGGCAAAGGCGCCCTTGCCCGAGGTAAACTGCGTAGACACGGAGCCGACCAGCACCACGGTGTCCAGGTAGACGTGCGGATTGAGCCACGTCAGCGCCAGACAGGTCGCCAGCGTCGGGCCGAGACCGGCCGGAACGCTGTTCGCCGGTGCCAGCGCGTCTGCCGAGCGTGCCGCCGCCCAGAAGCTGCGCAGACCGTAGGCGAACAGGAAGGCCGCGCCAGCATAGCGTGTCGCGGTTTCGAGCCACGGCACCCAGTCGCTGGCCTGATGGAAGCCGGCAACGCCCGCCAGGATCAGCACGGCGTCCGAGATCGCGCAGGTCAGGCAGATCGCCAGGATGTGCTCGCCGCGCAATCCCTGGCGAAGCACGAAGGCGTTCTGCGCGCCGATGGCAACGATCAGGCTGAGGCCCAGAAGGAGGCCGGGGACGAAAGCGGACAGCATGGCGGGCACCTCGTTGTCGGAGGCGCTTCCGCTACCATGGTCGGCGAGATTAGAGTGATTAAAGATTCTTCGCTGAGTTAAGGAACGCTAATCCATGTTGGATTATGCCCTGCTCGCCGCCTTGGCGGCTGTGGTCCGCACCGGCAGTTTCGAACGGGCCGCGCAGCAGCTTCACGTCACCCCTTCGGCCGTGTCCCAGCGCGTGAAGCTTCTAGAAGAAAGGCTTGGGACGATCCTGGTGGTGCGCGGTACCCCCTGCGCCGGCACCCCGGCGGGGCTGCGCCTGTGCCAGCATGTTGAGCAGGTGACTCTGCTGGAAAGCGAACTGCGCCGCGACTTTCCGGGCTTCCAGCACACCGGGCCGCCGGTGACCGTGCGCATCGCGGTGAACGCGGACAGCCTCGCCACATGGTTTGTCGCCGCCATGGCTGAAACGCGGGACTGCCTGTTCGACCTTGTCTTGGACGATCAGGAGCACAGCGCCGATTGGCTGCGCCGGGGCGAAGTCCTGGCGGCGGTGACGGCCAGCGCGAAGCCGGTGCAGGGCTGCGACAGCACACCGCTGGGCGCGTTGCGCTACATCGCAACCGCCAGCCCGGCGTTCGTTAGCCGGCATTTCTCCGGGGAACTGGATGCCGAATCCTTCGCGCACGCGCCGCGCCTGACCTTCAACAGCAAGGATCGGTTGCAGACGCTGTGGACACGGCAGGTCTTCGGAACGGAGATCCCGTCGCCCAGCCACTGGTTGCCCTCGTCCCAGGCCTTCATCGACGCGGCACTGGCCGGCCTCGGCTGGGGGATGAACCCGGAAACGCTGGTCGCCGAACACGTGCGCGACGGGCGGCTGGTCGAACTGGTGCCGGACCAACCGCTGGACGTCCCGCTGTTCTGGCAGCGAAGCCGCATCGCGAGCAGCACCCTTGCCGACATCACGCGCGCCGTTCTCACCACGGCGCGCGCCATGCTGCATCGACCGTGATTCCGGGCCGGATGGAACCAACGGATGGGGCGGTCAAGCCGCGGAGGACAGCACGTCGCGCAGCAGGTCCGGGGACACCGGCTTGTGCAGCAGGCGGTAGCCGCTTTGCTGGACCTCCGCGATGCGGGCGGGGTCGGTGTCGCCGGTGAGGACCACGGCCGGGACGCGGACGCCGCACACGCCGAAGATGTCGCGGATCGCCTGAAGGCCCGTACGCCCTTCGCGCAGGCGGTAGTCGGCGAGGATCATGTCCGGGCGTTGGCCGAGGCTGGTCAGCGTGCTGATGGCCTCGTCGGAGGACATGGCGGCGACCACCTCGTACCCCCATTCCTCCAGCAGCGCCCGGACGCTGAGCAGGATGATGGCGTCGTCCTCGACCACGACAATCAAGCCCTTGCCGGAGGCCGGCTGGTTGGCGGGGCGGCAGGTCTTGGGCGCCGCACGCGCGGCGACCGTCGGCACCGTCAGCGAGAAGCGGCTGCCCTGTCCGGCCGTCGAATGGAGCGTGACGGTGTGGTCGAGCAGACCGGCGAGGCGCCGCACGATGGCGAGACCGAGGCCGAGGCCCTTGCGCCGGTCGCGCTCCGGGTTGGCGAGCTGGGTGAACTCCTTGAAGATCTCCTCCCGCTGGTCCTCGGGAATGCCGATGCCGGTGTCGAGAACGTCGATCCGCAGGTCGGAACCGGACGGGCGGCAGCCGATCAGGATGCGGCCACGCTCGGTGTAGCGGATGGCGTTCTCGATCAGGTTGCGCAGGATGCGCTCCAGCAGGGCCGGGTCGCTGCGGGTCCAGCGGTTGGTCGGCACGTGGCGCAGCGTGAGGCCGGCCTCCGCCGCGCGCGGGGCGTACTCACCGGCCAGCCGCTCCAGCATGGGGCCGAGGGCGAATTCGGTCACGCTGGGGCTGACCACGCCGGCGTCGAGCTTCGACACGTCCAGCAGGCTGTCGAGCAAGGTGCGCAGGCCGTTCAGGGATTCGCTCATGCTCGCCAGCAGGGGGGAGGCGGGATGCCCGTTCAGCTTGTCGGACAGAGCGTGGGCGAAGAAGAACAGCGATTGAATGGGCTGGCGCAGGTCGTGGCTGGCGGCGGCCAGGAACTTGGTCTTCGCCATGTCGGCGCGTTCGGCGCGGTCCTTGGCGGCCAGGGCTTCCTCGCGGGCGCGCTCGGCCTCCTCCTTGGCGCGGCGCAACGCGTCCTCGGCGGCCTTGCGCGCCGTGATGTCGCGCATGATGCCGGTGAAGAAGCGCCGCCCCCCAGCGCGCCATTCGGCAACTGACAGTTCCAGCGGAAAGGTGGAGCCATCCTTGCGCCGGCCCTCGACCTCCCGCCCGACGCCGATGATGCGCCGCTCGCCGGTTTCTCGGTGGCGGGCCATGTAGCCGTCGTGGGCGGTCCGGTGCGGTTCCGGCATCAGCAGGCGGACGTTGGCGCCGACCGCCTCCTCCGCGCCGTAGCCGAAGGTGGCTTCGGCGGCGCGGTTGTAGGAATGAATGGTCCCTTCTTCGTCGATGACCACGATCGGGTCCACCGCCGTGTCCACGATGGAGCGGTAGCGGGCCTCCTGCAGTTCCGACCGTTCCGCCACGCGCCGCCGGTCGAGCAGGGCGGAGGCGAGCGCCAGCGACAGCAGCAGGATCGTTCCCGCGCCCGTTCCGACGGCGAGCAGCGGGGTGGACAGGACCATGCTGCCGTCCAGTGGCATCATATGCGGGTGCGGTTCGAGGAAGCTGGCTGCGGCCATACCCGTGTAGTGCATGCTGACGACCGCCAGACCCATGACCAGGGCGCTCGCGAAGCGCTGAAGCGGGCTGGCGGTGCGGAAGGCGAGCCACAGCGCGGCGGTGGAGGCGGCGATGGCGATGGCCACCGACGCGCCGACCAGCGTCGTGTCGTAGGCGAGGCTCCCCGGCATCTGCATGCCCGCCATGCCGACATAATGCATCGATACGATGCCGAGCCCGGTGAGCGTTCCGGCGATGGGCAGGGTGAGGCGCCGGGGGATGTTGCGGGCGACCGCAAACAGGCCGGCGCCCGACACCGCCACGGCCAGCAGAAAGGACAGTGTCGTGAGGCCGATGTCGTAGGTGACCGGCATTGGCGTGCGGAAGGCCAGCATGCCGATGAAATGCATCGACCAGATGCCGGCCCCCATGGCGACCGCGGAGCCGCCGAGCCAGACGCCGGGCCGGCGCCGCGCCTCCCTGGCGTGCGAGGCGAGATCAAGCGCCACGTAGCTGCCGAAGGTGGCAACGACGATGGAGAGCGCGACGAGGAGTGGGTCGTAGTGTCCAGGCACGGTCGGGCGCGAATACAGGAAAAGAGAACAAGGGTTTCGCTTACTCAGAGGTGTTACATAGGCGAAGCGGGCGCGCCGCCCAACCTGCCCAAAGGTCCGCCTGAACTATAAAAAGGCGTAGCCGATACCCTGAATGGAGGAGCGATGCTCCGGTCTTCCGAACGGTCTGAGAAGCACTGGGTCAGGCATTGGGTGCTGCGCCCCGTCGTGACGACGGTGGCGGTGCTGTATTTCCTCATCGACGCTGTGGTCTTTGGCGTGATCCGGCCGTTCGCCGCCTGGGTTGGCAGCTGGCCGGTCTTCGCCAGGGTGGCCCGGTGGGTGGCTGGGCTGGGTCCTTATCCGACGCTGGTGCTGTTCCTGGTGCCGCTGGTGGTGTTGGAACCGGCCAAGCCGCTCGGCCTCTATCTGATGGGAACCGGCCACGCGCTGGAAGGGGTGGTGGTCATCGGCACCGCCGAGGTTCTGAAGATCACCTTGGTCGAGCGCCTGTTCCACATGAGCCGGGACAAGCTACTGACCATCCCGGCTTTCGCTTGGGGCTATGTCCGCGTGGTGCGTTGGCTCGACTGGCTGAAGGCCCTGCCGGCGTGGCAGGCGGTGTTGCGGGCGTGGCGCCGGGTGGCGGAGGCGGCGCGGAGCCTGACGCGGGCGGTGCGCGGCTGGGCGTGGCGGTTCGCGAAAAAGGGGTAGAAAGGGCAGGTGCTTGCCGAGTCGGTCGTACTTCCGCATAATCCCTCCCGTCCAAAGGAAGGTGGCAGGGGTGATCGTGCGCGTTTTATCCATGGCTCTGGCTTGCCTCGTCGCGCTGGCGGCACCCGCCGTCCAAGCCGGCGAGTCCAAGAACCAGCCGGTGGTTGTGCGCGGCGGCGACAACCCTTCCGTTGGCCCCTCGACAGCGCCCAGGACGGCCGCGCGCGTGGAGAACGGGGTGCGCGTCCTGTCGCCGCTGGCGATACAGCAACAGCAGCAGGGTGGTGCGGCCGGCAGCCGCGCCAGCGACTGCGACGCGGCGGAGCGGGGCGACCCCAACGCGGCCTACCGCATGGCGCGGCGCTTCCTGTTCGGCATGGGGGTGTCGCGCGACCGGCGCGTTGGCACCGCCTGGCTGCGCGCCGCCGCGACGCGCGGGCATCCGGACGCGCAGAAGATGGTCAAGTACGTGCCGGGCCAGATGGGGCACATCCGCCCCTGGTGCCGGCCGGGCGCCGCCCCGCTGCGCGCGCTGGCCCCGCCGCCGGCCGAGATCGCCAAGCTCGTCAAGGAGATGGCGCCGAAATACGGCCTCGACCCCGCGCTGGTGCTGGCCGTCATCCAAGTGGAAAGCGCCTATCGCACCGACGCCGTGTCGCCGAAGGAGGCCGCCGGGCTGATGCAACTGATCCCGGACACGGCGGAGCGGTTCGGCGTGACCGACGTCTTCGACCCGGCGGAGAACGTCAAGGGCGGCATCAAGTACCTGCGCTGGCTGTTGGCCTACTTCCAGGGAGACGTTACTCTGGCCCTGGCCGGCTACAACGCGGGCGAAGGTGCCGTGGACCGTCACAAGGGCGTGCCGCCTTACGAGGAGACGCAGAACTACGTGCGCTCCATCCGCCGCATCTACGACGCGGACACGCATCCGTTCGATGCGGCAGTGACGGGACCGTCGCCGTTGCTGGCCCGTCAGGCGGCTGACCTGTCGCGGCCCAACAGGGGTTAGAACGCTACAAGACTAGGGGAGAAACCGCGCCGTGCCGATGTCCGAACGCAGCTTCCTCGGCCTCAGCGCGGCCGGTTTCCACAGCGTGGCCTATACCCAGTGGGGCCGCGACGACGCGGCGCGCACGGTGGTCTGCGTGCACGGCCTGACCCGCAACGGGCGCGATTTCGACGCGCTGGCGCTGGACCTCGCGGATCATTACCGGGTCGCCTGCCCCGACGTGGTGGGGCGGGGGAAGAGCGGCTGGCTCGCCGAGCCGACGCTTTACGGCTATCCGCAATATTGCGCGGACATGGCGGCGCTGATCGCCCGGCTGGGCGTGGACGCGGTGGACTGGGTCGGCACTTCCATGGGCGGGCTGATCGGCATGATGCTGGCTGCCCAGCCGAACAGCCCGATCCGCCGGCTGGTCGTGAACGACGTGGGGCCGTTCATTTCCAAGCCCGGCTTGCAGCGGATCGCCGACTATGTCGGCAAGGATCCGGTGTTCGAGGATATTCCGGCGGTGGAATCCTACCTGCGCTTCGTCCTGATGGGCTTCGGCCGGCTGCCCGACGAGGCGTGGCGGCACATGGCCGAGCACAGCGCGCGTCTGCGCGGGGATGGGCGTTACGGCCTCGCCTACGATCCGGCGATCGCCGAGGCGTTCAAGACGCAGCCGATGGGCGACGTCGATCTGTGGGCCATCTGGGACCGCATCCGCTGTCCGGTTCTGGTGCTGCGCGGTGCTACGTCCGACATACTGCTGCCCGAAACGGCGGAGCAGATGACCCGGCGCGGCCCTAAGGCCCGTGTGGTGGAGTTCGCGCACACCGGGCATGCTCCGGCACTGATGACCGAAGACCAGATCGCGGCGGTGCGCGGCTTTCTGCTGGAAGAGTAGGAGCGTCCGGCGGGACTTTCCGACGAGACTTTCCGACGCATGGGCAACGCCGGCTGCAACCGTTAATCATGGCGGATCGGCGGCAATGGTGCTGCCGATGTTTCGGAGGGTAGGACGATGCGAAAGCTGAGTCTGACCCTGTGGGTGAAGATAAGGGCGATGGGAGTGCGGCTCCACATCGCCCTTGAAATTACCTAGCAGGTAGGTGGTCGGGTCAATGACCCGGCCACCTACCCTCCAAACATAAGCGAGGGTGTATGGCTCGGCAAGTCTCAAACGCGCTTACGGCGGTGGCGGCGGCGGTTGTCGTGGGGCTCGCGGTCGGGGTGATTCTGTTCATCACCTCGGGGCTGTTCCTGGCGCTGGCGATCGGCCTTCCGGTGCTGATCGTCGTGGCGGTTCTGGTCGGCGTGCTGACCGGCCGGGCGGAAATCCGTATCGAGCGTCGTGACGATTGACGGACCGTGACGATTGACGTCGAGCGTCCTATAAGGACCCCATGACCGACGCCGATTCCGCTTTCGACCCCCACGCCCTGCCGCCGCTGCGCGACGTGATCGCCCGTTTCGGGCTGGATGCCCGCAAGGCGCTGGGGCAGAACTTCCTGCTCGACCTCAATCTGACCGGGCGCATTGCGCGTTCGGCCGGGGATATGGCGGGTGTCACCGCCATTGAGGTCGGGCCCGGCCCCGGCGGACTGACGCGCGCGCTGCTCGCCACCAAGGCGAAGCAGGTCATCGCCATCGAGCGCGACCACCGCTTCATCGACGCCTTGCAGGACGTGGTGCAGGCGGCGAACGGGCGTCTGAGGATCGTGGAGTCGGACGCGCTGGAAGTTGACCCAGTGGACCTCGCCCCGGCGCCGCGCGCCATCGTGGCGAACCTGCCCTACAACGTGGCGACCCCGCTGCTGATCGGCTGGCTGGCGAAAATCGAGGAATATGTCAGCCTGACGCTGATGTTCCAGAAGGAGGTCGCGGACCGTCTGGTCGCCAAGCCGGGCAGCAAGGCCTACGGCCGCCTGTCGGTCATCACGCAGTGGCGGACGGAGGCGAAGGTGCTGTTCAACCTGCCGGCCAAGGCCTTCACGCCGCCGCCGAAGGTGGACTCCTCGGTCGTGCATCTGACGCCGCGCGTCAACCGGGAACCGGCGGAGTGGCGGGCGGTCGAGCAGGTCACCGCCGCCGCCTTCGGCCAGCGCCGCAAGATGCTCCGTCAGAGCCTCAAGAGCCTTGGCGACGCTGAGGCGCTGCTGGCCGCCGCCGGGATCGAGCCGACCGCCCGCGCCGAGGAGGTGGACGTCGCAGGTTTCGCCGCGCTGGCGCGGGCGTTCCGGGGCCAATAAGCCAAGGTCAATAAGGCGGGGTTAAAGCGAATTTCAGCTCAGTTTAGATTCGGGTAGCCGCATAGCTTGAACCACGCTTTGGCGTCGGTGGCGGTGATTGCATTGAGGGCTGGGCCGAGTTCCTCGTTGAGGGCATTGACGGTGCGGGCTTCCTTGGCGCGCAGGATTCCTTTGAGTTTGGCCCAGCCCGGCTCGATGGGCGAGAGGTCGGGCGAGTAGCGCGGGAGGAAGCGGACAAGGATCCCCGCGGTCTCAAAGGCAGCAAGGATATCGGCCCGCTTGTGAGCGGCGACGCGCTCTGGGAGTATCCGGAATTTCGTGCTCGGCGGGGCGGATTTCAGTTTCAGGCGTTCATCGCCCTTGCGAACCGGTCGCCGAAGATAACGGCCATCTGC
>NZ_JAGINQ010000014.1 GCF_017876165.1 Azospirillum soli
AGGCCACCCTGGAGCGCCACGTCCGATACTGGGAGAATGCCCGCACCGCCGCCGGCACCCACCTCAACCGGCAGTTCACCACTGACGACGCGCGCGTCAAGATGCGCAGCCTCTACTCTTCATTTCAGCTCTACACCCCACTAGTTCGCCCGCTTCCGTCGCCTCGCCGTCCGCTACGAACGGCGCGCCGACATCTGCACCGCCTTCCACCACATCGCCGCCAGCCTCATCTGCTGGCGCTTCGTCCAGAAATGGTTCTGTTGGGCACTCTTAGTCGGGTATCTCAATTTATGAGTAAACCCATAAGCCGGCTTGCCGCGCGAGGCGCCGGAGGGTTTGAACCGGATGGAAACCCGGCTCGCCGAACGCTCTCGGCGAGCCGGGCCCCGACGCCCCTATCCGAACAGGAACCAGGTTCCAGGGATGCTCCCGTTCAGGGAGGCGTGTTTGATGCCTTGCAGCGTCAGATCGTCCTGGTTGGAGAAGACGATCACCGCGTCGCCCGCGGCATTGGCGCGCAGGTCATAGGACGCTCCGCTGCGCAAGCGGATCCGGTCGCCTTCCGCCGCCGAGAAGTCGATGATTACGTCATGGCCGCTGGCGAGCCCGGCATCGTGATGTTCGCCGAACACGAAGATGTCGGCCCCGGCACCTCCACTCAACGTATCGTTGCCGCTTCCGCCGAACAGCACGTCGTCGCCGAGATCGCCGAACAAGAGATCGTCGTCGCGACCGCCGTGGAGGGTGTCGGCGTCACGCCCACCGTACAAGGTGTCGGCGCCCATGTTGCCGAACAGAAGATCGGCCCCCATGTTGCCGGCCAGCAGGTCGTTGCCATCGCCGCCGAAACCCTGGTCGTTGTGGTCACCGCCCATGACGGTGTCGTCGCCCAGGTCACCCATCAGGCTGTCGTCGCCCAGGTCGCCGAACAGCAGGTCGTTGTCGCGCCCGCCGTACACGGTGTCGGCGTCACGCCCGCCGTACAGGGTGTCGGTGCCCGTGTTGCCGAACAGAAGGTCGGTACCCGTGTTGCCGAACAGGGTGTCGTAGTCCTCGCCGCCCTGGACGGTGTCGTTGCCCTCGTCGCCATACAGCACGTCGTTGCCGGTCTTGGAGCCGACGAAGTCGTCGCCGCCGCCGCCGTGCAGCGTGTCGTCGTCCGCCCCCAGCACGATGTACTGGGCCGCGCCGTCGCCCCAGACGCTCTGCGAGCCCTCGCCGCCGGTCACCCGCGCCGCGCCGATCACCGCCGCGAACTCGACGTTCTGCAGCTGGATTTCGGAGCCGCTGGGCAGGTTGCGCGTGTCGATGACCAGCGCGGTCTGCGGCCCGGCGCCGGCCGGGGTGCCGGTGATGACCAGCGGCGTGCCCGGCGCGGTGGCGCCGGGGGCGGTGGTCGGGACGATGGTCTGGACCAGCAGGGGCGCGTCGGCCGGCAGGCCCTGCAAGAAGCCGGAGCCGCCGCCGGTGAGCTGGGTCTGGTCGGCCGAGCCGGCGGTGGTGCGTGTCTGGATCTCGCGGACCAGGTCGCTGAGCGAGGAGCCGGCCGCCTTGGGGGCGCCGGAGCCGCTCACCGTCAGGCCAAAGCCGGTCGGCACCTGGGCGGTCAGCAGGCTGGCGCCGCCGCCGGTGACCAGCGGGATGTCGGCCACCGTGTTGTTGCCGACCTGCTCGGGGCGCGAGGCGGTGACCACCGGGATCGTGATCGTCTGCGAGATCGTGCCGTCGCTGTTGGTCACCGAACCGGTCTGCACCGGAACGCCATCAACCGTGGTCGGGCTCGGGGGCGCCGGGTCCGGCGTCGACGGAGGCGGGGGAGGCGCCGTTCCGGACATGGTGATCTGGACGGCGAAATCGCTGCCGGCCACTTCGGTCCAGTTGGACACGAAATCCTGCTCCCGCGTGTTGCCGTTTGTGTGAGTGCCCCTGATCTCAATGCCGCCGCTGTAAACATCCGGCGTATCGAAAAACACGTTCCCCAGCGGCGTGTTCTCGACCACGCCGTCGAGGATGATCGCATACTGGGATCCGACCGTCAGGCCGTCATAGTTGACCGAAACGTTGAACCGCTCCGGCCCCATATGGTTGAGGTTCGCCGAGAATGTGTTGCTTTCGAACAGCACCGTGGTCGGGTTGATCTCGCCGCCGACGTTGCTGACGCCGGTGAGAAGGAGGCGATAGCTTGAAGCGATAGGCAGAAGAGGAAGCTGCATCTGGAGCGACGCGCTCTCCAGCCTGGTTCCCGTCGCCGTGAAGGTTTGCCCGACGTAGCCGCTGAACGGCAAAGGTATGTTGACGGAGTTCGACATGATGTCGATGGTCGGGGTGTTGTTGGTCACCGCCGTGGCGTTGAGCGTCGCCGCATCGTTGCCGGCAGAATCCTGGATCACGCTGGTGGGCGGATTGCTGGCCGCGTCATAGGCGACGGTGACGGCTTGACCGGCCGTGACGGCGGTGCCCAAGGTCAGGGTGACGGTTTTGCCGGGGCCGTCGATCGCAACGCCAGCGACCGGCACCGGCGTGTTGCCCGCCATGACCGAAAAGCTGAGGCCGGCCGGCATCGAGGTGGCGTCGAGGGCCTCGTCATAGGTCAGCACCAGCGTCTTGCCGCTGACCGTCGCGCTCTGGAACACGGGGGCAGTCGTATCGGAAGGCCCCAGGGTCAGAACGGTGTCGTTCCCATTGAGGGAGGCGCTCCACGTACCGGACGTCACCCCGGTGAGGTTCAGCGTAGAGCCGTTGTGCGTGAGTGTGCCACCCGCGCTCACGCCGTTGAACGTGTTCACAAGGTCGTCGTTGCGAATGACCACAGAGTCGCCGGCGCTGAAATCGGTGATGGTGACGCCGTTGAAGTACGACCACATATCGGCCACGAAAGCGTCGTCGCCGTCCCCCCCGGTCATCGTATCCGTACCGCCGCCGCAATTCAGGGTATCGGCACCGGCGCCGCCCGACAGCGAATCATTGCCCTGGGCGCCCCAGAGCTGGTCATTGCCGGCACCACCCAAGACGGTATCGTCGCCGTCGCCGCCATTGAGGCTATCGTCGCCGTCGTCGCCCGACAGCGAATCATTGCCATTGGCGCCGATCAGGTTATCGATGCCGGCGCCGCCCGACAGAGTGTCGTTGCCGGTTCCACCCCACACCTCATCGCCGGACGAACCGCCGCTGAACGTCGCCGCACCGCTTTGGCCCCACCAGCTGAAATAGAACGCCTTGTCGGCACCCAGGGGGGTGCTGTCTACAGTGGTGATGCCATACCAGCTCGGATTGGTGGAGAAAGGGAAAGAAATTTCGAATTGATTGCTGTCAACCCGAATGGAAACGGGGTCATTTCCCTGCGCGACAAGCGCAATGTTATAGTTGTTGATACCATCAAGATAATACGCGGTCTGCTTGATGGATGGATTAAACTTATAATTGACCGGATGAGACCAAGAAAATTCACCAGCCACCATTGCCTCCTTCGGATACGGGCCGCGTCAGCCGCCGGCCGGCGAAGCGGCGCGTGCTGGCGGATCAACCGATGCGTACTTGTTGGAAGCATTTACTGATGGGCGTATTTTTTCGTCAAAGAATCAAATGGCACGCATTGTAACTCTTCGCGAATGCGTAGAATACGGCCATGATTTTTCTACCGCTTTATGGATAGGCACATTCAATTGGCATCCGTCACGCCACAGAACTTAACATTGTCGCCATCAGTATTTTATAATACAACCTTTGACTGATTATTTTAACGAAAAAAAACGTTTTTGACATGCGTCGAGGGAAGCGTCCCGACCGTGCGCGAGTCATTGATCCGGTCGTGGTGACGCTGGATGGCCGGGCGAGGCGGAGAGCCACCCACCATCACCGCCATGCCGCCAAACACCCCTCGGCATCGCGAGAAAAGAGGCTTATTCGCTCGTGGGTTTCGCCGGAACAAGACGCAGCGGCGCGGAAAAGCGGTACCCGGACGCGTAGAGCGCCTGCACCGGCAACGCCGCTCCGGCCGTCCGCTCGACCTTGATTTTCAGGCGACGGACCATCGCATCCAGGGCCCGGCTGTCATGGTCGAGGGGAGTGCCATAAACGGCCTGGGACAGGAGGTCACGTTCCACAGGCGCATCCGGACTCTCGGCCAAGCAAACGAGAAAACGCATCTCCAGATTGGAGAGTTGCACGCCGGCACCGCCCGGCGTGTTGAGGCGCCACGCCGTCTGATCGAGCATCCAGGCCGGCACCTCCGCCATCGGTTCCGCGACGGGCGCTTCGCGCGTCAGGCGCCGGTCGAGCGCGCGGACGTGGGCGGCCAATTCGCGCAGGCTCACGGGCTTCGAGAGGTAGATGTCCGCGCCAGCGTCCAACGCGGTGAGCCGGTCGTCCTCCAGCTGGCGGGCGGTCAGCATGATGATGCCCAAGTTGGAGGATTGCCGCAGGCGGGCGGCGATGTCGAAGCCGCTCTCGTCGGGCAGGTTCACGTCCAGCACGACGATATCGACGCCTTCCATCGGCAGCGCGTCAAACTCCGCCCCACACCCCGCCTGGCACACGTCATGCCCTGCGGAGCGCAAGTACAACGCGATGTCCTCGCGAAGCGCCGTTTCATCTTCAACGATGACGATTCGCGCCATATCCTCCACCCGCCGCGATCATCGAGAATAACCGGCAATATATGAGCCATTGCACCGATTTAGTCAAAGCGATATCACGAGCATATTAGGCAATCGTGAAGTTTGTTGTTCTCGTCACTTGACCGGCACGGGCGTTTGACTTCTCTTCCGTCGTGGCGCCCGGCACCGGAGGATGGATCGCGTGAGGTTTTTTGTTCTCGTTGGGGTTGTGGCCGCCATGCTGGTGCTTTTCCATCCCGCGGCGGCCCTCGCGCAGACCGAGGCGTCCCCCGACGGCATCGCGCCCGGCCCCGCTGACGTCGTGCCGCTCGCGCCCATTATCGACGTGCTGTTCGATCCCGGCGGCACCCTGACCCTCGACGCCGTCGCGGCGGAACGGGGCGGCGGCGGCGCGTTCCATCGGTTGTCGGCCGGGCCCGCATCGTTCGGGCAGAGCACGGGCGCCCTCTGGGGCCGGGTGCGGCTGGACCTGACCGACGCCAAGACCGCCGACCGCTGGCTGCTCGCCATCGACACGCTGCTGATTGCCCGCGCCGACATTTATCTGGTGGCCGACGATGGCCGGGTGCTGGCGCACGCGGCGCGGGGGCTGACGATGGAAGCGGTGCCGGCGGGCGCGATCCAGCACACGGTCGGGCTGACGCCCTACGTCGGCCAGCCGGTCACGCTGTACCTGCGCGTCCAATCGCGCTTTGCCCTGGTGATGGCGCCGGTCCTGCGCACCACGCTTGCCCAACTGCGGCATGAAGCCGAAATGACGCGCCTCCACGCGCCCCTGGCGGGGTCGATCGCCAGCATGGCGCTGCTGTTCGGGGCGCATTGGCTGCTCCTGCGCAGCCGGCTTTACGCCTACGCCTTCGGTGCGGCGCTCGGAATTCTGATCACCGGCTTCTTCGGGTCCGGCCTCAACCGGGTCTACGGCGTCAGCTGGGGAAACAACGTCGATTGGTGGCTCCTGGAAGGGGGCGGCATTCTCGGCCTGCACTGCCTGCCCTTGTTCATCGCCGCCTATCTGGATCTGTCCAGCCACCGCCCGGCCATGCACCGCACGCTGTGCCGTGGCGTCATGGTCATGACGGCGATCAACGTCGGCCTGATGCTGTTCCTGCCGCACCGGCTTCTCACCGGGCTGACCGCCAGCTTCTTCGCCGTCTCGGCGGTTTCGCTCTGGCTGATGCTCATCCAGCCCGGAATTGGAAAGCGCGACCGCCGGTCCCTGCTGCTGGCCATGGGTCCGTTCCTGGTGCTGAACTGCTTCCACCTCGTGGCGTTCAACCGCTGGGCGCCGGACCTGCTGCCGTGGCGCGGGTGGGTGAAGGAGCTGTTCTCGATCGGTCTGGCCACCCTGCTGATGGGCTTCGCCCTGGCGATGGCCGACCAGTTCCGCTTCCGTTTGAGCAAGCTGGTGGCGCAGCGGACGCGGCAGTTGATCCAGGCGAACGCCCAAACCGAGGAGGCCCTGATCGCCGAGCAGGCGGCCCGGCAACACCTGCGCCAGTTCATCCGGATGGCCGCGCACGAGTTCAAGACCCCGCTGGCCGTGATCGACACCGCCGCGCAGGTTCTCCCCCTGCTGGTCGGCGCGATGACCGACGACGCCCGGCGCCGGCTCGACAACATACGGGCGAACGTCCGGCGGCTGCTGAGCCTGATCGATGCCTGCTTCGCCGAGGACCGGCTCGACGAAAAGGGGCTGGTGCTGAAAACGGAACCCATCGATCCGCTGGCGATGGTCGAGGATGTGGCGCACCACCAGCGGCTGCTTCATTCCCGCGCGATCCGGGTCCATGCGGACGCGTCCCTCCCGCCCATCGAGGGCGATCCGGAACTGTTGCGGATGACGTTCAACGCGCTTCTCGACAACGCCGCCAAATACTCGCCCGCGAAAAGCGCCATCGACGTGGAGATCGCCGGCTTGAACGGCGGTGTGAAGGACGGCGCGACTGGCGGCTTGCGGGTCCGCATCCTCGACCGTGGCCGAGGCATACCGGAAAGCGATCGCGCGGAGCTGTTTTCGCGCTACTACCGCGCTTCAAACGTGTCGTCGGTGCCGGGGACCGGCCTCGGGCTCTATCTGGCCCGTTCCATCATCGCCCGCCACGCGGGCACCCTGTCCTTCGCCGACCGCGAAGGCGGCGGCACGGTCTTCACCGTGAGCCTTCCCGGAACCGCGCCGCCGGGCAAGAACCCCTGACCATGATGCCGTCTGGTGCGGCGCCGAAGCGCCGCACCACGACGGTTTCATCAGCGCCGCTGGCCGGCGGTGAAGACGAAGTTGTCGAAGGAATTCTCGCCGACGCGGAACCACAGGTTCTCCTCGTCGCGGAACTTCTTCCACGGCTCGTACATCTTGGCGAACTTGGCGTTGGTCTTGGCCGTCTCGTCGTACAGTTCGTTGGCGGCCTTGTAGCAGGCCTCCATGACGTCGCGCGGGAACGGCTTCAACTGGGCGCCGCCGGCGACCAGACGCTTCAGCGCCGCCGGGTTTTCGGCGTCGTACTTGGCGTTCATGATGACCGTGGCCTCGAAGCAGGCCGCTTCCAGCACCGCCTGATACGGCTTCGGCAGCTGCTCCCACTGCTGCTGGTTGACGAGCAGCGAGACGTTCAGGCCGCCCTCCCACCAGCCGGGATAGTAGTAGTACTTGGCGACCTTGTTGAAGCCGAGCTTCTCGTCGTCGTACGGGCCAATCCATTCGGCGGCGTCGATGGTGCCCTTTTCCAGCGACGGGTAGATGTCGCCGCCGGCAATCTGCTGCGGCACGACGCCGAGCTTGCTGAGCACCTGGCCGGCGAAGCCGCCGATGCGGAACTTCAGGCCCTTCAGGTCATCGACCGTCTTGATCTCCTTGCGGAACCAGCCGCCCATCTGGACACCGGTGTTGCCCGCCGGGAAGTTGAGAACGTTGTAGTCCTTGAAGAACTCGCGCAGCAGGGCCATGCCGCCGCCCTGATGAATCCAGGCGTTCTGCTGGCGCGCGTTCAGGCCGAAGGGCACCGTCGAGTCGAAGGTGAAGGTCGGGTCCTTGCCGACGTAATAGTAGCTGGCCGTGTGGCCGCATTCGACCGTGCCGTCCTTGACGGCGTCCAGCACCTGAAGGCCGGGCACGATCTCGCCCGCCGCGAAGGGACGGATCTGAAACTTGTTGTCGGTCGCGGCGGCAACGCGCCGGGAGATCACGTCGGCCGCACCGTAGATGGTGTCGAGGCTCTTCGGAAAGCTGGAGGCCAAGCGCCAGCGGATTTCCGGCTGAGTCTGGGCGATGGCGGGGGCGGCAAGCGTGCTGGCAGCGACGCCGACACCGGCCCCAACGCCAACTGAGGTCAAAAACGAGCGCCGTTTCATGAAGCGTCCCTCTCCATAATTGTTCTGAGACGAACGTATCAGCGCCGTTGTGGAGGTGACAAACCGTTAGCCCTGCAATAATCGTATGGCACGCCCGACAAAAACGCCGGGCAACAGTAACGATCATTCCGCCACCCTGCCGCGCATGGCGACCCCGGCGGCCTCCTGCCCAACCAGAACCTCCTCGGGCACCTCGGCTTCCTCCTCGGTTTCGTGCTCCAGGTGGCTGCGCATCCGCGCCTCGTCCAAGGCGCCTTCCCACTTCGCCACGACGACGGTGGCCACACCGTTGCCGACGAGGTTGGTCAGGGCGCGTGCCTCCGACATGAAGCGGTCCACGCCCAGGATCAGCGCGATGCTCGCCACCGGGATGGTGCCGACCGAGGCCAGCGTGGCGGCCAGCACGATGAAGCCGCTGCCGGTCACCCCCGCCGCCCCCTTGGAGGTCAGCAGCAGGACGGCGATGATCCCCAGTTCCTGCCCGAGGGTCAGCGGCGTGTTGGTGGCCTGCGCCAGGAAGACGGCGGCCATGGTCAGGTAAATGCAGGTGCCGTCCAGGTTGAAGGAATAGCCGGTCGGGATGACCAGCCCGACCACCGACTTGTCGCAGCCGAGATTCTCCATCTTGGCGATCATGCGCGGCAGCACCGATTCGGACGAGGAGGTGCCGAGAACGATCAGCAACTCTTCCTTGATGTACTTGATGAATCGGAAAATGCTGAAGCCGGTCATCCAGGCGATGCCCCCCAGCACCACGAAGACGAAGATCAGGCAGGTGGCGTAGAAGCCGGCCATCAGCTTGCCCAGCGACAGCAGCGTCCCCAGCCCGTATTTGCCGATGGTGAAGGCCATTGCGCCGAAGGCACCAATGGGGGCCGCGCGCATGATGATCCCGACCACCTTGAACAGAGCGTGGGAGGTTAGGTCGATGATGTGCAGCAGCGGTCGTCCGCGCTCGCCCAGGAAATGCAGGCCGAAGGCGAACAGGACGGCGAACAGAAGGACTTGCAGGATATCGCCCTCGGCGAAGGCGCCGACCACGGTGTTCGGGATGATGTGCAGGAGATAGTCGGCCACGCCGCCCTGCGCGGCCGCCTGGGCCGTGTAGGACTGGATCGCCTTGGTGTCGAGCGTGGCGGGATCGACGTTCATGCCGACGCCGGGCTTCCACAGATTCACGATGACGAGGCCGATGACGAGCGCGACGGTGGTCAGCACCTCGAAATAGATCAGGGCCTTGATGCCGACGCGGCCGACCTTCTTCATGTCCTCCATGCTGGCGATGCCGTGCACCACCGTGCAGAAGATGATGGGGGCGATCATCATCTTGATCAGCTTCACGAAGCCGTCGCCCAGCGGCTTCATGCTCTCGGCCAGCTTCGGGGAAAAGTAGCCGAGCAGGATGCCGAGCGCGATCGCGCACAGGACCTGAAAATAAAGGTGCTTGTATAAGGGTTTGTGGGGATGCTGCGGAACGGACGCCGCCGTCGGGACCTGCTCCTGCATGACGCGCCTCCCTCGCTGCGCCGGCTTTCGGGCTTTGCTTTCGGACTTTGCAAACTCCAACCGATCCAGAGCAGGCTTGCGCGCTTCTCTAATCCTTTATTGTCGGGTCATAGCGTTATTCGGCGGTGTGGCGCCGTTAACTTTATGATCATCCACCGGATGCTAAAGTCGAGGACAGGATCAGCGAAGGAGAAGCGCCATGAGGGTCCTGAACAGCCGGGCGGTCACCGCCATGCAGCGCGCGCAGGCGTTGACGGCCGACGACGTGAAGCATTTCCAGTCCGTCGTTTATTGGAAGTTCGTGACGGGAGCGCTGTTCCTCAGCGCGTGCAGCCTGCTGCCGGGCCTACTCCAGCGGTAGCCCCTCGCCCGGCGTCTGCGGCGCCGCAACAACGCCTTGCGGTTTTTCCGGACAGGCCGGACACTGCCGATGGTGTCGTGCGGGCTTCAGGCAACGGAGGATGTAGGGTGGCTGGTTACGACAACGCGAACGGCCCCGCGGGGCTGGTCATCAACCTGATCGACACCGCCGCGAAGGCGCTGGACGACCTGTCCGATGCAGCCGGCGAGATCGCGCCGGACGTCGGCGACCTGACCGCCACGCTGGTCGAGGCGCAGCGGATCGCCGACAAGGCCGCGCTGGACCTGCGGCGCCTGTCCAAGAAGGTCGCGGGTCAGAAGGTCGCCACTGCGGAATAGCGGCGCCCAAGGCAAAACGCCGGTCCGGCTTCGCCACGACTTCACAGCCCTCAGAGGTTGTTCTAGTCTTCTCCGCAGCACGGACCGGCGGACGCCGTCGCCGCCCTTTCTCCAGGCGAGCGAAAAGGCCGGCCGAACCGCAAGATTCGGAAGGCAGCAATGACGAAGAAGACCGTTCCCGCTCCACACGTTGCAACGCCTGCCGGAGTGGGAAACGTGCCTCCCCCGACAAAGTTCGGAACGCCCACAGCCCAGTTGAAACCCGCCACACCGGCCCGACCGACCGTGCCCGCGCCGCCGACCCGATACGGCACCCCGGCTGTCCAGCCGAAGGCCGCTCCCATTGCGCGGCCTGGAGCAACCCCGCCACCGACGCGGTACGGTTCACCGGTGGCTCAACCGAAGGCGATAAGGCCCCAGCACGTTAGCCCCCGCCCCGGCGTTCCCGGCACCCCGATGGACCGCTCGTCCGTGATCCAGCCCATGATCACCGATGCGCAGAACGACCTGTTCAGCCTGAAAAAGACTCTTTCTGAAGAAGTTGCAAAAAATTCATCCCTGTCCAATGAAAGAAAGAAGGAGCTCCAGATCGAGCTGGGCACCATAGCGAATAAAATCGCCGAAGGAATTGATGTGACAAACGACTTCATAACCATAAGGCAAGAGATCAGGCCGTGGGAGAGGCCACTGCCCGAGGGAGCAAAAAGAATAAATGGTAAAGTTTGTTATTACATCAGCACTGTCGAGAAAAAAGATCTTTATGGATGCCTGAATGAAAACACATTCAGCGGGGACGACGAAAAACGTCAATTCTACATAGACATAATGAAGAAGGGCCTCGTTGAATCAAAATCAACGGGGAAGCCGGGGGTCAAGAAGGAGGGAAATTATTATGTCATCAAAGCAACAATTTCGCAAAGTCAAGCCAGCAACGGTGCCATAGACAACACCGAGAGCCCGAAAGGAAGCATAACGAGCGTAGGCAACGACCTTTTGATCGAGTTTTTCGCCGCAACAGACAGGCACGCTGGAAATAAAAAACAGGCAAGCAAAATGTACAAGAAGAACTTCAAAGAATAGAATACCCCCGCGCCGTCCGCGGCCGCAAGCCATCCGCTCAGGTGACTTTTGCCACCCGCCGGTGCCGCGCCAGATACAGCGGCGTCCGCGACTTCGGCACCTTGAGCACGAAGTTGTAGCGGGCGACGTGGTAGCTGGGGTCGAAGCCGTAGAAGTTCAGGCGCATGCGCTCCAACTCCTCGGCCCGGTAGGAGTCCAGCGGCTTTGCCGCTTCGTCGGCAGCGCGGCGCTGGCGCTTTTCCTCCAAAAGAAGCGCCAGCGCCGGGTCGGCGGCCAACGCGCGGGCGCGGTCCCGCACCCCGGCGCGGAAGTCGGCGACGCGCCGGCCGAACGCCTCGTCCACGAGGCCGAGACGGTGCGCCTGCGCCGTGCCCATGGGCAGGCGGGCCTCGGTCACGGCGCGGGCGTGCTCCTCCCCGGCGCGACGGGGCAGAACGTAGGTCCAGTATTCGGAGCCGTAGAGGTTCCCCATCCCCTTGTAGTGCGGGTTCAGCACGACACCGCTGCGCGCCCACACCCGGTCGGCGGCCAGCGCCAGGAAGACGCCACCGGCCCCGGCGTTGCCGGACAGGGCGGCGACGGTCAGCTTATCGCCGGTGGTCAGGATGGCGCGGGCCAGATCGTCGATGGCGTTGATGGTTCGCCAGGATTCGTCGGCGGGGCTGTGCGCCGCCTCGATGACGTTCAAGTGTATGCCGTTGCTCCAGAAATCCTCGCCGCCGGCCAGGACGATGACGCGCACGTCGCGGCGGCAAGCGGCATGATAGGCGGCGAGCAGCCGTTCGCACTGACGGGCGCTCATGGCGCCGTTGTAGAAAGGGAAGTGCAGCCAGCCCACCCCGTCCTCCTCCTCGTACCACAGGTCGCGGTAGCCGGGGGCTTCGGGCAGCGCGGCGGCGGCCTCGCCCAGGACCTGGGTGGCGGGGAGTTTCAGGGACGTTTCGGCGTCGCGAGCCTTCAGGTGGCCGATCCAGACGGCGCCGTCCACGGTGGCCCGGCATACGGCGCCCTCGCAACGGGCGATAAGGGCGCCGGGAGCGCCGCGCAGAGTCGCTTCCGGGTGGGCGTCGAACAGGTTCACGTCCAGGCCGCCGATGCGGTCGCGCACGCCCGGCACACCGTCGCCGCTGCGGATCTTGCGCAGGACGGTGGCAGTCTCGTCGGCAGACCAGTCGATGGCGCGGTCGGCCTGGGTCATGGGCGGGCGCGGGCGTCCGAAGGCGGCCGGGTCGGCGGGGTCGAAGGGCGTGGGTTTGCCGCCGGCCTTCAGCCGTTCCAGAGCGTCGAGGACGGCTTCGACGGCCGCCTCGGTCACCTCATGACGGTAGAGGCTGGCCTTGGCCGCGTCGCGCGTCTCGAAGGGGACCGAGCGCCAGACGTCGCCCGCGTCCATCTCCGCGTTGGCGTGGAGCAAGGTGACGCCCCAGCGTTTCGCACCCTCCAGCACCACCCAGTCGAGCGCCGACGGCCCGCGGTCGCCGAGCGGGCCGGGGTGGACGACGAGGCAGGGCACGCGGCGCCAGACATCCTCGGGGATCGCGCGCTTCAGGAAGGGGGCGAGCACGAGGTCCGGGCCGAACAGCCCGACCGCCTCGCGCGTCACCGAATCGTTGATGTCGAATTCGAGGGAGAGGGTGTGCCCGCGCTCAGCCAGTTCGACGTAGAGGCGCTGGGCGAGGCTGTTGAAGGCGTGGCAGAGGATCAGGATGCGCATCAGGCGGCCCCAACTGTCGTCTGGTGGTCGCGGAAGCGCCCGTAGGTGTAGTGCGCGGCGCAGCCGCCCTCCGCCGACACCATGCAGGAGCCCATGGGGTTTTCCGGCGTGCAGACGGTGGCGAACAGCTTGCAGTCGCTGGGCTTCTTGACGCCGCGTAGGATCGCTCCGCACTCGCACCCCTTGTGGTCGGGGACGGAGCGGCCGGGGACGGCAAAGCGGCGTTCGGCGTCGAACTCCGCGTAGGCATCCTTGATGCGCAGGCCGCTGTAGGGCACGACGCCGAGGCCCCGCCATTCGAAGGAGCGGCGCATCTCGAACACGTCGGCGACCAGCATTTGGGCCTTGCGATTGCCCTCGCGGGTCACGGCGCGGGTGAACTGGTTCTCCACCTCCGCCCGGCCCTCGTTGATCTGGCGGACCAGCATCAGGATGGCCTGGAGCACGTCCAGCGGCTCAAACCCCGCGACGACGACGGGCTTCTGGTACTCCTCGGCGAAGTATTCGTAGGGACGGCTGCCGATGACCACGGAGACATGCGCGGGGCCGACGAAGCCGTCGAGCGGCACCGTGCCCAGTTCCCGCACCTCCGGGCTTTCCAGGATGTTGGCGATGGCCGACGGGGTCAGGACGTGGTTGCAGAAGATCGTAAAATTCTTGAGATTCTTGGCCTGCGCGGCGCGGATGGCGAGCGCGGTCGGCGGAGTCGTCGTCTCGAAGCCGATGGCGAAGAAGACCACCTCCCGGCCGGGGTTTTCCTCGGCGATGCGCAGGGCGTCCATGGTGGACAGGACCATGCGCACGTCGGCGCCCTGCGCCTTGGCCTTCAACAGGCTGAGGCGGCCGGAGCCGGGGACGCGCAGCACGTCGCCGTAGGTGCAGAGGATCACGCCCGGCTGGCGGGCGATGGAGATCGCGTCGTCGATGCGCCCGACCGGGAGCACGCAGACCGGGCAGCCCGGCCCGTGGATCATGCGCACGTTGGCCGGCAGCAGATCGGGGATGCCGTAGCGCGAGATGGCGTGGGTGTGCCCGCCGCAGAATTCCATCAGGTGGTAGGAACGGCTGGTTGCCGCCTCCCGCGCTATGGCGGCGGCTAGTCCGCGGGCAAGCTCCGCGTCCCGGAATTCATCGACGTATTTCATGGGGCCTGCCCGTCAGCCTTCCTGTCGCGGCATTTGGCTGCAACAGCATGGGCCGGGCGTTGATGCGGATCAAGAAAAGCCGCTGCGATAGGCCCCCACCCAACCCTCCCCCACCGGCCGGCGGGGGAGGGCTTTGATAGCTCAGCGCGAGGAGCCGATCAGGGGCAGGGTCCATTCCGGGCCGCGCCCGGTATCCTCGATGCCGATGGCGGCGGAGCCCGGCGTGCCCAGGGCAACGTTCACCGGACGGCCGTTGTTGTGGTTCTTCCACATCTGGTACAGCGCCAGAGCCGCGTACATCTTGGCCTCACGGCTGGTGTTGTAGAGCCATTCCTGGGTCGGGATGACGCGCAGGCCGCCGTTGCTGGTCTGCTCAACCCGTTCGGCGAAGCGGTAGCCGAGTTGGTTGTTGATGTTGCCCAGAAGGCCGTCGAAGCCCGAGGAGATGCGCCCGAACCCGGCGTCCGACACACCGGCCGAGCCGCCGCTGAGCGTGCTGGGGGTGCGCCGCTTGACGAGTTCGGAGAAGACCCAGCCTTCCTCGCCGGTACGGAGCGACCGCACGCCGATCCAGTTGCCTTCCTGCTTCAGCTCGATCACCTCGTCGCCGCGCGTGACGGTGGAGCGGATCGAGGCGTCGTCCGACGGGGCGGCGCGCAGGTTGACCTTCTCGCCCGTCACCGTGTGGATGTCGCCCGGCGAAGCCGCCGCCGGCAGCGCGAACGCCGCCGCCATGCCCAGCACGCCCAAACCGGCCAGAGTGGCCTTCACTGTCCGTGTCATAGCTTGCCCTCCCGCAAAACGCGCGCACGGCGCGATCTTTCCCCTTCAACAGGCGAAGGCGGGCGGATGATCCCTTCGTACTTATTCGAAAGACACACGCAGCGGGCTTTCCCCCGCCGGCCAGACGCCCCGGTCGGCGGCCTTGGCGCCCTCGAACACCAGCCAGCTCTGGCGGCCGTAGTGGGGCAGCGGGCGCAGCAGGGCCTGCAGCGAAGCTGCGTCGTCGGCAGCCACCGCGAGCACGGCGCGCCTTTGCGGCGTGCGGAAGGCCCAGACGCGGGCGGAACCGCGCTTGGCGAGGCTTTCGGGGGTGGGGGGAAGGCGGAAGACGCCGAGCAGGCGCTCCACCCCCTCCGTCGTGCCGATCAGGGCGAGCGGACCGGCCGAGCCAACGCGGTCGGGGGCGACGATGCGGGCCTTGCCGTCGGCCAGCCGCCCGGCCAGCGCGCGCGCGGGCTCCGCCGCATCGCCATCGGCGGCGATCACGAAGTTGGCGGCGTGGTCGAGCGTTACGTCGCGCAGCGTCGGCGGCGCCTCGCCGGGGGCCAGACGGCGGAACAGGTCGAAGGCGGGGTCCACCGTGACGGACTTCGGCGCGGCGGCGGTCCTGACGGTGGCCGTGGCCTCCCGCCCGTCGAGGCGGACGCTATGCCGTTCGGGGCCGGCGGCGGTTTCGACCACCAGCGGGACGGTCAGCGCGTAGGTCGGGGAGCCCTGGCGCAGGGAGACGGTGACGGCGTTGCCGTCAGCGTGCGCCTCGGTCAGGTGCAGCGCGGGCGCCCCCGGCCGGTCCAGCCATTGCGCGAAGACGGGGGCGAGATCGCGGCCGGACGCTGCCTCCATGGCGCGGCGCAGGTCGGTCCAGGAGGCGTCGCGGAATTTGTTGCCGTCCCAGAAGCGGCGGATACCGTCGCGGAAGGCACCCTCCCCGACCTCCGCGCGCAGCATGTGGAACAGCATCGCCGCCTTGCCGTAGCCGACGATCTGCGAGGCGTCGTGCGTCTTGGCGCGGAAGGCGGACAGCACGGAGTCGCGCTCGGCCGGCAAGGCTGCGTAATCGCGCAGCCAGTCCAACCGCATGGCGCGCGCCGCCTCGGGCCCGCGCGCCTCGGCGGCGGCGTAGTCGGCCATGAAGGTGGTCAGCCCCTCCGCCCAGTTGCCGCCCTCGCCCACCCGCACGCCGTTGCCCCACCAGTTGTGCAGGATCTCGTGGGGGAGCGACTGCGCGCGGATGAAGGGCAGCGGCAGCACTTGGCGGCCGATGTAGGTCAGCCCCGGAAAGCCGAGCCCCACGGGCAGCGGCGCCGAGACGATGGCGAAACCGGCGAAGGGATAGGGGCCGATGCGTTCGGACTGCCCGTCGATGGTGCGGGCGGTCAGGTCCAGATAGTCGTCGGCGAGCGCGGCCTGTTCGGGATGAAGGTAGGCGCGCAGGCGAAGAGTTCCGTGCATGCGCTCCGTCACCTCCCACGCCCCGGCGAAGAGGGAGGGTTCCTCGACGCTGCGGTCCTCGGCGAAGGTGGCTCGGTAACCATCGCCCTCGCGGGCCTCGCTGACGAGACGGCCGGTGGCGACCGCCGTGAACGGGGCCGGGACGCGGACGGACAGGGTCCAGGTCGGCGGCTCGTCACCGTTCGAGGGCAGCCAGCCGGTGCCGCCGGGCAGGTAGGCGCCCTCCTCCCCCGCCATGGGATGGCCGCGCGCGTCCTTGTCGAAGGGCGGCAGGGTGCCGGCGTAGCGCAACAGGACGGTGTCGGCCCCCTCCGGCACGGTCAGGCGCAGGCTGTCGCCCCGGCGGTCCACGGCCAGGGGACGGCCGGCGGCGCTCGCCTCGCTGACGGTCAGCCCTTGGGCAAGGCGCAGCGTGTGCGCCCCCGGCGGCAGCCGCAGACGGTCCACCGCCTCCAGCCGCCTCGCGGCCGGGTCGAGCGTGACGTCGAGGTCGTGATGGAGGCCGGCGGCGAGGGCTGGACCGGCGGCAAGGACGAAGGCCAGGACGGCGATGAGGCGGGGCAGCATGCCCTTCCATATGGGGCGCCGGCCAGACGGCGCCAGCGCCGCCTTACCCGACCGCCGCCATCACGGCGGCGTACAGGCGGAACAGCTGCTCGTCGCGGATGCCCAGTTCCTCCAGATGCGCGACGGTGTTGGCGAGGTATTCGACGTTCGGGCCGCGCTCGCCGCAGCAGCCGGCGATGCGCCGCGCCATGGTGGCCTCGTCCAGGCAGCCGCAATACTGGCCGTGGCGGCGGTCCACCACGAAGGTGCAGGCGGTCACCGTCCGGTCACCATCGCGCACGCCGCCATCGCGCAGGCGCACGGGCAGCAGCTTCGGCCGGTAGACGCGGTTGATCATCTCCCGCTCCCACAGGTAATCCAGGGTCGCGGGCACATGGTCGGGCGCCACCCGGAAGACGATACCCCGGCAGGAGCCGCCCCGGTCGAGGCCAAGCACCAGACCCGGCCGTTCCGGCGTGCCGCGATAGCGGTGGGAGGAAACGCAGAAGCGCCGATGATAGCCGTTGATGAGCGCCGAACGGCTTTCCAGAAACGGAAAACCGGGGTTCCACATCAGCGAACCGTAGGCGAAGACCCACAGCTCGGCGCCGGGCGTGACGGTGATGTCGCCAGACCAAACAGAGGCGGACCAGGATGTGTTTGCCGGTGCGCGCGTTGGCGCGGCGACCGGACGTTCGGCGACAAGCGATTGCGTATCGAGCAGCATGTCCCGCCGCATGTCCCAAAGAAACGCAGTTGGCGCGAACCGGCGCCGACAAGGTCGAATGAGGGGGGTCAAACAACGGGTTCAAAACTAGCACGGTCCCCCGACCGCCCGCTATAATGTGGGGGTCATAAAACGGAAATGCCACAGATGCGCGTTCGCAAGCTTCTCGGTCTCGCCGCCCTGGTCCCGGTCGTCGCGGCCGCCGCCTATTCGGTCTGGTGGTGGCAAGCCGCCTCGGCCGTGGAGCGCGGCGTGCTCGCCTGGATGGAGGAGCGGCGGGCCGAGGGCGCGCTGGTCGAGCACCGGGGGCTGACCATGTCGGGCTTCCCCATGACGTTGCGCGCGACGCTGGAGGCCCCGCACCTCGCCACGCGCGGGGTGGAGTGGCGCGGCGCGCGGCTGGTCGCCCAGGCGCCGCCCTGGAACCACACGCGCATCGCGCTGACCCTGCCCGGCGAGCAGCGCCTGTCCGTAGTGCAGGCCGGCCAGCCGCCGCTGGACCTGCTGGCCAAAGGCGGCGGCCAAGGCAACGTGTCGCTGACGCTGGCTGGCCAGCCGACCGAACTGTGGCTGGGCTTCAGCGACCTGATCGCGCAGCCGGACATCCAGCCGGTGCCCGTCGCGGCCCTGGACATCACCGCCACCCAGCCGGCCGAGCCGCCGGCCGCCCACACCGACACCGGCCTGTCCGTCTCGGTGGTCGCCGCCGGGGTCGATCTGCCGGAGGACGCGCCCGGCTCGCTCGGCCGCAAGGTGGAGCGGGCGCTGGTCTCCGCCCGCATCCTGGGCCGGCCGCCCCGGCCGGAGCCGGCCAGCCTATCGGCCTGGAGCCGCGAGGGCGGCACGGTGCAGTTGGACAACCTGTCGCTCGATTGGGGACCGCTGAAGCTGGCGATGAACGGCACACTGGCGCTGGACGGGGCGCTTCAGCCGCAGGCCGCCCTGACCGCCGAGGTGCGCGGCGCCCAGGCCGTGCTGGACGCCGTGCAGGACCAGCTTCGGCCCAAAGAGGTGGCGCTGGCCCGCACCGTGCTGACCATGCTCGCCCGCCCGGCCGAACCCGGCGGGGAACCGGTCATCACCGCCCCGGTGACCGTGCAGAACCGCGCGCTGTTTCTGGGACCGCTGAAGGTCGCCGCCCTGCCGCCGGTCGTGTGGTAGTTCAGTTCGCGCCGCAGAAGCAGTTGTAGGGGTCCAACTCCATGGCCGCGACCCGCCGGGGGGCCGGCGCCATCAATGGATCGGGGGACAGATCAGGCGCCGGATCGGGCGGCGGAATGACGACGGCGGCGGGATCGGGCGGTGCGAAGGCCAACGTGATCGCCTCCCACCGCACCGGCGCGGTGCTCAGCATCTGGCCCAGCAGGGCAGCGGCCAGCAGCGGAATCAGCGCCTGTTCGAAGCGGTCCATGCCCCTCTCCCTCACACCGGATCCGTTGTAGCGCAACGTGCGCACGGAAACCGACCGGACATATGGCATAGTGCCGGCGCACGATCCTTTTCCCTGTCCCGAAGAGCCCCCGCCCATGGCCGACACCGCTTCGCTTCTCAACCAGGGTTTGGCCGCGCATCAGGCGGGGGATCTGCAAAGCGCGCTGGCGCTCTACCGCCAAGCCCTGGCCGCCGACCAGCGCTGCGCCGACGCCATCCACCTGATCGGCGTGATCGCCTACCAGACCGGCGACCCGTTCACCGCCATCGACGTGATCGGCCGGGCCATCGCGCTGGACGACCGCAACCCGGCCGCGCACAGCAATCTGGGCGAGGCGCTGCGGGCTACCGGCGCACTCGACCGGGCCGCCACCAGCTACGCCCGCGCGGTGGAACTCGACCCCAACTTCGTGGACGCCTATCAAAATCTGGGTGTGGTCCTGATCGCCCAGGGGAAGCCGGCCGAGGCGGCAGACGCCTTCAACCGCGCGCTGGCGCGCAACCAAGGCCTGGCCCCCGCCTGGTACGGGCTGGGCCTCGCGCTGGAGGCGCAGGACCGTACCCCGGAGGCCCTGGACGCCTTCGCCCGCTGCCTGGAGCACGATCCCAACCACGCAGAGGCCAAGCAGCGGCTCGCCGGCACAACCGTCGCCCCCACCGCACAGCCCGCGCCCTCCCCCAAACCCTCGCCCGCCGGCCGGATGCCGGCCTACCTGGACGTCGCCCTGCGCGACCTCCGCGCGCTGTGCCGAGAGAGCGGCGGCATCGAGCGGCTGGAGCGCATCGGCGCCCTATGCGACACGCTGCTCCAGGGCGGCAAGGCCGTCTCCCCGGCGGTGCTGGACGCCCTGACGGCGGACCGGCTGACCGAGGACTTCATCCTTGAGAACTCGATCCTCTTCCACCTCAGCGGCGACCTTTATTATTACGAGCGCCTGCTGCACCTGCTGATGAACGGCGGCGACCGGCTGCCGCTCGACGTGGCGCACTACACCTACTGGTGCATCACCCGGCAGATGTTCCTCGGCCGCGCCCTGCCGACCCGCGCGGCGGCCTTCAACGCCCACGACCTGCCGCGCTTCTACCGCTGGATCGTCGGCGAGGTGCGCCGCCGCCTCGGCGTCCGGCTGAGGCCCTTCAAGGCCCAACGCCCAGCCCCGCAGCGCGTCGTCATTGTCACCAACCAGTTCCTGATGCCGATGCACCAACCCTCGCGCGACGCCTTCGACTACGCGCGGCTGCTTCAGGAAGCCTTCGGCTGCGCGGTGCTGCTGGTCAACGGCAACCTGATGCCCAGCGTGCCCTTCAACGCCTTCGTGCCGCCCTTCGCGGCGGCGGTGTCGGACACGCTGGTCGGGCACACGCCGATCACCCAGGACGGCCACACGGTACCGGTCTGGTCGTCGGTGGAGCGCAGCCTGTCGGAGGACAAGATCCGTGGCCTCGTCGAGACCATCGAGGGGTTCGACCCCGATCTGGTGGTGTCCTTCGGCGGTTCGGTGATCGCCGCCGACCTGTTCGCCGGGGTGCGGCCGACCATCTGCCTGCCGACCACCAGCGGCCTGACCGTCTCGCTGGCCGACATCGTGCTGGGCTACGATGATGGCGACCCCACCGCCGGCCTGCCGGAGGAATACCGCGCCCCTTACGCCGCCCAGTTCCGCCCCTTCCGCTTCGGCTTCTCCGCCCCGGCGCAGAACGCCGCCGCCAGCCGCGCCGCCTTCGGCCTGCCGGACGACGGTTTCCTGTTCGTGGTGGTCGGCGGGCGCCTGGACCAGGAGGTGGACCAGAGCTTCGTGGACCGGCTCGACGCGCTGCTCGACCTCTGCCCGCGCGCGGTGGTGGCCTTTGCCGGCCCGGTGCGGACGCTGCCCAGCCGGCTCGCCACCGCGCGGCACGCCGGACGGCTGCGCCCGCTGGGCTTCGTGGCCGAAATCCGGTCGCTCTACCGGCTGGCCGGCGCCTACCTGAACCCGCCGCGGCAGGGCGGCGGGGGAAGCGCCGCCTACGCGCTGGCCGATGGGGTGCCGGTCGTCACGCTGAACCAGGGCGACGTGGCCGCCGTGGTCGGGACCGAGCGGGCCGTGGACGGTTGGGACGCCTTCATCGAACGGGCCAAGCGCCTGTGTCATGACGGTGACTTCCGCAACGAGGAGTCCGAGGCGGCGCGGCGTCGCTACGCCACCATCGACACCCGCCACCAGTCGGTGGACCGCCTGCTCGCCTACGGGCGGGAGCTGCTGGACTGGCATCGCGGCTGACGGGGACGCGGACTGGGGCAAGGACCGGAACCGGATCTTTCTGCCCCTCCCCGATCACGGGGCACTAGGCGAAACTTTCCCAGTGCCCCCGGCAAAAAGCGGCCCGACAGCCCCGCACCTCCAAAAAATCCTTATAAATCAACGATCTTATCCGAGCGCTCGGGTTGGCATCCTCCTTGCTAGATAGGGCGCAAGAACAGTTTGCCCTTCTCCGTGGAGATCCCTGGCCATGAGCATTTTCGGATCGATGACAACCGCCGTCCTCGGCCTGAACGCCCAGTCGAAGGCGCTTGGTCACATCTCGGACAACATCGCGAACGCGTCCACGATCGGCTACAAGCGGGTCAACACGGCGTTCGAGACCCTGGTCCTGCAGTCCAACCAACGGCTGCACTCGCCGGGCGGCGTCACCGCGCAGCCCGTCTTCATGAACACGATCCAGGGCAACCTCACGCAGGTGCAGAGCCCGACGAACATCGCGATCCAGGGGCAAGGGTTCTTCAGCGTCACCAAGCTGGGCGTCCAGCAGGGCACCGCGCAGGTTCAGACCCAGACGGGCACACTGTCCGCGTCCAGCAGCTACTACACCCGCACCGGCGACTTCGAACTGGACAAGAGCCGCTATCTGGTCAACAGCGCGGGCTACGCGCTGAACGGCTGGCTGGTCGATCCGCTGACCGGACAGCTGAAGAAGGACCAGGTGGCGCCGATCCAGGTCAACGCCCTGATCGACAAGCCCGTCTCCACCTCCCAGGTGGACCTGTCGGCCAACCTGCCGGCGACCCCGGTCAAGGGCGAGACGGTCCCGGATTCGAGCATCCAGATCTTCGACACGCAGGGCAACTCGCGCACTGTCAACTTCAAGTGGCGCCAGCAAGGCTCCAACGACTGGCGCCTGATCCTGGACGCGCCCGGCTCCAACGTGAAGCCCGTGGACGGCAGCTTCGCCGGCTACCCGGCGACCATCACCTTCGGCCAGAACATCGCCGGCGTCACGCCGGTGGCCCAGGTCAACGCGGTGGTCATCGGCGGCATGGGCGCGGCGTCGAACAACGGCCAGGACAACCTGCGCATCGGCGAAACCTACAAGGTGGTCGTGGACGGCACGACCTACAGCCTGAAGGTGACGAAGGACAACATCGCGTCGCTGAACACCTATTCGGGCCTGGCTGGCGCGCTGGCGAACCAGATCAACTCGGCCTCGCCGTCGGCGCCGGTCATGGCGACGGTGACGGGCAGCGTCATCCACCTGCAGGCCCGCAACCCCGGCACGCCCTTCAAGGTGAGCCAGAGCGTCGAGGGCACCACGCCAACCTGGAACACGATCCTGGGTCCGACACTCGCCGACACGTCGGGCGCCGGCATCACCGCCGCGACCCCCACCGCCGGCCAGATGAGCAAGTACACCTTCCCGCAGTCGCAGATCGACATCGGCGACGTCTACCGGATCCGCGTCAACAACGGCACGGGTCCGGTAGACGTCGCCGTGACGGTCACCGCCCAGACCTACGCCACCTACGAAAACATCACCGGTGTGGTGCAGGAACTGGCCAACCGCCTCAACGCGCAGGGCCTCGGCGTGACCGCGACGGCGCAGGGTGGCGTGCTCAGCATCCAGGACAACACGGCGGGCAGCACCTTCACGTCGTCGGCGGGCGTGTCGAACTCCTCCACAGCGTCGAACTCGATGACCGGCGTCTTCTCCACCGGCAACGTGGCCGGCGTGCGCCAGCGCCGCACGGTCACGCTGACCGGCACGCCGGGCGACGTCGGCACGATGTACTCGCTCAGCATCAACGGCACGCCGGTGACCTACAGCACCACCGGCGACGAGATGAGCATGGAGGACATCTCCGCCGCGCTCGCGAACAAGATCAACTCCAACACCTCGCTGCCGGTCACCGCGACGGCGCAGGGCGGCGTGATCACGATCATCTCCAAGACACCGGAAAGCCCGGCCTACCCCAACACCTTCACCGGCACCGGGTCGCTGACGCTGGGCGGCTCCACCGTGGACGTGGGCGACACCTACAGCGTGAAGACGACGCACGGCAACTTCTCGCTGAAACTGACCGCCAGCAACATCAGCAACTACCGGACCCCGGCCGACGTGCTGAACTACTTCGCCGCCCAGATCAACGCGAACGGCGGCACCGCGACCGTCACCGGCAGCACGCTCAACGTCACCAGCGACGCGGCGGCGACGGCGTCGGTGTCCGACGCTCCCGCCCCGCAGTTCACGCTGACGCAGACCTGCGTGGCCGGCCAGACCCCGGCGCACATCGGCCTGACCTTCGGCACGACGCCGGAATCGGTGGGCACGCTGACCGGCATCTCGACCGCGCTGGTCGGTACCGGCACGGCGGTGTCCGCCGCCACCCAGTCGGCCGGCACCGACGCCACGATCACCTTCACGGTGGATTACGGCTTCGGTCCGCAGGTGATCAAGCTGAACATGGGCCAGTTCCAGCGCCCCGGCGGCCTGACGCAGTATGCGGGCGAACAGATGAACGTCACGCAGCTGATCCAGAACGGCGCGCCGCGCGGCCAGTTCAAGGACGTGGTGTTCGGCGACGGCGGCAACGTGGTGGTCAACTACGACAACGGCCGCAGCAAGGTCATCGCGAAGGTTCCGATCGTCACCTTCAACAACGCCAACGCGCTGCGCCGCGAGGCCGGCGGCGTCTTCCTGGAAAGCGAGGACGCGGGCAAGCCGAACTTCAACGATCCCGAGACCAACGGTGCCGGCGCGGTCATCTCGAACAGCGTGGAAGGCTCCAACGTCGATATCGCCGACGAGTTCACCAAGCTGATCGTGACCCAGCGGACCTACTCTGCGAACACGAAGATCGTCACGACCTCCGACGAGATGCTTCAGGAAGTCCTCGGCCTGAAGCGCTAAGCGCCCGCTCCTGACAGGATGGCCGCGTGAGGCGCGGCCATCCCACCTCCCCCGCAGACGAAAGGTCCAACGACCATGTCCCTCTTCAGCGCCATTGGAAGTGCGACGGCAGGTCTGCGCGCTGTCCAGGCCCAGGTGAAGGTGGTCTCGGACAACGTCGCCCGCGCCGACGATCCCGCCCGCACCCGCCACACCGTGGGTCAGGTGGTGGACCGCAGCGGGTTCGTGCTCACCACCCAGTACCGCCGTGAAGTCGACCAGGCCATGCGCGCCCAGGTCGAGGATCTCACCGCCCGCGACGGCACCTCGGCCACCAAGTCCGAGTACATGCAGAAGCTGGGCGACCTGATGCGGACGACCAACGGCAATCCGCTCCTCAACACCTACGCCAGCAACTTGGAAGCCGCCTGGAAGTCGGTGGAAACCTCGCCGGAAAGCGAAGTCGCCCAGTACCAGCTGGTGCAGGCGGCCGACACCTTCGCGCGCGAGATCGTGCGGGTGTCCACGGGCGTGGAGGATCTGGACCGCGAGATGCGGACCGACATCGACACCTCGATGAAGGAGGTCAACCGCCTCCTGAAGGACATCGATCGCATCAACCGCGACATCGTTTCGCTGCAGGGTTACGGCTCGGCCGCGAACGAGGTGGCCGACAAGCGCGACAACCTCATCAAGGAGTTGAACACCTACATCGGCGTCCGCACGGTGGACCGTCCGGACGGCCGCGTGGCCATCTTCACCGCCTCGGGCCAGGCGCTGGTCGATGCCGAACCGGCAAATCTTTCCTTCGACGGCGGCAACATCAACCTAGTGACCGGCAACGACGTCACCTCGATCAACCATCACATCCGCGAAGGCAAGATCGCGGCGCTGCTGAACATGCGCGCCGACGGTTCCCGGCGCGAGCCGCCGGCGCCCGCCAGCGGCGACCCGACCGCCGAGGTGATCCGCAAGCTGCGCTCGCAGCTGGACGAGTTCGCGAAGATGTTCACCGCCCACACCAAGCCCGGCGAACCGACCAGCTTCCGCGACGCCTACGACAACGCCAACCCGGCGCTGGAGGGCGAGCAGGCCAACCAATTCTTCACGGGCGAGGACCGCTTCACCCTTCAGGTGAACGCTAAGCTGTTGAACAACGAAGCAAAAATCAAACAGTCGGCGATCAAGGACGTGGTCGCGGCGATGACTGCCACGGGCCGCAGCTTCGAAGCCGACGGCCTTAAGCTGTCCGACTCCTCCTACAGCAGCATGGCCAGCAACATCACCGGCACCTGGATGTCGGCGGCCAAGACCGTCAAGACCGCCAACGAGTTCGACAAGGACGCCAAGCAGATCCTTGAGGAGCGCTACCACTCCGTCACGGGCGTGAACATCGACGAGGAAATCGCCAACCTCCAGCAGCTTCAGACGTCGTACGCCGCTTCGGCACGGGTCATGCAAGTGACCAATACGATGTTTGACGCGCTGGAGGCGATCGTTCGATGAGCACGATCACGCAAGTTGGCAGCTACGCCAAGTACCTGGGCCTGGTCCGCAACCTGACGGCGGGCCAGCAGAAGGTGGACGACCTGTCGCAACAGCTGACGACCGGCAAGAAGTCGGTCGATCTCAACGCGTACGGGGCGGAAACGCAGAAGCTCCTGGAGCTTCGCGCGGAACTGGTGAAGCGCGACAACTACGTGCAGCAGATCGACACGGCGCTCCCGCGCGTGAAGGCATCGGACGTGGTGCTGGACCAGCTGGAGAAGATGGCGACGGACTGGCAGAGCAACAACCTGATGCCCTTCCAGCCGGGTCCCCCCAGCATCACCTCGCCCTTCAACGCCAAGCCCGACGCGATGTCGGTGACCGTGGACCCGGACAAGTCCAAACTCACCCAGAACGCGCGCTACACGGTGACGGCGGTCCCGTCGCAGAACGGCGAGAACGGAACCTTCGACATCACGGTGAGCGATGGTCTGGGAGGCAAGTCCACGCGCACCCTCAACCTGAAGACCGTTCCGCCCAACGACGGCGGCGGCTACAACTTCGCGATCACCGGCGGCCCCGGCGAGGGCGCAGTCCTCAACCTGAATTTCGACAAGCTGCAGGCGGCGTCCTCCAGCAGCTTCACCGTGACCTGGCCACAGGCCGACCAGACGCGCGAACGCGTCGAGGGCGCGTTGCGCGACATCCGCCAGATGCTGAACGAGCGTTTCGGCGACCGCTACCTCTTCGCCGGTTCCCGCTATTCGACGGAACCGGTGGGCGACCTGCTGGCGCAGAAGCAGACCAGCAAGGTGACCTTCAACGGCCCGATGACCGAGAAGGACGATTATTACGAGCTGAAGGTCGGCGGCCACATCATCTCGTGCATGAACAACGGCACCAGCCTGGACGTGTTCATCGACGGGCAAATACCCCAGTCGCCCACGCCGCCCAGCTACACGATCCCCAGCGGCGTCGCCAGCACGGTCAACGTGGCGAGCGCCATCGCGCAGACGATGGCCAGCGCGATCCAGTTCGGCAACCTGAACCTGCCGATGATCGTGTCGCAGGCCAACGGCATCATCACGATGGTCGGCAACGATCCCGGCAAGCCGTTCGACGTGACGGCGCGGGTTCAGAACCGGACGACCATCGAAAACACGGCGAGCACGCCGACGTCCTCGCCTGCAACGCTCCCCTCTATCGATCCCGTGACGCTCCTCCCCGTACCGGGTACTCCGCAGATCGACAGCTTCTCGCTGAACGGCGTGAACGTGGACATTGGCGACACTTTCGAATTCACGGTCGCCGTGGGCGATCCGGACGACCCCTACAATCAGAAACACTACAACGAATATCCGCACGAACCGCGCGACCTGCCGCCCTACCGGGAATACACGGTCCGCTACACGGTGACCGAGAAGGACTACAACCCTCCCAACAATGTCATGGACGTGACCCAGGTCGCGGCCAAGCTGCGCGAACAGTTCGGCAAGCTCGATCCGGCTCCGCCGATCACCATCGGCGGCGTGGGTCCGGCCATCGAGCTGACCAGCACCAACACCCTCGACCCGAACCACCCGACGCGGCAGCAGCTGTTCTCAACCTCGGCGAAGGTGATCAACGGCAGCATAGAGAACACGGTGACGGTGGCCACCCTGCCGCCGGAAGCCGATCCCATCACCGACATTCCCTATGTGAATCCGCCGGACCTGCCCTTCTACGACAACGAGTATCTGACCAAGCGGCAGAACGCGAAGGCCTTCGACAAGGCCGCCGTGACGGCCGACGACGGATTCAGCCTGACCTACGGCGTGACCAGCGACGATCGCGCCTTCCAGAAGCTGATCACCGCCTTCCGCATGGCCCGCGTCGCCGCCTCCAACCCCGGCAAGTACGAGGAATACATCGGCAAGTCCCGCGAGCTGATGGCCCAGGCCAAGGACGAGGTGCGGTCGGTGCACGCGAAGGTGGCCTCCGACCTCTCGACGCTGGAGCAGAAAAGCTCCGCCCACAAGGACGCGATGGCCACCGTGACCGAGCGTGTCGCCAAGATCGAGGGCATCGACGAAACCGAAGTGGCCGCCCGCCTGCGCGCCTCCATGAACGCGCTGGAAGCCGCCTACACCGTCGCCGGCCAGACCCAGAAACTGTCCCTGCTGAACTACATCGCGTGACCGTCAAAGCCCTTCTCCCCTCTGTGGGAGAAGAGCTTGCGATGAGGGGGCGGCCGACAGAACGGAAAACTGTAGCTACACCGACGATTCACCACCAAGACACGAAGACACAAAGAACGTCACAAAGGCCCGCCCACTCCGCGCGCACCGCAGGCGACGCCGGCGCTCCTTTGTGAAAATCTTCGTGTCTTTGTGTCTTCGTGGTGAATCGCGTTCATCCCGACCCTATCAGGAACGGCGACACCCAAAACAAAAGCGGCGCCCCATTGGGGGCGCCGCTTTTTTAGTTGCGTGTATTCCTCAGATCGAAATCCGCAGGCCTTCGCGATGGACCGGCGGCCCATCGGGGGCGGCGGTGGGCGGAGCGACCGGCGGGCGGGGCATCCCGGCCTGCGCCGGAGCCGCCTGCGGGGCCTGCGCCGGGGCGGCTGCGCCGGCCTGCTGCGCGGCGAGCAGCGCCTCGCGCTGGGCGGTCAGGCCGCTGGCGACCTGACGGTTGATGCTCACGAGCGTGTCGAGCTTGGTGCCGTCCAGATCGACGAGGCGCGCGATGGTCTCGCGGTCCACCAGCAGCGACAGGGCGGCGATGTTCGTCCGCACCTCCGGAGGATGCTGACAGTCGTCCTCGGTCATCGCGGCCTGAAAGATCGTCCAAAGGCGCTGGTTCAACTGCAGGGCCGCCTGCAGGGCTTCGGTGTTGCCCGGGTTGCGGCCGGCGTCGATCAGGCGGCGCGCCGCCTCCGCCAGCGCCCACGCTTCGACGTCGCGCGGATCGTCCGAGGTCGGCTTGCTTGCGTATTTCGGTGTCGGCTTCATTCCAAACCCTCGGTGCAGCCCGTCAAACCAGGGTGCATGTTCGCCACATCCAGGCGTCGCACCCCCTCACTTGGGCAGCGAGGATTGTCGGCGATCCGCCGACTTTTGTCAACTTGAGGGACCTATTTCCGACGCTTTGCAAGCATTTGCCACAACTTCGTCCCGGCGGCGCGCGACTGGCCGGAGAAGCTCCCGCGCGGCCGCCTCGACCGCGTCCACGGCGATGCCGTCCATCAGCCCGCTGGCCGTTGGGCTGGCCTTCTGGCGGGCCAACAGCTCGTCGCGCGGCACGGTGCTGATGACCGCGCGCGCCCGTGTGCCCCAGGGCCCATAGATCTCCGGGAAGCCCGGCCCGAACAGGCCGAGCGTCGGCGTGCCCGCCGCCGCCGCGATGTGCATCAGGCCGGAGTCGTTGCCGACGTAGAGCGCCGCCCGCCGCACGCAGGCTGCCGCCGTCAGCGGGTCGGTGCGGCCGGTCAGGTCCACGGCGCGCGCGCCCAGCGCCTCCAGCACCGGACGGGCGCGCTCACGCTCCGGCCCCGCCGCCAGCACCGCCACGCGGGCTCCCGGCAGCGGGCCGTCGTCGGCCGTCAGGCGTCCGGCCAGTTCGGCGAAGCGCTCCGCCGGCCATTCCTTGCCCGGCCAGTTGGCGGTCGGCCCGATCGCCAGGAAGGGGCCGATGTCCGGCGGCAGCAGGCGGGCGGCCTCAGCCTCCGCGTCCGCGTCGACCCACAGGCGGGGCGAGGGCGCCGCCGCCAGCCCCAGCACCCGGCCGATCTCCTCGACCTTGTGCAGTTCGGGGGCGCGAGCGTGGAAGACGCGGCGCCCGGCCGGGACCAGACGCCCCACGGCCGAATTGCGCAGATCCACCACGAGGTCCCAGCGCGTGCCGACGCAGGCTCCCCACAGCGCCAGCCAATGCCGGGCGAAGGACCGTTTCGGCATGGGAATCAGCCGTTCCAGCCCCGGCACGGCCCGAAACAGCGGCGCCGGCAGCGGTCCGCAGGCGACCGTCAGGGCGGCCCCCGGATAGCGGTCCACCAGATGGCCTAACAGACCAGTGGACAGCACCGCGTCGCCCAGGCGGTTGGAGGTGATGAACAGGATGCGCAAGCCCAAGCCCCTACCCCGCCGCCGTCTCGGCGGAGCCAGCGCGCCGGCGCAGGCCGCGCCCCATGATCCACACCGCCGGCACCAGCGCCAGCACCGGCAGCAGGTACATCAACGGCACGAAGCCCAGCATCTTCGACGCCAGACTGGTCAGGCCCAGCACCGCCGATTGCAGCACCATCACCAGCAGCACGGCCGTGGTCACGCGCACCGTCTGGCCGCGCCGGTTGAACTCGCCCGACAGCAGGCTGGCCAGCGCCACCATCGTGTAGGCCAGCGCCAGCAGCGGCGAGGACAGCCGGTGGTGCAGCTCCGCGATCAGGTCGCGCACGATCTTCTCGTTCCCGGCCACCGGTTCCGGCGGGTTCAGCAGTTCGGAGGTGGAGCGTTCCCGCGCGTCCGGCCAGCGTTCGCCGGGGGCGTTGGTCAGCACCTTCAGGTCCACGGCGTAGCGTTCGAAGAACAGCTGCGACAGCCGGTTGGTCTTGCGGTCCAGCTCCTGCCGGTTGCCGTTGTAGACGACGAAGCGCGCCCCCTCCGGCCCGGTCAGCATCACCGCGCGCTCGCCCATGATCGTCACCGGCTTTTCCGCCACGCGGCCGTCGTGGATGACCACGTTGTGCAGGTTGCCCTCGGAATCGCGCTCGCGCAGGAAGACGCTGAATCGCTCGCCCACGTCGTTGAACACGCCCTCGCGCAGGAACAGCTGCGAATAGTCGTTGCGCACGGCGTATTCCATGCGCACCAGCTCCTGGTGGGCGGCGGGCGTGATCCACAGGTTCAGGGCGTAGACGACGACCGTCACCCCGAAGGCCAGCACCATCGCCGGCTTGGCCAGCGAGAAGGGGCCGACGCCGGCGGCGCGCATCACCACCAGCTCGCTGTCCGTGGCCAGCCGGTTGTAGGTGAACAGCACCGCCCCCACGAGCGCGAGCGGCAGCACGATGCCGAGGAAGGTCGGCACCGTCAGCAGCAGAAGCCACAGGAACATCCGCATCGGCGCGCCGGCTTCCACCACGATCTCGATCAGGCGCAGCGACTGGCTCAGCCAGATCGTCAGCGTCAGACCGGCGGTGGAATACAGCGTCGCGACCAGCAGGTTGCGGAAGAGATACCGTTGCAGTCGATTCATGAGCGTGCGTCGCGGGAAATCCGGCGTGAAGCTGACGGGGAGAGAGGCGTGGGTCAAGTGCTGATCTGGCAGGATGCCGGAATGCCGCGATTCCGCACCCGTCCGCCGGCACATAAAACGAAAGTCATATATCTCTAAGGGTGCATGACGAACAGCCGCATTATATGTGTGGTTGTTTTAAAGTAGAATATCAGTCAAAACCAACGTGGCGCCCACCCTTCGACCGGCGCCCGGGAGTGTTGGATGCTGGATCTCGTGGCCGTACGACGGGCGATCGAGGATGTGGAGCGGGCTGCCACCGCCGCCGCACTGGCGAACCGCCCCAGCGTGGCGACGGCGACCGGCGACACGCTGGCCCGGCTCTACAGCGTCTACGCCCAGGGCATGCTCCAGGCCAACGGCATCCAGGTGGATCTCGACGATCTGTGCGCCCAGTGCTGCCGCGACTGCCCGGACGGGCGTTGCGTGCGCGAAGGAACGCTTTCCTGATTCCCATTTGACGGCGGCACCTTAAGATGGCCGCCCTGTCCAGGGATGCGCCCTCGCGAAGGAGGTTCCATGGCCGACCGGCCGCTCGTCAGCATCATCACGCCCAGTTGGGGGCGCGAGGACTTCCTGCCGCTGTGCCACGCCCGCGTGACCGCCCAGACCTACCCGGAGATTGAGTGGCTGGTCTTCGACGACAGCCCGCGCCCGTCGCCCCATCTCCAGCCGCTCGCCGGCCCGCGCCTGAAGTATTTCTACTCGGCCAGCCGCTACGCCATCGGCGAGAAGCGCAACATCCTGGCCGAACACGCGAAGGGTGAGATCATCGTCCATTTCGACGACGACGATTTCTACGCGCCGACTTACGTGGAGCGTCTCGTCGGCTGGCTGGAGCGGGGATTTGATGGCCGGGGCTTCGACGCGGTGAAGCTGTCGGGCTGGTTCCTGTTCAGCGCGCTGCACGGGACTTTCGGCTATTGGGACACGGCGCGCGGCGGCGCACACCATCGCTGGGGCCGCACGACCCGCGCCTACGTCGATGCCCCCGACACGCCGCCGGCCGACGACAACCTGACCGGCTACGGCTTTTCCTACGCCTATCGCCGGTCCGTGTGGGAGGCGGTACGCTTCCCGACCGTCAACGCCTGCGAGGACGCCCCCTTCATGAAGGCCGCGCGCGAGCGTTTCCGCTTTGCCGCCTTCCCGGACGCCGAGGGGCTGTGCCTGCACACGCTGCACGCCCGCAGCACCAGCCTGTGCCTGCCCCAATACGAACTGCCCCCGGTTCTGCTGGAACGCCTGTTCGGCCCGGATGTGGCGCCGTACGTGGCAACGCAGACGCCCTGAAATCCCTCACCCCGCCCGCCTTCCGTTCCGCCTTGCCGGCCGGTTGGCGGGGTTGCAGGCCAGCACGCAAGCCTGGATGTCTTCGGGCCGGACGGGCTTGCGCAGATAGCCGACGCGGCTGGCGCGGGCGATGCCGTACAGCTCGGCGGACACGTCGCCGGTGATCAGCCAGGCCGGCGTTTCCTCCCCCACGTCGGCGCGCAGCCGCTCCACCGCCTTCAGGCCACTGCCGTCCCGGCCCAGGTGGTAGTTGGCGATCAGCAGATCGGGCAACGCCGGCGAGGCATGGACCAGCCGTTCCGCCTCCTCCGCGTTGGTGGCGGTCAGGACGGTGCCGCCGACCTCCTCCAGGAACAGGCGCAGGGCCAGCGCCACCATCGGGTCGTCCTCGATCACCAGGGCAAGGCATGGACGTCCCGCCACGAGCTTGGCCGCGCACGGCGAAGCCAGAACTTCCGGCTCGGCCCGCTGGCGGGTGGTCGGCACCGTGATGGAAAAGCGGGAGCCCTTGCCCGGCGTCGAGGCCACCTCGACCGGCGCGCGCATCATCCCGGCGGCCCGCTGCACGATGGCAAGGCCCAGGCCATAGCCCTGCTCCGGGCTCCGCGCGCTGCCGGGGGCGCGGTAGGCTTCGCGGAAGATCAGGGCCTTCTGCTCCGCCGGGATGCCGATGCCGGTGTCCACCACGTCGATGCGCAGCCGGTGGTCCAGACGGCGGCAGCCGACCAGGATCCCGCCCCGGTCGGTGTAGCGGATGGCGTTGGAGATGAAGTTGCGCAGGACGCGCTCCAGCAGCACTGGATCGCCGTAGACCGCCAGGCCGCAGGGCTTCACGCGGAAGGTCAGCCCCTTGTCCCGCGCCATGATCTCGAACTCGCCGCGCAGCCGTTCCAGCAGGTCGTTGATCGCGATGGGCATGGCCTGCACGGCGCGCTGCCCCGTCTCCAGCTGCGACAGGTCGAGCAGGGATTCAAACAGCTCCGTCAGTGCCGCCAGGGTCTCGTTCGCCCGGTCCACCACCGGGCGCAGCTGCGCGTCGGTGGTGCGGCGGCTCAGAACCTCCAGGAACAGGCGCAGCGCCATCATCGGCTGGCGCAGGTCGTGGCTGGCCATGGCCAGGAAGCGGGATTTGGCGGTGTTGGCGTCTTCCGCCACCTCCGCCGCCGCGCGCGCGCGCTCCTGCTCCGCCGCGGCGAGCACAAGGGCCGTGGTGTCCGAATGCCGGGCGAGCGCCCGCGCCCGCCCCGGCCCGTTGACGGCGGAAACATACAGGTCGAACCAGCGCGGCTGCTTCGGCCCGTGGCATGGGTAGGTCATGTGAAAGGACGGCCGCCGCCCCGCCAGCACCGCGCGGATTCCGGCCGCCGCCTCGGCCGCGTCGGTGTCGCCGGCCTCGGCGGCCCGGTCGCACACCGCCAGATAGTTGGCCCCGATTCCCGCCTTCGAATCGGCCCAGCCGTTGTCGCGGGCGAAATCCCGCCAAGAACGGTTGGCGCGGATGATCGTCCCGTCTTCGCTTAAGACGGCGATGCTGTCCTGAAAGACGTCAAGCAGGTAGACGGCATGACGCTCCCGCGCGCGGCCGACGATGTCCTTCAGTTTTGGCACAAGCCATCCGCGTGGATCCATGGCCTTTCTTTTTGTTTGTGTACTGGCGAATGCCCCCGTATGCCCATGAAGGCTCTCACCTGCGGTGTTCAACCGCAAGTGTCCTTCCGGATCCTTATCCTCATCTTTCGAAAGGGGAGTCGCGTTTTCCCGGCTCAGACCTGCCGGTTCAAATCTGCCAGCTCAGACTTGCACATCAAGGAACATGCCGCGGCGATAGTTGCGCGGCAGCATCAGGATGCCGTTGACCAGCAGGCTCGCCAGTTCACGGACCGTAGGGATGCGCTGGCGCCCGCCGCCGACTGCCTCGGCCCGCCCGCGCACGCCAATCGGGCCGGACGGCGCGACGCGCCGGCCGCCGAGATCGGAGCGGATCGGTTCGTTGGAGCGTTCGCCGGTGCGTCGGGTTTCAACCATGGCTTTCATTTACCATAAACGCGGGCTATCGGCAACAGTCGCCCTCAATCGTCGCCCGCCGCCTTGCGCCGGCTTGACCGGAGTTATCCACAGAACGGTGCATAAGGCCGTGGATAAGCCTGTTGAACCATCGGTCCCGCCTCTCCGGCTTGCGCGTCGGCTCCGGCGCCGCCGATTCGGCCCGCCTTCTCCGAACGGCGGAGGTCCCACCACCCCCTGCGCCACCCGCTATCCCGAAGATGGTCTGTTCGGCCCGTGTGTGCATCCCGACTATCGGGACCGTTCACAGGACCAACCCCGGAAAGGACGGCGCATGGCGCACTACCTCGTGACGGGCGGCTGCGGTTTCATCGGCTCCCATCTCGCCGACCGGCTGATCGCCGATGGCCATCGGGTCACGATCCTCGACGACCTGTCCACTGGACGGCTGGAGAACAAGCCGCAAGGCGCCCGGCTCGTCACCGGCGACGTGGCCGATCCGGACGCCGTGCGCCACGCCATGGAAGGGGTGGACGGCGTGTTCCACCTAGCCGCCGTCGCCTCCGTCCAGCGCTCGCGGGAGCTGTGGGCGGAGACGCACCGCACCAACCTGTCCGGCACCATCACCGTGTTCGAGGCGGCGCGCACCGCCCGCGACGGCGCGCCGGTGCCGGTCGTCTATGCCTCATCCGCCGCTGTCTACGGCGACAACACGGCGACGCCGCTGCGCGAGGACTCCGCCACTCGGCCTCTGTCCGCCTACGGCGCCGACAAGCTGGGCTGCGAGCTGCATGCCCGCGTCGCCTGGGAAATCCACGGGGTGCCGACGGTGGGCTTCCGCTTCTTCAACGTCTACGGCCCGCGCCAGGATCCGCACTCCCCCTACTCCGGCGTGATCTCCATCTTCGCCCGCCGGGTGGCGCGCGGCGAGAGCGTGGACATCCACGGCGATGGCAAACAGGTGCGCGACTTCGTCTTCGTCGGCGACGTGGTGCACTTCCTCGCCCGCGCCATGGAGATGAGGCCGGCGGGGTCGGAGGTGTTCAACCTGTGCACCGGCCGCCCGACCTCCCTGCTGATGCTGCTGGACGTGTTGCAGGAGCTGTGCGGCAGCCAGGTGCGCCGTCACCATCACCCGGCGCGGGCCGGCGACATCCGCGTGTCCATCGGCGACCCCGCGCGCCTGCGCGCGGCCTTCGGCGAGGGCGCCCGCGTCGGCCTGCTGCAAGGGCTCAGCGCCACCCTGACCGGCCAGATGCCATAAACGCCAAGCGCCCTAAACCGATGGGCCGGGCTCCGCCGCCGCGATGCCGCGCAGCCACGCGCGGAAGGCGGCGAAGCCCGGATCGGCGTGGCGGGCCGGGCGTGACACCAGATACCACGCCCGCCCCATGGGCACCGCCAGCGGAAAGGGCGTGACCAGCCGCCCGGCGGCCACATCGTCCACGACGTAGGGCTGCGCCCCCAGCGCCACCCCCACCCCGTCCAGCGCCGCCTGCAAGGCCATGGCGTAGCTGCCGAAGGACAGCCCTTTCGACGCGGACGGCGCCAGTCCGGCCGCCGCGAACCAGTGCGGCCAGTCGTCCGCCCAGTGCGACACCGACAGCAGCGTGATGGACAGCAAATCCTCCGGCCGGCGCAAGCTCCGGGCCAGCGCGGGTGCGCAGACCGGCAGCATCGCGGCGGTGAACAGCGGCTCCGCCTCGTAACCCGGCCAGTGCCCGTCGCCCAGCAGCACCGCGCAGGTCCAGTCGTCGCGGATCGGCATGCCCGCCCCGCCGGTGGCGATGCGCACCTCCACGTCCGGGTGACCGGCGTGGAAGCCCGACAGGCGTGGAATCAGCCAGCGCACCGCGAAGGTGGCGCCGACCCCCACGGTCAGCACCGGCCCGCCGCGCATGGCGGTGACCCGCTCGACGCTGTCGGCGATCATGTCGAAGGCACCCGTCAGGCCCGGTTGCAGCGCCCTCCCCCGGTCGGTCAGTTCCAGCGCATTGGCGCGCCGTTCGAACAGGGCGAAGCCCAACCGCTCCTCCAGCAGGCGCACCATGCGGCTGACGGCGGCCTGCGAGACGTTCAGCTCCCCCGCCGCCGCCGTAAAGCTGCCGTGCCGGGCCGCGGCCTCGAACGCGCGCAGGGCGTTCAGCGAAGGCAGGCGCCGCATTCTTGTATCTCTCTCCACCCCAACATTTCCTGAGGGTCAGCATCAGACAATGCCGTTTGCGGCGCAAGCCCGCCAGCGCCATCATTCTTCCACAGCCTCAAAAAAACTGGATGGAGCGGGATGCTGACGTTTCCCCTGACGGTCGGACTCGGCCTTGCGGTGCTGGTCACCTCGTTCCTGTCGGGCCTGTTCGGCATGGCCGGCGGCATGGTGCTTATGGGCGTTCTGCTGCTGATGCTGCCCGTCACCTCGGCCATGCTGCTGCACGGCATCACGCAGATGACCTCCAACGGCTGGCGGGCGTGGCTGTGGCGCCGGCACGTGCGTTGGGGTGTCGTGGCGCAATTCCTGTTGGGCGGAGCCATGGCGGTCGCCATCTTCGCACTGATCGGCTACGTGCCGGACAAGGCGGTGTCGCTGATCGTGCTGGGCCTGTCGCCCTTCATGGCGATGGCTGTGCCGGCCCACTGGTCACCCAACGTGACGCGGCGCGGCCACAGCGTGCTGGCGGGCCTGCTGTGCATGGGCGTGCAGATGATCGCCGGCATCTCCGGCCCGCTGCTCGACGTGTTCTTCGTAAAGTCCGGCCTGTCGCGCCAGAGCATCGTCGCCACCAAGGCCACGACGCAGGTCTTCGGCCACCTGTTCAAGGCAGTCTACTTCGGTTCCCTGGTTGCCGGATCGGAGTCCGAATCGCTGGAGATCGTCGCGACGCTGATGTGCATCGCGACCGCCGTGCTGGGCACCAGCCTGTCGCGCCGTGCGCTGGATGGCATGACCGACGCCCAGTTCCGCAGCTGGAGCCAACGCCTGATCGTCCTGACCGGAACCGCCTACCTCGGCCAGGGGGTGTTCCTGCTGATCGCACGGTGACCGTGCCTTATTCCCCGGCCACCCGCCGCACCACCTCCTCGACCGCCTCGGCGACCTCCGTCGACAGAGCTTCACCAAACCCGAACGCCCGTCCCTCGATTCCGTAAATCACAAGGCTCTCGGGCAACCGGCCGAGCGCCCGCGCCGTCTCCACCGCCTCCGCCAAGCCGAAGCGATGGCTGGAATAGCGGAACATGCCCACGGGCAACGCCTCCGCCCCCGCATCCAAACGCCTGACCGTGCCGGGGGGAGCGCCCGACTGCGTGGCGTCCACCACCACGACGCGCCCCGCCCCGCTCCACGCCTCGATTAGGCCGGCGCCCTCGCCGCTGTGCTCCCGCGCCGGAAGCCCCAGCGCCGCCAGCCGGTCGGCCACCACCGGCCCGACCGCGTCATCCGACCGGTAGCGGTTGCCGATGCCCAAAACCAACTCGATCATCGTTCCACGGCCCCCAGGGCATGCCCCACCGGCACCCTACCTTGAAGAATAGCCGAAGCCCCGTCACACGTCGCGACGTTCCAGGCGCGGCAAACCGACCACCTTCAGCCGGCTCTCGCTCAGTTCCCCGACCTCGTCCAGGATCGGGTGGGCGACGGCGGCGACGTGGGCGCTGATGCGCTTCAGGTCGCGCAGGATGTCGAGCACGAGCGCGCTCGTCTCGATACTCTCCGCGTCGCCGCGCCGCACGCGGTCGAGGTGCCGGGCCGTGGCATCCCGCTCCAGCGCCCGCACGGCGTCCTTCCCCGCGATCAGCTGCCGGGCCAGCCGCCGGTCCTCGGCGATGAAGGTGCCGAGCGCCGTGCGCAAATTCTCCACCGTGCGGCGGTGCAGCTCCTCCACCTCGCGGAAATCCTCCGGCGCGAAGTGCAGCCGGTGGCGGACGCGCTTGGTGGCGAGGTCCATCAGGCTCTTGTCGATGATGTCGCCGACATGCTCCAGATTGATCGCGAAAGCCATCATGTCGTTGACGCGCCGACTCTCCGCCTCGTCCAGATGCCCCCGACCGAGCTTGGCGAGGTACAGCTTGATGGCCGTGTGCAGCCGGTCCACCTGATCGTCGGTCCGGCTGATCTCGGCGATCGGCCGCTCGTCGTCGTGGCGCAGCGCCTCCAGGCTGCGGCACAGCATGTCCTCGACGAGGTCGCCCAGCCGCAACGTCTCGCGCAACGCCCCGGCGATGGCGACCGAAGGCGCCTCCAGCGCGGATTCGTCCAGATGCCGGGGCTGCGCCGCGTCCTCGGCGGTCGGTGCGTCCGGGACCAGCCGCTCGGCAAGCCGCGCCAGCGGCCCGACCAGCGGCAGGAAAGCCAGCGCCAGCGCCACGTTGAACCCCACATGCGCCGTGACCACGGCGGTGAAGGGCGCCATCCCCGCCAGCATCGGCACCACGACTGGGATCAGCGGCAGCGCCACCGCAACCGCCAGCGCCCGTACGATCAGGTTGCCGACCGGCACGCGCCGCGCTGCCGCGCCGTCCCGCATCGTCGCCAGCAGCGCCGGCACGGCCCCGCCCAGATTGGCGCCCAGCATCAGCGCCAAGGCCAAATCCGGCCCGATCACCCGCGCCCCGGCCAGCGAGGCGATCAGCAGCACCACAGCGAGGCTGGAATGCACCGCCGCCGTCAGCACCGCTGCGACGATCAGCGCGAACAGCGGCTCGCCTCCCAATGCCACCAGCATGGCCTGCACCAGCGCCGACTCCCGCACCGGCTCCGTCGCGGCGCCCAGCAGCCGCAGGGCCAGCAGCATCAGCCCGGCGCCGACCAGGACGCGCGCCAGCGCCCGGCGCGTTCGGTGCCCCTCGCCCAGCGCGTGCAGCGCGCCGCCCAGCACCAGCAGGCTCGGCGACAGCCAGTGCAGGTCGACCGCCAGCACCCGCGCCACGAGGCTGGTTCCCACGTCGGCGCCCAGCATGACCGCCAGCGCCATGGAGGTGGTGATGAAGCCCTGCCCGGCCATGGCGGCGGTCATCAGGGCGGTGGCCGTGCTGCTTTGCAGGGCCAGCGTGGCGCCCGTCCCCGCCAGCACGGCGACGACCCGGTTCCGCGTCCCCAGCCCGACCCAGCGCCGCAGCGTCCCGCCCCCGCATCGGAACACCCCCGTGCGCACGAGGCGCAGCCCCCACAGCAGCAGCGCCACCGCGCCGAGAATGTCGATCAAAACGAGTGTGGGGGATACAGGGACGGGGGTGATGGCGTTTCTCCGGCTTTGAAAAGTTTGAGAGCTTCACAAAACCGTAACAGTCGGTGTCTCAAACCCGACCCTACGCGAAAGGGCTACCTCTTTCGCGTAGGGTCGGTTGGGTGGCCCTTACCCCCGCGTCACCAGCCGGATCCCCAGGGCGACCGGCACGATGCCCAACAAATCAAGGGGTTGAACAGCCTCGCCCAGCAGCAGCCAGCCGAACAGCATGCCCAGTGGCGGCATCAGGAAGTGATAGGCGCTCGCCTCCGTCGCGGTGGTCCGCTGCAGCAGGTGGAACCACAGGAGATACGCGCCGATCGACACCATCAGCACCTGGAAGGCCAGCGACCCGACGAAGCTCGCCGTCAGGCGCAGGGCGCCGACATCCTCCAGTCCCAGGCTGACCGGCAGCAGGGCCATCCCGGCGACCAGAACCTGCACCCCGGTGCCCGCCAGCAGGCCGGCGTTCGGCGCCAGACGCTTGAACAGCAGCGTCCCGAAGGACAGCGCGCACAGCGCACCGACGACCAGCGCGATCCCAGCCGGTTCGTCCAACCCAGACCCAAGCCGCCCGCGCACCACCAGCGCCACCCCCACCACGCCCAGCACCAGCCCGGCGGCTTTGCGCAGGGACATGGTCTCGCCCAGCAGGACGGTCGCCAAGGCGGCGGTCAGCACCGGGTTGGCGCTGACGATCAGCGCCGTCAAGCCAGACGGCACCATCGTCATGCCGCTGTAGCTGAGGCCAAGATACAGCGCGTGGTTCAGCAGCCCCAGCAGGGCGAGCACCGCGAAGGTCGCCCAGTTCACCCCCCGGTATTCGCCCCTCAGAGCCGCGACGGCAACCAGCAAGCCCCCCGCGATCAGGAATCGCAGCGCCAGCAGAAGCAGCGGCGGGCAGTCGGCCAGCCCGATCTTCCCCGCCGCGAAGGCCGAACTCCAGGCCAGACAAAAGGGCACGACCAGATGCAGCGGCGCCCCGGTCGAGGCGGCGCGGGACGTCTTCGACCTGGACAGGGCATCGGCGAGTGACATGGCGGGCGCTCCTGCATTTTTTGCCTTGGCCTGAAGGATGGCGCGCCCCCTTGCCATTTGGAAATGGAATGGTATGATCCTTTTCATTCACATCATGAATGGCTCAGCCATGCGCGAGATGGACCTTGGCCTGCTGCGCACCTTCGTGTCGGTTGTCGATGCCGGCGGCTTCACCCGTGCGGGCGAGCGCGTGCACAAGACCCAATCGACCGTCAGCCAGCAGATCCGCCGACTGGAGGAGCAGGTGGGACTGACGCTGCTCGACCGCGACAGCCGCTCGGTCGCGCTGACGGACGACGGCGAACGGCTGCTCGGCTACGCCCGGCGCATGCTGGCGCTGAACGACGAGGCGCGCACGGTGCTGTCCGGCCGCCCGGTGGCGGAGGTCGTGCGCCTCGGCGTGCCGGAGGATTACGCGGTAGAGCGGCTGCCGCGCCTGCTGGCCGGCTTCGCCCGGCAGAACCGCCGGGTGCGGCTGGACGTGCGCTGCGACCTGTCGGTGCGGCTGCGCGCGGAGGTGGAGGCCGGCGACCTCGACCTTGCCCTGGTCAAGCAGGAGCCGGGGCGTCCCGGCGCCCGGACCACATGGCGCGAACCGCTCTGCTGGGTCGGCCCGGAGGGCGAGGACCTGCACCGCGAGGACCCGCTGCCGCTGGTTCTGTTCCCGCTGGGCTGCGTCTACCGCAACCGCGCCGTTCATGAGCTGGATCGCGCCGGCCGGGCGTGGCGCGTCGCCTATTCCAGCCCCAACCACGCGGGCGTGCGCGCGGCGGTCTCCGGCGGGCTCGGCATCAGCGTTCTGCCGGAAAGCGCCCTGCCGCCCGGCGCCCGCATGCTCGGTCCGGCGGACGGCCTGCCCGCCCTGCCCGAAACCGAACTGGCGCTTCTGGTCGGCGAGGGCACGCGCGGCGACGGCGCTAACCTCGTCGCCCGCATGCTGGTCGAAAGCCTGCCCGAACCGGTCTGGGCATAAAGTTCAGTCCCGCTCGACCGTCAGCGCCAGGAAATGCGTCGCGCAGGAGATGCAGGGGTCGTAATTGCGGATCGCCTGCTCGCACCGCCATTTCAGCTTGTCATCCGGCAGATGCAGGTTCGCCTGGACGACGCCCAGCAGGTCGGCCTCGATCTGCTTCTGGTTCTGCGAGGTCGGCGGCACGATGTTGGCCGAGGCGATGCGCCCCTCCCCGTCCAGATCGTAGCGGTGATAGCAGATGCCGCGCGGCGCTTCCGTGCAGCCGGTGCCCCGCCCGGCGCGCGGCGTGATCGGCACGGCGGCCGGGTCGAACGCCTCATACTCCTCGGCCAGTCTCACCGCCTCCTCGCAGGCGTACAGCGTCTCCACCGCCCGCACGACGAGGCTCTTGAACGGGTTCCGAACCACGCGCGGCAACCCGGCATCCCGCGCGGCCTCCTTCGCCAAGTCCGACAGCTGGTTGTAATTCAGCGCATAGCGCGCCAGCGGCCCCACAAGGTACGGCTTGCCCGCCCCGACCATCATCCCGTGCAGCGCGTTCGAATGGGCGACATGTTCCTCGGCGAAATGCTCCTCGAACGCGCCGACCGGAATATCCATGCCCCGGTTCGACACGATGCGTCCCCGGTCGATCGCGTACTCGTCCCCATGATGCAGGGCCACGAAGGTGTAGTCGTCCTCATAGTCCGGAAACTCGAACCCGCCGAACAGCCGGACGGTCGCCAGCGCCTCGTCCCGCGCCCGTTTCAGCGCATCGAGCATCCCGCGCACCTCCCCCCTCGCCGGTGCCTTCCAGAACCCACCGACCCGCGTGTTCACCGGATGGACAGCGCGCCCGCCCAGCACTTCTAAAATCCGATTGCCGGTCTTCTTCAGGTCCAGCGCCCGCTCCACCACGCCAGGATGCGCCTTGGACAGCTGGATGGAATCCTCGAAGCCTAAGAAGTCCGGCGCGTGCAGCAGGTAGGTGTGCAGGACATGGCTCTGGATCCACTCGCCGCAATAAAGCAGCCGCCGCGCCTTGCGGACCGGCTCCGGCACCGTGACGCCCAGCGCCTCCTCCATTGCTTGGCTGGCCCCCACGATGTAGGCGACCGGGCAGATGCCGCAGATGCGCGACGTGATGTCCGGCGCGTCGCCGTAGGGCCGCCCGGCCAACAGCGCCTCGAAGAAGCGCGGCGGTTCGAAGATGCGGAACTTCAGGTCTCGCACCACCCCGTCCTTGACCCGGACATACAGCGCCCCCTCCCCCTCCACGCGGGCCAGCGCATCGACCTTGATGGTGCGTGTTTCCATCCTCAAACCTCTCGCCCGTCCCCGACCAGCGCCGCCCGGATCGTCTCGGCCACGCCTTCCGGGTTTTGCAGAATGTCCGTGTTCCAAAACCGCAGCACGCGCCAGCCGAACGACCGCAGTTCCGCATCCCGATGCGCATCGTGCTGCGATTCATTGTGCTGTCCGCCATCCGCCTCCACGGCGACCATCATCTCCACACATGCGAAATCGAGGATGTAGGGCGGCACCGGGTGCTGGCGCCGGAACCGCAGCCCGTCGATTTGCCGCCCGCGCAGCAGCGCCCAAAGCTTCCTTTCGGCGTCCGTTGGATTGGTCCGTAGGGACCGCGCCTGCGTCCTCGTGGCTCTCGGCGTGTAGGCCATGGATCACAGCCTCCCGAACGTCGTCGCGTTGAGCCCCCACCCTAACCCTCCCCCATGCTGCGCACGGAGGAGGGAATGAACGCCAAGCTCCCTCCCTCGCCGAAGGTGGGGGAGGGTCGGGGTAGGGGCCGGGTACGACCACGCAAACTCACCCCTCATGGACATCCCCCTCCCTCCGGAACGCCTCGGCGTTCGCGTTGAAGGAGCGGAAGGCGTTGGCGATGTCCGCATCGTTCCACCCCAGCGCCGTCAGCTGCTTGGCCAGCGCCGCCGTGTTTGGTGTCTCCTTCGGGCCGAAGCAGCCGTAGCAGCCCCGGTCGTGGCGCGGGCACAGGTTGCCGCAGCCGGCCTGCGTCACCGGGCCGAGGCACGGCGTCCCCCGCGCCACCATCACGCAGACGGTGCCATGCAGCTTGCACTCCACGCACTGGCTGTGCGGCGGGACGACCGGGCGGCGGCCGTTCAAGAAGGCGTTCAGCACCTCCAGCAGCTGCTCCTTGTTGATCGGGCAGCCGCGCAGCTCGAAATCGACCTTTACATGGTCCTGGATGGCGGTGGAGGTCGCCAGCGTGTCGATGAATTCCGGCCGGGCGTAGACCGCGCGAATGAAGCCCTCCACGTCGCGGAAATTCCGCAGCGCCTGGATGCCGCCCGCCGTGGCGCAGGCGCCGATGGTGATCAGCGTCTTCGATTGCTGTCGAATCTTCCGGATGCGCTCCGCGTCGTGCGGCGTGCCGATGGAGCCCTCGACCAGCGAGACGTCGTACGGTCCCCGGATCTCCACCCGCGTCGCTTCCAGGAAATAGGCGATCTCCACCGCCCCCGCGACGGTCAGCAACTCATCCTCGCAGTCCAGCAGCGACAGCTGACACCCGTCACAGGACGAGAATTTCCACACCGCCAGTTTGGGTCTGCGCTGGCCCATGATCACAGCTCCCGCACGGAGAAGACGTGCTCGATGGTGTCGTAGCGGTAGACCGGGCCATCCTTGCACATGAAGGAACCGCCCATCTGGCAGTGCCCGCAAAAGCCGACGCCGCATTTCATGTTGCGCTCCAGCGTCACGTAGATGCGGTCGGCGGTGACGCCGCGCTCATACAGCGCCTGCACGGCGGGGCGGGTCATCGTCTCCGATCGGCAGACGTAGGCGACGGTCTGTTCCGGGTCGAAGCGCGCGATCTTCACGAGGCCCGCCACGCTGCCCACCCGCCCGCGATAGCCCGCCGGTGCCGAATGCACGGTGACGTGCACCTGCATGTCGAACCGGCCGCGCCACTGGTGCAGCAGCGTCTCATACAGAATGTCGTGCGTCCCGCGCGAGCCGTAGCAGACCACCACCTTGCCGAAATGCTCGCGCCGGTTCAGCACCTCCATGACCAGCGGGCGCAGCGGCGCCAGCCCCACCGTTCCCGTCACGAACAGCACATCGTGCCCGTAGGCGGGCTCGATGGGCCAGGGATTGCCGAAGGGGCCGCGCACGCCGATGGTGTCGCCGACCTTCAACTGGGCCATGGCGCGGGTGACCGTGCCGACCTCGCGGATCGTGTGCACCAGCCGGTTCAGGTCGCGGCAGTCGCCGGAGACGGAAATCGCCACCTCCCCCACCCCGAACACGTAGAGCATGTTGAACTGCCCCGGCTTGAAGGCGTAGGGCCGCCCGTCCAGGCTGCGCAGATGCAGGGTGAAGCAGCCGTCCACCTCCTTGACCCGCCGCACGATGCGGAAGGGCCGAGGCACCATGGGATCCACAGCAACGGCGGGAACGGGTGAGAGGATGGCGGCATCCATGACCATGCCCTCCCTTAATCCGCCCCATCGGTGGCCAGATCGACGATGCGCAGGCGCGCCTCGGCGATACGGCGGCCCATCACGGGGATGAAGCGCTTGTAGAGGTGGTAGCCAAGCTCGTGGTTCGCGTCGATCTTGCTGCGCAGGCAGGCGCCGTCGATGGTGATGGCGCGCACCTGATCGATGGCACGGGCGTCGAAGGTCCACACGAAGGGCGGCACCAGCCAGGACCAACCGATGATGTCGCCCTCCCCGATGTTCTCCACCACCACGGCGGAGCGGCCGGGGGCGTGCAGTTCCACCGCCACGCTGCCCTGGCGGATCAGGTAGAAGTGATCGGCCTTGCCGCCCTCCTGGAACAGGAACTCGCCGGGACGCCAGTGGGCGTTGGCGCAGCAGCCAACCACCACGTCGCGCACGTCGGGCGGCATGTCCCGGAAGAACGGATGCTCGGCCAGAAGCCGGCCCAGACCCTCGACCTGCACCATGGTCAGCCCCTCCCCTCGCTGTTTTTTATCGCCTGCGCCTCTTCGGTGATGTCGATGCCGACCGGGCACCAGGTGATGCAGCGCCCGCAGCCGGTACAGCCCGAGGTGCCGAACTGCTCCCACCAGCTGGACAGTTTGTGCGTCATCCATTGCCGGTAGCGGGATCGGGCGCTCTGCCGGATCGCCCCGCCGTGGATGTAGCTGAAGTCCACCGTGAAGCAGGAATCCCAGCGCCGCCAGCGCTCCACATGGTCGCCCGTCAGGTCGGTCTTGTCCTCCACTGTCGTGCAGAAGCAGGTCGGGCAGACCATCGTGCAGTTGGCGCAGGACAGGCAGCGCGCCGCGACCTCGTCCCAGCGCGGATGCTCCAGATTGCGGGCGAGCAGCGACGCGGGGTCCTCCACCATCGTCCGGCCCATGTGGGTGCGGGCACGCTCCACCGCGCGCTCCGCCGCGTCCACGTCGCGGGTCTCGGCGGCCCGGCGCGGCAGGCGTTCGAGGACGGCCGCCCCCTTCTCGGAGCCCACCTCCACCAGAAACTCGTGCCGCCCGTCCCCGACCAGTTCGGTCAGCGCGAGGTCGTAGCCCCCCGCCGCCTTCGGCCCGGTGCCCATGGACGCGCAGAAGCAGGTGCCGCCGGCCCGCCCACAGTTGACCGCGATGAGAAAGGCGGCATTCCGGCGCGCGGCGTAGCCGCTGTCGGTGAATTGCTGTTCCCCCACGGCCCGCCCGCCGTGCGGCGTCACCCCGAACACGCGGTCCTGCACCGCCATGGCCGCCAACTCGCAGCCGCGTACGCCCAGAAACGCGTAGCGCGGCACGGCCCCGTCCGGCGCGGACACGGTGAAGCCCGGACCGTCCCGCCTGCCCGTCCACAGAGTCTGGCGCGGCGGGTAGAGGTAGGTTTTCCAGCTCTGCGGTCCGACGACATGCCCGAACGCCGCCTCGCCCTCGCGCACCAGCCGGTAGCGCCCGCCGTCCTGCTCGTCGATCCAGCCCCAGGGAAGGTCCGCCGGGCTGTCCAGCGGATCATAGACGACGGCGCCGTCGCGCACGCGCGGCCCGATGACCGCGTATCCGTCGTCGCGCAGCGCGGCGATCAGGGCGTCCAATCCTTCGATGCCAACGACGGCTTTGCCGTTGCCGGCCAGCCGGTCCTTCACCGTTCCGGTGCGCTCCATGGGCGACACCCCGCGTCGCGACTGTGACCGGTCAACTATACGCCCTTCGGTCCGGCGTTGAAGCCTTTCCCCACCATAATTCCGTGAAACCAGCGAGACGCTTTGCCGCAGTCACCCCGAAAACAATTGAATCAAATAGCGCGGAAACTCCTCAATCCATCCGAATTGACAACCAAATGATTGCGTTGGTAGGGACCAATGAACCGCTTTTTATGAACGCCAAACAAGGTGCCGCGTCTTGGCAGCGCGACACCGAAAAGCTTCAACAGAAGGCATATGTCGATCAACAAACAGCCGGGATTGGAAACCGCATGACCGCCATCAAGACTATTCTTGTTTCCTGCGTCGCCGCGCTGGCGCTGACCGCCTGCCAGGAAACCACCATGGGCACCAAGCAGGGCGTCGTGACCGGGGCCGCCGGTCCGAACGGCGCGTCCGCCGACGCCTCCTCCCAGCTTGAGCGCTGCGAGCGTCCGCTGGGCGTCATCGCGCTGGTCGAGGGGCAGGATCCGTCGATGCAGTCGTCGCTGGCCTCCTTCGGCCTCGGCTCGCCGATCCCGGTGCTGCGCCTGCTGATGCAGCAGTCGAACTGCTTCATGGTCGTGGACCGCGGCCAAGCCATGCAGAACATCATGCAGGAGCGCGCGCTCGCCCAGCAGGGCCAGACCCGCGCCGGCTCGAACATGGGCGGCGGCCAGATGGTCGCGGCGGATCTCGTGCTCTCGCCGAACATCATCTTCAGCGGCAACACGGGCGGCGGTGGGGCCGGTCTGGCCGGCGCGCTGATCCCCGGCTGGGGCGGCGTCATCGCCTCGGCGGTGGCCGGATCGGTCAAGTTCACCTCGGCGCAGAGCGTCCTGACCCTGACCGACGTGCGCAGCGGCGTGCAGGTCTCCGCCGCGCAGGGCACGGCGACCGCGCGCGACATGAGCCTCGGCGCCTCGCTGTTCGGCGCCGGGCTTGGCGGCGGCCTCGGCGGCGCGGTCGGCGGCTATTCCAACACGCCGGAAGGTCAGGTCATCGCCGCCTCGCTGATGGACGCCTACAACAACGTCGTGAAGACGGTGCGCGGCATGCCGCCGCTGCCGTCGGTGTCCGCCGCCCCGGCCGGCGCCAGAAAGAAGAAGTAATCGCACCGTACCCCAAACCGGCCCGTCTGCGTTACAAGCGCAGGCGGGCCGGTTCTTTTCGGCCTGCCGGCTGTTTGCATCGGTTCAGTCCGGCTGCGCGAAGGGGGCTGGCATGGCGAAGTGGAATTCCGGAATCCCGCCACGTCGGGGTGCGCGCAAGGGGACGCGGCGCGGCCGTTCGCTGTCGTTGAGCGGCCTGATCGCCGTCCTGCTCGTGCTCGGCGTGGTGTGGGTGGCGGAGCGGTACGATCTGGTGCCGCGCGGCACGCTGGACGCCCTGCTCGGCCAGGAGGAATCGCAGCCCAGGCGCACCGCCAACCGCCCGCCGCCCCGGCCGGTCCACCGCCCGGACGACCGCATCGACTACGCGCGGGCGCAGGCCCAATTGGACAGCATCCAGGTCGAGGCGGAGCAGCGGCGCGGCTATCAGCGCGAAGAGTGGCCGCACTGGCTCACCCTCAACAACAACTGCCTGAACACGCGGGAGGAGGTGCTGATCCGCGATTCCGTCGAGCGGGCGAAGCTGACGCCCAACGGCTGCACCGTGCTGTCCGGCGTCTGGCGCGATCCCTACACGGGGGAGACCTTCACCGACCTGCGCAAGGTGGACATCGACCACCGCGTCCCCCTGGAGGAAGCCTACGCCAGCGGCGGCTACGACTGGACGCGCGAGCGCCGCGCCGCCTACGCCAACGACCTGACCGATCCGCTGACCTTGGTCACCGTCTCCGCCGCCGCCAACCGCGCCAAAGGTTCAAAAGGGCCGGAAGAGTGGCTGCCGCCACGCGAGGACTACATCTGCGTCTATGTGGTCGATTGGATCGCCGTGAAGGCGCGTTGGGAACTGACCATGGACGAGCGCGAGCGCGTCACCGTCGGCAACATCCTGGCCGACTGCCGCGGTCAGGCGGAGCGCATGGCCGGCACGAAACCCGCGCGTTAAAGCGAACTGTCGTTCGCTTTAGATTCAAATGGCCTCACTTGCCGGCCGGGCTTCGGACGCATGAGCGTCCGGGCCCGCCGTCGCGGTCCAGAGCGGATCGAAATCCGCTCTAAGGCCGCCTGGAATCAATGCTTAACTGGGGTCAATGCAGCACGCCGCCCGCGACCCAGCGTTCGACGATCAGCACGGCCTCCGGCTCGGGCAACTCGGGGTGATGCCAGCGCAGGACGACGGTCGCCGCCTCCAGCGCGTGCCGGTCGGGCCGGCCGCGGCCGACCAGTTCCCGATAGGCGCGCTCCACGATGGGGCGGCAGCCGCAGACCGCCGACTCGCAAGCCGCGAAGCGCGCGGATTCGTCGTCTTCGCCCGAAATCACGTCGGCTCGTTTCCCTTGGTCTTGCTCTTGGTTCGGCGCCCGAAAATTTCCAGGCGTTGCCCGATCAGGTCGAAGCCCAGGTCCCGCGCGATCCGCGCGACGGCCGCTTCCAGCTGGGCGTCCTGAAACTCCACCACCTCGCCCGACTCGATGTCGATCAGGTGGTGGTGATGGTCTCCCCGCGCCTCTTCATAGCGGGCGCGGCCGTCACCGAAATCGTGCCGCTGGATGATGCCGATGTCCTCGAACAGCCGCATGGACCGGTACACAGTCGCTAGGCTGATGGCGGAATCGATCTCGGCGGCGCGGCGGTAGACCTCCTCCACGTCCGGATGATCGGCGGATTCCGACAGAACGCGCGCAATGACCCGGCGCTGGCCGGTCATCTTCAACCCCCGTTCGGCGCACGCGCGCTCCAGCCGTGACGGCAGGGCTTCTTCGGGCGAATCCACGAGTCGTTTCCTTTCCGCTCCGACCACATCCCAACTCCTTGAGATGGAGAGCCGGAAGCGCCAAGGCAACGCCGAAAAAGACCGCCCCGGCGCGCTGGCCGGAGCGGTCCTTCATAGCCGTCTTGCGTGCCCGTCTTACTTGAACGAGCCCTTCAGCAGCTCAACCTTGGAGACCAGCGCCTGCACCGCACCCGCGTCCATCACGACCGGCTGCGGCGGGACCGCCGTCGGGAAGGCCTTGGCGAGGGCATCGAGGTCGGAGGCCAGCTTGCCGTAGGCTTCCTTGTCCTTGGCGCCGAGTTCCTTGGCGTGCGAGGACACATAGCCGCGCGCCGCGATGACGAAGCCCCGCGCGTCCTGATACTCGACCACGTTGACCAGCTTGCCTTCGGCGAAGGCTTCCTTGTACTCGTCCGCCGCCGTCGCCAGCACGCCGGGCAGAACCCCCATGGTGAAGGCCGGGGCCTTCTTGTCGGCGCCCTCGATGGCCTTGTCCACCTTGGCCATCACCGCGTCCTGCTTGGCGAACACGTCGGCAGCCGGCTTCTTGGCCTTCACCAGATCGGCCAGGGCCTTCAGATCCTTGTCGAACTGGTTCAGCTTGCGCTTCTTCAGCTCACCCTCGACCAGCCCGTAGATCTCCTCGGCCGGGTGCAGGTAATGCGGGGCGGCGTCGTCCAGGCGGCCGGCCGCGTACAGCTCCTTGCCGACCGTCAGGTGGCCCTTCAGCATCAGCAGGCGCCCGACCAGAGCCTCGCCGGCGGGAGCTTCGGCGAAGGCGTCGGCCTCGTGGCCGCCCTCGCCACCCTCACCGCCTTCACCACCCTCGCCGCCGGCGCCATGCTGGTGGGCGGCCTGCGCGACCTGGAGCGGCGCATGATCGGCATGGCCCTTGCCGTGCAGCTCGGCGGCATCCGCTCCGGCGCCGAGAAGCGCGAACGTGCCGATACCCATCCAAAGCTTAAGCGTCTTCTTGTGCATGGGGTGCCTTTCCTCGTGTGGCGTCTGTAGCGGATGCTAGCGTCATCGACGCTATAATGAAAATGCGAGTAAGTCGCAATATCGGAAAAGCGGCCCGGTTACGTCTCCGCCCACATGCGGATCAGGTTGGCGACCGACTTGGTGATCAGGTCGAACTCGGCGGTCTTGCCCTGGCTCTGGAAGATCGTCCGCCGCGCGCTGTCCAGGTCGAACAGGATTTCGCGCTGGCGGGGATCGCGGATCATGCTTTCCGCCCAGCCGACGATGGCGACCCGCGCGCCGCGCGTGACCTCCTCCACCCGGTGCAGCTGGCCGGACGGGTAGACGATGGCCGCTCCGGCCGGCAGCTTGAAGGCCTCTTCCCCGGCGGTGCTCTCCATCACCAGTTCGCCGCCGTCGTAGCTTTCCGGGTCTTCCAGGAAGACGGTAAAGGACACGTCGGTGCGGATGCCGTGCATCACCGCGTCGTCCACATGGGTGCCGTAGCGCATGCCCGGCTCGTAGCGCGACACGATGACCGGCGTCACCGCCTTCGGCCGCACGGCCATCTGGAACAGCTCATTCTCGCGCACGCGGGCGGTCAGGCGTTCGCGCAGCGCGTCGATGGCCGGATTGCCGGACGCGAGCTGGAGGTTTTCCTTCACCAGCTTGGCGTGCCAGCCTGCCGTCTTCTTGCCGTCGAAGAAGGTGGCCTCGTCCAGGGCCTCACGGACCGCCTTGACCTCCTCCGGCGGAAGCAGGTCGGCAATGCACAAAATCATCCGGTCGCTCCTTCGTCCAACAGACCGGAGCGATCGTATTGATAGTCAGTCGCATTTGCAACCCAGCGCGGCGCTGGGCAATAGCCGGCGCCTTGCCTCAAACCCTCGCTTTGGCTAAACTCAGTCCAACAACACCCGAAATGCGCCCGTTAACCAGTGTAACATTCACCGGATGAATGTTGCATGATGTTGCACGTTCCGCGTCCAGCGCATAGCCAGCAAAACATCCGCACACAAATCGTTGTGCATCGACTGCACAATGGCAGCACACGAACGAACACCGGCAACACTATGATCCGATGCGGAAAAACGTCGATTTCCGTCATTGTGCATTTTTGAAGGTCTGCACAATCTGCACAACGATGCACAATCCACGCTATGCGCCAAGTGCATGACCTCACCCTCCCACGCCTTCGGCGCGGGTCCCGCCCTCTCCCATCGGGGATGGGAGAGGGGAAATTTCGCCACGCCCCATCTCCCCTGTCGCCTGCTCCCACAGTTCGCGGAAGCGCGGCTGGCGAACCAGCAGTTCGTTCAGGGAACCGACGTCCAGAACCCGCCCGTCGGACATGTAGACGATGGTCGTGAAGCGCGGCAGCAGGTGCAGCCGGTGGATGGCCGACACGATGCAGGATTCCGGGAACTCCGCCATCAGGTTGGCGTAGACCTGCGCCTCCGTCGCGGGGTCAAGGCTGCTGGTCGGCTCGTCCAGCATGATGATCGGGCTGAACTTGGCGGCCAGGATGCCGCGCGCCAGCGCCAGCCGCTGCTTCTGCCCGCCGGACAGGTTGCCGCCGCGCTCCACGATGCGGGTCTTCAGCCCATGCGGCATGGCATCGACGATGGGCGTCAGGCGGGCGAGGTCGCAGGCGTGCCGGACGGCTTCGTCGGAATGCTCGATGCCCATGGTCAGGTTGTGCTCGACCGTGTTCTCGAAGATCTCCGGGTCCTGCGGGATCAGTGTGGAGGCCGAACGCAGGTCCACCAGCTCCGGATGCTCCACCCCGTCGATGACGAAGCGGACGGAGCCCGGCTCGTATAGCCCGCTCAGCACCCGCATGAGGGAGCTTTTGCCGGACCCGCTCTCGCCGACCAGCGCGATGCGGTCGCCGCGCCGGAGCGTGATCGACACGTCGTCCAGGGTCGGCACAGCGCGGCGGCGGTTCGGGTGGTGGAAGCGCAAACCCTCGGCGTGGATTTCCCGCCAGTCGTCGGGAACGTGCCCGCCGGAGCCGCGCCGGTCCTCGGCGTCGAAGATCGCGTCGGCGCCGGACAGGTCGGTGCCGTGGCGGACGATGTCCTGCCACTGCGTGGCGAAGGAGCCGACCACCTCGCCGATCTGTTCGGAGTACTGGTAGACCATGACCGCCGTGCCGACCATGATGACGCCCGCCGACCGCCACTCCGTCCAGGCGTAGAAGGCGACCAGCCCGACGCGCAGGAACTGCCCGAACAGCTCGATGGTCAGCCACTTCGCCTCGTTGACCACGATGTTCCGCCGCAACGGCGCGAAGACCGCGTGCAGGCGCCCCATCATGGCGGAGCGGGTGGCCTCCTCCAGCCGCAACGTCAGCACCGTGCCGACGTTGCCCAGGCTGTCCACCATCTCCGCCGTGTAGCGGCGCTCGGCCACGTTCTCGTCGTCGATCAGCTTGGCCATGGTGCGGTCCAGCCGCAGCACAATCAGGCCGAGCACGGCGTAGGCCGCGATCGCCGCCGCCCCGACCGGCGGGGAAATGGCGAACAGCGCCACCAGCGGCCCGAACAGGCCGACGCCGTTGCGCAGGTAGGTCCACTGGTTCTGCGCGAAGCCGAACAGGGCGAGGTTGGCCTTGCCGACCCGCTGGATCGTCTCGCCGGAATGGTGGGTCTCGTGCCAGCCCATGGGCAGGCGCATCAGCTTGGCGTAGACGGCGTCGGAGAAGCGTTCGCGGATCTTCAGGGCGGTGAAGCGCTCCACCACCCGGCCGGGGCCGTGCAGCAGCCAGCCGACCACGCCGGCCCCCAGCATCAGAAGCAGCGCCTTGGCCGCCGCCTCGATGTCCTGGGCGCGGGTGTCCTGCAACGCGTTGACCGCCATGCCGAAGAAATACGGCACGGCCAGCCGCGCCAGCTGCGCCGCGATCAGCAGGACGAAGAACAGGACGACCAGATGGCGGCAGCCGGCCGCGAAGTGCCAGAGCGCACCGTACAGGCGCAGCAGCCCGCGCCGGGGTTCGAGAGGATTGCGTCGGTCCATGGATTCGCGTCTCGATGACCCTTCCGACAACACCGGGGGCGGGGCGATGGGTCCGGGCCGGGTATCATACAGTAATCTACCTGCCGCTCGTCCATGGCCTGCGCAAACTGAGCAACGGAGTTCCGTCCACAACGGAGTTCCGTCCACAACTGAAAGTGAACAACGGCATGGCGGTTCCTCTGATCCAGGCGGCGATGGTCGGCGCCTACGTCGTGGGCCAGCATCTGCGCGGCAACCGGCGCTTCCCGCTGGTCCTGATGCTGGAACCGCTGTTCCGCTGCAACCTCGCCTGCGCGGGTTGCGGCAAGATCGACTATCCCGAACCGATCCTGCGCCGCCGCCTGTCGGTCGCGGAATGCCTGGACGCGGTGGAGGAATGCGGCGCGCCCGTCGTCTCCATTGCCGGCGGCGAGCCGCTGCTGCATCCGGAGATCGACCGGATCGTGGCCGGGATCACGGCGCGGCGGAAGTTCGTGTACCTCTGCACCAACGCCCTGCTGCTGGAAAAGCGGCTGGACCGCTTCAAGCCAAGCCCCTTCTTCACATGGTCTGTCCACCTCGACGGCGGGCGGGAGGAGCATGACCGGGCGGTCTGCCAGGACGGCGTCTTCGACCGCGCCGTGGCGGCGATCCGGGCGGCGAAGGCGCGGGGCTTTCGCGTCAACATCAACTGCACCCTGTTCGACGGGGCGGAGCCGGCCAAGGTCGCCGCCTTCTTCGACGAGGCCATGGCGGCCGGCATCGACGCCATCACCGTGTCGCCCGGCTACGCCTACGAACGCGCCCCGGACCAGGAGCATTTCCTGAACCGCCGCAAGACCAAGGAACTGTTCCGCGCCGTATTCTCGCGCGGCCGGGGCAAGGGTTGGCGGTTCGCGCAGTCGCCGCTGTTCCTCGACTTCCTGGCGGGGAACCAGACCTACCACTGCTCCCCCTGGGGCAACCCGACCCGGAACGTCTTTGGTTGGCAGCGCCCCTGCTACCTGCTGGGCGAAAGCTATGCGCCGAGCTTCCGCGCGTTGATGGAAGAGACGGACTGGGACGCCTACGGCACCGGCCATTACGAGAAGTGCGCCAACTGCATGGTCCACAGCGGCTATGAGCCGACCGCCGTGGACGAGGCCGTGCGCCACCCGCTGAAGGCCATGGCCGCCGCACTGCGGGGTCCCCGGACGGACGGTCCGATGGCTCCGGAGATCCCGTTGGACCGCCAGCGCCCGGCGCAGGAAGTCTTCTCACGCCACGTCGCCGACGCGCTCCACCGGATCGAGGCCGAGGACGCCCCCCGGAAACGCGCCGGCAGCCGCGTGTAGCGCCAGCAAGGCCCACCCGAAGTCCAGGCCCAGCCGGCATAGCCCGGCAACCTGCCGGGGCTCCCCCGCGAGCCGCGCCAGCACCGCCGCCGGCGCGATCCGCCCTTGGCCGTCCAGCCCCGACAACGCCAGCGGCGGCAGCGCGCGGCCCGCCGGGTCGGCCACGGCGCGCAGCACGGCGAAGGGCCGCCCCCGCCGATGGCACACCCGCGCCACGGCGAGGCTTTCCATATCGACGGCCAGCGCCCCCGTGCGGGTGTGGAGATCGGTCTTTTCAGAGACGGCGACGACCGGGCGGGTGGCCCCGGCCACCGCCCCTGAACGGGCCTGCGGAAACGCACCGGCCAACCGGCTCCGCCACACCGGATCCGTACCGTAGGAAACACCGTCACCGACCACCGCCGTCGCCAGGACGAGCGTTCCCGGCCGCAGGTCCGGCGCCAAGCCGCCGGCAACGCCGAAGCTGACGATACCCACCGTCCCGGCATCCAGCAGCGCCTCCGCCGCCGCTTCGGCGTCGGCGCCCGCGCAGGCCACGGGAAGGCCGGTCCGGCGGGCAAGCCGAGCCTCGACCGCCATGCCGGTGAGCAGGGCCGGCATCATTGGGAGAGCCAGTAGCGCAGGGTCAAGCTCGTCTCCAACCGGCCCGGCCCGACCGTGACGGCGGCGTTCTTGAAGCTGGGTGGGGCCATGCGTACGGGGGCGTCGTTGCTGAAGCCGAAGCCCTCCAGCGGCACGCCGAGGAAGTTGCGGTCGATACGCTCGTTGCCGTTCTCGTCATGGTACACGCGCACGGCGTACGTCCCCGGCGGCACGCCGGGCACGGTCACCGTGACGGCCCCCGCCTGCGCCGGAACGGAGGCCCGGAAGGCGCAGGTTCCGCCGATGAAGACCTCCTCCGCGCAGACGCCGACGACGATGCTGCCCTGGTCGTTCCGGACACCCTGGACCCGAACGGCCACCTCCCCCGCCATGGCCCCCGCCATGGCCGGCGCGGCGGCCAGCAGAAGCGCCAAGGCGAGCTGCGCCATCACCCCCGCAGCGCCCGGTACCGCGCCAGCGCCCACAGCGGGAAGGCGGCCGGATAGCCATGGTACTTCAGGTAGAAGACGCGCGGGAAGCCCACGGCGGTGAAGGGCTCCTCGCTCCACAGGCCCTCGGCGTTGCGGGTCGCCAGCAGGTAATCGATGCCGCGCGCCACCGCCGGGTGGTCCACCTGCCCCGCCGCCATCAGGCCGAGCAGCGCCCAGGCGGTCTGCGAGGGCGTGGCGACCGGCCCTTCGCCGCGCGGGCCGTCCGGCCAGTAGGAGGCGCCGTCCTCCCCCCACCCGCCGTCCGGCCTCTGCCGCGACAGCAGCCAGCGCGCCGCCCGCGCCACCTCCTGCGCGGAGGACGGCACCCCGGCAGCGGCCAGCGCCTCCAACGCCGACCACGTTCCGTAGACGTAGTTGGTGCCCCAGCGTCCGAACCACGCGCCGTCCGCCTCCTGCTCCCGCTCCAGGAAGGAGAGCCCGCGCCGCAGGGCGAAGGTGTCCCGGTCCTCCCCCAGCCGGGCCAGCATCATGACGCAGCGGGCCGTCACGTCCGTGGTCGGCGGGTCGAGCAGCGCGCCATGGTCGGCGAAGGGGATGTGGTTCAGGAAGTCGTGCTGGTTCTCGGCGTCGAAGGCGCCCCAGCCGCCGTTGCGGCTCTGCATGCCGACGATCCAGTCGCGGGCGCGCCGGATCGGCGTGTCGTACCGCCCGGCGTCGATGCGCTGGAACGCCATGACCACCATGGCGGTGTCGTCGGTGTCCGGATAGTGGGGGTTGGTGTACTGGAAGGCCCAGCCCCCCGGCGCCAGCCCCGGCCTCTGCCATGCCCAGTCGCCGACCACGTCCAGGATCTGCCGCCCGACCAGCCAGTCGGCGCCGCGCCGCGCCGCCTCGACCGCCACCGGCATGCCCGTCTCGCACAGGGCGTTGCAGATGATGGCCGTGTCCCAGACCGGCGACAGGCAGGGCTGGCAGTAAGTCCGCCCCGGCTGCCGCACCAGCAGCCCGCGCAGAGCCCGCCGGGCCATGGCGGCGTCCGGATGGTCCGGGCTGTGGCCCAGGCAGTGGAACATCAGGACCGCGTTCGCCATGGCCGGGAAGATGGCGCCCAGCCCGTCCTCCCCGTTCAGCCGCTCCGTCACGAAGCGGACGGCGCGGTCGATGCCCTGCTGCCGCCAGTCGGCGGGAAAGCGCGGCTCCACCGCGTGCAGGGCGGCGTCCAGCGCCCGGAACAGGGTCGCCCAGCCGCTCCGGCCGGTGTTGCTGTGCCAGTTGCGGACCCGCTCCGGCGGTTCCGTGAACAGCTCCGAAATGCGGACTCCGCGCGGATTGGCGGCGCGCGGGCGATAGGCCATCACCACCAGCAGCGGCACCACCACCGTCCGCGACCAGTAGGAGATGCGCGAGATGTGAAAGGGCGACCACTCCGGCAGGTTCATGATCTCCACCGGCATGGCCGGCACGGCCCGCCAGGGGATCTCGCCGAACAGGGCCAGCAGGATGCGGGTGAAGACGTTGCAGCGGGCCGCCCCGCCGCGCGATAAGATCGCCTCGCGCGCCCGGCGCATGTGCGGGGCGTCCGGCGGGTCGCCCGCCGCCTTCAGGGCAAAATAGGCCTTCACGCTGCAACTGACGTCCATGGCGCCGCCGTGGAACAGCGGCCAGCCGCCGTCCGCCCCCTGGCCGGCGCGGATGAAGGCGGCCAGCTCACCCTCCAGAACCGGGTCGATCTCGTCGAGGATATGCTGGAGAAGCAGGTATTCGGCGGGGATGGTGGCGTCGGCTTCCAGCTCGAACACCCAATGCCCGTCGGCCCGCTGCCGCCGGACCAGCGCGTCCGCAGCACCAGTCACCGCCTCCGCCAGGGCCTCGGCCGACGGTTCCGCCCGCCGGACCCGAAAGGCCGCGCTTGCCTCGTCTTTGTACATCCCGTTTCCCGGATTCCCATTATTCTGGGGCACATGAGGTGCCGCGCCGGGGCCGGGGCGGGAAGTAACATACGGTAGTGTACGTTGGGCGGCGTTCGCGGTTCTGACAGAGTGCGCCGCTATCGAATCAGGAGGCGCTTGCGCGTGCTGGACCGCCTGACGGCTTTCGGAAAAGCCATGATCGCCGGCGCCAGCGCGGCGTCCTGCCGGTGGCCGATCACGACGGTCGTGGTCACCGTCCTGCTGTCCGTGCTGGCCACATGGTATTCGGCCGAGCGTCTGGCGATCAGCACGAGCACCACCGACATGATCGCGCCCGAGGCCGCCTTCCGCCGCAACACGGACACCTACCGGCAGGCCTTCCCCTTCGCCGACGACCAGATCGTCGTCGTGGTGGACTCTCCCTCTCCCGACCAGTCCGACGCGGCGGCCTTGAGGCTGGCCGAATTGATGGCCGGATACCCGCAGGCGCTGGCCGGCGCCGAGGTGCCCTCGGCCGATCCGTATTTCCGCCGCTACGGCCTGCTGTTTCTCGACACCGACGCGTTGCAGGACTTGGCGACGCGGCTGGCCGGCGCGCAGGCCGCACTCGGCGCGCTGAACGCGGCGCCGAATCTGCGCGGGCTGGCCGACCTGCTGGACCTCGTCCTCGGCCACACGGACGAAAACGCCCCGGCATCGCTGGCCGATCTGCTGAACCGCCTGGCCGACAGCACGGCGACGGTCGCCGAGGGGCGGCCCGTGCCGGTGTCCTGGACCGGGCTGGTCCAGGGCGAGGAGGACCAGATCGGCAACCGGCGCTTCGTCCTCGTCCAGCCACGGCTCGACAACGCCTCCTTCGGGCGGGGGCGGCCGGCGGTGGAGGCGGTGCGCGGCGCCGTCGCCAGCCTGAAGAACGAACCCTCCGGGCAAGGGGTGGAGGTGCGGGTCACCGGCGCCGTCCCTCTGCGCCAGACGGAGCTCGACACCGTCGCCAACACCGCCGGCCTCGCCACGATCCTGTCTTTCGTGCTGGTGTCGGCGGTGCTGATTATCGGCATGCGGTCCGGGCGGCTGATCGCCTGCGTGATGCTGCTGCTCTTGCTGGGGCTGTCGCTGAACGCCGGGGCGGCGGCGCTGACGGTGGGGCGGCTGAACCTGATCTCCGTCACCTGCGCGGTGATGTTCTTCGGGCTCGGCGACGATTTCGGCAGCCACCTGGGCCTGCGCTACCAGGAAGGGCTTCGGCTCGGCCTGTCGCGCGTCGCGGCGGCGGTGGAGGCGGCCAAGGGCGTCGGCCCGGCGCTGGTGCTCAGCACCACCTGCGCGGTGATCGGCTTTCTGTCCTTCGTCCCGACCGACTATGTCGGCATGGCGGAGTTCGGGATCATCTCCGCTCTCGGCATGGGCATTGCGCTGTTCATCAGCCTGACCGTGCTGCCGGCCCTGATCGTGCTGCTGCGGCCGGGCCAAGGCGTGGCGCCGCCGGTGCAGGAGGATCGGGGCTTTGCCGGTTGGATCACGCGCAACAGCCGCGCCATCCTGATCGGGGCGGGGATCAGCGCCGTCGCGTCGGTGGCGGCCCTGCCTCTGGTCCGGCTGGACGTGAACCCGCTGAACCTTCAGGACCGCCGGACGGAGGCGGTGCGCACCTACCGGGAGCTGGCGGAGACGCCGCGCACCTCCCCCTATTCCGTCAACATCCTGACGCCCGACCTGGACACGGCCCAGACCCTGGCGGAGCGGCTGCGCGCCCTGCCGGAATCGGGGGGCGTGCGCACCTTCGCCAGCTTCATTCCCAAGGACCAGGAGGCGAAGCTGCCGATCCTGGCCGACATGGGCCTTCTGCTCGGCCCCAGCCTGACCGCCCCACCGACCGCGCCTGAACTGGACGAGGCCGGGCGCGCCGAGGCGTTCGGGGCGCTGAAGGCCGTGCTTGCCCGGTACATCGCGGACAAGGGCGGCGCCCCGGATGTCCGCGCGGCGACGGAGCGCTTCGCCAAGGCGCTCGACCACGTGCCGGAAGACCGGCTTGAGACGTTGGACGGAGCGCTGACCAGCGGCCTGCCACCCCTGCTCGAACGGCTGCGGGACGGCATCGCGGTCGAGCGGCCGGTGACGGCGGAGGACGTGCCGGACAGCATCAGGCGGCGCTGGATCGTCCCGGACGGCCGGGCGCGAATCGAGGTGCTGCCGACCCACGACATCTCCGACAGCCGCGAGATGGCCCGGTTCGCCGACGCGGTGCTCGCCATCGCCCCCAACGCCACCGGCGCCCCGGTGACGGTGACCGAGGCCGCGCGCGTGGTGCGCACCGCCTTCGCCGAGGCGACCGGGCTGACCCTGGTGCTGATCGCCCTTCTGCTGGTCCTGGTGCAGCGGTCGCTCTCGGGCCTCGTCCTGATCCTGGCGCCGCTGCTGCTGGCGGCGCTGTGGACCATGGCCACGGCGGGGGTGCTGGGCATCCCCTTCAACTTCGCCAACGTCATCGTCATCCCGCTGCTGTTCGCGCTGGGCGTGTCGAGCAGCATCCACATGGTCTCGCGCGGCCAGGAGCTGGTGCGGGAGGGGGCACCGGAATCCTCCTTCGGGATTGAGCTTCTGGTGACCAGCACGCCGCGCGCCGTTCTGGTCAGCACCCTGACCACCAGCACGGCCTTCGCCACGCTGGCCATCTCCAGCCATCGGGGGCTGTCCAGCATGGGGATCCTGCTGGCGATCTCCATCACCTACACGGTCATCGCTTCGCTGATCGTTCTGCCGGGGCTGATGATCGCGTGGCACCGGTACAGAACAAGAGCCCGTCCGCCGTCACCGATCCCATGAGCAACCGCCCATCCCAACCCACAGCAACGGTCGCGGCGGAAAAGCGGCCGCCGTCCTCGTCCAGAAGAATGCCGCCGTCGAGAACCGCAACCCGCGACCGCGCCGTTTCCCCACCCGGCCAGCCGTAGCGGTGCAGGGCCAGCCGGAACAGCGAAGGGTGCAGGGCCATCAGCACGCCGCCATCCGGACCGGCGGACAGGTTGTCAGGGCCGCCGGGGACGGCGATCCGTTGCGGCGTGGCGGTGCCGCCGGACAAAAGCGCCGACAGGGGATAGACCAGCACCGCCCGCTCCCGCGTCGCCGCGACGTAGAGCCGATCCTGCTCGGGCACCGCCAGGATACCGTTGGCGAAGCCGATGCCGGAGGCCAGGACGCGGACGCCGCCGGCCTCGGCCAGCCCGACGAAACCGCCCCGCTGGCCCATGACATTTTCCCACAGCACGGAGGCCCAGCCACAGCCACCGTGGCTGCTGGTGAACAGGAAGCGGTCGCCGTCGAGGGCGGCCACGTCGTTGACCCGGCACAGCAACGGATCGGCGACGGTGCCCCGGTGGCGCAACTCCGTTCCGTCCAGCCGGTAGCGCTCCACGGTGGTCGAACCGTCGCGGCGGCGGTTGACGGCCAGGACGGTGCGGGTGCCGTCCTCCTCCGCGCGCAGGTCGATGCCGTGCGGGCGCAGGCCATCGGCGAGGGTGCGCACCTCCACGCGATCCGCCCCGTCCAACGCGACCAGATCCAGCAGGTAAAGGCCGCCGTCCGTGTCGGCGCGGCGGTCGTAAGCGGAGAGGACCGCTTGGCCGCGCGGCGCGTCCAGAGCGATGTCCTCAATGCCGACGACGCGCTGGCCGTTCGCCGTCACGGCGACGGTTCGGCAGTCGGCGAAGGCCATCTCGGGTACAATAAGGCCGGACACCATCAACAGGACCGCCAGCCATAACAGACATCTCAGGGGCTGCCGCTTCACGGCATCGCCGCCCGGTCACCCCAGCGGGCCACGAAGGGTGCCCATTCACGGTCCACCCGCGCCCGCCCCTCCTCCGACAGGCGGTGGCGGTTCTTGGCGTAGCTGCGGACGGCGGTCAGGTAGGCGTCGAAGCGGGGACGCGCCTCCTCGTAGCCGGGAAGATCCAGGGTGCGGTAGATGCGCTCGACCTCGGCCATCGGGTCCTTCTCGAATTCTTCGAAGGCGACCTCGACGAACTGACCGGGCGGCAGGTCGGCGGTGTCATCAATCAGGGCCTGCATGACGCGCGGGTAGTGGTCGAGCACCGCCCGCTCGACGTCGATGTGGTCGTGGGGCTGAAGCGCCAGCTTTCCCAGCAAGGTCTGGTAGAAGCCGACCGTCGAGACGAACACGGCGCGCGGGTCGCGGTGGATGTGGATGAAGCGGGCGTCCGGCCAGATCGCCCGCATCATCGACACCCGCGCGCTGTAGACCGGGTTCTTCAGCAGGATTTGCCGGCCGCCCTGGGACAGCGAGACCTTCTCCAGAAAGTACAGGAAGCGGCGGCGCCACGCCGCGACCTCCGCCTCCGTGCAGCCATCGAAATAGAGACCGCGCCGCAGATTCTCCTCGAAATGCCGGGGGAAGTAGAGACCGTGGTAGAAGGACAGCGGCGACATGTTCGCCAGCGCGATCTCGTCCTCCTGCGGGCTTTCCGGGGTGACGGCAACGTTGTCGATGTAGCGGCGCTCCGGCAAGGCGCGCTCCAGCAGGGGACGCAGCAACCGGCCGAGCCCCAGCATGTCCCAGGGCAGGCCGACCGCGATGGGGTCGATGATGCCGAACCGGGGATCGCGGCTCAGCACGTTGTAGAGGTGCGTGGTGCCGCTGCGCCAGTGACCGAGGATGAAGAGCGGGGCCGGCACGGGGCCGTGCTTGTGCCGCGCCCAGGCCACCCACCCCGCCTCGGCCAGCGAGCAGGGCGCGCGCAGCAGGCCGGAGGCCAGCGCCGCGGCCACGGTGGGCAGGGCACGGGCGGACGGCGGGCCATTGCGGGCCAGGACCGCCAGCAGGGTCGCCGCGTCGCAGCCATAGAGCGGGTGGCTGTCTCCCATCGGGCACCCTCCGTTTGCCGACGATGCGCGACAGGATAGACCGCGTTGGCACCTGTTACATCCCACGCGGATGGTTGAGTCCGCCTGCCCCGAAAGGCACACTTTGTTTATGCACACCCTTCTCGCCCGCCGAACCTGGATGCGTCTCGCCCTCGCCTTGGCCATCATGGCGGCGGGGCTGATGCCGATCCCCGCTCTCGCCCAGCCGGCCGGCGCCAGTGGCACCGTGGCGCGGCTGAACGAGGCGATCATGGCGCTGATGCAGAACCCGACGAAGGAAAACCGGCGCGCCCGGTTGCAACGCTTCCTGCCGGTGATGCAGGAGACCTTCGACCTGGAGGCCGCGTTGCGCGTCGCCGCCGCCCCCTATTTCGACAAGAGCGACGAGGCGGAGCGGCGCCAGACGCTGGACGCCTTCGCCCGGCGCAGCGCCGCCCAGTATGTGGACCGTTTCGACAGCTACGACGGCCAGCGCATCGAGATCGTCGGGGAACGGCCGGCCCAGCGCGGCATGGTGCTGGTGGACACCAACCTGATGCGGCGGGCCAAGGACCCGGTGCGGCTGACCTACCTGCTGCGGCAGGAGGCGGGGCAGTGGCGCATCCTGGACGTGCTGGCGAAGGGGACGGTCAGCCAGCTGGCCACCCAGCGGTCGGAATTCCAGACCGCCCTGCGCAGCGGCGGCCTGCCGGCGCTGACGCGGGACCTGAACGCCAATGCGGACAAGCTGTTGGGCGGGGCGTGATTGGCGACCGCGCTCGTCACCGGGGGCAGCGGCTTCATCGGCGGCCATCTGGTGGCGGCGCTGACCGCGCGCGGCGAGCGGGTGCGGATTCTGGACGTCTGCGAACCAGCCAACGCCCCGCCGGGGGTGGAGTTCAGGCACGGTTCCATCCTTGATCCAGAGGCGGCGGCGCGGGCGATGGAGGGGGTAGAGCAAGTCTTCCACCTCGCCGCGCACGCGCAGCTGTGGTTGCCCGACCCGGCGGACTTCGACCGGGTGAACCGGGAGGGCACGCGGATCGTGCTGGATGCCGCCCGTCGGGTGGGGGTTCGGCGGTTTCTGCATTGCTCGACGGAGGCGGTGCTGGTCGGGGCTCCCCCAGCGCGGCGGCTGGATGAGAGCGCCGATCCGGGGATCGAGGACTTGGCCGGGCCTTACTGCCGGTCAAAGTGGCTCGCCGAGCGGGAGGCGCTGGCAGCGGCGCGGGATGGCTTGCCGGTGGTGGTGGTCAACCCGACCGCCCCGATCGGGCCGGGAGACCGGACGCCGACGCCGCCCACGGCCATGCTTCGGCTGTTCCAGGCGGGCGGCCCCCGGCTGATCCTGGACTGCACCCTGAACCTCGTGGACGTGCGGGACGTGGCAGCCGGCATGCTGCTGGTGGCGGAGCGCGGCCGCGTGGGCGAGCGGTATCTGCTGGGCGGCACCGACATCCGCTTGGCGGAACTCGCGGCGCGCATCGACCGGCTCATGGGGCGGCCGGTCGCCAAACGCTACGCCGTGCCCGGCGGCGTGGCCCTGGTGGCGGCGCGGGTGGAGGAGTGGCTGTCCGACCACGTCACCCGCCGGCCGCCCCACGCGCCGGTCACCGGGGTGCGGCTGGCGCTGGGAGCCGGCGGGTTCGACAGCGGAAAGGCGATGCGGGAGCTGGGCTACCGGACGCGTCCATTGGAAGAGACGCTGGCGGATGCCTTGACCATGCGCTGAGAGCATGGTTCCAATCGTGCTCCACAACGCCAAAGATTCGTCCACATAAGAATGCGTGAGCTATGCGGACATCAGCCGCGCAGCACGTCGCGGCTGGCCAGCACAGCGCCGCCCATGATCAGGGCGCAGGCGGCCCAGACGGTCCAGCCGCCGGTGGCCTGCCCGAACAGGATCAGCAGGAAGGTGGAGGTGAGCGGCGTGGCGTAGGACAGGACGCCCAGAGCCCGGATGTCGCCGCGCTTCACGCCGTGGTCCCACACGAAGAATGCGGCCCCGACCGGCCCGATGCCCATGGCGAGCACGGCCAACCATTCCCCGCCGGTGGGGATCACGGTCGTCTCGAACAGCAGATGGCACAGGCCCGCCAGGATCGCGGTGGCAAGGCAGAAGCCGCCGACCGCCTCCGTCGGGACGTTGCCGAAGCGGCGCGACAGCACCGAATAGGCCGCCCAGGCGACGGCGCCGGTCATCGCCGACAGGTAACCCGGCAGGGCGCCGGCCTCCAGCGACAGGCCGCGCCCGCGCCCCGTCACGATCAGCACCGTGCCGGCCAATCCGCACAGCGCGCCCAGGATGTGCCCGCGCTTCAGCCGCTCGCCCGGCAACAGGGCGGAGAACAGAACGATCAGCAGCGGCCACAGGTAGTTCAGCAGATTGACCTCGACCGCCGCGTCGGGCGCCAGACGGAAGGCCAGGAAATAGAAGAAGTGATAGCCGAACAGCCCGGCGATGCCCAGCAGCCAGACCGGCCAAGGCTGGCGCAGCACGCCGATCACGTCCTTGCCGCGCGCGGCGCTGGCCGCCGTACCGACAATGAAGGCGACTGCGAAGGACATGGCGACCAGCTGAAACGGCGGTATCGTGCCGGACAGCGCGGTCAGCAGCGCCAGCGTGGACCACATCAGGATGGCCATGCCGCCGATGGCGGTGGCGCGGCGGACTTCGGCGGCGGGGGCGGAGAGGGCTTCGGTCGTCATCCCGCGTGATTAACCCACGCCGTGGGGCGGCGCAACCCCGGCCAGGGCCCGTGAAGCGCGATTGTGGGGAGGACCAACAAAGCCTGGGTATTGCCGGGCATTCGATGCAATTCTGGCGTGACGTTTTGCGACCGGCGTGGCGATCCGATGGGCGCGAGTCAAAGCGGGGAGAGCGCCTTCCGCATCGCTTCCGCTGTGGCGGTGTCGGCCGGGAAGAAGGCTTCGATGGCCAGTTCCGACAGGGTGACGTCCACCGCCGTTCCAAAAACCGTCGTGGTGCTGAAGAAGCTGAGCAGCCCGATTTCCGTCCGAAGCCGCAGAGGGACCACCACGCCGTCGTGCGACGACAGCGGCTCGCCCCGGCTGTGCGGAGCCTGCCCATCGGGAGCCGGGTAGCCCTTCAACTCGTCGAACAGCGCCACCAGCGCAGGATCGGCGCTGACGTCGATCTGGTGCGTCAGCCGATGCAGGATGTGCCTCCGCCACTGGGCGTAATTCTCGATCCGCGACGCCACGCCGGACGGGTGGAGGCTGAGGCGCAGCACGTTCACCGGAGGCTGGAGAAGCTCCGGCGCGGCACCGGCGAGCAGCGGAGCGACCGCCCGGTTGGCCGCGACCAGCGTCCAGTGCCGGTCCACGGCCAACGCCGGGTGAGGCTCGTGCCCGGTCAGCACGAGGTCGACGGCTTGGCGGGCGGCCTGCATCTCGGGATCGTCCAGCCGGTGTTCGGAAAAGACCGGGGCAAAGCCCGCAGCGACGAGCAGCGCGTTGCGGTCGCGCAGCGGAATGTCCATCCGCTCCGCCAGATGGAGCAGCATGGTCCGGCTGGGCTGTGAACGTCCCGTTTCCAGAAAGCTGACGTGCCGGGTCGAGATGTCGGCCTCGCAGGCGAGGTCGAGTTGGCTGAAACCGCGCCGCTTGCGCCATGCGCGCAGCAGTTCGCCAACCGGTTGGCGCGGCACGGTCCTGGGGGATGGACGGTGTCGGACGGCTGTCTGCGGCATGGATCCTCGCTCCCTCTCGGCTTTCTTGGTGTTTGGCGGTCCCAGGGTATCAGCGCCGCCTACCGCGCATCCAGAAAGGCCAGCAGGTCGCGGTTGAAGCGGTCCATGTGGGTCAGGAACAGCCCGTGCGGCGCCCCTTCGTAGACGGTCAGCGTCGCGTTCGGCATCAGCTCGGCGGTTTTCCGCCCGGTGATGGCAAGCGGGCTGGACACGTCCAGGTCACCGTGGACCAGCAACGTCGGCACGGCGATCTCCGGAAGCTCCCGCCGGAAGTCGGTGGACGTCGTCGCCCGGTGGCAGTCCAAAAGCGCCTTCATCGACGCTTGCAGGACCATCGACTTGACCCAGGCCATCATGCCGGCCGAGCTGTCCGCCGTCATGAAGGGGCGAATGTTGTCCTCCAGCCATTTCGGAAAGTCCCGCATCAGACAGTCCGAGCGAAAGGCCTCGAAGACGGCGGGGTCGATGCCATCGGGATTGTCGTCGGTGCGGGCGAGCATCGGGGTTACCGTGCCAACCAGGACCGTTCGGGAAACGCGGCCGCTGCCATGCCGGCTCAGGTAGCGGACGATTTCCCCGCAGGACATGGAATGGCCAACCAACGTGACGCCACGCAGATCCAGCGTGTCGAGCAGGGTGGCGAGGTCGTCGGCCAGCCGGTCAAAGTCGAAGCCGGTCCCCGGATCGCTCGACTGGCCATGACCACGGCGGTCATACGCGATGCAGCGGTGGCCGTGCTCCGTCAGCGCCAGCATCTGATAGGCCCAGGAGTCGGAGTTCAGCGACCAGCTCGACAGGAAGACAACGGGATTCCCCCGCCCCCAATCCCGGTAGAAGAGCTTCACGCCGTCGTCGGTGTGGATGAAGCCGGGCTCGGCCGGGCCGGCGGGGGACATCGATGGCACGCTCATGGTCGGTGCTCCTGCGTTCGGTGAGGCTGCGGGACGGGAAGGCCGGTGCGTCACGCACCGGCCGGAACCCGGTCCAGGAAGCCGGTCACCGAGCGGATCCGTCCATCGGCGGCGAGCTGGACGAAGTCGGTGCCGATGACCACGGGCTCGGCCCCCGCCAACCCCAGCGACCAGGAGAAGCGCACGCGGTCGTTGTGACCGTCGGGCGTGCCGTGCAGGGCGAAGCGGACGTTCGGGAACCGCTGCTGCACGGCCTCGATCAGAGCGTCTATGTCCGCATGGCCGTTCGCCCGCACCATCGGGTCGAGGTAATGCGCATCCTCGGTCCAGTGCTCAGCGAGCAGCGCACGCCGGCGGGTCGGGTCGGTTTCGTTCCACGCGGCGATGTAATGCTGGGCGACAAGGGCGGCGTTCGTCATGGCAGGGCTCCTTCTTGGGGCGTTGCCCGGATCGACCGGACGCCCACAGCATCGCCGCTCATCGATCCGCCCGCGATTACGTGACAGGTAAAGAAAAGGCTCTTGTCGCGGTCTCCCGCCTATCCGCCTGTACCAGTGATCGCGGAGCCAGGAGGGAGTACGATCGGGCTCGCAAAGGCCAAGGGAGCCCCTGCGATGACTGAAGCCGCGGCCGTTCACTGGGCGAGCGGTGACCTCTATGAACCCTACGTGGGACGCTGGAGCCGTCCGGTTGCCCACGCGTTGCTCGGCTGGCTGGACGCCCCGACCGGACTCGACTGGCTTGACGTGGGCTGCGGCACCGGAGTGGTGGCGGAGGCCATCGCCGGGCGATGCGCCCCCAAACGCCTGGTGGGGATTGATCCGTCGGCCGGCTTTCTCGACTTCGCACGTCGGCGCTTGCAGGACTCAGGCGCCGAGCTGCTTCAAGCCAATGCCCTTGGCCTGCCATTTCCCGCCGCCCGGTTTGATCGCGTGGTGTCCGGCCTCGTCCTCAACTTCGTGCCCGATCATCCGCTCGCGGTGTCCGAGATGGCGCGGGTCGTTCGACCAGGCGGCGAGGTGGCGCTCTATGTCTGGGATTACGCGGGCAAGATGGAGTTGATGCGCCGCTTTTGGGATGCGGCGATCGCACTGGACAGGCAGGCCCTTGGGTTCGACGAGGGGCAGCGTTTCCCGATATGCCAGTCGGATGCCTTGCACCGGCTGTTCGATGACGCCGGCCTTTCGCAGGTGAAGACCCTTGCGATCGACATTCCCACCAAGTTCCGCGACTTCGACGATTACTGGACCCCGTTTCTCGGGGGGCAGGCGCCGGCACCGGCCTACTGCATGTCGTTGGACGAGGATAGCCGGGCCGCGTTGCGCGAGCGCCTGCGGGCGTCCTTACCGGCTCAGGCGGACGGCAGCATCCACCTTGTCGCGCGGGCCTGGGCCGTGAGGGGCCGCAAAGGCTGACGAGAAAGGACACGCTTAGCTTTTCAGTTTATAGCCCGTGCGGAAAATCCACCACACCACGGCGAGACAGATCACCAGCATCAGCGCGGTCATGGCGAGGCTCAGGGCCACGGGAACGTCAGCGGCGCCATAGAAGCTCCAGCGAAAGCCGCTGACCAGATAGACGACCGGGTTGAACAGGGTGACCTGCTGCCAGAACGGCGGCAGCATGCTGATCGAATAGAAGCTCCCGCCCAGAAAGGCCAGCGGCGTCACGATCAGCATCGGCACGATCTGCAACTTTTCCCACCCATCGGCCCAGATGCCCAGGATGAAGCCGAGCAGGCTGAAGGTCACCGACGTCAGCACGAGGAATGCGACCATCCAGAACGGGTGGGCGATGGAAAAATCCACGAACAGCCGCGCCGTCAGCAGGATCAGCGTACCGAGGATGACGGACTTCGTCGCCGCCGCCCCGACATAGCCGATCACCGTCTCGAAAGCGGAGATGGGGGCCGACAGCACCTCGTAGATCGTGCCGGAATAGCGCGGCATGTAGATGCCGAAGGACGCGTTCGACACGCTCTCCGTCAGCACCGACATCATGACGAGACCGGGGACCAGGAACGCGCCGTAGCTGACGCCCTCGACCGACGCGAAGCGTCCGCCGATGGCCGCCCCGAAGACGATGAAGTACAGCGACGTGGAGATCACCGGGCCGGCGATGCTCTGGAACAGCGTGCGCCAGGTGCGGGCCAGTTCGAAGACATAGATGGCCTTGATCGCATGGAGGTTCATGCCCGCTCCTTCACCAGGCTGACGAAGATCTCCTCCAGGGAGCTTTCCTCGGTGCGCAGGTTCGTGAAATCGATGCCGTGGTCGCCCAGCTTGCGCAGCAGCCCGGCGATGCCGGTGTGCTCGTGCTGCGAATCGAAGCTGTAGACCAGTTCCCGCCCGTCGTCCGACAGGGTCAGGGGATAGCCCGCGAGTTCGGCCGGGATGGCGTCCAGCGGGCTTTGCAAGTGCAGGGTCAGCAGCCGCTTACCCAGCTTCTCCATCAGCGCGGCCTTTTCCTCCACCAGGATGATCCGCCCGCCGGAGATCACGCCGATGCTGTCGGCCATCTCCTCGGCTTCCTCGATGTAGTGGGTGGTCAGGATGATGGTGACGCCGCTTTCGCGCAGGCGCCCGATCATCTCCCACATGCCGCGGCGAAGCTCGACATCCACCCCGGCGGTCGGCTCGTCCAGGAACAGGACGCGCGGCTCGTGCGACAGCGCCTTGGCGATCAGCACGCGCCGCTTCATGCCGCCGGACAGCGCCATGACCTTGGTGTCCTTCTTGTCCCACAGGGACAGGTCCTTCAGGATCCTCTCGATCAGCGCGGGGTTGGGGGGCTTGCCGAACAGGCCCCGGCTGAAGCTGACGGTCGCCCAGACGCTCTCGAACGCCTCGGTCGTCAGTTCCTGCGGGACGAGGCCGATCAGGGAGCGCGCGGCGCGCCAGTCGCGCACGATGTCGTGGCCGTCCACCGTCACGCTGCCGGCTGTCGCCCGGACGATGCCGCAGACGATGCTGATCAGCGTCGTCTTGCCAGCGCCGTTCGGGCCGAGCAGCGCAAAGATCTCGCCACGGCGAATGTCGAGATCGACACCCTTCAGGGCTTGGAAGCCGGATGCGTAGGTCTTCTCCAACCCACGGATCTCAATGATCGGCTGCATGTCTCCCCTCGGCTTGCGGGTCCGCCGGGTGCCGGCGCCACCAGAGCGGGGCACCATAGCCTTTGCCGGCGCCGGGCGGAATCCGAACATGAGGGGGCGGCAAGCAACGTTGCCGCGACAGCGTCGCCTCAGTCTCCCTCTTCACCCCGGCGCCAGTAAGCGACGGCAAGGTGCTCGTGCGCTTGCAGGCGGCGTTCCTCGCGCAAACAGCTGCGGATCGCGCGAAACGCCTGATACTCGCAGGCTGCCCAGGCATAGACCCGCGATCCATCGTCGGGAAAGGCGATGCCACGCACCGCGTCGGCCAGCAGCGTTGTCGTGCCGGCCGGGGCGCCGTTGCGCAGCAGCCACTCGACCTCGATGTCGGCCTTCACGGTCAGCGGTTGGATATCGCCGGCGTCCGCCACCTCGATCACCGCCCTGCCCCGCGCGCCTTCCGGGAGGTGTTCCAGCATGCGCGCGATGGCCGGCAGCGCCGTTTCGTCGCCCGCGAACAGATACCAGTCGGCCTCGACCAGCCCGCCGCCGCCGGGACCGACAATCCCGACCCGGTCGCCCGGCTTTGCCCGCTCCGCGAAGGTCGAGCCCGGACCGGCGTCGGCGTGGAGCACGAAGTCGATGTCGAGCGTGCCTGCCGCCAGATCGAGCGACCGCACCGTGTATTTTCGGAAAAGGGGGCGATGCTCGGGATCCGCCCACTGGATGAGCCCGTTCCGGCCGACGGTCGGCCATTGCGGCTCCGACGCGGCGGGATGCTGAACAAGGATGTTGAGGTGGAGCGCGCTCGTCGGCGCGAAGCGGGCGACATCCGCCCCGGAGAGGGTGAGGCGGCGCATGTGCGGCGTCACGTCACGGACGCCCACGACCTGAAGGATCTGGAAGTTGGGCGGCCGCAAGATGTCGCCGCCATCGCCCGCCCACGCGATCTCCGGAACCGGCCCCTCGGCGAATTCCAGGACGTGGGAGGCGATGATCGACCGCATGTGGTAAAGGCCTTCCAAGTCCTTGGTGGTCACCTCGATCAGGGTCGCGTCGCCGTCGCGCGTGAAGCGCGCCTGAGCATCGTGGATGTGCAGGATGTGCGCCCCGTCCCGCTCCTCCGCCCGGCCGCCATGCTCCACCATATGGCCGCAGACGCGAGCGATCACCTCCTCCGGGTTGGAGAGGGCGACGCGGGCGTGTGCAAGACAATCCTTCATCAACGAAACTCCCTTCTTGTGACTGGCTCGATTTGCCCCCCTGCCGCGGCGCGGATGGGGCGCGGCGGCACGACGCCGTCCACCAGGATTTGCAGGCGGCCCTCGGAACAGCGTTCGACGCGCGCCGCGATCCCGTAGACCTCGGCGAGCATTCCCGGCGTGAGAATGTCGGCGGGCGGGCCCGCGCCGTGCAGCCGCCCCCGGGTCAGCACGACGATCTCGTCCGCCCACTGTGCCGCCAGGGCGAGGTCGTGCATCACGGCGACCACGATCCGGCCCGCGACGGCGTAGCCCTTGACGATGCACATGATCTGGAACTGCCGCGCCGGATCGAGCGCGCTGGTCGGCTCGTCGAGGAGCAGGACCGGCGGTGCGCAGGCGATGGCCTGGGCGAGGCTCACCACCTGCTTCTGCCCACCCGACAGCAGGTTGAGCGTGCGCGAGGCCAGATCGGCGACGCCGAGATCCTCCAGCACGTCCAGGGCACGCTCCGCGACCGGCGTTCCGTCGCCGCCTCCTGCCGTCACCGTGATGGCGGCGATCACCGATTCGAGCACGCTCAGCGACACGTCGTCGGGAAGGCTCTGCGGCATGAAGCCGATGGTCGCGGCGCGTTCGGCGGGCTTGAGGCGGGCAAGGTCGATTCCGCCCAGCCGGATCTCCCCCCGCATTCGAACCAGATGGGCCATGGCGCGCAGCAGGGTGGACTTGCCGGCCGCGTTCGGCCCGACCAGCGCGACGAGCCGCCCCGGCACCATCGCGGGCAGGCTCAGCCGCTCGATCACGGTCCGCCCGCCATAGCCGGCGTGCAGGCCGCGCACGGTGAGGGCGGCGTCTTGGCTCACGGTCATCGCCGTCCTCCCTGGCGGCGCAGCACGAGCGCGAAGAAGACCGGCAGGCCCACCAGCGCCGTCACGACACCGATCGGGACCAGCACGCCGGGAATGATCATCTTGGCGGCGATGGAGGCCGTCAGCATGACGAGCGCGCCGACCGCCATGCTGGCTGGCAGCAGGAAACGGTGGTCCTCGCCCACCAGCATCCGCGCGATGTGCGGCCCGACCAGCCCGACGAAGCCGATGACCCCGACGAAGGCGACGGAGATTGCCGACAGCAGGCCGATGCGCAGGAGCGCCGCCGTCCGCAGCCGCTCCACGTCGATCCCCAGGCTTCGCGCGCGTTCTTCCCCCAGCCGCAGGACCGTGAAACGCCAGGATGCGGCCAGCGAGAAGGGCACGCACACGACCAGCACGGCGAGAACGACCGGAACGCTGTGGGCGTTCGCCCGCGCCAGGCTCCCCATGGTCCAGAAGACGAGCTGCTGGAGCGCGTCGGCGGACGCTATGAATTGCAGGAGCGACAGCAGCGCCCCGGCGGTGAAGCCGACCGCGATGCCGAACAGGACCAGGGTCTGCCGGTCCGCGCCAGCGCGTGGATGGCACCGAGCGAGGCGAGCGCGAAGACGAAGGCGCTGGCCGAGACGGTCCAGGCCGGCGGCACCAGGGGCAGCGCCACGCCCAGCACGATGGCGACCGCAGCACCCAGCGCCGCGCAGTAGGACACGCCCAGCGTGAAAGGCTCGGCCAGCGGGTTGCCGAGGATGGTCTGCATCTCCGCCCCGGCCAGGGCGAGCGCGGCGCCGACCAGCAGCGCCATCGCGCTCATGGGCAGGCGGACCTGCCACACGATCACCTCGGCGGTGCGGGACACCTCCTGCGCGTGGAAAAGCGCGGCCAGGGTGTCCCGCACGCCCAGCCCCGACGGCCCCGTGGTGAGGTCGGCGAGAAAGGCCAGCGCGCCCGCCGCGCAGAGCGCCAGGATGAGCGCGACACGGCGCCGGAGCGTCCGGCGATGGTCCAGCAGGGCTTCCCTGCCCGACGAGATCCTGCCCGATGCGATTCTCATGGCCGCGCGCCGCCCGCCTCGTCCTTAAGGCCGATCCAGAAGGTCCCCTCGACCGGAACCGCCAGGAAGCGGCGGTTGATCTCGGCCAGCGTTTCGGCGGGATCGAGGTCGGCGAACAGATCGGGATGGCTCCATGTCGCGAAGCATTCGAAGGCGAGGACGCTCAGCGCCGAGATCGCGAGCTGGTGCGACACGGCGAAGGCGCGCCCCTCGCGCACCGCCGCAAGCTCGCCGAGGAGGTTGCGCCCCAGCACCGCCCGCAGGGAGGCCCGCGCGCTCGCGGCGTCGATCCCACCCCCGAGGGCGAGGCCGCCCTGCGCCGCCAGATGGGGGGAGCCGGTGCCGATATAGACGTCCGGTTCGGCGCCGAGCACGTATTCGGTGCTGAGCTGGCCGTCGTAGCCGGCCACGAAGTCCGAACCGATGTTGTGGCCACCGGCGAGTTGCAGATCCTGCGTGATGCGGTTGCCCCGGCCGGGCGTGTAGCAGCAGAGCGCCCCCGCATGGACATCCATCAGCACCTTCGGGCGTTCGGCCGTCCCCGCCAGCCGCTCGGCCACCATCCGGTAGCGCGAACGGACGAACTCGGCGAAGGCGCCGGCCTGTTCCTCCCGCCCGATGGCCTTTCCCAGAAGCTCGATGGAGAAGGCCGTGGCGTCCGCCGGGCTGCGGGTGGCGGTGGAGGGGCCGTCGAGGAAGAGGACCGGCACCCCGGCGGCTTCCAACTGCCGCGCCAGATCGTCCCAGCCCGGCTGCCAGATGCGGACCACGAACAGATCCGGCTGAACGCTCAGCAGCGCCTCCATGGAAACGTTGGACGGCACCACGGCGCCGACGACCGGGATGCGGTCGATCGCCGGGAAGCGCCGGCGGAAGGCGTCGTATATCCCGCGATCCACGCGCTGCGGCGCCGCCCACCCCGCCAGACGGGCCACCGGGTCCGGGTCGATCAGCGCCAGCGAGAGCAGGATCAGGCTTTCGTTGGTGACGATCCGGGTCGCCGGACGCTCCAGGCGCACCTCCCGCCCGGCGGCGTCGGTCATCACGATGTCGGCCCACGCCGGACCGACGACGCTCCAGGCCAGCACGGCAAGGCAGACGAGGCGGAGCAGACCGGCGGGGCGCCGGGCCGCACCGGCACCGGCGCCCCCCGCCACACGCCGAAAGCGCATGGCCGTCACCATGAGTATTTCAGGCCGGCGGTGACCGTGCGCCCGGCTCCGTAGTTGCAGCTTCCGCCCGTCAGGTCGAGGCAGTGCGAGACGTACTCCCGGTCGAACAGGTTGGTGGCGTTGACCCGCACCACGGCGCCTTCGAGCCGGCTGTTCACCGCGCCGAGATCGTAGCTGATCCCGGCATCGACCATCGCACGGCCCGGAATGCGCAGTTCCGGCAGGTAGGTGCTGTCGCTCTGGTAGGAAGACGTGGCCCGCACGCCGGCGCCCAGCGAAAGCCCCGGAACATAGCCGGGCCGGTAGTTCGCCCACGCGCTCGCCTGATGCTTCGGGAGGCGTTGCATCTCGCGGCCGACCTCGACGACGCTGTTCGACCGCACCACTTCGGAGTCCGAATAGGCGTAGGAGCCCAGCAGGTCGATTTCCGACGTAAGCTCGACCTTGCCCTCGATCTCGACGCCGCGCACACGCTGTTCACCGCTCTGCACGCTGAAGCGCGTGTCGGCCGGGTCGGAGGTCAGCGCGCCGTCCAGGGTGAGGGTGAACAGCGACATCGTCACCAGACCACGCCCGCCGGGCGGCTCGTATTTCACGCCGACCTCGAACTGCTCGGCTGTCTGCGCCTCGAAGGGGCTGCCGCTCCGGTCGGTGCCGAGGACCGGCAGGAAGGAGGTCGAATAGCTGGCGTAGGGGGCGACACCGTTGTCGAACAGGTACGTCAGACCCACGCGCCCGCTGAACTTGTTGTCGTCGGTCGAGACGTTCGGCGTCGTGGACATCCGGTTGGCGGTCTCGATCGAGGACATGTCGTAACGCAGGCCGAGCGTGCCGACCCAGCGGCCGTAGCGGATCTGGTCCTGGGTGTAGAGGCCGACCTGATTCTGCTCCTGCCGTCCGGAACGTTGGTAGGCCGGCACGGGGATGACGTGCCCGTAGGTCGGGTTGAGGAAATCGATGGGCGGCGGCACGGGGTCGCGGAACCCCGAATTGCCGAACTTGGTGTCCGAGACGCCGCGCACGTAATCCACGCCGAACAGCACGGTGTGGCCCAGCGCTCCGGTCTGGAAGGCCGCCTCGGCCTGGGTGTCCACCGCGACGGTCGAAAGCCAGTCCTTGGAAACCGCGGACACCCGGTCCAGCACGTTGGACGGCGGCCCGGAAAAGGCGAAGGCGGGATTGACGATTGCGATGAACATGTCCTGGTCGGCGCGGCCGTAGCGCAGGTTCTGCCGCACCGTCCACGTCTCGTCGAAGCGGTGCGCGAACTCGTAGCCGATCGCGAAGTAATCGCGGTTGAACTCGTCCGCGTTGGGATCGGCGAAGAAGCGGTCACGCGGAATCTGGCCCGCCGGGTTCGGCAGCAGCGTCCCCCGCGCCGGGTAGAAGCGCGCGGAGAAGCTGTCCCGGTCGCGCTGGTAATAGCCGTGCAGGGTCAGAGACGTGCCGCCTTGCGGCTTCCAGGTGATGCTGGGCGCGATCATGATCCGGCGGTCGCGCTCCATATCGACCTGCGTGCCCATGTTCCTGGCCAGCCCGGCGATGCGGTACAGCCACGTGCCGTCGGCCGTCAGGGGCCCGGTCATATCGACCGAGCCTTCGACGCCGTCGAAGCCGCTCGTCTCGACGGCCACCTCGCGGTGCGGCTTTGCCAGAGGCCGCTTGCTGACCTGATTGACGAGGCCGCCGGGAACCGCGCGCCCGTACAGCACCGAGGCGGGGCCCTTCACCACCTCGACGCGCTCCAGCGCGTGCAGGTCGATGCTCGGCGTGGCGTAGTTGTTGGGGTCGCCGGGGAGCGTCAGCCCGTCGAGCCACATGGTGCCGTAGGTGTTGAGGCCCCGGACCCAGAGCCAGTCGTAGCGGATGTCGTAGCCGTTCGCCTCCACGTTCACGCCCGGCGTGTAGCGCAGCGCCTCCGAGACGGAACCCGCGCCCTGCGCGTCCATCTGGCCGCGTGTCACGACGCTGACCGCCTGCGGCGTCTCGATGAGGGGCGTGTCGGTCTTGGACGCGGCGGCGCTCCGCTTGGCGACGATGCCCGTTTCGGGGCCACGGGAACCCTCGCTTTCGACGGTGACGCTGCCGAGAAGGACGGGTCCCGACACCGTGGCGTTCGCGCCGTCGGCGGGCTTGGCGGCTCCTTGCTGGGCGCCCCCTTGCTGCGCAAAGGCGGTCGGCGCGAACACGGCCAGGACGCCGCCCAGCACGGTGGAGGCCAGCAGCAGGGAGCGTCCCCGTGTTCCGGCCGCCGCGACGCCACCGGCCCGCCGGAAGGTCAGGCGGTCCGGATCCGCCGGCCGTCCGCGCTTGGCATCCGCGCTGCGCATGGTCTTGTTCGCTCCCGTCCAGGCCATCTGACACCCCCTCTAATTTATGATAATGATAATCATTCTTATTTCTGGGGGTATGGCATTATGGTATCGCGCATGACAAGGGGGGCGCCTTTGCGCGGCGATCAGGAACGTTTGTCAGCGAACAAAAATTGCGCGGACGCCGTCTCCGGCACTTGATCGCGGAACGCCGCGCGGGAATTGTTGCCCGAACAGGCTCGAAAGGCATCCGGTATGGGGAGTCATTCCTGTGCGCATGGCGCAAGCTTCAAGGACGGTTGCGACAAGCGCGTCCGTGTCTGCGATCTGCTTCAGGGCGGCGGTCTTGTCCTCGACAGCCCGGACAGTCGGATTTCCATGGAGGACACGTTGATCAGCGGCGAACTGCTGCACCAGGAACTGCGCAAGGGCCTGTTCCTGCACGGCGGCAACGCGATCGAGGAACACGCCTTCACCGCCACCTCCTCGCTCCGGAAGGGGCTGTCCTGCATCTTCTTCCTCGACGGCGCGATCGACGTGTCGATCGGCGACCGCCGCTTCGAGTTCCGGGGCACCGAGGGTGGGGCGATGGGGGCCGCGGCCGTCATGAACGTGACGCCGGAACGCTTCCGGAGGGTGTCGAAGGGGCGGCAGCGCGTCCACCACCTCGTGATCTCGGCCACGCCGGAATGGCTCAACCTTGAAGGGATCGAGGCGGTGCAGGACGGGAACCTCGCCGCCCGTCTCTTCAAGGATCATCTCGCGAACCATCGCTGGATCCCGACCCCGCGCCTCGTCGAACTCGTCCGGAGCGTCTTCGCGCCGCCCGCCGTCATGCCGGGACTGCGCAAGCTCTATCTGGAAGGCCGCGCCATCGAGATCATCGCCGAGGCAATCGGCGCCGCGATGCGGAGCGACCGCGCGGAGGGCGGCGACGGCATCCTCGCGCGCCGCGACCGCATCCGCCTGCAACGCGCCATGGACCTGATCGCCGCCCACACGGGCGAATCGCTGAGCGTGGAAAGGATCGCGCGGGAGGCGGGGGTGAGCAGCAGCGGCCTGCAGCGGCTGTTCCGGCTGTCCGAAGGCCTCAGCGTCTACGAATACGTGCGCCGCGTCCGCCTCGAACGCGCCTTCGCGGCGTTGCGGAGCGGGGACGCCTGCGTGCAGGAAGCCAGCGCCATCGCCGGCTATTCCTCCCCCGCCAACTTCGCGACCGCGTTCAAGCGGCGGTTCGGCCTGACGCCGAGCGAGGCATCGGCGTCACGCCAGAGCCGGAGGATCTGACCGCCATGGCGCGCCTTTCCGACCATTTCCTCGATCTGTCGCCGCTGCGCCAGAACCGCGCGTTCCGCCTGCTGTACGGAGCCCGGCTGTCCTCCCTGCTGTCCTACGGCGTCCTGACCGTCGCGCTGGGCGTCCAGGCCTACGGCATCGGGGGTTCCTCGGTCGCCGTGGCGACCCTGATGGCCGTCTCGGCCGTATCCATGGCGGTGTCCTTGCTGGTGGGCGGCGTCCTGGCCGACCGCATGGACCGGCGCCGGATCATCGTGGCGGCGCGCACGGTCTATCTGCTGGCCATCGCCGTGCTGATCGCCAACACGCTGAGCCCCGCGCCCGCCCTCTGGCCGATGATGATCGCCGCCCTGATCGCCGGCCTGACCGGCGGGATCAGCCTGCCCGCCCTCGGCGCCGCGCAACCCATGCTGGTCGAGCGGGACCAGCTGCCGGCGGTGTCGGCGCTGAACTCCATCGCCATTCAGGGGGGCGGCATCCTCGGACCGCTCGTCGGCGGAGTCATGATCGACCAGACCGGGATTCTGGGCGCCTACGGGCTGGTGGCCGCCGGGACCGCGCTGACGCCGGTGCTGCTCGCCCGCCTGCCGAGCCTGCCGCCGCCACCAGATGCCACGACGAAGCCGCTCGTAGCGCTTGCCGACGGTTTCCGCTTCCTGATCGGGAAACGGATGCTGTTGTCGATCCTGTTGATCGACTCCCTCGCCATGCTGATGGCGATGCCCTTGGCGCTCCTGCCCCAGTTCGCCACCGAAGCCCTGGGGATGGGGCAGTCCGCCGTCGGGCTGCTCTACGCGGCGCCTGCGGCCGGCGCCTTCGCCGCCGCGCTGCTGTTCGGCTGGATGCGGCGCTCCACCCGGCCTGGGGTGGCGATCGGCCTCGCCGTCGCCGTCTGGGGGCTGGGCGTGGCCGGCTTGTCCGCCACCAATTCGCTGTGGATGGCGCTCGCCCTCCTCGCCGTCATGGGCTGCGCCGACACCGTGTCCGAGATCCTCCGGAGCGCCCTGATCCAGAGCCACACGCCCGACGCCCTGCGGGGCCGCGTCTTCAGCTTCTGGATGATGCAGGCGACCGTCGCCCCGGCGCTGGGCAACCTGGAGATGGGCATGCTGACCGGCTGGATCGGGATGAAACCCGCCTTGCGCCTGGGCGGAACGGGCTGTCTGCTGCTCAGCCTGGGGATGATCGGCCTGTCACGGCCGTTGCGAACGGCGCCGCTGCACGCCGCATCATCCCCCGTGGCATAGGCGTCGCGTCACCGGGCTTTGGCCGGATCGCCGTACTGCACCGCCTGCCCCTCGACAGGAGCACGGATCCCGAACCGTCCGGCCATCTGCCGCAGGGCGTCGCGGTCCTTCTGGATGGGCACCAGACTGGTGATCGCGAAGGTGGCAAGCTCGCGGTCGGGCGTGTGGGACGCCTCGGTCTGGTAAAGGTCCACGATGCGCTCGTGGAGGCGCAACTGCGCTTCGATGTAGCCTTTGGCGAAGGCCTCGCCGCTCGTTCCGGACAGCGCCTTGACGGCCTCCTGCGCCAAGCCCTCCTGCGCGTTCGCCGGGTTGCTCACCGCCCCGGCGGCGCCCAGGCCGTCGGCGCGCTGCGGCTTCAGCTGGTCGGCGGGCGGCAGCTGGCGGCTGCCGGTCAGACGCTTCAAATGCTCGCCGATCTTCTGATGGGTCTCCGCAATCCCCTTGGCGAGAGCCCTGACGGAGTCGTCCGGCGCCTTCTCGGCCGCAAGCTTCCCGAGTTCCGTCTGGCCCTGGCTGGCCGCAGCCGCCTCCTTGAGGAACAGCGCATCCTCGACGGGAAGGGACTGCCCCGGCTGCGGCGGCAGACGCGGCGTGGTGTCCGGCCGGAGGTTGGCCTGGGACCAGGCGGAACCGGACATCAGAACGGCTCCGAGGGCGGCGGCGGCAACGATCCTGCGCATGGTGGCTTCCCTTCCGTGATCGGTCATCCGGTCAATTGGCGGTAGATGGCGGGCAGCGCCGAGGGCAGGCGCGCGACGTGCGGGAAGATGGCGTAGGCGCCGGGACCGAAGATGTAGGGCAGGTAGTCGCGCCCCTTCTCGTCCACCGTAACGCCGAACAGCTTCAACCCGGCGCGGCGCGCCTCCTGGACGGCCACCCGCGTGTCCTCGATGGCGTAACGCCCCTCGTAATGGTCCGTGTCGTTCGGCTTGCCGTCGGTCAGCACGAGCAGCAGCCGGTGCGTGTGCGGGCGGTCCTTGAGGCAGGCCGTCGCGTGGCGCAGCGCCGCTCCCATGCGGGTGTAGCTTCCCGGCTTGAGCGCCTGGATGCGGCGCACGACGCGGGCGTCCAGGCGTTCCTCGAAGTCCTTCACGGTGCGCACGTCCACCCGATGGCGCCGATGCGAGGTAAAGGTCAGGATGGCGTGCTCGTCGCCGCAGGCCGCCAGCCCGTGCGTCAGCGCCAACAGCGCCTCCTTCTCGACATCCAGGACCCGGCGCTCCTCGATGTAGCTGTCCGTGGACAGGGACACGTCCACCAGCACGCACACCGACAGGTCGCGGGCGACGTTGCGCACCGCCGTGAAGACCCGGTCCGAGCCGACGCCGCCCGCGCGCCGGTCGGCCACCGCGCGGACCAGGGCGGAGAGGTCGAGATCGTCCCCGTCCGGCTGCCCGGTCATCACCTGACGGCGCGGCCGCATGGCCTCGAACTGGCGGCGCACGAGGCGGATGCGGCGCAGCGCGTCGTCGTCGGGCCGCCACTCCTCCCCTTCCAGCGCGGCGGGTTCGGCGATCACGCGGCAGTGGTCGGGATGGTAGCGGCGGCGCTTCCAGTCCCACTCCGGATAGGTGATCTCGGCCCGCAGCGGCTCGACGTCGGTCTCGTCGGAGGTCAGGTCGAGATCGAGCTTGAGCTTGGTCGACGCCTTGCGCTCGTGCTGGCCCACGGCGATCTCGTCCAGATCCTCGGCCGCCTTGCGCGCGCTTTCCTCGTCGTCGTCCTCGACCTTGCGGTTGAGGTTCACCATCTCGGCCAGCCCGAGGATCTTCTCGAAGCGGTTCAGCATCAGCGGGTCGTCGCGCCGGGTCTGGTCGTTGTCCCGGCGCTTGGCCTTGCGGCGCTTGCCGTCGCCCTCCGCCCCGCCGCCGCCTTCCTCCTCCTCATCCTTGGGCGGGGCGCTCCCTTCCGGCGGCGCGGACATCTCGCCCCACAGCGGCACCGGAAGGAACGGGCGGTAGCCGGGGGCCGCCTTGAACCGGTCGAGCGACATCGCCGGGTCGAGGACGGCGGCCGTCAGGGCGGCCGCCTCGGTTCCCGGATCGGGCGGGGTCTCGGATGCGGTCATCAGAACCGTGACCGCATGGTCGATGGCCGCCTCCTGCCCGCGCAGCCGCCGCCTCGGCCGGGCCGCGAGCATGGCTCGGGCAAGCCGCTCGTGGAGGGGACGGAGGCCCGGCCATGCCGCGAGGGCGCGGCGCGTGGCCGCGCGGGCAGCGCGCAGCCGCGCCAGATCGGCCTGGAGGGGATCGGGCCGCGCCTCCGCCGGTGCCGCGTGGGCCAGGAAGGCGGTGAGCCATTCGTAAAGCGCGGCGTTGTCCGCGCGGGACGGGAAGAGGTCAATGCGGTCCGGAAGCTGAAGGGTGACGCCGTCGTAACGGGCGCGCTCCAGCTTCTCCGTCCCGAGCCCGAGGCGCTGCTTCAGGCCGAGGCGATGGCCGGACGCCTCGGCGGCGGCGCCCGCCAGACGGACGGCGCCGGGACCGCCCAGGGCGCGGAACAGCACGCCCAGGCGGGTCCGCATCTCGTCCAGGCGGACCGCCGCCTCCGGATGACGGGGGTAGGACGCGGCGTCCCCGATCAGGCGGTGCCACAGTTCACCGACGAACTCCTCGGGTTCCCAGATGGAGGCCATGCCGTCACCCCAGCGTCAGTTCGGCGACCCTCAGCAGCGCCTTCTTGACCTCCGGGTCGTCGGTCAGCGGCTCGATCATGGCGGCCAGAATCGCCTCGTCCCGAGGCATGCCCGACCGGATCAGCGAGGCGCAGTAAACCAACAGGCGGGTGGAGACTCCCTCCTCAAGATCCTGTCCCTTGAGCGCGCGCAGGGCGTTGCCAAGCCGGACCAGCGGGGCGACCCGATCAGGCTCCAGCCCGCTTTCCTGCGCCACGATCGCGGTTTCGGCCTCGGGCTGCGGGAAGCCGAACTCGATGGCGACGAAGCGCTGGCGGGTGCTGGGCTTCAGCGACTTCAGAATGTTCTGGTAGCCGGGGTTGTAGGAGACCACCAGCATGAATTCCGGCGGGGCTTCCAGAAGCTCACCGGTGCGCTCCAGGGGAAGGAGGCGGCGGTCGTCGGTCAGCGGGTGCAGAACGACGGTCACGTCCTTGCGCGCCTCCACCACCTCGTCCAGGTAGCAGATGGCGCCCTCGCGCACCGCGCGGGTCAGGGGGCCGTCGGTCCAGACGGTGTCGCCGCCCTTCAGCAGATAGCGGCCGGTCAGGTCGGCGGCGGTCAGGTCGTCGTGGCAGGACACCGTGTGGAGCGAACGCCCCAGCCGGGCCGCCATGTGCGACACGAAGCGCGTCTTGCCGCAGCCGGTCGGCCCCTTCAGCAGCAGCGGCAGCCGGTTGCCGTAGGCGTGCTCGAACAGCGCCACCTCGTTGCCGGTCGGCGCGTAGAAGGGAGCGGCCCCAGCCGCCCCTTCCCCACCCGGCCCTTCCATGGTTTGCTCCGGCCCCGCCGCCATCATTCAGCTCCCATCATTCAGCCGGGGCCACGGAGGGCTGGGTGCGCGCGGGCACCTGCACGCGGGCCGGTCCGAAGATCGCGTAGACGAACATCAGCACCGAGATCACCACGAACACGCCGGAGCCCAGGCGCATCCAGTAGAACAAGGCCAGCTGCTCCTGCACCTCCATGTAGGTCATGCCCAGCACGCGTTGCAGATGGATCTGGACGACGCCACCGAAGGTCAGCGTGAAGGTCATGAAGGCCATGGCAGAGGTCATGATCCAGAAGCTCCACATGTTGAGCAGCTGGTTGTACGGCCCCACGTTGCGCAGGTTCGGCATGGCGTAGGTGATCATCGTCAGGTTCAGCATCACATAGGCGCCGAAGAAGGCCAGATGCCCGTGCGCCGCCGTGACCTGGGTGCCGTGGCTGTAATAGTTGACGAACGACAGCGTGTGCAGGAAGCCCCAGACGCCCGCGCCGAAGAAGGCGAAGACCGGCGTGGCCAGCGTCCACAGGAAGGCGGCCTTGTTCGGATGGTCGCGCCGCCCCTTCCAGGCCATGGTGAAGGCGAACACCACCATGGCGAAGAAGGGCGCCACCTCCAGCGTGGAGAACAGCGAGCCGATCCATTGCCAATAGCCCGGCGCGCCGATCCAATAATAGTGGTGGCCGGTGCCCAGCAGGCCGGAGAACAGGGCGAGACCGACGATGGCGTACAGCCATTTCTCGACCACCTCGCGGTCCACGCCGGTCATCTTGATGACCAGGAAGGCGAGGATGGAGGCCATCACCAGCTCCCACACGCCTTCGACCCACAGATGGACGACGTACCACCAGTACAGCTTGTCCAGCGCCAGATTGGCCGGGTTGTAGAAGGCGAACAGGAAGAAGATCGCGACGCCCCACAAGCCCAGCAGCAGGACGTTGGTGATCGCCGTCCGGCGCCCCCGGAACACGGTCAGCGAGACGTTGTAGAGGAAGATCAGCGCGGCGACGACGATGCCGATCTTGACCCACAGCGGCTGTTCCAGGAACTCGCGGCCCTCGTGGATGCCCAGCGTGTAGCCGATGACCGCGCCGAGCGCGCCGACCATCAGAATGGCCAGCTGGACGTAGGCGAGCGCCGGGCTCTCCATGTCGCGCTCCGCCTCTTCGGGGATCAGGTAGTAGGCCGCACCGAAGAACCCGAGCAGGAGCCACACGATCAGCGCGTTGGTGTGGATCATGCGCAGGATGTTGAAGGGAAGGATCTCCGACAGGAAATTCGGCAGGACGTAGACGGTTCCGGCGAGCGTGCCGACCAGCACCTGGACAACGAACAGCACCATCGCGCAGACGAAGTACCAGTAGGCGATGCGTTGAGTGGCGTATTTCATGCCGCGGCTCTCCCCTTCAGCCCGCGTTGTTCGGTGGCCAGCCCTGCGTGTCGATGCGGCTGGTCCATTCGAGGAAGTCGACGAGGTCGTTCAATTCCTGGTCGGTCAGGTTGAACTGCGGCATCTGGCGGCGCCCCTCGACGCCGCTCGGCTGCGACTGCATCCAGGCGATCAGCGCGGTCCGCGCGCCCTCAGCGTCCTCGCGGCCGCCGTAGCGGACCCAGACGTTGCCAAGCTCCGGGGCGAAGTAGGCGCCCTCGCCCAGGATGCTGTGGCAGTTGATGCAGGCGTTCTTCTCCCACACATGCTTGCCGCGGGCGACGCTGTCGCTCAGCGTCGCTTCGTCCGTGCTGGACGTGCGGATGTAGTAGTGGCTGTGGATCGTCAGGGCGACGAAGGTAACGAAGAAGAAGAGCGACCCGCCGTAGAAGATGTTCCGCGCCGCGGACTTCGTAAACCGCTCCGCCATCACCTCCCCCTTGCGTCGTTATGCGGCAGAATTGCGTATCAGCACAAGTAAACACGCAAAAGCAGCGATACGGCCATGGCACAAACGGATAGGGTTGGGTGCACCCGACCGGCTTCGCCGACCAAGCCTTTGAACCGGGCTCCTGAACCGAACACGCGCGTGGAACGTGACGCCACGGGGAGAGTTCCCACCGGGTGCAAACCGGCCGGTTTTCAGAAAAATTCGCGATATATCTGAAATAAAGGATAACTGTGACACAAAAGAGGTATAAGCACGCGGTCCCCAGTATTCTTGACAACGGTCAAGTAAGAGCGGGCCTTCTTCAGTGATGATCGCTTCAGAAAGCAACACACTTCCTGGATCTCATCATGAAGACCAAGACGTTCCTCGCCACGGCCAGCGCCATTGCCCTCCTGACGTTATCGGGGGTCGGCGCCGCATCGGCCACCACGCTGTACGCCGATCCGAAGGTCAAGGAGCCGACGGTCAACATCGTCCAGGACCCGGCGGCGGTCCCGGCGCAGGAAGCGGCGGGCAAGCGCGCGCCCAAGACCCACGACGTCGTCCTGACCACGACCGAGGTCGAGGCCAAGCTGGACGACGGGACCACCTACACCTACTGGACCTTCAACAACAAGGTTCCGGGTCCCATGCTCCGCGTCCGCGTCGGCGACACGGTCAACGTGTCGATGACCAACGCGCCGAACTCCAACATGAACCACTCCGTGGACTTCCACGCGGCCACCGGCTTCCTGGGCGGCGGCCAGATCACCCAGGCGGAACCGGGCCAGACCAAGGAATTCTCGTTCAAGGCGATGGCGCCCGGCGTCTACGTCTATCACTGCGCCACGCCGATGGTCGCCCAGCACATCGCCAAGGGCATGTTCGGCCTGATCGTGGTCGAACCCGAAGCCGGCCTGCCGAAGGTCGACAAGGAATTCTACGTCATGCAGCAGGAAATCTACGCCGCCAAGGCGAAGAACCTGCCGACCGCCGAGGATGACTATGACGGGCTGGTGAACGAGAAGCCCGGTTACCTGGTGTTCAACGGCGCCGTGGGCGGTCTGGTCAAGGACAAGCCGCTGAAGGCCAAGGTGGGCGAGACCGTGCGCATCTGGTTCGGCGTCGGCGGCCCGAACTTCACCTCTTCCTTCCATGTGATCGGCGAGATCTTCGACCGCGTCCACAACATGGGCGACCTGGAGACCACGCCGCAGAAGAACGTGCAGACCGTGACGGTCGCGCCGGGCGGCGCGACGATGGTCGAGTTCAAGGTCGATTATCCGGGCAAGTACGCCCTGGTCGATCACGCGCTGAGCCGCGCGACCAAGGGCCTGATCGGCATCCTGGAGGTCGAGGGCACCGCCGACGACAGCATCATCAAGGACAAGACCGGCGACTCCCGCAAGCAACTCGGTGAAATGGAGCACTGAAGACGCTTGGCGCGCAGGCAGGGAGGCGGGGCGATCCCCCGCCTCCCTGTTTTCGTCGGTGACCGGAAATAAGCGCCGGATCAGCCGCGCAGTCCGGGTGCTTCCTGCCCGGTGCGCGCCACATACTCCGTGTAGCCGCCGCCGTACTGGTGAATGCCCTCCGGCGTCAGTTCCAGCACCCGGTTGGACAGGGCCGCCAGGAAATGCCGGTCGTGCGACACGAACAGCATGGTGCCTTCGTAGGCGGACAGCGCCGTGATCAGCATCTGCTTGGTGTCGAGATCGAGGTGGTTGGTGGGCTCGTCGAGCACCAGGAAGTTCGGCGGGTTGAACAGCATGGTCGCCATCACGAGGCGGGCCTTTTCCCCACCGGACAGGACGCGGCATTTCTTTTCCACGTCATCGCCGGAAAAGCCGAAACAGCCGGCCAGCGCCCGCAGCGATCCCTGGCTCGCCTGAGGGAAGGACGCTTCCAGGGATTCGAACACCGTCTTGTCGCCGTCCAGCAGTTCCATGGCATGCTGCGAGAAATAGCCCATCCGGACGCTGCCGCCGACGGTGACGGTCCCGGTGTCCGGTTCGGTCGAGCCCGCCACCAGCTTCAGGAGCGTCGACTTGCCGGCACCGTTGACGCCCATGACGCACCAGCGCTCCTTGCGGCGGATCGTCAGGTTGAGCCCTTCGTAAATGGTCCGGCTGCCATAGCCCTTGTGCACGTTCTTCAGGACCGCGACATCCTCGCCCGAACGCGGCGCCGGGGGGAAGTCGAACGTCACCACCTGGCGGCGCTTCGGCGGCTCGAAACGCTCGATCTTGTCCAGCTTCTTCACCCGGCTTTGCACCTGACTGGCGTGCGAGGCGCGGGCCTTGAAGCGCTCGATGAACTTCAGCTCCTTCGCCAGCATGGCCTGCTGCCGTTCGTACTGCGCCTGCTGCTGCTTTTCGTTCAGCGCCCGCTGCTGCTCGTAAAAAGCGTAATCGCCGGAGTAGCTGTTCAGCGACCCGCCGTCGATCTCAATGATCTTGGTGACGATCCGGTTCATGAACTCGCGGTCGTGCGAGGTCATCAGGAGGGCGCCTTCGTAGCCCTTCAGGAATCCCTCCAGCCAGATCAGGCTTTCGATGTCCAGGTGGTTGCTCGGCTCGTCGAGGAGCATGGCGTCGGGCCGCATGAGCAGGATGCGGGCGAGCGCAACGCGCATCTTCCAGCCGCCCGACAGGGCGCCCACGTCGGCGTCCATCATCTCCTGGCTGAAACTGAGCCCGGCGAGCACTTCCCGCGCCCGCCCTTCCAGCTCGTAACCGCCCAGTTCGTCGAAGCGCGCCTGCACCTCGCCATAGCGTTCGATGATCGCGTCCATCTCGTCGGCGCGGTCGGGATCGGCCATGGCCGCTTCGAGGTCCGCCAATTCCGCCGCCACGGCGCTGACCGGTCCGGCCCCGTTCATGACCTCCGCGACGGCGGTTCGGCCGGACATCTCGCCGACATCCTGATTGAAATAGCCAATCGAAACCTGCTTCTCGATCGACACCTGGCCAGCATCCGGCAAATCCTCGCCGGCGATCATCCGGAACAGAGTCGTCTTGCCCGCGCCATTGGGACCGACGAGACCGACTTTTTCACCCCTGTTCAGCGCCGCGGAAGCTTCGAGAAAAAGGATTTGGTGACCATTCTGCTTGCTGATGTTGTCGAAGCGGATCATGTGCGGCTGGGTTCCTATGGCGTTGGCGGCCCCTTATGCCACAGGATGCGCGCCGCGATGGAGTCCTGATCGACGTGTCAGCGAAAACGCGTCGGCGAAAACGTGCTTTCGGCATCCTCCCGCGACGATGTCGCGTGACCGGTGTTCTGACGTGAAGAGAGGATGCCCCATGACGCCCCGCCGAACCGCGCCTCCGCCCGTGTCGCCATTCGCCCGCCCCGACGGGTCCTGCCTGGGCCGTCATCCCGAGGAAGAGGACGAGGAGCCCGTGCCGGCCGCGCCGGCGGATCCCGAGGATGCCCCCGTCCAACCGACCGAACCGATGAACCCGGCCTGATCCGGTTGGGCCTGTGACGGGCTTGGCCGGGATCCCCATTGCCAATCGTCATTGCCAATCGGCGGGCCGCGCGCCAGGATTCCCCCGCGACAAATAGAACGCCGGCCAGCGAGCCGGGGAAGGGAGCATGGTGGAGCGCATTGATTTCCTGGTGGTCGGCGCCGGCATGGCCGGGGCTTCGGCGGCGTATGAGCTGGCCTCGCACGGGTCGGTCCTGGTGCTGGAGCGCGAGCCGCAGCCCGGCTATCACTCCACCGGCCGGTCGGCGGCGCTCTACACGCAGACCTACGGGCATCCGGTGGTCCGCGCCCTGACGGTGGCGAGCTGGGACTTCTACACCGCCCCGCCGGAGGGCTTCACCGAACATCCGCTCCTGACTCCGCGCGGCGTGCTGCTGATCGGGCGGGCCGACCAGACGGCGGCGCTGGACGAGGCCTTCGCCGAGGGCCGGCGCCTGACCCCGTCCGTGGAGCGGTTCGACGCCGCCGGGGCGCTGGCCCGCGCGCCCTTCCTGCGCGACGACTATGTGGCCGGCGCCGTGTGGGAGCCGGACGCCATGGACATCGACGTCCACGCCATCCACACCGGCTATCTGCGCGGGCTGAAGGCGCGCGGCGGGCGCGTGGTGACCGATGCCGGCGTGCGGGCGGTGGAGCGGCGCGACGGGCTGTGGGTGGCGACGACTCCGGCGGGGGTGTTCGCGGCCCCCGTGCTGGTCAACGCGGCCGGCGCCTGGGTGGACGCGCTGGCGGAACTGGCCGGGGTGCGGCCCATCGGGCTGGTGCCGAAGCGGCGCACCGCCATCACCTTCGATCCCGTCTTCGCCGATCCATCCGAAGCCGGCGGGCTGAACGGCTGGCCCATGGTCATCGACGTGGACGAGCAGTTCTACGTGAAGCCCGACGCCGGGCGTCTGCTGCTGTCCCCCGCCGACGAGACCCCGGTGGAGCCCTGCGACGTGCAGCCCGAGGAATTGGACATCGCCGTCGCGATCGACCGCATGGAACAGGCGGCCCGTTTTTCCGTTCGGAGAATCGCGCACAAATGGGCGGGCCTGCGCAGCTTCGTCGCCGACAAGGTGCCGGTCGCCGGCTTCGACGACGAGGCGGCGGGCTTCTTCTGGCTGGCCGGACAGGGCGGCTACGGCATCCAGACCGCCCCGGCCATGGGCCGCACCGCCGCCGCGTTGGCGACCGGCGGCGCGTTGCCGCCGGAGGTCGCCGCGCTCGGCGTCAGCGCCGCCGACCTGGCGCCGTCCCGGCTTCGGCGTGAGTGAGGGAGGGATCGGGTATGACGAAGGCTTGGCGCAGGGCAATTCCGGGGATGTTCGCGGCCGGACTTGCGGCGGCCTGCGCCAACCCGGCCGCCGATCAGGCGATGTACGCGCAGAACGCGCTGGTCGGCATGCCGAAACAGACCCTGCTCTCCTGCGCCGGGGTGCCGGACCGGCAGGCCACGGCCGGCAACCTGGAGTATTTCACTTACCAGAGCGGCCGGCTCGTCTCCTATCCGGGCTGGGGCGGGTACGGCGGCTACTGGGGGCCGCGCTATTACGGTTACGGATACGGCTGGCCCGCCGACATCGCCAGCGTCGATTGCGAGGCGACTTTCACTCTGCGCAACGGCGCCGTTGAACGCATCGTCTATGGTGGTGCGTCCAGCGGAACGTCGCGGCTCGGCCAATGCTACGTCATCGTGCAGAACTGCATCGCCATGGTTCCCCAACAGACACCACCGGCGCCGCGCAATCCGGCTCCCTGAGCGAACCTGTCCATGCGACATCTCGCCACTGTTGCGTGACGGTCGCAATGCGACGATTTGGTTGCGGTTCTGTAGCAACCCTAAAAAAATTCTGGTAATACCCCTCCAGGCATACGCCAAAATATCAGCGATATCCAAATCTTTGCCTTGGAGCGAACCCTATGACTTTCCTGAAGCGCGCCGCCGCCGCCCTGCTGGCGACCACGGCTCTCGCCGCCGTTTCCTCCCCGTCGCTGGCCCAGGATTTCAAGGGCAAGTCCGCTGGTGACATCCTGATCCGCGGCCGCGCCGTCGCCGTCCTGCCGCAGGAGAAGGGCACCCTGGACGCCGGCGCGCCGTTCAACTCCGGCATCGGTCAGGCCAACGTCGGGAACGACTACATTCCGGAACTCGACGTCTCCTACTTCTTCACCGACAACATCGCGGCCGAGCTGATCGCCGGCACCAGCCGCCACAAGGTTTCCGGTTCGCTCATCACCGGCAACAACATCAACATCGGCAAGGTGTCGCTGCTGCCGCCGACCCTGACCGCGCAGTATCACTTCTTCCCGAAGGAGCGCGTCAGCCCGTACATCGGCGCCGGCATCAACTACACCCTGTTCTACAACGAGGACGCCGCCAACAGCCGCAACGCCGACGGCTTCAGCGTCACCAGCACCAACTACAAGAACAGCTTCGGCTGGGCCCTGCAGGCCGGTGTCGATGTCGCTCTGGTCGGCAACTGGTCGCTGAACTTCGACGTGAAGAAGATCTTCCTGAAGACGGACGTCACCGCTTCCGTCAACAACGCCGTTTCGGTCAAGTCGGACGTCCGCATCGACCCGTGGCTGGTCGGCATCGGCGTCGGCTACCGCTTCTAATCGGTTCCGCAAGAATCGGTTTCAGAAGACGGGAAACGGGCCGGGTACTCCTTTCGGGGTGCCCGGCCCTTCCTTTTTTGCACCTTCCGCCGAGGCTGCCGCTGGGGGAGCATCGTCCCACGCGATCATCGCGAGGGAGGGTCCAGCGCCATGCATGTCGCCGCCGTCTTGAAACGGAAGGGCAGCACCATCGTCACCGCCAACCCGGAAGACCGGGTGGCGGCGGTCGCCCGCAAGCTTGCCCAGCACCGGATCGGTGCCGTGCTGGTGATGAGGGGCGACAGCACCCCCGCCGGCATCCTGTCGGAGCGCGACATTGTCCGCGCCGTGGCCGCCGAAGGCGCCGACGCGCTGAACCGCGCCGCGTCCGAACTGATGACCCGCGAACTGGTCACCGGGCGCCCGACCGACACCGTGTCGCAGATCATGGCCGTGATGACAGAACGCCGCATCCGCCACGTCCCCATCCTGGACGAGGGACGGCTGGTCGGCCTCGTCAGCATCGGCGATGTGGTCAAGGCCCGGCTGGACGATGCCGAACTGGAGGTCGAATCGCTGCGCGGCTACGTCGCCACCATACGGTGACAGACGCCGGAACCAAAAGGCCGCCGGAAAACAAAAAGCCCCGCGGCAACGCCGGCGGGGCTTTTTGTTGGTCGTGAGTTCCCGGGCCGCGAGTTCTCGTTTATGCGGAGTGCGACTGCGGGAAGGCCATGGCCGCCTGGGTGCGGTTGCGCACGCCCAGGGACTTGAAGATCGCGGTCATGTGAATTTTGACCGTGCCCTCGGACAGGCCAAGCTCATGCGCGATCTGCTTGTTCGACTTGCCCTCGCGCAGACGGTCCAGCACTTCGCGCTGGCGCTGGGTGAGGAGCTGCTCCAGCTGCGGGTCGGCCGGCGGCACCATGGTACCACCACGGGCTTCCGTTTCCCCGCCTTCGCGCAGCACGGTCGGCGGCACGTACACACCGCCCGAGAAGATGAGATCGAGCGCGCTCAGCATGATCTTCACGCTGGACGACTTCGGGATATAGCCGGCGGCACCGTGCTCCAGCGCGTCGCGCACGTCGTGGTGCGCCTCTGACGCCGACACGACGACGACCTTGGACTCCGGCTGCTTCTCGCGAAGCATTTGGATGCCGGAAAAGCCCGGCCAGCCCGGCATGCGCAGATCGGTCAGGACGAGATCGTACTTCTCACCCTTGCCAGCCATCTCAAGAAGCTCATCGAAGTTGCTGGCTTCCTGGAATGTGGCGCCTTCCTTCAGCTGCTCCAGCAGCCTGCGCAATCCCTCCCGGAAAAGCACATGGTCGTCTCCGATCAGGATTCTCATGAGCGATGCCCCCGTACGCAGTGCTTCAACGTTCCGCCATGTGGCTTCGGAAAGAATGAAGCCCACTTTCAACCATCATATGCCGCAAATACAAAAGATATAAAAAGGCCATATCTAGTGTAATGTCTATTCAGATGTACCACAATTCGGTGTGCCTGAACAACCCGAATTTAACCTTAGTCACACTCATAGGCATTCCGTCTTGGATGGAGAACCGGTCGCAACCCGAAAGCATCCAGACAAAGACGAGGTAGCCTAAAAAACGAGAGGCGCCATCTTAAGGCCGAGACGCCCCAACACAACCAGACCTTATCCCTACGAAAAAAGGCCAGGTTCGGTGCAGGATACACCAAACCCAGCCCAAGGGAATAGGACTAGAAGTGAGACAACTTTAGAAGGCGGCGTCTTCCAATTCCATCAAGGGCTTGGCGCCGGCCATGATGGTGATGAACAGGGCGTTGGTCTGCGGAAGCAGCTTCGCCATGTAGAATCGGGCGGTCTTGACCTTTGCGTCATAGAAGGCCGCGTTGCCCTCCCCGGCCGCCAGCTTCGCCTGCGCCGCCTTGACCATCCGCAGCCACATCCAGCCCAGCGCCACCAGCCCGAACAGGCGCAGATAGTCGCTGGCCGCCGCTCCGGCTTCCTCCGGATCCTTCAGGCCCTTCTGGGCGATGATGGCCGTGGCCTGCTGCAGCTTGGCAAAGGCCTTGGCGAGCGGCAGGGCGAACTCGGCCAGCTCCTCCTTCTCCATATCCGTCTCGATGTCCGCCGCCACGGGGTGGAAGAAGCGGCGCAGCAGGCGCCCCATGTCCTGGCCCAGCTTGCGGCCCACCAGATCCAGCGCCTGGATGCCGTTGGTGCCTTCGTAGATCTGGCAGATGCGGGCGTCACGGACGTACTGCTCGACTCCGGTTTCCCAGATGAAGCCGTGACCGCCGTGCACCTGCACCGCGATGTTCGCCGCGTCGAAGCCGATGTCGGTGAACAGCGCCTTGACGATGGGCGTCATCAGCTGGACGAACTCGTCGGCTTCCTTGCGGGTCCGGGGATCGGGGTGCCGCTCCGCGACGTCGAGGTGGTAGCCGACCAGGGCGCCCAGGGCGCGCGCACCTTCCGTGTAGGCACGGGCGGTCAGCAGGTTCTTGCGAACGTCCGGGTGCACGATGATGGGGTCGGCCGGCTTGTCCGGATGCTTCGCCCCCTTCAGCGAGCGGCCCTGAAGGCGCTCCCTCGCGTAGTTCACCGCGTTCTGGTAGCTGACCTCGGCCAGCCCCAGCCCCTGGATGCCGACCGCCAGCCGCGCCGCGTTCATCATCACGAACATGGCGCGCATGCCCTTGTGCGGCTCGCCGACCAGCCAGCCGGTGGCGTCCTCGAAGTTCATGACGCAGGTCGAGGACGCCTTGATGCCCATCTTGTGCTCGATGGAACCGCAGGCGACGCCGTTGCGCGGGCCGGGGGTGCCGTCGTCCTTGGGCAGGAACTTCGGCACCAGGAACAGGCTGATGCCACGCGTTCCGGCCGGCGCGTCGGGCAGGCGCGCCAGGACGAGGTGCAGGATGTTCTCGGTCAGGTCATGCTCGCCGGCCGAGATGAAGATCTTCGTGCCGGTGATCTTGTGGCTGCCGTCCTCCTGCGGGACCGCCTTGGTGCGGATCAGGCCCAGGTCGGTGCCGCAGTGCGGTTCGGTCAGGCACATGGTGCCCGACCACGTCCCGTCCACCAGCCGGCCGAGAAAGCGCTGCTTCAACTCTTCTGAGCCGTACATGGACAGGGCGTTGTAGGCGCCCAGCGACAGGCCCGGATACATGCCGAAGCTGAGGTTGGCGGAGCAGATGAACTCCTCCAGCATGGTGTTGACCAGCTTCGGCAGCCCCTGCCCGCCGTAGTTCGGGTCGCAGGACAGGCCCTGCCAGCCCGCCGCGATGTACGTGTCGTACGCCTCCTTGAAACCCTTGGGCGTACGCACCACGCCGTTTTCGAACGTACAGCCTTCCTCGTCGCCGGACTGGTTCAGCGGGAACAGCACCTCCTCGCACAGCTTGGCGCCTTCCTCCAGAACCTGATTGATAAGGTCCGGCGTGGCATCCTCGTACCCCGGTAATTGGGCCAGCTTGTCCGCACCGACGATCTCGTCGAGGACAAAGCGCACATCCTCCAGCGGAGCCTTGTAGATCGGCATCTCTTCGTTCCTCCCGTTAGTTCCGCAGCGGCTTGCCGGTGGTCAGCATGTGCTCGACACGGTCGATGGTCCCCGACGTGCGCACCAGTTCCATGAAGGCCTTGCGTTCCAGCCCCAGCATCCGCTCCTCGGTCACCGGTTCGGTGATGTCGGCGTTGCCGCCGGTCAGCACCTCGGCCAGAGCCCCGCACACGACCTGATCGTGCGGCGTTGCCTTGCCCTGAAGCGCGAAGCCCTCCAGGAACAGCTCCAGCGCGGTGCGGCCGGTCGGACCGGGCAGCGTGTAGGTGGTCTTCTCGGGCGGGGTGTAGGATTGCGCCAGTTCCAGCGCCTTGGCCTTGGCGTCGGCCAGCAGGCGGTCGCGGTTCATGGTGATGCCGTCGGATGCCCGCAGATACATCAGGTCCTTGGCCTCCGCCGCCGACTTGGCGACCTTGGCGAGGCTGATCGTCTCGAAGGCGGTGGCGATGGGCGGCATCAGCCCCTTGGGCGCCTTCGGGTTCTTCGAATAACGCGCCAGCATCTCCGTGCAGCCGCCCCAAGCCGGGATCAGGCCGACGCCGACCTCGACAAGGCCCATGTAGGTTTCGGCGTGCGCCTGGACGTGGTCGGAATGCAGCAGGATCTCGCAGCCGCCGCCGAGCGCCAGCCCGCTGGGCGCCGCCACCACCGGGAAGGGCGCGTATTTCAGCGCGCGGTAGGTGCGCTGGCCGCCCTCCACCATCTCCTCGATCTGCGGCCACATGCCGATGTTCAGCGCGAAGAGCGCTAGGCCCAGGTTGGCGCCGACCGAGAAGTTGTCGGCCTCGTTGTGAATGACCAGGGCCTTCCACTGACCCTTGCCATCGCCGATCAGGCCCATGGCCTTGCCATAGGCAGCCATGATGTCGCCGTCCACCGCGTTCATCTTGCTGGTGAACTCGACGCACAGCACGCCGTCGCCGATGTCCCATAGGCTGGCCGAGCCGTTCTTCCACACGGGCTTCGACGCCCGCTTGATGTCGGACAGCAGCAGCACGCCCTCCGGCCGAACGACATTGTCGTAGACGCCCGCCGTGGTCAGGTGCTGGAGCTTGCCGTCCTCCACCCGGTAGAAGGGTTGCCCGGCGGCGGTTTCGACCAGCGCCGGCACCGGAATGCCCTCGCTGCGGCAGAGATCGGCGAACCACGCCGTACCCAGACGGTCGATCAGCTCGAAAGGTCCGTGCTTCCAGTTGTAGCCGAGCCGCATGCCCTCATCGACCGCGACGATGCTGTCGGCGATCTCCGGCACCAGCGACGCGGCGTAGGCCAGCGTCTGGGCCAGAACCTTGCGGGCGTACTGGCCGGTCTTGTCCGGGAAGTCGGCCAGAGCCTTCAGGTCGCGGCCGGCGGCGCTGACGCTCTCCAGCTTGACCTTTTCGGAACGGCGGTACTCGCCGGTCGTCAGGTCGATGGCTTCCTTGACCTTCTGACCGCCCGCGCGGTTCAGGCGGTAGAAGCCGCCCTTGCCCTTGCGGCCGGTGTAGCCCTCCGCGATCATCTTGGTGATGACCGGGTGTTCGCGGAAGGCGGCGCGGTACGCGTCGTTTTCCGGCAAGGTCGCCAGCAGGCTTTTGGCAATGTGCGGCATCAGGTCGAGGCCGACGAGGTCCACCAGACCGAACACGCCGGTCTTCGGAATGCCCATCGGACGGCCGACGATGGCGTCCGCCTCCTCCACCGTCAGGCCCAGGTCCACGGCGGCGTTGATCGCCGTCTGGATCCAGTAGACACCGATGCGGTTGGCGATGAAGCCCGGCGTGTCCTTGCAGCGGACAACACCCTTGCCCAGGTTCCGGTCGCAGAAGTCCGCGACGGCGGCCAGCGCGTCGGGCCGGGTCTTCTCGCCGCCGACGATCTCCAGCAGGCGCATGTAGCGCGGCGGGTTGAAGAAGTGGGTGATCAGGAAGTCGCGCTGGAACGCCTCCGACTGGCCCTCCACCAGAACGTTCAGCGGAATGGTCGAGGTGTTGGACGACACCACGGAGCCTTCCTTGCGCACCGGATCGATGCGCGTGTAGAGGTCGGCCTTGATGGCCGGGTTCTCCACGATGGCCTCGACGATCCAGTCCACCTCGGCCAGCAGGTGCAGGTCGTCCTCCAGATTGCCCGGAGTGACCAGCTTGGCGTTCTTCGGGTGCATGAAGGGCGCGGGATCGGCCTTCAGCAGCTTCTGCACGGCCCCCTTGGCGATGGCGCTGCGGTCGCCCTCTTTCGAGGCGATGTCCAGCAGGACCACGGGGATGCCGGCGTTGGCGAAATGGGCGGCGATGCCGCTGCCCATCACGCCGGAACCGATTACGGCGGCGCGTTTAATCTGCATTATCGTTCCTCCCTCAAGCGCCGTTCCGTCAGACCGCTTCCAGGATGGTGGCGATGCCCATGCCGCCGCCGATGCACTGGGTGGCCAGCGCGAACTGCTTGCCCTCGCGCTTCAGCAGCGAAGCGGCCTTGCCGGTGATGCGGGCGCCCGTGGCCCCCAGCGGATGGCCGAGCGCGATGGCGCCGCCGTCCAGGTTCACCTTGGCCGGGTCGATGTCGAGGTCGCGCATGCAGGCGATGGCCTGGGAGGCGAAGGCCTCGTTCAGCTCCACCACGTCGATGTCCTTGATCGACAGGCCGGCGCGCTTCAGCGCCTTCTCGGTCGCCGGAATGGGGCCGAGGCCCATCACCTCCGGCGCGCAGCCGGCCACCGCGACCGAGCGGATGCGGGCGAGGATCGGAAGGCCGTTGGCCTTGGCATAGTCTTCCGTGGTCACCAGAACCGCCGCGGCGCCGTCGGTCAGCGGGGAAGACGTGCCGGCGGTCACCAAGCCGTCGGCCATAAAGGCGGGCTTCAGTTCGGCTAGCTTCTCCGCCGTGGTGCCGGGGCGGATGCAGCCGTCACGCTCCACGCCGCCACCATTTGGAGTTGGGATGGACACCATCTCCTCGGCGAAGCGGCCGGCATCCTGCGCGGCGGCGGCCTTGGCGTGCGAGCCGGCGGCCAGCGCCTCCTGCTCGGCGCGGGTAATCTGGTAGCGGCGGGCGACGTTCTCCGCCGTGACGCCCATGGAGCAGTAGGCCTCCGGATAGGTCTCCTTCAGGCCCGGATGCGGCAGCGGGTTGTAGCCCATGATCGGAACGCGGGTCATCGACTCGATGCCGCCGCAGATGAACACGTCGCCGGCACCCATCTGGATGGCGCCCGCCGCCTGATGCACCGCCTGCATGGACGAGCCGCAGTAGCGGTTGATGGTGGTGGCCGACGCGGTCGGCGGCAGCTTGGCGAGGAAGGCGACGGTGCGGGCGACGTTCATGCCCTGCTCGCCCTCGGGGAAGGCGCAGCCGACGACCACGTCCTCGACATCGTTCGGGTTCACGCCGGTGCGCTCGACCAGGGCGGCGACGACCGTCGCCAGCAGGTCGTCCGGGCGGACCTTGGTCAGCTCGCCCTTGTTGGCGAAGGCGAAGGGTGAGCGGGCGTAACCGGCGATGACGACGGATTTCATGGCTGCGTGTCCTCCTGGTTGTTCGGTGTCTCCGTGATTCCGTTGCGGCGGAAATGATCGGAGATCTGGCTGTCGATGGTGCGAAGCTCGGCCAGCGTCTGCTGGACGTCCTGAAGCTGGCGTTCAAGGTCGGTGATGCGCCGCCGGGCGAGCCGCTGCATGAAGCGCATCTGCTCCAGCTGGGCGTCGTCGGCGTCGTAGAGGGTGAGGAAGTCCTTGATCTCGGCCAGGCTGAAGCCCAGCCGCTTGCCCCGGCAGATCAGCGCGAGGCGCGCCCGGTCGCGGTGGCTGTAGACGCGGGCGGTGCCCTCGCGCGCCGGGGCGAGAAGCCCTTCATCCTCGTAATGACGGATGGTGCGGTGGGTCAGACCGAACTCGTCGGCCAGCTCTCCGATGGCGTAGCTGCGGGCATCGTCTTCCGGACCCGCGGCGCCCATTGCTGCCCGCGCGGCATGCGTGTCCGCCTGCGCCGTGTGCGGCATCTGTCTCCACCCTTCCCTTGCACGTCATTGGTTGACGTTTACGTAAAGGTAAGGCGGTTGCGCTTAGCTGTCAAGCGGACGGGAAGGAGGGAGCGAACAGCCGTGAAGAGGCAACGACCGCTACCCTCGGATGTTGAGGATGGTGCGGCGCACGCGCACAGCGACAGGATGCCACGGGCCGTTACGACACCGAACCATGGCACGCTCGTATCACGAACAAAGATCCGCCGGCCGACCGGGCGCAGCGCGGACCAGAACGGGTTGGGACAGCCACGGGTTAGGACAGCCGATGTCGTCACGCGCCATCGTATCGCTGGGAGTCTGGATTCTGGCCATGGTGCTGCTGGGCACCATGACGGTCGGGCTGGCGCTGTTCTTCTACGTGGCGCTGACCGCCTTCTTCGCGGTCGTGGTGGGCATCATGATGCTGATCACCCGCCGCCGCGAGCAGGGAAAGCGGGAGATTTTCTCGGCGACCATCCCCGGCACGGGCGGGCGGGCGGAACCGCCTCGCGCCGGCTCCTATTCCAGGGCGATCTCGCCCCGAACCTCGTGCAAAAAGTCGAAGCCGTCGATGGTCAGCACGACGCGGGCCTGAAGCGTTTCATTGCCCTTCAGTTGACCGGCGGCCAGCGCCTCGGCGACGAAGCGCTCGATCTCGCGCTGCGAGGTGACGCCGACCATCTTGAGAAACTTGCGGACATCCATGTTGAACGTATCGTCGTTCATGCTCCCCTCCGTCACTGCGGATCCGGGAAGGAAACCCATGGCTGAACGCGACGGTTCCAGGCACTGGTGATTCCCCCTCGCCCAACGGTGGGAAAGGGGGAATCCAATGTTACTCCGGCAACACCCGCAGGCGCGCCGCCGCCGTGCGCGCGGACTGGTGGGCACGGTACAGGTCTTCCACCGTCGCCCCCGGCAGGGCGAAATCGCCGGGCGTCACCGCGCGCACCAGATAGACCAGCCGGAAGCGCGGCGCCTGCTTGGTCAGATCCACCGCCGCCACGAAACGGTCGTCGCGATAGTCCGCATGGCGCGGCGTGGTCACTTCACCCAGCCATGACAGCTCGCCCAACGGCGCGCTGTTGGTCAGGCGCACGGGTTCGATCTCGAAACCCGCCGGCAGCAGGTCGGTGACCAGCGTCTGGTGGTCCACGGGATCGTTGGCCGCTCCTTCCAGAATCACCACCAGACGGTCGTTCTGCCGCACGCCGGCCGGATCGACCGGGCGGCCGGTGGTGTCGAACAGGCTGCGGGTCAGGGTCATGCCCTGCTCCTCGGCCTCGGCCGGGGTGTCGGCCACGCTGACGACGGAGACGATCTGGCGCAGCGGTTCGGTGCCGGCGTTCTTCACGGCGGGCGGAGCCGCCGGGTCGATGCGCTGGATCAGCGGCCGGGCGCCCTCCACCACCTGCTCACCCTGGACGATCTTCATCGCCGGGGCGCGGTCGATCAGCGCCTTGCCGGCCAGCAGAAGCCAAGCCTGCTCCTGCGCGTTGCTGGTGCGCACGGCCGCCGCGGTCTTGCTCAGCCGCTCCACGGCCTGCCCGAACCGCTCCTTCACGTCCACGCCGCTCTCGGCCATCAGCGCCACCACGCCGGCATCGTCGCGCAGCGAGGAGCCGTAGTCGCGGAGCGTCGCCGAGACCACGCGCGCGCCGGTCAGCCGGCCGAACGCCTCGGCCGCGCGGCCTCCGTCACCAAGCGCGGCGGTCGCCGTGGCGATCTGCGCGCGGGCGAAGTCGGTTTGCAGCTTGTCCCAGAAGGTCTCCTCGAAATAGCGGACGGCGCCGGCATCGACCATCTTGGCGCGGGCCAGCACATAGAGCGCGTAGGCGCGGCCCGGCAGTTCGTCCGCCTCGACCCAGGCGTTGTCCAGGGCCGCCTTCATGCCGTCCAGGCCCTTGCGATAGGGCGCATCCGGCACGCGGTAGCCCGCCGCCTTGGCGCGGCCGAGGAAGTCCAGCGCGTAGGCCGTCAGCCAGGAATCGGCGTCTCCCTTCGGCGACCAGGCGGCGAAGGAGCCGTCGAGCCGCTGGAAGGTCAGCACCCGGTCCACGGCCCGCTGCACGCGCGCCTTCACCCGCTCGTCCGACCCGATGCCGAGCGCGACCGCCATGTCGCCGAGCGACAGCAGGGGCAGAGCGCGGCTGGCGGTCGTTTCCAGCCCGCCGGCGCTGGAGCGTTCCAGCGCGGTCAGCAGGCCCGGCACGTCGATCTCCGGCAGGGCGCCGAGCGAGAGCGCAACCGACGCCGTTTCCGGACGCAGCCCGGCCAGCAGGTCCGGCGGCAGGGCCACGGCCTTGTCCGGCCCCAGCGTGGAGACGGTGCGGCGGGTGACCGGCGGCGTGGCCGGACGCACCGCGACCTCCCACTGGCGGGTCACGCGCAGGCCGTTCGGCCCGGTGAGGTCCAGCGCCACATAGCCCGTGCCGACCGACTCGGCGGTCAGGACGCGGCCGGCGGCGGCGCGCTTGCCCCGGCCGAGATTTGGCACGGCGACCGCCGGGTCGCTCAGCGACACCGCCCCGCTCGCGCTCAGGGTGATCGTGTAGTCGCCGGCCGGACCGGCGACGTTGTCCAGCGTGACCGGCACCATGGCCTTGTCGCCGGGCGCCAGGAAGCGCGGCACGCCGAGGTCGGCCAGCACGGGGTCGCGGACGAGGATCTGCGACTCGGCCCGGCCCAGCTTGCCGCCGCTCCAGGCCACCGCCATCAGGCGCAGCCGGCCCTGGAAGTCCGGGATGTCCAGCGGCACCGACAGCTTGCCGTCCACCCCCACCGGCAGGACGCCGGAGAATAGGGAGACCACCCGCTCCGACTTCTGCGGAACGGTGACGCCGACCTGCCGCAGGCGCGGCGCCGCGCCGGTGCGCGTGCGCGCGGGGTCGATCCCCGCCGGGTCGATCAGCCGACCGTAGGAATCGCGCAGCTCCACGCCCAGCCGGCGCTTGCCCAGGTAATGCTCGACCGGGTCCGGCGCGTGCTGGTCGGTCAGCTGCAACACCGCGTCATCGACGGCGGCCAGCGTCACGAAGGCCGGCTGGCCCTCGGGCACGCCGTCCACCACCACCTCGGCGGTCACCGGGCGGCGCGGCTCCGTCTCGGCCGGGGCGCCGACGCGCAAACCCAGCGTCCGCTGGGCGGCGTCCACCGCCAGCCAGGACAGGCCGACCGCGCGGCGCGGCGCGTTCTTCGTTTGGGGATCGGGTGTGGCGAAGGCGGTCGCCAGCACATAGACGCCGCCGGTCCAGGTCGGATCGACGGGGATTTCCAGGAAGGCACCGTCCGGCCCGATGTGGCGGGTCGAGGCGTGGCGGACCTTGCGGTCGGCAACGGCGATCAGCACCTCGCTCTCATAGGGCGGCTTCACATAGACCCAGGCCGTCTCGCCGGCCTTGTAGGCGGGCAGCATGACGGTCACGTCCACCACGTCCGGCCGCTCGCCGGCGGTCGGGGTCATCCACCAGCCGGCGGCGAAACGCAGGCTGGTCGCGACGCCGGTCTTGGGATCGAACACCTCCAGCCGGTAGCGCCCGGCGGTGACCGGAGCCTCGACCGAGGCCGGCTTGGCCGCCTGGGTGGCGAGCGTTCCGCCGGTGACGCGCTGGTCGCGCACCGTCACCTTGTAATCCCAGCGCCCGTTCGCCTCGAACCAGACGTAGTCGTAGTCTTCCTCGAACAGCTCGTAGGACAGCTCGGCCGTGTCCACCGGCTGGCCGTCCGGGCCGACCGTCACCACGTCGAAGCCGGCCATCGCGCCTTCCGGCACGCCCTCGCCCTCGAAACGCGGGCGGACGCCGATGGCGAAGGGCTGGTGGCGCACCGGCAGGACCAGATCGCGGCTGACCGCCCGCCCGCCGATGTCCAGCACGGTGGCGCGCACCACCGCCTCCACCGGCCTTGTGCTTTCCGGCGGCTTCGGCAGGCTGAGGTCCACCTTGGCTTGGCCGTTGCGGTTGGTGGTGAAGCCCGGCAGGTCGGTGCGCTGCGGCTTCACCTCCTCCTGGGCGAGGCCGAAGCGGTAGCCGGGCAGGTTCGGATAGGGGTTGGCCGCCGCGCGCAGGGTCACCGCCAGTTCGCCCGGCAGGCCGGCCGCTGGGGCGCCGTACAGGAAATGCCCGTCGATGGTCAGAGTCGTCTTGCCCTCGGCCGCAAGCTCCTTCGCCTCGGCCGCCAGCGCCACGTCGAGGCGCGGCGGGACGAAGTCCTCCACCAAGAACTCGGCGCGGCCGACGACCGGCCCGAGGGAGGTTCCAGGCTCGGGCTCGGTGTGGGCGGTGACCGTCCAGGTGCCGGTGTAGGCGTTGTTGGGAAGCTCGATCCGCGTGGCGTAGCTGCCGGCCCCGGATTCGGCGAGCGGACGGCGCTCCACCTCGAACCCGTCCGGGCGCTGGATCTTCAGGGTCAGCGCCTTGCCGGTCACCGGGTTGGCGTCGGCGTCGCGCAGCAGCAGCGCCAGATGCGCCGTCTCGCCCGGCCGGTAGATGCCGCGCTCGGTGTAGAGGAAGGCGTCCGGCTGTCCCGGAAGCGGCTTGACCGCGCCATTCGCGGGCGGCTGGTTCCCCGCCGCGGGATTCGCCGCGGCCGGATTCACCGTCTGCGCGGCCAGATCGAGGAAGCCGAAATCACCGGCGCCACGATAGGCGAACAGGGCCTGCGCCGGTTCCGCCCCGGCGGCGCGCAGGGCGGCGAGGTCGAAGCGCGCCAGCCCATCCGGGCCGGTCTGCACCTTGCCCAGTTCCGTGTTGTTGCGGGCAAGCAGGCGCAGCTCCACCCCCGCCTCCGGCGCCGCCGTGGCGACCGAGCGCGCGAAGACGACCAGCGCGTCCTCCCCGGCGATGGTGTTGAGGCCGAGGTCGGAGACCACGAACCACTGCGTCGCCTTGTGGTCCCAGCCGCCCGGCTTGATGTCCTCGGTGCTGGCGACGGCGATGTAGACGCCCGGTTCCAGCTTGCCCAGCACGGCGTCGATGGGGAACGGCGTCACGACCGCCTGGTTGCGGCTGTTGCTGATCGCCATCTCGCCGCGCCACACCTCCTGGCCGGAGCGGTCGAGGATCTCGCCCACCTCGTGGTCGGACATCTGCTGGCCGATGCGGCCGAAATAGATCTTCTCAACCAGAGAACGGTCGTTGATGCGCAGGACCTGGAGCTTGGCGCGGTCCAGGTTGATGGAGCGCAGCGGCAGCCCGTCCGTCCCGATGCGCGGCAGGATGTAGCCGGCTCCCCGGAAGGCGAGGCTGGGCTTGCGGTTGGGCACCTCCACCTCGCGGCTGTCGGCGACCGGCAGACGCTTGCCATCGCTGCCCGGCAGCCCTTCGCGCAGGGTGATCCGGTATTTCTGCCCGTGCTGAAGCCCTTCCACGCACAGCGTGCGGTCGCGCGCCACCGTGGCGCCGTCGAAGGTCACGCCCTCGCCCAGCGGCTGCACCTCGACCTGATCGCGCCAGTTCACCGCGCGCGACTTCTCCAGCCGGTCGGTGAAGGTGAAGCAGGCCTGGGGCACGTCGCGTTCGGCCACCACCTCGGCGCCGGACACGCTGAAGGGCACCGGCTCCGCCGGCGGGGCATCGGCGGCGGCAACGGGAAGGGAAGACGCGACAAGGACGGCACAGACACGCGCCAACGCACGCAGCATACGAGATTCCCTGGAACGGACACCCGGCGCGCTCGGCAACCGGCACGACTCATTAGAAAACCGGCGCGGAGTATGCCCAAGCGTTTACCGTTTCGCCATGGGTTTGCGGAGACGCCCTGCGATTCTCAAAAGCGGGCAATTCCCAAAGGCGGGCGATCCCCGGCAGGGAGACTACGCCGCGAACTCCAGGGTGATCTGGCTGCCCTTTCCGGGACGGCTGTCGATGCGCAGGCTGCCACCGTGCGCGTCCATCAGCGATTTCACGATGGACAGCCCCAGCCCCGTCCCCTGCCCCTCCCGCGTGGTCAGGGCCGAGGCCTGCCCGAAAGGAATCAGGGCCTGGCGCATCTGCTCCGGCGTCATGCCGATGCCGTTGTCCACCACCCGCACGTGGCAGCGCCCGCCCGTACCCTTGGCGACCGCCACCAGGACGCGACCGCCCTCCGGCGTGAATTTCACGGCGTTGTTCAGCAGGTTCAGCACCATCTGCTTCACCGCCCGCTCGTCCGCGGTGACGTGCCCGATGCCGGGCTGGATGCTCATGTCCATCAGGATGCGCTTGGCCTCGACCTGCGGGGCGATGATGCGCATGGCCCATTCGATGGTCGCGGCGACGTTCACCGGTTCCAGATGCAGGGCCAGCTTGCCGGCCTGAAGGCGCGACAGGTCCAGGATGTCGTTGATGAGTGTCAGCAGATGCTGGCCCGAGTCGTGGATGTCCTTGGCGTAATCGGCGTAACGCGGCCCGGCCTGCGGCCCGAGGAGCTGCTCCTTGATGACCTCCGAAAAGCCGATGATGGCGTTCAGCGGGGTGCGCAGTTCGTGGCTAACGCGGGCGAGAAAGTCGCGGTTGACGCTCAGCGCGGCCTGCAACTGCTCCGCCGCGCGGTGCTGCACCACCAGGAGGATCGACACCAGAACGATCGACGCGGAGAGCAGAAGCGCGATGACGAACATCGTGCGCCGCAGGTCGGCCACCGCCGCTTCGATGTCCTCTTGCGCGACGCCCACCGCGACCACCAGCGGATAGCCTTCCACCACGCGGTAGGCGAAGGCGCGCAGACGCCCGTCCGTCTTGGTGGTCTGCCAGTAGACGCCGCTCAGCGACCGGCTCAGTTCGTCCCACAGACGGGAATGCGGGATGGCCGTCCCGATGCCGTCGCCGTCCTGCCCCAGCCGCACGCCGCGGGCGCGGATGACCTTGTCCAGCCCGATCAGGGTCACCGACCCGTTCTGTCCGATGTTGGTGTATTTGTAGACATTGGACAGGTGGTCGGGGTCGATGTTCGCCACGATGACCCCGGCGAAGCTGCCGTCCGGCCCGCTCAGCCGCCGGCTGAACCGAATCAGCGGGCGCCCCGTCGTGGAACCGGGGAAGGGCTGCCCGATGTGCATCAGGTCCTTCCCGGTGCCCTGGTGAAAGGCGAGCATGGCCGGATCGCCGGGATCCGCCGCGCCGTCCTTGCCCTCGCTGCGGAAAATCCGCTCCCCGGCCGCGTTCAGGACCGAGAAGTGATGAATCAGGGATGGATCGTAGACTCCCTGGTCGATCGTCCGGCGGGCATGCTCCAGCCCACCCTCCGCGAAGTCGAGGGCGAGGCCGCGCAGGGTGATGTCCACCTCGTGAATCGTGCGGTGGGTGCTCCGTTCGAAAGCGCGGACCAGGATTTCGGCCTGTGCGGTGGCCTCGCGGGTCTGGTTTTGCAGCACGCCGCGCGACACCTCGGCATGGCCGCCCCACACCACCACCAGAGCCAGGGCGGCCAGCACGAACACGCCCCATCGAAAGGACACCGGTGCTTTCATCCGTTCATTCCGCCCCGCGATGCGTTCCGCCGGCCGCCCCGTTCGCGACGATGCGCAACGATGCCGGGACGCCTCCATACAATATCAACGCTAAACCAAAAGGGTAACCGGCATCCTTCCCCGGAGGCGTACTTCCAATCGCTCGTTGCCAATTTGCCGCAGATGGTCAGCCGCGCGCGAAGTGCGCCTTCAGCCGCTCAACCGCTGCGTCAAGGATCTCGTCCTTCTTGGAGAAACAGAAGCGGATGCAGCTTCTTGGCGCGTCCTGGACGAAGAAGGCGCTGACGGGAATCGCGGTCACCCCGGCCTCGGCGGTCAGCTTGCGGCAGAAGTCCTGGTCGTCGCCGTCAAAGCCGAAGGGCGACACGTCGGCCACCACGAAGTAGGTCCCGGCCGAGGGCAGCACGTCGAATCCGACCGCCCGCAGCCCTTCGGCCAGCCGGTCGCGCTTGGCCTGCAAACCCGAGGCAAGGCCGGTGAAATAGGCGTCTTCCTTGCCCAGCCCATAAGCGACGGCGGTCTGGAGGTTCGGCGCGGTGGTGAAGGTGATGTACTGGTGCGCCTTGGCGACCGGCTGCAACAGGTGCGGGGCGGCGGTGACGTAGCCGACCTTCCAGCCCGTCAGCGAGAAGGTCTTGCCGGCCGAACCAATCTTCAGACAGCGGTCGCGCATGCCCGGCAGCGTCATCAGCGGGATGTGCCGGCGCCCGTCGAAGACGATGTGCTCGTACACCTCGTCGCAGACGGCCAGCGCGTCGAACCGCTGCACGAACTCCGCGATCAGCTCCAGCTCGGCGCGCGAGAACACCTTGGCCGCCGGGTTCAGTGGGTCGTTGATGAGCACCAGCTTGGTCTTGGGCGAGAAGACCGCCTCAAGATCGTCGCGGGTGAAGCTCCAGTCCGGGGCCTTCAGGCTGACGAATCGCGGCACGCCGCCGGCCAGCCGCACGATGGGCAGATAGCTGTCGTACATGGGCTGGAACAGCACCACCTCGTCGCCCGGATTGATGAGGCCGAGCAGGCAGGCGGTCAGCGCCTCGGTGGCGCCGGAGGTCACCATCACCTCCGTCTTCCAATCGATGTCCAGGTCGTAGAAGCGCTTGCCATGAGCGGCCAGAGCCTGCCGCAGGTCCGGCGTGCCCATCATCGAGGGATACTGGTTCCACCCCTCCAGCAGCGCCTTGGACGCCGCCTCCAGCACGTCGGCCGGCCCCCGGTCGTCGGGAAAGCCTTGCCCGAGGTTGATCGCCCCATGCTCCTCGGACAGGCGGGACATCACCTCGAAAATCGTCGTACCAAAGCTCGACAGGATCGCGTTGCCGGACTTCACCACAGCCTCCAGTCCACAGAAGCGAACAGGATTGCCGCAGCCGCGAACGGCTGTCCAGCCCCGGCGGATGCCGGAGAGCCATGCGTTTCCCCGGCCGTGTTCTTCCGCTGTTCCCGCGACCCGGTTACGCTTTCGGCATCAACGGCCGATCCGCATCCATGCGAAGCGCGCGCGTTCTTGGGCTGCGCCTGCGCCCGTCGGCCTTCCATCAGCAGCCCTGCTCCGCCGCCGCAGCTTCTGAAGGATGCGCTCGACCGGCCGGAAGAGGCGGGGGTAGCGGCGTTTCAAGCGCACGAACTGGCGGCGCGCGCTGGCCGAATTGCGCAGCAGAATGATGCCGCCGACGATGGCAACAGGCAGCCCGAACGGCCCCGGAAGCGGAGACATCAGCGCGCCCAGACCGATGATGGTCCAGCCCATGCCGATCAGAGCCAGCTGCCGAACGCGGGCGAAGGACAGGGTTCGGGCGCGGGCGAAGGGACGCATCAGGTGGGGGGTGCCTTTTCCGTTGGACCACCGCGATATGGGGGCGGTCCGCCACGGAGAACAGGGACCCTCCCCGCCGGTGCCCCCTCAGTGGAGCGTCGGTCTCCCTTTTTGCACAGGCTGCGGGTCGAGGTGGTTGAGCGCCGCGCTGACCTCTGCCGGGGCCGGTTCCCAGCCGAATTCTCGGCTCAGCTCGTCGCGGGCGGCGCTGGCGCGGCGGGCGAGGATGGCGCATTTGGACTGAGGCGGGTGCCTCCCGGCGGCCGGGCAGCGTCGGTCGGCACAGCTCTCCAGCATCAGGCGGATCATCCGGTCCCGCTTGGCGGTGTCCACATAGCCGGACTGGTCGAAATAGAGCTTGGTGAAGGCGACCTCCGCCAGACGCGGCACGGCGCCCTGTTCACCCACCAGGACGGCGGCGACGACCTCGACGCAGCGTCCGGCATAGTCCGGGATGGGCGCGGTGCCATCGTCGGCGCGGTCGTACAGGCCGCTCGGCAACTCGACCAGCCGGCCGGATGTCTCCTTCACGAGGTAACGGCGCCACACCGGCATGTCCGCCTCCCGTCTGGTTTCCCCTACCCTCGAAAAAAGGTACACCAGACGGACGAGCAGCGGAACATCGCCTTATCGTCCGCAGTCGAAACCATAGAATTCCCGGGGAGAGGCAGGCCTCAACCACCGGGACGGGAAGGGTTAGCCACATGAAGCTTCTGCGTTACGGCCCGCCGGGCCACGAGCGCCCCGGCCTTCTGGACAAGGACGGCACCATCCGCGACCTGTCCGGCGTGATCTCCGACGTCGGCCCGGCGGCCCTGTCGGACGAGACGCTGGCCACGCTCCGCGCGCTGGATACGGAACGTCTGGCGCGGGTGCCGGACGGCACGCGCATCGGCCCGTGCGTGGCGGGCGTGTCCAAGGTGGTCTGCGTCGGCCTGAACTACCGCGCCCACGCCGCCGAATCCGGCCTGGCGGAGCCGAAGGAACCGGTGCTGTTCATGAAGGCGACCACCTCCATCAGCGGCCCCAACGACCCGGTGATCGCGCCGCGCGACTCCACCAAGCTGGACTGGGAGGTCGAGCTGGGCGTGGTGATCGGACGCACCGCCCGCTACGTCGATCAGGCCGACGCGTTCGACCACATCGCCGGCTACTGCGTCGTCAACGACGTGTCGGAGCGCGCCTTCCAGATCGAGAGCACCGGCCAGTGGGTGAAGGGCAAGAGTGCCGACAGCTTCTGCCCGCTCGGCCCCTGGCTGGTCACCCGCGACGAGGTGCCGGACCCGCAGACCCTGCGCCTGTGGCTGGAGGTGGACGGCCAGCCCATGCAGGACAGCAACACCGCCGACATGATCTTCAGCGTTGCCGAGGTGGTGTCCTACATCAGCCGCTTCATGACCCTGCTGCCCGGCGACGTCATCGCCACCGGCACACCGCAGGGCGTGGCGCTGGGCCGCAAACCGCACCCCTGGCTGCAGCCCGGCCAGACCATGCGCCTCGGCATCGACGGCTTGGGCGAACAGCGGCAGTCCGTCCGCGCCTGGGAGGGGTGAAATTCCCCCCTTCTCCCGGCACGGCCGGGAGAAAGGGGGCGCCTTACTGCGACTTGCCGGACGGCTGCTTCCCGCCGTTTCCGGAACTGCCGGCGTTGTTGTTCGACTTGGCCGGCGAGCGGGCGTTGTTGATCAGCTGGCCGCAATGCGGCTGCTCGTCGCTGCCGGGATCGAGGAAGGGCAGAACGCTGGCGAGCGGGGTCAGCAACACACCCAGTGCCACCGCCGCGGCACCACGCGCCGCGGACTCCCCGGCTTCCACGCCGATGTCCGGGTCGCCCAGCGTGCCGCGTACGTTCACGGGAACGTGCGTCGCGAAGACCTGCGGCTTCTTGGCCCGGCCGAGAACGCGCAGGCCCAGGGCCTCGTTCTTCAGGTTGATGGTGCCGTCGGCGGTCACCACCGTCTCCGGCGTGTCGAGCACCAGCGCGTTGCTCTTCACCACGCCGTTTTCGACCGCCAGATCGGCGACCATGCAGTTGAAGGGCAGCGGCTTGTCCCCGGACAGGACCACGCCCAGCGTCTCCAGGATGTTCGTCTTCAGGCCCTTGACGGCGAGGCTGGTGATGCGCCCGCCGTCCACCGCGACGCCGAGCTTGCCGTCGGCCGAAGCCAGGATGTCCGCCACCGTCGAACCCTTGCCGGTCAGCTGGATGCGCCCGGCCGCCGTGCCGCCCATCTCCTTGGCGAAGGAGGTTTCGCGGAACAGCTGGGCGAGCTTGACCTGCCGCACCTCCAGGTTCGAGCGCAGCGTCGGCACCTTTTGGCTGCCGTCCAGAACCGTAGTGCCGGCGATCCGCCCGCCGCCGACGCCCAGCGCCAGCGGGTCGGCGGTCAGCTTGCCGTTCTCCAGCCTGATGTGCGCGTCGATGTCGTCCAGCGGCGAGAAGGGCGCCTCCACCCGTTCGCCCCGGAACTTCACGTCCATGTCGGCGGTGCGCAGCTTCTCGGTCGGGATGGCGGTGGCGGGCAGGATGCGATCCGACCCCTTGGTCGGGTAGTGGCCCTTACCCTCCGGCGAGGCGCCGACAAAGCCCGCCATGTCCACGGCCGCCAGCCGTTTGGAGGTCAGATCACCGGTGATCTTCGGCCGCTCGCCGCCGAGGTCCACGGCCACGGTGCCGGACAGGTCGCTTTCCCCGACCTTGCCCTTCATGCCATCGAAGCGCCAAACCTGACCCTCGCGCCCCAGATGGCCGGCAAGGCTGTAGGGCCGGGTCTTCGGGGTGGGAATGCCAAGGATCGGGAACACGTCGGCCAGATCGTCGCCGCTGAGTTCCACGGACAGGTCCACGCCTTCCAGCTTCACCGGCTCGGCGATGGAGCCTTCGATCTTGCCCTTCGTCTTGCCGACGGCGGTCTGCACCTTCAGCGGGTAGGGCTTGGGGTTGTCGCGCAGGTATTGCAGCGAGCCGCCCTCGGCCAGCAGGGTGAAGGGCTTGCCGGCAAAGTTGCCCTTGCCGTCCAGCTTGACCTGCTCGTCCCCGTTGCCGCCAACCGCCGTGCTGAGACCGCTGTCGATGTCGATCTCGCTGGTCGGATCGCGGTAGCGGAGGCGACCGTCTTCCACCAACAGGCTTTCGATGATTGGAATATCGCCCCGGTCTTCCGGCTTCACGGTGTCCTTGGCCACCTCCTTGCGGGCGTCCGGACCGCCGAAGTTCCAGTTCGGCTCGCCGTCCTTGTTCTTTTCCAGCACCAGCTTGGGTGCCGACAGGCGGATTTCCGGGAACTCGTAATCGCCGCGCAGCAGCGGCCACAGGCGCAGCTTGGCGTCCAGCACCTTCAGCTCCGCCATGGTCTTCTCGTCGCTCCAGTCGGTGTTGGCGACGCGCAGGCCTTCGACATGGATGATGATCGGATCGCCAAGCTTGACCTTCAGATCGCCGTCGATGGCGACCTCGCGGTTCAGCGCCTTGGACGCCTGCCGCGCGATGAAGCCGCGCGCGTCGTTCCAGTCGAACACGGCGACCGCGATCCCGGCACCCGCCACCACCAACACGACAAGTCCCAGAAGCCCGAGACCGATCCATTTCAACACGGCCATGCGCCGCGCCCTCCTGTCCATGCCCGGCTACTTAACGGGCAAGAGGGCATTGGTGTGGCACGCTACCTCCAATGGGCCGCCCGAGCAGTAGATGCATTGCTTGTGTACGTAATTTAACGAAAAATTGAAGCAATGGCGGTTTGATCGGCCGATTCAACGATTCCGCACCGACGGCCGGTTTCAAGACCATGCGATCACTGACGAATTTCGCCCCGTCCACCTTCGAGGAGCGTGGCGCCGCCGTGGCCTTCACCACGCCCGTGCTGGCCCAGACCCGCGTGCGCAAGGACAGCCGCGACCAGCTGGAAGTGCTGATCCCCAACCTGTCGGAGGGGCGCGGGGTCTATGTCGTGCCGTGGAAGGGCCTGCCGCTGGCCTTTCCGATGACCACCCACGACCGCATGCTGCAGGACCTGATCGTCAAGGGCGAGGGCTGCTCGCCCGAGGACATCCGCAAGGCCGTGCTGGAAGCCGCCCGTTGCGGCCTCGCCGGCCCGCTGGCCGTGGAAGCGGCCGATGCCGCCCTTCGGGACGACGACGAGCAGCGCCTGCTCATCAATTTCCAGCTGATCGTGGAGGTTCTGAAGGCGGTCGGCCTGGAATCGTCCGACATCCTGCGCGCCGGCCTGACGTCGGCGGAAGGGCAGCGCCTGACCCGCACCTACATGATCAAGGCGGCGCACAGCCTGTCCATCGAACCGACCGAGCTGTATTCCCGCGTTGCCGAACTGGCCGTCTATCTGGAGCCGGTGGGCATTGCCAGCTCGCCCAAGCCCGCCCGCCTGCGCCGCATGATGCGCGATTTGGCGGCTTTCCGCGACAGCATGACCGACTGGGCCACCGACAACGTGTCCGAAGCCGCCCCCATCGGCGGTTTCTGCGCCGAGGTGGCCGAGCACACGCTGAACCACGTCCGCAACGTGGTCGGCCAGCTCGATCAGGCCGTGGCCGCCTTCGAGGTGCTGCTGCGCCAGTGGGACGCCAAGCGGGTTCTGGTGCGCCGGGCGGCAACGCGCCTGTCCTGGCTGCTCGACGGGTGGGAGTTCATCATGACCGCCTGGAACGAGGTCCAGGGCAAGAGCCGGTACGAGCAGGACATGACAGTGCACGAGCTTTTCCGCGTCCTGCCGCTGCTGCCCAAGGACGAGGGCGCCGCCGATCAGGCGCTGGACGCCGACCGCGTGCTGGCGGCCAACCGCCGCTCCGTCCGGGCCTATGTGGACTGGCGCAGCGGACAGCTGGACGTGGATCTCGTCATGCGCATCGAAGCCATCAAGGCAAAGGCGGCCTGACCCATGGAAGCGCACGCCCTCCTCAGCCTCGGCACCAAGCTGCTGGACATCGACGACAACCGGTTCCGGCAGGTCGTCGATCTGCTGGGGCACATGGGCGACCATCCGGAGGTCCAGCAGACCTTCTCCATGATCCGGCCGCGCCTGAAGGAGCTGCGGCCGAAGCGCCGGCCGACCTTCAAGCGCCTGTTCTGCGAACCGTTCGAGGATCTGTTCCAGGCGCTTTCCGGCGACGAGCCGGCCCCGTTGAACACCGTCGAACGCGGTCTGGTGAACAGCCTGTGGCCGCTGGTCGAGGCGCAGATCGGCAAGGACCGCCTGCGCACCTTCCAGGCCGCGCTGAACGGTGGAGACGGGCAGAAGGAGCAAACCCTTGCCTTCTGGGCCGAGGCGGCGCAGGCCGTGGCCGAGATCGCCAACGGGCTGGAGACCGGCCGCTTCACCGACGATCTCGACGTTCGCCTGAATCCGGAGCGCATCCGCACGATCCAGGATATCACCCATATCCTGGCCATCGCCCCCGCCGTCCTCGACCTCAAGGCCGCGGTCGGGCCGAAGCCGGTGGCGAAGCTGCACAAGGACCATCTGGACGCTATCCAGACCATCGGCCGCACCATCGCGCGCGGCCGGCCGGAGGCGGTGAAGATCTTCATCCTGCTGGCGGCGGCGCGCCTGTCCGACCCGTCGATCCTGCTGGGCGGCCTGTGGAGCATGGATTTGGGCCAGAAACCCAGCGACCGCGCCGCCCTCTTCCTCGACCTCAGCGGCACGGTGGTGGCGCAGATCGAGGAGCGCTCCCGCGCCATGACGGGCTCCCCGGCCGGCGGCACCGACCGCATGGCGGTGGCCAACCTCGCCGTCGATCTGATGGCCAGCCTGGAGGCTACCCGCTCCGCCATGGAGCAGAGCCGCAACAAGGAATTCGACCAGCGCCTGAAGTCCATCCGGGGTTCGGTGCACGACATGGTGCGCGCACAGCTGCTCGACGGGGCGGAAAGCGGCATCCTCGCAGCACTCGGCACGCTGTCGGGGGGCGGGAACGACCGGGACCAGATGCTTCAGGCCGAAAATCAGGCGCGGGCGCTGCGCAAATGCGCGACCATCGCCGACACGCTGGGCCTGCGCGGCGAGTTGAAGGCGGTGACCCAGAAGACCACGGCCTCCCTCACCGACACCGCCCGTCAGGCGCTCGGTAACGGGGCGAACGGGGGCGGGGCGACCGGCAACGCGCGGGCCGGCTACACGGCCATCCGCATGATCGAGCTGATTGCCGGACCGGCCGAGGCGAACCAGATCATGGACGAAATTTTAAACACGGGCCGCCGCTGACCGCGTGATGCGCAAGGGGTATGTGGGCTGGAAATTGCCGGAGGACGAACGCGCCCGCCTGCTGGCGCTCTTCCCGGCCGCCTACGCCCGCACCGTCGCCCACCATGTGACGGCGGCGTTCAACGTCCCGACCAACCATCCCCTGCCCAAGGAAACCGGCGGCACCGTCGTCGGGATCGCCGACGACGGCGCGGGCGTCCAGGCCCTCGTTTTGTCCATCGGCGGCACGACCGCCCGGCGGGACGGCTCGACATGGCACGTCACATGGTCGCTCGCCCCCGGCCGCAAGCCGGTGGACTCCAACGACGCAATCCGCCGGCACGGCTGGACGGCTGTCGAGCCTATTCCCGTTCGTCTGGAGCCCCACTTCTTCCCCTTCTGAGGAACCCACCCCCGCCCCGGCGGGTTTCCGGACAAAGTCCGAAGTCCGTGGAGGGAAAAGCGATGCGCTTCGTTCTAACCGTCGCGGCGGCCTTGGCCGTCGCCCTGCCGTCCGCCGGATGGGCGCAGGGATCGATAACGGACAAGATTCACGAAAGCCCCGACCTGACCACCAAGCGCGACCCCGCCGTCGCCCGCAAGCCCTACGCCGAGAACGCCATGGCCCGGCAGCTGGAGCATCTGATCGGCCAGAAGGTGAAGGACCCGCAGGGCCAGGAGGTCGGCGACGTGGAAAACCTGCTGGTCCGCCCGGACGGCAAGGTGGCCGGCATGGTCGTGGAATGGGGCACGCTGGCCGGCCTTGGCGCCAATCAGGTGGCCGTGCCGTGGAGCGACGTGCAGGTCTCCCTCGACGGCAAGCAGGTGACGGTCAACGCCACCCGCGACCAGTTGAAGGAAAAGCCGAAGTACGATCCCGACGTGCCGGCCGCCGCCGGCGTCGATCCGGACATCAAGCCGCTGCGGTGACGGTCATTCCGCAATGATCATTCCGTGATGGTCATTCCGCTGGGCCGAGGCTGGAATTGGCCTCGGCCGCAGCGCCCCGGCTGAGTCTCTGTTCGCGGTAGAAGACGAACAGCCCGCTGCCGATGATCAGCAGCGCGCCGGCCATGATGCGCAGCGTCGGCGCCGTGCCCCAGACCAGAAGGTCGAGCACCACCGCCCACACGATGGACACGTACTGGAACGGCACGACCACCGCCGCCGGGCTGAGCTGGAGCGAGCGGTTCATCGCCGCGTGCCCGGCCAGCGCCGTGATTCCCAAGGCCCCCAGCAGGACGAAATCCAGCCCCGGCGGCGGCACCCACACCGTGGGCAGCGCGGCGGCGCCGAGAAGTCCCGTGCCGAAGGTCTGGAAGCTGACCAGCGTCAGGTTGCTCGACCGGCGCAGCAGCCGCGTGATGATCATGCCGGACGAGAAGATGACCGTCCCCAGCAGGGCCACCAGCGACGGGATCGGGTCGAACTGCCCGGTGGGGTTCAGCACGACCACCACGCCGACGAAGCCCACCAGCACCGCCGCCCAGCGCCGCCAGCCGACCTTCTCGCCGAGCAGCGGCACCGACAGCGCCGTGACGATCAGCGGCGCCGCCATGTAGATGGTCATGACGTTGGCGAGCGGCAGGTCGCGCACCGCCCAGTAGAAGCAGGCGACCTCCCCCGTCACGCAGCCGACGCGCAGAAGATGCAACGGCAGCCGGTCCACCGCGAAGACGGCGCGCACGCCCTCCCGCCAGATCATCGGGGCCAGCAGCACCGCACCGAACAGGCTGCGGATCGCCAGCAGCATGGCGACCGGATATTCGCTGACCAGCCACTTGCCCAGCGCGTCGTTGACGGTGAACAGCGACATGCCCAGCAGCATCATCAGGATGCCCATGCGGCTGTCGGAAGCGGCGGCGGAGGTGGCGGAAGTGGGTGTCATGATCCATGGGCAAGAAAAAGCCCTCCCCCGTCGAGGATGGGGGAGGGTTGGGTGGGAGCCAGCACAATGAACGTTTGTCGGCGCTCAGATCACGCCCTTATCCCGCAGGGCCGCGATGTCCGCCGCGCATAGGCCGAGCGCCTCGCCCAGCACCGCGTCCGTGTGCTGCCCGAGCGTCGGTGGAGCGACCACATGCTCGATGGGCGTGGCGGAATAGCGGATGGGGCTCGCCACCGTCGGCACGGTGCCGAGGTCCGGATGCGGCAAATCCTGGTGGATGCGCCGGGCCTGCACGTGCGGATCGGCGAAGACCTGGGCCAGATCGTTGATCGGCCCGCAGGGCACGCCGACCGCTTCCAGCGCATCCAGCCAGTCGCGGCTGGGGCGTTGCGTCAGCAGTTCCTCGATGATCGGTACCAGTTCCTTGCGGTGGGCGACGCGCGCGGGGTTGGTGGCGTAGCGCTCGTCCGCCGCCAGATCGGGCCGGCCGGCCACCTGACAGAATTTGGCGAACTGCCCGTCGTTGCCGACCGCCAGGATGATGTAGCCGTCCTGCGTCGGGAACGCCTGATAGGGCACGATGTTCGGATGCGCGTTGCCGAGCCGCTGCGGCGGCTTGCCGCCGACCAGGCAGTTCATCGCCTGATTGGCCAGCACCGCCACCTGCACGTCGAGCAGCGCGAGGTTCACCCACTGCCCCTCGCCCGTCCGGTCGCGGTGGTTGAGCGCCCCCAGCACGCCGATGGTGGCGTAGAGGCCGGTGAAGATGTCGGTCACCGCGACGCCGACCTTGACCGGCCCGGCGCCCGGCTCGCCGTCCGGCAGGCCGGTGATGCTCATCAGCCCGCCCATGCCCTGGATCATGAAGTCGTAGCCGGCACGCTTGGCGTACGGCCCGTCCTGCCCGAAGCCGGTGATCGAGCAGTAGACGAGGCGCGGGTTGATCGCCTTCAGGCTCTCGTAATCGAGCCCGTACTTGACCAGCCCGCCGACCTTGAAGTTTTCGATGACCACGTCGGCCTGGGCGGCCAGCTTGCGCACAAGCTCCTGACCCTCCGGATTCTCGAAGTCGATGGTGATCGACCGCTTGCCCCGGTTGGTGGACAGGAAATAGGCCGACTGGTCCCCGGCCCAGGGCGGTCCCCAGGCGCGGGTGTCGTCACCGGCGCCCGGCCGCTCGACCTTGATGACGTCGGCCCCGAGGTCGGCCAGCGTCTGCGCCGCCCACGGCCCGGCCAGCACACGGGACAGTTCCAGAACGCGAACGTGGGACAAGGGGCCGGGCATGATCGACATCCACTCTCTTCACAGGAGAGACTAATCCGTCATCCCCGCGAAGGCGGGGATCCAGGGCAGACCGGAACGTTGCCGAAATGCCCTGGATTCCCGCTTTCGCGGGAATGACGAGAGAAAGGCGGTTTGGATATCCCTCTCCCCGAAAGGGAGAGGGAGCGATCCGTCAGCCCGTGAAGGCCTGCAACCCGGTGATGGCGCGGCCAAGGATCAGGGCGTGCACGTCGTGCGTGCCCTCGTAGGTGTTCACCGCCTCCAGGTTCATGACGTGACGGATCACGTGGAACTCGTCGGCGATGCCGTTGCCACCGTGCATGTCGCGGGCGACGCGGGCGATCTCCAGGGCCTTGCCGCAGTTGTTGCGCTTGATGAGCGAGATCATCTCCGGCGCGGCCTTGCCCTCGTCCATCAGGCGGCCGACGCGCAGCGCGGCCTGAAGGCCCAGCGCGATCTCCGTCTCCATGTTGGCGAGCTTCAGCTGCGGGATCTGGTTCGCGGCCAGCGGACGGCCGAACTGCTTGCGGTCAAGCTGGTACTGGCGCGCGGCGTGGAAGCAGAATTCGGCGGCACCCATGGCGCCCCAGGCGATGCCGTAGCGCGCCCGGTTCAGGCAGCCGAACGGACCGGCCAGACCCTCGATGTTCGGCAGGCGGTTCTCCTCCGGCACGAACACCTCGTCCATGACGATCTCGCCGGTGGTCGAGGCGCGGAGCGAGAACTTGCCCTCGATCTTCGGCGCGGACAGGCCCTTCATGCCCTTTTCCAGCACGAAGCCGGTGATCTTGCCGGCGTCATTCTTCGCCCACACGACGAACACGTCGGCGATGGGCGAGTTGGTGATCCACATCTTCGAGCCGGTCAGGATGTAGCCGCCGTCCACCGACTTGGCGCGGGTCTTCATGCCGGCCGGGTCGGAACCGGCGTCCGGCTCGGTCAGGCCGAAGCAGCCGACCCACTCGCCGGTGGCGAGCTTCGGCAGGTACTTCTGGCGCTGCTCCTCGGAGCCGTAGGCGTAGATCGGGTGCATGACCAGCGAGGACTGCACCGACATGGCCGAGCGGTAGCCGCTGTCCACCCGCTCCACCTCACGGGCGACGAGGCCGTAGGAGACGTAGTTCACGCCCGCGCAGCCGTAGCCGTCGATGGTCGAGCCGAGGAAGCCCAGCTCGCCCATTTCGTTCATGATCTCGCGGTGGAAGACCTCATGGCGGTTCGCCTCGGTCACGCGCGTCAGGAGCTTTTCCTGGCAGTAGGCCCGCGCGGCGTCGCGGATCATCCGCTCATCTTCCGTCAGCTGCTCATCGAGCAGGAACGGGTCTTCCCAGTTGAACGACGCGAGCTTGGCCGACGCGGCCCCGGTCTTGGCTGCCATGATTCACTCCCCGATGTCTCGTACCTAGGTGCCTGTGCGCCCAAAATTGGCAAAGTCCCTTTCATGGATCAAATACATTTCTTTGGCGATATTCATATGCCCTGCATATAAGTGTTCGCCATGGATCTGCGCCATCTCCGCCACTTCGTCGCCGTCGCCGAAGAACTGCATTTCAGCCGCGCCGCCGCGCGCCTCGGCATCGGGCAGCCGCCGCTCAGCCAGTCGATCCAGGCGCTGGAAACCGAACTCGGCGCCCGCCTGTTCGAACGCACCAAGCGCCGGGTCGAACTGACCGAACCCGGCCAGCTCCTGCTCGACGAGGCGCGCGCGATCCTGGCCCGCGCCGAGCGCGCCGTCGTGCTGACCCGCCGCGCCGCCCGTGGCGAGGTCGGGGAACTGCGCGTCGGCTTCACCGCCGCCGCTCCCACCCTGCCCGTGGTGCCGCGCATCATCGACGCCTACCGGCGCGCCCGCCCCGACGTGCACCTGACGCTGGTCGAGCTTCCCTCCAAACAACAGTTGACGGCGCTCGCCGAGCACCGGCTGGACGTCGGATTCATCCGGGAGCCGCGCAACGTCCCCGACCCGTCCGCCTTCGCCTTTCACACGGTGGTGCGCGAGCCGCTGCTGGCGGTCATGCGCGCCGACCATCCGTTGGCCGCGCTGGATGTCGTTCCGCTGACCGCGTTGCGCGACGAGCCCTTCGTCTTCTACCCCGCCGATTTCGGCACCAGCACGCACGAGCAGGTCTTCGCGCTGTGCGCCACCGCCGGATTCCGCCCCAACGTGACGCAGGACGCCCGCGAGGCCTTCACGATCATTGGGCTGATCGCCGCCGGGCTGGGCGTGTCGATTCTTCCCGCACAGCTGCGACAGGTGGCTCTGGAGGGGGTCGTGTACCGTCCGCTCGACCGCGAAGACGCTTTCACGACGCTTCAGCTGGCCCAGCGCAGCGGCGAAAGGTCGCCCCTGGTGCGGAACTTCACGGATCTCGTGGCCCGAATCGTCAGGGAAATCGAGGCGGGACTCGGGGCCCGACTCGGCGAATAGCGGTACTCCCGTCCCTCCGCCCCTCCCAAAGTCGGTCTTCTCAACCGTCTAAGGAAAGAGCACACTTGCGGGCAAAGCGCGGGCATCGCCTTCGCACCTGCACAATAATTCGGCAAGCCGTTTGATTGACCAGGACATGTGCAACGGCCTTGTCGAATTTATTAAACGCGTATACCGTCTGGGGCATGACAAACGGGCGTGAGCCGGGGGCCCTTGAGCCGATCCTGACCCCCGCGCCGCGTCGCTCGGACGGGGAGAGATGTATGGACGGCGGCATGGTCGCGTCGACGCAGGCATTGGTGCGGTTCGTCGGGGTGCAGAAGACCTACGACGGCGAGCATCTGGTGGTGAAGAACCTCGACCTCGACATTCGGAAGGGCGAGTTTCTGACGCTGCTCGGCCCGTCGGGCTCCGGCAAGACGACCACGCTGATGATGCTGGCCGGGTTCGAGGTGCCGACCCACGGCGAGATTTTCCTGGCCGACCGGCCGATCAAGAACATGCCGCCGCACAAGCGCGACATCGGCATGGTGTTCCAGAACTACGCGCTGTTCCCGCACCTGACCATCGAAGAGAACGTCGCCTTCCCGCTGACCGTCCGCAAGACGCCGAAGGCGGAAATCAAGGACCGCGTGCAGGCGGCGCTGCGCATGATCAAGCTGGAGAACCTCGCCCACCGGCGGCCGGGCCAGTTGTCCGGCGGCCAGCAGCAGCGCGTGGCGCTGGCCCGCGCGCTGGTCTTCAACCCGCAGCTGGTGCTGATGGACGAGCCGCTGGGCGCGCTGGACAAGCGCCTGCGCGAGCACATGCAGCTGGAGATCAAGCACCTGCACGAGACGATGGGCATCACCGTCGTCTACGTCACCCACGACCAGAGCGAGGCGCTGACCATGTCGGACCGCATCGCCGTGTTCAACGACGGCATCGTGCAGCAGATCGACCGGCCCGACGCGCTGTACGAGCGCCCGGTGAACAGCTTCGTCGCCAACTTCATCGGCGAGAACAACGTTCTGCACGGAAGCGTTGAGAATATCGAACAGGGCTACTGCCGCGTGGCGCTGGCCGCCGGCGGATCGGTCGTGGCGCAAGCGGTCAACGTGGCCGGCAGCGGTGCGGCGACCGCGCTGTCGATCCGGCCGGAGCGCATCTCCATCCTGATGGACGGCGAGGCGACCGACAGCCCGAACCGCCTGCCCGCCACGGTGCAGGACACCATCTACCTCGGCGACCACGCGCTGGCCATTCTGCAGGTCGCCGGCAACGGCGAGTTCATGGTCAAGCTGCCGCCCGGCGCCCACGCCGCGCTCGGCCACGGCCAGGCCGTGTCGATCACCTTCCGTCCCGAGGACTGCCGGGCTCTCGATCCCGTCTAAGCAGTGCGACAGGGCGCACTACCTCCCAACGCAACCATAGAGAAAAGAAGGAACGGGGAACGATGTCGAAGCTTAAGGTGGCACTCGGGTTCGTTGCGACTCTCACCGCCGGCGTCGCGCTGGCCTCCGCCGCTCAGGCCCGCGACCTGACCGTCGTGTCGTGGGGCGGCGCTTATCAGGAAGCGCAGAAGAAGGTCTATTTCGAGCCGTTCAAGAAGACCGGCGTTCCGATGAACGACGAGTCCTGGGACGGCGGCATCGGCGTGCTGCGCGCCAAGGTGCAGGGCGGTGCGGCCACCTGGGACGTGGTCCAGGTCGAGAGCGAGGAACTGGCGCTCGGTTGCGAGGAAGGCCTGTTCGAGAAGATCAACTATTCGAAGATCGGCGGCGAGCAGGCTTACCTGCCGCAGACGGTCGATCCCTGCGGCGTCGGCGCCATCGTCTATGACTTCGTCCTCGGCTACGACAAGGACAAGATCAAGGACGCGCCGAAGAGCTGGGCCGACTTCTTCGACACCAAGAAGTTCCCGGGCAAGCGCGGCCTGCGCCAGGGCGCCAAGACCACCCTTGAGATCGCGCTGATGGCCGACGGCGTCGCCCCGGCCGACGTCTACAAGGTTCTGGGCACCGAAGAGGGCCTGGAGCGCGCGTTCAAGAAGCTCGACAGCATCAAGAACGACATCGTCTGGTGGAAGGCCGGCGCCCAGCCGCCGCAGCTCCTCGCCTCGGGCGAAGTGGCGATGACCTCGGTCTACAACGGCCGCATCGACGCCGCCAACAAGACCGAGAAGAAGAACTTCGGCATGGTGTGGAACGGCGCGCTCTACACCATCGACAGCTGGGTCATCCTGAAGGGCAGCCCGAACCAGGACGCCGCCTACAAGTTCCTGGACTTCGTCGGCAAGGCCGAGAACCAGGCCAAGCTGTCGGAGAACATCGCCTACGGTACTTCCAACAAGGAAGCCCCGGCGAAGCTGGCCCCGGCGGTCCTCACCGATCTCCCGACCGCTCCGGAGAACCTGAAGAACGCGGTGGAGATCAACACCGGCTTCTGGCTGGAGAACATCGACCGCCTGACCGAGCGCTTCAACAAGTGGGCGGCGAAGTAAGCGCCTGAGACGAGCCCCCACCCTAACCCTCCCTCACCTTCGGCGGGGGAGGGAACACAAAGCTCCTTCCCCCGTGCGCAGCATGGGGGAAGGTCGGGATGGGGGCCCGCTTTCGACCGTCTTTCCAAAGACGTGGTAACGTTTTTCTAAAATATAGGCCACCCATGACAGCCGCGTTCGTCGCCGGCGCCGAAGGGCCGCCCGAAGTGTCGCTCAAGCGCCGCCTGAAGCGTGCGGAACGCGCCCGCCAGTTCAAGGCGCTGGCGCTGGTCCTGCCGCTCCTGGTCTTCCTGCTCTTCACCTTCCTCGGTCCCATCGCCGGCATGCTCTGGCGCTCGGTGGACGACTGGGAGGTGCCGCAGGTCCTGCCCCACACCGTCTCGGCGCTCGCCAACTGGGACGGCAAGGATCTGCCGGACGAGAAGGCGTATGCGGCCCTGGCCGCCGATATCCAGTCGGCGCGCGCCGCCGGCACCGTCGCCATCGCCGCCAAGCGGCTGAACTATTCGGTCAACGGCTTCCGCACCATCCTGACCAGCACCGCGCGCAACCTGAAGACCGCGCCGGAGCCCGGCACCGCCAAGGATACCCTCATCAAGATCAACCCGGCCTGGGGCGAGCGTTCCAGCTGGGCGGCGATCAAGGGGGCGAGCGGCCCGGTCACCAGCTTCTACCTGCTGGCCTCGCTGGACCTAACGCGCAACGTGGACGGCCAGGTCGTCGCGGCGCCCGAGGATCAGTCCATCTACCGCGACGTGTTCGCCCGCACCTTCACCATCAGCTTCGGCGTCACGGCGCTGTGCCTGCTGCTGGGCTTCCCGGTCGCCTATCTGCTGGCCAACCTGCCGGCGGGACGGTCGAACCTGCTGCTGATCTTCGTGCTGCTGCCCTTCTGGACCTCGCTTCTGGTGCGCACCTGCGCCTGGATCGTGATCCTGCAGAGCGAGGGCATCGTGAACGACAGCCTGCGCTGGCTGGGCGTCATCGACGAGCCGCTGCGCCTGATCTACAACCGCTTCGGCGTCTATGTGGCGATGACCCACGTGCTGCTGCCCTTCATGATCCTGCCGCTTTACAGCGTGATGAAGTCCATTTCCCCGGCCTACATGCGGGCCGCCGCGTCGCTGGGCGCGCCGCCGGTCACCGCCTTCCTGCGCATCTACCTGCCGCAGACGCTGCCCGGCATCGGGGCGGGAGGCCTGCTCGTCTTCATCCTGGCGCTCGGCTACTACATCACGCCCGCCCTGGTCGGCGGTGCCGGCGACCAGATGATCAGCTACTTCATCGCCTTCTACACCACGGAAACCGTCAACTGGGGCCTTGCCTCCGCGCTGGGTGCGGTGCTGCTGCTCGCCACGCTGGTGCTGGCCGTCGTCTATGGAAAGCTGGTGCACGGCCAGCAGACCACGGGAGGGATGAAGAATTGAGCGAGAACCACGCCCCCCGCACCCCCGGCCAGCGCGCCGCTTGGCTTTCGACGGTCGTCGTCGCCTCGCTGGTGCTGGTCTTCCTGATGGCGCCGATCCTGGCGATCATGCCGCTGTCCTTCAGCTCCGGCGCCTATCTGACCTACCCGCTGCCGGGCGTCTCCTTTCGCTGGTACGAGGATTTCCTGAACTCGCCGCGCTGGATGCTGTCCTTGAAGAACAGCATCATCATCGGCGTCGCCTCCACCGCGCTGTCGATGGTGCTGGGCACGCTGGCCGCACTCGGCCTCGCGCAGTGGAAGAGCAAGTTCAAGACGGTGGTCCTCGCCGTCGTGCTGTCGCCCGTGGTCGTCCCGGGTGTCATCACCGCCGTGGGCCTCTACTTCTTCTTCGCGCCGCTGGGCCTGACCGGCAGCTACGCCGGCCTGATCCTGGCGCACACGGCGCTGGCGACGCCCTTCGTGGTCATCACGGTCAGCGCCACGTTGCAGGGTTTCGACATGAATCTGGCGCGCGCGTCGGCCTCGCTCGGCGCCTCGCCGCTCTACACCTTCTGGCGGGTGATCCTGCCGCTGATCCTGCCGGGTCTGGCGTCGGGCGCGCTGTTCGCCTTCGCGACCAGCTTCGACGAGGTGGTGGTGGTCCTGTTCATGGCCGGGCCGGAGCAGCGCACCCTGCCGCGCGAGATGTTCAGCGGCATCCGCGAGAACATCAGCCCGACCATCACGGCGGTGGCGGTGATCCTGACGACGATCTCCGTGATGCTGCTCGCCACGCTGGAATGGCTGCGCCGCCGCAACGAGAAGCTTCAGGGGAACGTGAACGGTTGATCCGGGATCGGGAGGAGGCCGGCGCGCGGACCGGCCCCCTTCCCGTCCGTCAGCGCCGGCTTTCGTAGTCGGCGAGGATGCGGGCGCCGCGCTCGCCGGTCTTTTCCACCCAGGCGGCAACGGCCGGTTTGGCCGCGGCGCGCAGAGCACCGATGAAGGACTCGCTCAAGCCCGCTGTGATCGTCATCCCGTGTCCGCGCATGGCTTCGTAATTTTTGGCGACACGGTCCTGAACCACCTGCCACTGGCGCTGCTCCGTGGCCGCCGCCGCATCGAGGATGGCCTTCCGTTGCGCTTCGTTCAGCTTCTCCCAAGCCGCCGAACCGATCGTCGCGAAGCTCAGCGGCGCGGCGTAGTTCAGTTCGGTGAAGTGGGGCAGAACATCCCACAGCTTGCGCCCGGCACCACCGTCGCCGGAGGTCAGCGCCGCGTCCATCTCGCCGCTTTGCAGCTTCGCCACGGCGTCGCCGAAGGAAATGCTGGCGGGCACGGCGGCAAGACGCGCGAAGACGTCCTCCCCGGTCTTGTCATAGGTGCGGATGCGCAGGCCCTTCATGGCGTCGACATTGTCCACCGGCTTCTTGGCCCAGATGCCCGACGGCGGCCACGGGGTGACGTAGAGAAGCTTCTGGTTGTGCGCCGCCAGCGCCCGCTCATACTCCGGGCGGGCAGCCTCCAGCAGAGCGCGCGACTGCGTCGGCGACACCGCGACGAACGGCAGGGACGACAGCAGGAACAGCGGATCGGCCTTGTCCAGCGCGCCCGCGAACGGGTCGGCCAGATCGACCTCGCCCTTGCCGACCGCCGCGAACAGATCGGCCGACTTGCCGAGCTTGGCGTCGAAGGCCGTCTCGATGGTCACGTCGCCCCCGGTCAACTCCTTCACCCGGTCGGCGAAAAAGCTGTCGCCCTCGGCGGTGATGGAGGTCGCCGGATATTCATTGCCCATGCGGAGCTTGACCGGATCGGCCGCCGCGGGAAGGGCCGCGGTGACGGCGAGCAGGACGAACGCCGTTATGCTGTGTGCGAAGCGCATGCTGTTTCCTCGGCTGTGCGCGGTTGTTCGATCCGCGATTGTGTGCACGTCGAGGAAAGCAAACCGTATCGGGCACCGGCCGGCAAGGCCGCAATGTTCCGTTTACAGATACGGCGGAGTGCAGGCGCTGATCAGCTCGCACTCCTCATCGCCCAGATTGCGGAAACGGTGGGGGATGCGGCTGTCGAACAGATAGGCGTCGCCGGGGCCGAGGATTTCCTTGCGGTCGCCGACCGTCAGTTCGATCTGGCCCTTCACGACGATGCCGCCCTCCTCCGACTCGTGCTGGAGCATGGTGCGCCCCGTGTCAGCGCCCGGCGCGTAACGCTCGTGCAGGATCTGAAGGTTGCGGCCGCGCAAATCGCCGACCTGCCGGAAGGAGATGGAGCCGACCTTGTTCTTCACCAGCACGCTGGTCAACTCGACCAGATCGCCGCTCTTGAAGAAGATCTGCTCGCGCGGCGGCAGGTCGTCGGACGAGAAGAACTCGGCCAGCGTCATCGGGATGCCCTGCAGCACCTTGCGCAGCGACGACACCGACGGGCTGCACCGGTTCTGCTCGATCAGGGAGATGGTGCCGTTGGTGACGCCCGCGCGTTGCGCCAACTGGCGCTGCGACAGCCCGTGCGTTTCGCGCACCTGCTTCAAACGCGCGCCCACATTGAATTCCATGGCGTCGATATCCTCGGCATCCAAATCCATGAGCCGACCCCGCTTTTCCTGATGTGAAGCCATACCGGAATCGCGTGTTTTCGTCATCAAAAACTCAACACCCGATTGGGGTTGTTTAATTTATTAAACATGGTACGCTCAACTCACGTTCCAATCCAAGGCGGACAAAGATGCTGTCGCTGAACGACCAGAGCCTTCTGCAAACCCAGGCCTATGTGAACGGCGCGTGGCGCGACGCGTTCTCCGGCAAGTCCTTCACGGTGACCAACCCGGCCACGGGCGAGGAGATCGCCAAGGTCGCCGATCTCGGCGCCGAGGAGACGCGGCAGGCCATCAACGCCGCCGACGCCGCCCTGCCGGCGTGGCGCGCCAAGACCGCCAAGGAGCGTGCGGCCATCCTGCGCCGCTGGTTCGAACTGATCATGGCCGCGCAGGAGGACCTCGCCGTCCTGATGACGCTGGAGCAGGGCAAGCCCCTGACCGAAGCGCGCGGCGAGGTGGCTTACGGCGCCAGCTTCATCGAGTGGTTCGCCGAAGAGGGCAAGCGCGTCTACGGCGACGTCATCCCGACCTTCGCCGGCAACAAGCGCATCGTCGTCCTGAAGGAGCCGATCGGCGTCGTCGCGGCGATCACGCCCTGGAACTTCCCCAACGCGATGATCACCCGCAAGGTCGCCCCGGCGCTCGCCGCCGGCTGCACGGTGGTGGTCAAGCCGGCCGAGGACACCCCGCTGTCGGCTCTGGCGCTCGCCGTGCTGGCGGAGCGTGCCGGCGTGCCGGCCGGCGTGCTCAACATCGTCACCGGCTCCGACCCCGTCGCCATCGGCGGCGAGCTGACCGGCAACCCGATCGTGCGCAAGCTGTCCTTCACCGGCTCGACCGAGGTCGGCAAAATCCTGATGCGCCAGTCGGCCGACACGGTGAAGAAGGTGTCGCTGGAGCTGGGCGGCAACGCGCCCTTCATCGTCTTCGACGACGCCGACCTGGACGAGGCGGTCAAGGGCGCTTTGGCGTCGAAGTACCGCAACAGCGGCCAGACCTGCGTGTGCGCCAACCGCCTGCTGGTGCAGGCCGGCGTTTACGACGCCTTCGCCGCCAAGCTGGTCGAGGCGGTCAAGCAGATCCGCGTCGGCAACGGCATGGAGACCGGCGTCACCCAGGGCCCGATGATCAACGCCCAAGCCATCGACAAGGTCGAGGAGCTGATGGGCGACGCCGTCGCCAAGGGCGCCAAGGTCGCGCTCGGCGGCAACCGCCACGCGCTGGGCGGCACCTTCTTCGAGCCGACCATCCTGACCGGCGTCACGACCGAGATGCGCGTGGCCCGCGAGGAGATCTTCGGCCCGGTCGCCCCGCTGTTCAAGTTCGAGACGGAGGCCGAGGCCATCCGCATGGCGAACGACACCGAATTCGGCCTCGCCGCCTACTTCTACAGCCGGGACATCGCCCGGGTGTGGCGCGTGGCGGAGCAGCTGGAATACGGCATGGTCGCCATCAACGAAGGCATCCTGTCCACCGAAGTGGCGCCGTTCGGCGGCATCAAGCAGTCGGGCATCGGCCGCGAAGGCTCCAAGTACGGCATGGATGACTTCCTCGAAATCAAGTACCTGTGCGTCGGCCTCGGCGCCTGACGCCCCATCGACGACTATTTGCATTGGGGGTTAGAGACATGAGCAACCAGTCCTTCCAGGCGCGCCGCGAAGCCGCCGTTCCGCGCGGCCTCGCCAACATGCTGCCGGTCTATGTGGACCGCGCCGAGAACGCCGAGATGTGGGACGTCGAGGGCCGCCGCTTCATCGACTTCGCGGGCGGCATCGCCGTTCTGAACACCGGCCACCGCCACCCGAAGGTGGTTGAGGCCGTCAAGGCCCAGCTCGACCGCTTCACGCACACCTGTGCGATGGTCACGCCGTACGAGTCCTTCGTGGCTCTGGCCGAGCGTCTGAACGCGCTGGTCCCCGGCTCCTCGCCGAAGAAGACCGCCTTCTTCACGACGGGTGCCGAGGCGGTGGAGAACGCCATCAAGATCGCCCGCGCCCACACCGGCCGCCCGGCGGTGGTCGCCTTCTCCGGCGCCTTCCACGGCCGCACGCTGCTGGCGATGGCGCTGACCGGCAAGGTCGTGCCCTACAAGGTCGGCTTCGGCCCCTTCCCGGCCGAGGTCTACCACGCGCCCTTCCCCAACGCCTATCGCGGCGTTTCGGTCGAGGACAGCCTGAAGGCGCTGGATCTGCTGTTCAAGTCGGACGTGGACCCGAGCCGCGTCGCCGCCATCATCGTCGAGCCCGTGCAGGGCGAGGGCGGCTTCAACGCGGCCCCGCCGGAGTTCCTCCAGGCACTCCGCCAGCTGTGCACCCAGCACGGCATCGTCTTCATCGTTGATGAGATCCAGACCGGCTTCGCCCGCACCGGCAAGATGTTCGCCATCGAGCATGCCGGCGTCGAGCCCGACCTGATGACCATGGCGAAGAGCCTCGCCGGCGGCTTCCCGCTGTCGGCCGTCACCGGCAAGGCGGAGCTGATGGACGCCCCGATCCCCGGCGGCATCGGCGGCACCTACGCCGGCAACCCGCTGGCGACCACGGCGGCCATCGCCGTCCTGGACGTCATTGAGGAAGAGAAGCTGATCGAGCGCTCGCAGGCCATCGGCGACAAGATCGCCGGCCGCTTCCGCGCCATGGCCCAGCGCAACACGCTGTCGGCCATAGGCGACGTGCGCAACCTCGGCGCCATGATCGCCATGGAGCTGGTCAAGGACCGCGCCACCAAGGAGCCGGCGCCGGAGCTGACCAAGGCGCTGGTCGCCAAGGCGGCGGAAAAGGGCCTGGTCCTGCTGTCCTGCGGCACCTACGGCAACGTGATCCGCGTCCTGGTTCCGCTGACCGCGTCGGACGCGCTGATCGACGAGGGCCTGGACATCATCGAGCGCTCGCTCGAAGAGCTGGTCGCGGCCTGATCGTTTTCTGTACCGGTTCCCCTCACTGAAAAGCCCTCCTCCCGCAAGGGAGGAGGGCTTCTTTTGTGTGGAAAGGCGCTGCGCCGGGTCCCAGGGTGATGGCATCCGGAGACTGTCGTCGTTTCCCATAAGGCAGCCGTCATTCCCGCGTGGGCGCACGGCTGTCTGGTGAAACATTTCCGCTTGGAGCGTTCTGTTTCCTCACCGTCATCCCCGCGCAGGCGGGGATCCAGAAAAAGCCGCGACAGCGGCGACATGAGTCATAAGGCTCGCGGACGCTCGCTTCCGGATCCCCGCTTTTGCGGGGATGACGGCTTTCCTGTTGCGAAACGATCGTCTCCTCAGGCGATTGCCAGGATGGGGGCTCACCGCCCCCTCCCAACCACAAGAGACGATCACGCGCTCAGCAGCGGCCCGGTACGGCGCAGCGCCGTCCCCGCGACCTTGGCGACCCGCCCGCCCGGCGCCACGAAGCGCGTGGCGATGCGGGCGAACAGCAACCCGGCCGATTCCGTGCGGATCGGCGCGACGGTCCCATCCACCGGGTTCACGACATCGGCAACCACCTCGCCGACCTCCACCCGCTCGCCCACCCTCCGGTGAAACACCAGCACCCCGCCGACCGGCGCGGTGAGCGGCTCGACGGACTCCAGCGGCGTCGGCGCGCAGAGCGCGTCCGGCAGGGCCGGCGGCTCGCCCGTCACAACCCCGGCATGGACGAGGAAGCCGGCGATGGCCTGTGCGTCCGCTTCCGCCACGCCATGCTCCACGTCGGCCTGTCCGCGCAGTTCCACCGTCACCGAATGGCAGCCGAAGGGGATGGCCTTGTCCGGCCAGCGCTCGCGCAGCTCGTTCCACGGCCGGCTGCCCGCCTCGTCGAAGGGATCGCCGCCGGAATTCGTGGCGAGGAACACCGCCTGCGCGCCCAGCAGCCGTTGCAGCGGCGCGAAAGCCTCCGCCGAGGGCGTCAGGGTGTAGAGGTGCATGACCGCTTCGTTGTCGCAATGCAGGTCCAGCACATAGTCGGCCTGGACCGCCAGCCCGAGCAGCGCGTGCTTCAGATGCTCCGTCGCCGTCTGCGGCTTGCGCTCCGCCAGGGCTTCGGCCAGCGCGGCGCGGATGGCGGCGGCGTTGGCCGCTTCGTCGGCGCCCAGCCGGTCGGCGACCCGCTCGGCCACGGCCTCGGTCAGATAGGCGTAATCGCGGTTGAAGTTCCGGCCGTCGGCGAGGTCGAACCGCCCGACCGGCTCCCCCATCACCGACTGCGCCAGCCCGATGGGGTTGGCGACCGGCACCAGGATCACCTCGCCCACGATCCGTCCCTGCGCTTCCAACTCCACAAGGATGCGGCGCAGCTTGTCGGCGACCAGCATGGCCGGGATCTCGTCGGCGTGCAGCGAGGCTTGAAGGTAGACGCAGGGCCGCGCGCCCCGCGTCCCGAAGCGCTGCACGGTCAAGGTCCGCTGGGTGCCCGGCGTCGCCGTGGGCAGGGCGAGGGTTTCGGTGTGCATGTCGGGTCCGAAATGGTGAAGGCTGGTGTCGGCGCCTCGATCACTGAGGCAAGCCGGTCAACACAGCATCGAACTGCTCCAACGCCCAGTCAACCTGTTCGCGAGTGATCACCAGCGGCGGGGCGATGCGGATGGTGTGGTCGTGGGTGTCCTTCGCCAGCACTCCACGCGCGCGCAACGCCTCGCAATAACGGCGCGCCCCACCGGCCTCCGGGTGCAGTTCCACGGCCAGCATCAGCCCGCGCCCGCGCACCTCGCGGACGAGGTTGCTGCGGATGCCCGCCAGTTGCTCCTTGAAATAGTCACCCTGGACGGCGGCGTTCTCGATCATGCCCTCTTCGACCAGCACGCGCATGGCGGCACGCGCCACGGCGCAGGCCAGCGGGTTGCCGCCGAAGGTGCTGCCATGCTGGCCGGGCTTCAGCACGCCCAGAACCTCGGAATTCGACAGAACCGCCGACACCGGGTAGAAGCCGCCGGACAAGGCCTTGCCGATCAACGTCACGTCGGCCTCGACACCCTCATGCTCCTCGGCCAGCAGCTTGCCGGTGCGGCCGAGGCCGGTCTGAATCTCGTCCAGGATCATCACGACGTTGCGCGCGCTGCACAGCTCGCGTACCCGGCGCAGATAGCCAGCGGGCGGAATGATGACGCCGGCCTCGCCCTGGATCGGCTCCAGCAGCACGGCGACGGTGTTCTCGTTCATCGCCGCCTCGACCGCCTCGGCGTCGCCGAAGCGCACCGTGCGGAAGCCGCTCGGGAACGGCCCGAAGCCGCCGCGCGCGTCCGGGTCGGTCGAGAAGCCGACGATGGCGATGGTGCGGCCGTGGAAGTTGTCGGAGCAGACGATGATCTCCGCCCGGTTCTCCGGCACGCCCTTGACCTCGTACCCCCACTTGCGGACGGTCTTGATGGCGGATTCCACCGCCTCCGCCCCACTGTTCATGGGCAGGATCTTGTGGGAGCCGGTCAGCGCCGCCAGTTCCTCGTAGAACAGCGCCAGCTGGTCGTTGCGGAAGGCGCGGGAGGTCAGCGTCAGCTTCGACGCCTGCTCGACCATTGCCTCCAGAATCTTCGGGTGGCAGTGCCCCTGGTTGACCGCCGAATAGGCCGACAGGCAGTCCAGATAACGGTTGCCGTCTACGTCCCAGACATAGACCCCCAGCCCGCGCGACAGCACGACGTCCAGCGGCTTGTAATTGTGGGCGCCCAGGCGGGATTCGGTGCCGATCAGATCGTTGGCGAGCTGCTGCATGGCGTTTTCTCCAGTTTAAAATTTTAGACGGCTCGGCTCAAACAGCCTGCCCGCCGATCTGGGATTGGGTGACGGCCGGGTCGATGATGCGGCGGCCGAACAGGCTCGCCACCAGATCGACCAGAAGAAGGGCGCTCTTGCCCCGCTCGTCGAGGAAGGGATTCAGCTCCACCACGTCCACCGACCCGACGATGTCCGCGTCGTGCAGCATCTCCATGATCAGGTGCGCCTCGCGGTAGGTCGCCCCGCCCAGCACCGCCGTGCCCACGGCCGGCGCGATGGACGGGTCCAGGAAATCCACGTCCAGGCTGACGTGCAGATGCCCGCCGGCCGCCTTCACCCGCTCGATGATGCGGCGCATCTGGACCGCGACGCCCAACTCGTCGATCAGGCGCATGTCCACCACATCGACACCGCGCGCCCGCAGCAGACGCCGCTCGTCCGGGTCCACGGAGCGGATGCCGAACAGATGCACATGCGCGGGATCGACCAGAGGCCGCTGATCGTCCGGGAAAATCCCGTCGAACCCGTCTTCGCCGCACAGCAGGGCCACCGGCATGCCGTGCATGTTCCCCGACGGCGAGGTGGCCGGCGTGTTGAAATCCGCATGCGCATCCAGCCACAGCACGAACAGCGGCTTGCCCACGTCCCGGCAATGGCGCGCCACGCCGGTGACCGAGCCCATGGACAGGCTATGGTCGCCGCCCAGGAACACCGGCACGCCGCCATCCCGCATCATGCGATGGGAACGGTCGGCCAGCGCCCGCGACCAAGCCGCGATCTCGGCCAGCCGCGCGGCGTTCGCCGGGCTCGCGTTCCATTGTTCCGGCTTGTGGTCCGGCTTGGACGGCTCCGGCACGAGATCGCCGAGGTCGCGCACCTCATGCCCCAGATCGCGCAACGCCCGGACCAGCCCCGCCGTGCGCAACGCCGCCGGCCCCATCACGGCCCCCGGATGACCGGCCCCCGCCTCGATGGGAATGCCCAGGATCTCCACGAACCGAGTCATGCGCGTCTCTCCCCTCTGCCATGCGCTGAGCGCTTTGAGACAAATATCGAGGGAGGCGAAGGCGACAGAAAGCCCGAAAAGTGCCAACAAACGGCAGCCATTTTGACAGTTTGCGCAATCCGACTTATCAAAACGGCATGGACGATCTCGACCACCGCCTGCTGGCCATGCTGCGCGCGGACGCGCGCCGCTCCGTCGCCAGCCTCGCCGCCGAACTGAAGGTGTCGCGTGCCACGGTGCGCGCCCGCATCGACCGGCTGGTCGAAAGCGGTGTGATCGCCGGCTTCACGCTGCTGCTGCGCAAGGACGTGCGCCCGGCCACGGTGCGCGCCATCACCATGATCGAAGTGGAAGGCCGCGCCGCCGACGCGGTGATCGCCCGCCTGCACGGCTTTCCGGAGGTGCGGACGCTCTACACCACCAACGGGCGCTGGGACGTGGTCGCTGAAATTGAAACGGACTCGCTGGAGGCGTTCGACGACACCCTGCGCCGCATCCGCCAGATCGTCGGCATCGCCTCGACCGAGACCAGCATTCTGCTGTCGGCGCGCAAGGCGGTGCTGTAGCGGGCGGGTGTCGTTTGCACCCGCCCTCCTCAAATTACCCGCCGATGCCCGCCAGCACCGCGCCCAGGATCGGCTGCCCGACGGCGGCGCCCAGCGCGAAGCCGACGATCAGGCCGATAATAGCTGCGACCACGGCCATCCCGCCCCGGCCCTTGGCCGGTTCCGCCGTGCGGCGCGTGCCGCTTTCCGTTGCATCATCGGCGTCGCTGGCCGCCACGCGCTGGGCGCCGTAGCTGGCGTCGGTGGCGTCGTGCCAGGACTGGATGCGCTCCAGGGCCGGCTTCAGCTCCTCCTCGGTCGGGCTCTTGCCACGGCCGTTGACGACCTCGTAGGCGAGCGTCAGGAAGCGGGTGGTCGTCCGCCCCTCCGGGCTGAAGATGGAGGCCGGCATGCGGCGGTAGGTGGCCTTCACCACCTCCACGTCGTAGGGAACGGCCGTGCGGAACATCAGGTCCGGATATTCGGAGCGCAGCAGGGTCAGGGAATCCCGGCCGACCTCGTCGTTGGTGATCGACAGCATCAGGATGCCGGCGATCGACAGGTTGGGGTTCATGCCCTTCTGGATGTGCTCGACCACCGACATGGTGCGCTTCAGCCCGTCCAGCGCGTAACGCCCCGGAAAGACCGGAAGCACCAGCCGGTCCGACGCCGCCAGCGCGCCGGCCGCCAGATGGCCCAGCGCCGGCGGGCAGTCGATAACGACGTAGTCCGGCGGGTTGCGCGAGAAGTGCAGCGCCCGGCGCAGACCGCGTTGCGACCCGCCCTTGCCGTCCAGCGCGTGTTCCAGCGAGTAGAGCTTGCGCGCACCGACGATCATCGACAGCCCGTCGAAGGCGGTCGGCGTGACGGCGTCCTCGACGAAGGACTCCTCGTTCAGCAGGTCGTGGATGCCGACCTTCGCCTTGCCCTTCAGCAGGAAGTTGCTGGTGGCGCTGCTCTGCGGGTCGAAGTCGATGAGGACGACGCTCTTGCCCAGCGCCGCCAGCGCCAGGGCAAGGTTGACCGAGGTGGTCGTCTTCCCGACGCCGCCCTTCTGATTGTACACCGACAGAATGATCGGCTGCCGCGTCTCCGGGGAATCGAAGACGTCTTCGTGGCTGTGCATGTCCGTTCCGCTGTGTCGTTGTGCGGCAAAATCGCCCGGCCGCCGGGCCGAGGGCGCACTATAACACCGGAAACCGCCGAGTCTCCCCGCTTCGCACTTCCGCTCACACGCGGCGGCTCGCCTCCGATTGGACGGAGAGCGGCGGGAGGGGCATCGCCGGGCCGCCGGCCAGACGCCGCGCCGCCTGGGCGCACTGGCTGCGCAGTTCCGGAACCGCCGTCATCTCCCAGAAAGGCGCCTTGCCGGCCGGCCCGAAGGCGAACAGACGGCGCGACACCAACCCGTCGGCGTCGATGAGCGCCCCGTCCTCCGTCACGTCGAGGCCAAGGCGAAGCGCGTCCGGGCGGGCCAGCCCCCGGTCCAGCAGAGCCCGCACCAGCGGGTGGCGGATGCGCTGGTAGTCGCACTCCGGCCCGGCGGCGTTGATGACGGCGCCGACGCGCAGGCTGCGCACCGGCCCGCCGCCGCGTTCCGCGAACACCGCCTCGATGCCGTTCTCCATCAACGTCAGCGAACGCAGCCGCCCGGCCCGGACGGTCAACTGGCCGCTCGCCCGCGCCGCTTCGATGCGGGTGGCCACTTCCGGCGCCATGCGGTGCCGGTGCACCTCCCAATAAGGACGGGCGTGGCGCAGGAAGCGGCGCCGTTCCTCCAGCGGCAGGAAGCGCCAGATGCGGTGATGGTAGGGACGCAACGCGTCGAACACCGACCGCCAGCCGATCCCGTCCGCCCGCGCGCGCTGGACATCAGCCTTCAGCGCGATCAGCACATCCAGCACCGTGCGCGGCATCACGTCCGGGCACAGGAAGGATTTGTAGGGGTGGGTTTCCTCATGGGCCAGCGGCAACAGCCCGCGCCGCGACACCGCGACGATGGGACCGCGATGGCCCTGGTCAGTCAGTGTCAGCACCGTATCGACCATGGTCAGGCCGGTGCCGAAGATCATGATCGTCTCGTCGGGATCGATGGCGGCGATGGCCGGCAGGTCCCACGGATCGCCGATGAAGCGATGGGAGTTCAGCACCTCCGGCGCGGCCATCGACGGCGGCGACGGCGGGAAGTGGCCGACGCACAGGGCGACCTTGTCCACCGGCAACGACACCCCGGCGGCCAGCCGCAGATGCACCGCGCTAGGCTTGGGCATCACGTCCACGACCTCGCCCCGGACGACGTTCAGGGTGACGTGCGGCGGGGCCGACGCCCGCGCTTCGGCCAGCACGTCCTGGACATAGGCACCGTAGCAGGCGCGGGAGACGAAAGCGTGACCGCTCGCCGAGGCTTCGTCTTGACCGTCGCGCGTGCCCAGCCAGCGCACGAAATGGCCGGGGTCGTCGGGAAAGGCACTCATGTTGTTGGCGCGGACGTTCAGAAGATGGGCGCTGTTCCGCGTGGAATAGGCGACGCCCGTGCCGATCGCCGCCGCGCGCTCGATCAGGTGGACGCTCGTCGGGCCGTCCGCGCAACGCAGAAGGTGCGCCGCCAGGATGCTGCCGGTGAAGCCGCCGCCGACAATGGCGATGCTTTGCTTCGCCTGGATGGCCTTGGACCGAATGGGAGCCACCATTGCCGTTCCCTGTGCCGCCTCGCTCGCCCAGGCACCATAACACCGGAAACGAATTGCTGGCACGGCAAATTAAAATTGCGCCGCTGATGCTTGAGGCACGTCATGGCGGCGCGCGGCGCGCCGTGGCAGGCTGGATCGAGAACCGGAAACACACCGGAGGCACCGTTATGTCTCGCCGGATCGTCGTTGTTCAGGGGCACCCCGACCCCGATCCCAATCGCCTGTGCCGGGCGCTCGCCGATGCCTACGCCGAGGGCGCGCGGGAAGCCGGGCACGCCGTGACGCGGATCGACCTCGCGGCGCTCGATTTCCCCCTGTTGCGCACCCAGGCCGCCTTCGAGCATGAGCCCGTCCCTGAAACCCTGCGCCCGGCGCAGGAGGCCATCGTGGCGGCCGACCACATCGTGATCATCTTCCCGCTCTGGCTCGGCACCATGCCGGCGCTGGTGAAGGCCTTTCTGGAGCAGGTGATGCGCCCCGGGGTCGCCTTCGCCTACCAGGAAAAGGGAACGCCGAAGCTGCTGCTGACCGGCCGCTCCGCCCGGCTGGTGGTGACCATGGGAATGCCGGCCTTCGTCTATCGCTGGTGGTACTTCGCCCACGGGCTGAAGGGTCTGGAGCGCAACATCCTCCGCTTCGTGGGCATCAAGCCCGTCCGGGAGACCCTGTTCGGCATGGTCGGCACCGCGAGCGAGGCGACCCGGCGGAAGTGGTTGAAGAGGATGCGGGATCTCGGCGCACTGGGGGCGTGAGGCGGCTGCCGTTGGCACCGCCCCCGCCGTGAGGAGAATTAGGAAGCCATCGCCTGGGGAACAGGCAAGAAACCCCGCTTCACCTCCGCATGGAAGACCGAGAGGACGGCTTCGACATCGGCCGCCGCCGTGGTCGGATGAGCTGCCGCAGCCATGCGCAGAGCCGAGCAGATTTCGTACTCACGGTCGATGCAGGCTTGGACATGGCCGGCGATGGCATCACCCATGGCCATGATGGTCGCCGCGTCAAAGTCCTGGAATTCGCCCGGTCCCGTCTTCCAGCGCCGGACCAGCGTCGGAGCCTTTTCGGCCAGCCGGTAGGCGCCGTTGACGAGCGTCTTGGTGCGGTCGTCGCTTGGGCAGGCGCCGCCGCCCGGCAGCGGCGCGCCAGCGATCTCCTTCCGCCACCGCAGTTCGCCAACCCGCTCGAAGAGCTGGCCCAACAGATATGCGATGGATGGAGGGGCCACCGATCCGTCAGACCGAAGCTCGTAGGCGTAATCAGCGAAAGCGATCATATCGCTGGTCAATTCGACCCATTGGACTTCGGCCGGAAAGCGTCCGCCCGCCGGGTTGTTCGTCGAGAACTCCGCCAAGCGGCCGTTCTGAACACGTGCCCATTTGCTCATTGCTCAGCTCTCCTTATTGACCGACGACAATTTCGGAACCGACGCCCCAGCTGACGCGCAACCCGCCGTCAGCGCCCTTGGAACTACCCCAGTTGTAGCCACCGGCCCCACCGCCGCAGACACCACCAGGGCCATTCAACTCGTAGCTGGCATGGTTGCCACCAGAGCCTGCCTGCCCATTCAAGAACCCCGACGCGCCCGATGCTCCCTTCCCGTACAGGCCGACACCACCGCCGCCCCATCCCGGTCCGCCTGAGCCCACACAACCTCCACCCGACGCGCCGCCGCCCGTTCCTGCAAAGCCGCGCTCGCCGGCGTTGCTGTACTCGGTGCCTGTAACGTCGCCACCCCGGCCACCATCACCGTCATAGCCAGCGGCACCACCACCACCTGCGCCGTGATAGGTGGTCGAGAATAACTTGCCATTGCCGCCGCGCCCTCCCTTGCCGCCGCTGCCACCAAGGCCATCGCCGCCCGCACCACCGGTCAGACCGTTGCCCGCTTGGCCGCCATAGGCCGTGAAGTGGGTTCCAAAGCTCGTGCTTCCGCCGGCCGCCTTGAACGCACCGCCGGTCCCGACAGTGACCTGGATCTGCTGACCAGGAACGACGGAGATTTTGTTTTTCCAACGCAAACCGCCGCCGCCGCCGCCACCCGCGTCAGATCCGCCCCCGCCGCCACCGACGCCAGTGGCGTGCACCTCATAAACATCGGGCGGCACCGTGAAGACGAACGTGCCCGACGTCAGGAAGAGCTGTTCGCCGAAAGCCGCGATGGTCTTGAAGGAAAGCCAGGGACTCCAGGCGCTGGTACCGCCCAAGGCACCAACGTGCAGCACCTGCGCGTGGTAGGTGACACCGATGGAGAGCACGCCGCTGGGCACGGTGTAGCTTGTCAGCGCCGTGGCGTTCTGGCCGCTGTCGTAGATCACCGACGCCGGATCGGCCGCCGTCGCGATCCGCCAGCGCGAAGCGGCATGGGTTTCAGGTCCGCCGGTTGCCGCAAAGGCGCCGCTGGTCAGCGTCGGCGTCACGCCCACCGACGTGCCGACCGCCGGGCTGGTGATCGTCGGAGCGGACACAGTGATGAAAGTCGCGGCCGTCATGAATGTGCCGGCTTGCGACGCCGCCGACCATTCCCCATCGGCATCCTGATCGAACACCCGCCAGTAATAGAGCGTCGAGACTTGAAGGGTGCCGAACGGTACCGTGAAGCTCACCGCCGGGGCGGGCACGGTGACGTCCAGCACCAAGACGGTGAAACCGTCGTCGGTGGCAATTTGGAACCGACGCGCCGCCTGCGCTACACCATAGAGCGAATAATAAGGAGAGCCCGTCAGCGTCGGCGCTCCGCCCACGCCTGTCGCCCCATTGGCCGGCGCGGTGTTTATGGGCCGACGCACCAGAGCGGATGCCGACAACAGGCGAATCGCCTCGGTCAGCTGGCCGTGATCGCCCGCCTCCAAGGTCAGTCCGGCTGCCTCGATGGGGTGCGCCAGGGTTTCCTGCACCCGGTTGAACCATCCGGCGTCAAGCGCGGTGGCTTGCTCGCCGGTCGCGGGGTTGCCCGCCTTAAAGCCGTGTTTGCCGTCGCCGAACAGGCTTTCGGCACGCGTCGGTGTGTCGATGCGTTGCATCGGTGCGCTCCCATCACAGGATCGTTGTCATGATCGTCACCGCCGAACCGGCCTTGCGCCGGATCACGGTGAGGCTTTGCGCGCCATCGGCGGTGGTGGACTGAACCTCGTAGTCCACGCCGGGGACGAGCAGGCGATAGACCGGGCGTAGCGCCATCATCTGGACGTCGGCGACCTCCCACGGATAACCGTCCGGGGGGGAGGACGCGGCGAGGAGACGCCACCAGAGGTGCGCTCCGACGTCCAGCAAATCGATGGTCATGGTGAGGTTCGGACCAGCTTGACCGTCCGTCTTCGGACAGGTCGTCCACGCCACACCGTCGTCGGAATACTGCGGCAGAAAACCGGTCAGCGGCATGCCTCGCCCTTGCCGCAGGGCGATGCGGCGGATGCTCTGCGGTGTCGCGAAGCGCTGTCCGATCCAGGCGACCCCGTCCACGGCGGCGCCGGTCTGCAGCGATGCCCAGAGCGTGTCCGACCGGCCGTCGAAGGCACTCTCCGCGCTGTTTTGCGAATCGAGGCCGCTCCCGCCCGAGATTGCCCCTTCAGGCGTGGCGAGCGTGGCGGAGTGGGCGGCGGTCAACTCGCGAACGCTCACCACCTCGCGGCCGGTGACGACCGCCGCGCCCCCTTGCGACAGCGTGGCAACGGACTGCTGGGGGATGCCGGCCTGCGGCATGACGAAATCTCCTTCATCCTCGTCCGGACGTTCCGGACGCGGGACCGTGCCGTACCCGAAAAACACATGGGCGTGGGCGGGCTGCACACGGCGGACGGCGCATTCCAGCACCGGCCGCCCCCAGGCGCGCACCGCCGACGTACAAGGGCTGCCAGCGTCGAAATCGGCCAGCCCACCGTCGTCCGGAACGCTGAGCAGCCAAGCGAAGCGCCACGGGTCCGGGTTGATGGCGTCGGTGCAGCGGCTGTCCACCCGGAACGGGCGGAACTCCGTCACCGTGGCGTCCGGGAAACCGACGGCCGCCGCCAACTCCTGGAAATAGCGGCGTGACTGGCCGCCCCGCGCGGTGAGCCGCCCGACCAGGGCCGACCGCCGCTCGCCGAGCGTCAGGCGCGTGCCGGCGGTGCAACTGTCCGGCAGGCCGGCGAAGGCCTCCCACGCCGGCAGCAGTTCCGCCGTCGTGCGCGGGTCCGCCTCGTCGATCAGGCGAAGCGTTCGGGCGTGCAGGCGGGCCAACCCGTCGGCAGCGCCGCGCAGCAGGTTGTCGTCCTCGGGCCACGCCGGGCCGACCGGTCGAAGGCCCAGCAGCAGGCCGTAGTAATCGCCGGCGGTGGCCTGCATCACGGTACTCCCGGTCATGGCATCCCCCATCACGGCACCCATGTGATCGCGCCGGGCACGGCGATGTGGCCGGCGGACGCCACCACTTCGGCAAGCGGCGCGATCAGCTCGTGACGAAACTCACCGGCGGCCGAACTGATCGCCTCGCGAAGGCGGGACAGGTGGAGCGTGCCGCCGGGTTCCGCCTCCCGCGCGACGAAGTCCCTTAGTTCGGCCTCGACCGCCTCGCGGACGGCGGTGCTGTCAGGCGACACCCGGATCGTCAGGTTCAACGGGTCGGGGATCGGGGCGAACACCACCGCTTCGCTCGTCACCGGGCGGCGCTCGTCGATGTAGGCCTGGACGGCGGCCACTTCGTCCGGCGTCGGGATGATGCTGACACGCCCGTCCATCACGAAAGCGATGCCGACCGTGCCGAGTCCCTGCCGGTGGCGGTACACCCAGGCACGGGTGACACCCGGCACCTCCAGCGCCCAGGCCTCATAATCGTGCCGGTTGCCGCCGTGGGGCGGCTGCCGCACACGGTCCTGAAGCCGGGCCAGGAGGTCGGCATCGGTCTCGGCGTCGGCACCGCCGGAAACCTCCACCACCGTGGCCACGCCCTGCGCCCCGGCGATGGGGCTGACAAGCTGAAGCCGCGCGCCGGCCGGCAGATTGCCGAGGGTCCCGGTGAACGCCGCTTCGACCTCGACCGAGGCCACCCCGCTCAAGGCGACCGCCTCGGCCGCGCTGCGGTAATCCCCGGCGCCGATCCGCTGCAGAACCGTTCCGGCGGGGATCACCGTGCCTTCGGCGGCCATCAGGGTGGTGAGGCCCGAGGCCGCCGTCGCCGGCTTGCGGGCGATGCCCCACCACGCCGCGTGCCGCTCCAGCACGTCGGTGTCGGCAGTCGGCGGCAGAATCTGGCGCGCGACGTAGTCAATGAAACCATAAAGGCTGTGGAGCGCGGCGGCCTGGACGCGCGCCTGCACCTCCAGATCCGAACGGCGCAGCACCTCGTCCTGGCTGAGGCGCGCCAAAAGGTCGGCGCGAACCTGCTCGACCAGCGTCGGCAGGGTCGGCCGGGCAAATCCGGTCTCAGGCATTCAGAACCTTCCACAGGTCGGAGAAACGGAGGTCTACCGGGCGGCCGTCATGGCGCCAGATGCGGCAGGACAGGGCCAGCCCATCGAGCCCGAAACGTTCGGCGGCGACCTCGACACGGGAGGCCACGCCGTCGGCCGTCAGCCAGGCCAGCGCCTCCTCGCCGTAGTAGCGAGCGCGGGCGATGGTCTCCTTCGTGAGCTTCGCCCGGCTGAGCAGCCACAGCCGGGACCCGATGCGGTCCCCCGGCACGGTGGCGTGGCTGTCGCCCCACCACCCGTACCGCTGGTCGGTGGGCAGCACGTCGTCGGGCTCGGCCCGGCGCCACGTGAACAGGCTGATGATGACGGCACGGTGCAGCGGGTCGGCCTGCGCGCGGGCAAGCGGGACCCGTTCCCCATCGATCACGATGGAGAGGTCAGAAGCGAAGTAGGTCATGGAGACACCATCAAAAAAGCCGCCCGGAGGGAGCGGCTTTGCATTGCGGAATCTAAAGACAAGAAACGGCTTACAGGCTCTCTTGCTTCGGGGTTCCTGACAGCGACCGCCATCAGTCACGCCATCACCATCATGTACGGAGCGCCCGCCAGAGCTATCCGCAGGTCGTCAACGAAGACCCCGATGGTGGAGATAGGTCGCCAGAACGCGCCGCCGCACATTTCCAGCCTCCCCTTCCTCGCTGTAGAAGAAATGGCCTGTGCCTGCTCCCAGTTGCGCGTTAAGCGTGGGCACCGCAAGAAGCAATTCGCCATAGGTCATGCCCGCATAGATCGGATCTCCGTACCTGACGAGGTCAATCACGATCAGGGAGCGAATTCGCCAGTCACCCTGTAACTCCGTCAGGAAGGAGGCTGAAATCGGACATCCGATGAGGACCAGATGATCAACCACCCCCGCGTGCTGCCGGGCGTACTTGATCGCCACCTGCGCGGCGACAAGCGAACCGTAGGAATAGCCGATCAGGTTGAACTGCCCCCCTGACGTGCCGTAATCCTCAATCCCCATGGGCATGCCCGGCGCTTCGCCCCGCCGCAGCAGTTCCACCCCGATTGCCGCGTCGACGATGCGGCGCGGCGCATCGCCCCAGTCGGGAGCGATTTCCCAGCGGTGACGGTTCCCAAGGGCGCAATTGCCGATCCCCGTCGCCCTCAGGGCGTGGAGCATGTTGGCCAGATAGTCCCCGGCCATGCCCGCGCCGCCGAAGAAGTAGGTGCCTTGGCGGGGGACGAGATCGGCATAGGTTGAGGTCTCCAGCGCCGCCAGCCGAAATCCTCTTCGGCCCGTCGTCGCGTGCCCGCAACTGGCGGCATGCCCTTCCCGGCACACCGGCAGCCCGGCCACCCGATACCATGCTTCGCCCTCGACCATGACCGGAGCGCCGTGTGCATCTTGGCCATGCCCTTCGACCGGATCACCTTCGACGACGATGGGTTGCCCATCGATACGGTACCATGGCGCAGCGCCGGCACGCTGGACGCCTCCCGCGACGTCAAGGCTTCTGACGGCCAGACCGAAGCTCATCGCTTTACAGCCTCGTAGTCGCCGGTCTGCACCACGTGGCTGGCGCTGACCTCGATAATCCTGCCGCCGGCCTGAAGCCGGATGTCGTTCTCGGCGACGACATGCAGGTCACGGCACGCAATCTCCACGACGCGGCCCCGCCGCATCACCACCCGATGCCCACCGCCCTGATCTTCATCGGTGAAGATCGCGACCTCGCCCGGCTGCAACGAAGCTATTCGGTAGCGCCGGTCCGCGACCACAAGCGCGATGCCATGACTGCGGTCGCCGCCGAGAAAGCCGACAGCGGCTTCCGCGCCCGGATGCGGATGCGACGTAAAGCCATAAGGCTCGAAATGTTCGACCCCGTCCTTGGTTTCCCCGGCCAGCAGGTTAACCTGAACCACCTGCATCCTGCCGGCCTCGACCGCGGTGACGATCGCGCGGGACAGCATCATCTGGATACAGCGCTTCAGCGGCGCGACCAGCCTTCCGAAATCACCGGCGTCCATCAGTTGACCTCCACCTTGGGCGTACCGAGGGTTTCCTCCGCCCTGTTCTTGCCCTTGGGTTTGCTGAGCCTCAGATCGTACGCCTCTCTGGGAGCCACCGTCAGAGTGGCGATGGTGCCGAGGTCCGACAGGCCGTAGGTCACCTCGGTGATGAGGAAGTCATCATCGAAGCCGATGATCGGGTCCTTCACGCGCACCAGCTGGTTCGGCACCCAGAGCTTTCCGTCCGCCTGCCGCCAGCCCTGCACGGTGTAGACGGCCTGACGGCTCCTGCCGTATCGGAACGCCTGCTCCCAATTCACCCGTTCGCGGGCGGCGTTGTGGTCCGGCTGTCCGTCCATGACGATGACGAGAGGACGGAGCCGCTTGACGGTCAGGTCGATGTGAGTCTCCTCGACCCGCGACCAGTCGCCTCCGCCGGGCCGTTGCCCCTTGACGGTGTACTTGGAATACAGCTGCGCTGCGTCGAGTGCAGCCTTGCCGGTCAGAATGTTTCGGCCGACCACAAGATCGGTCGAGGCCGTCTCCGAACCGGCCCGCGTCAGGACCAGTCGTCCCTCCGCGTCATCGGTGGACAGCAACGAGCGCAGCCGGAGCAGGCGGTCGATGCTCTCGAACACCGTCTCGCCCTGCTGCAGCTGGTGATCGGGTATCAAATCCTCGATCTTGGCCTTATCGTCCACATCGATTTTGAAGGGCTTGACGAGGGCCTCCACGATCCCCTTGATCGTGCGATCCTTCCACTGCCCGGGCTCTTGGTCGGCCGAACAGTCCACCAGATCGCCGGTCTTGCTCCGTCCCTTCACGGCAACGGTCACCGCGTCCTTGTCGTAGATGATCGGCGTGCTGTCCACATACCCGGTCAGCACCAGATCCGTCCCGATGTAGACCTTGCACTCATCACCGGGGGCGACGCGGCGCACCTCGTCCGAACCGGGCCAGCGGTGGGTGACGGAGAGCTTGAAATCACGGGCTTGCCGATCGATGCCGGCGGTGATGCTGACGGATTTCCATCCGCTGTAGTCGGCACCGCCGACAACCAGATGGACACGGCTATCGACGTCTTTCATGACAGCACCGTAAGTGGGCGAACCGGAACGAAGCCGGGGTGCCGGACCCGGTTTCGCGTGACGATTTCCCCGGCTCGCCCGGCGTCCTCGTAAAGGTCGTAGGCGAGAACGACGGCGGGCTGGACGGTCTTGGGGGTGACGGTGGAAAGCCGCGCGGCCCCGGCCGCCCGCGCAGTGATGCCGTTGACCACCGCCGCGCGCAGGTCGGTCAGCGCCCGGAACAGCGGATCGGGGACATCCGGCCGCGCCGCTTCGGCGTCGATCAGTTCGGCCAGTTCATCGCGAGCCTGGATGGCGTCGTCATGCACCGGCCAGTCCTCCGCCGCGACCACGCGGGCCGCCTGAACCAGGGCGGCACGACGGAACAGGGCGGCGATGGCCTCGCGGTTGGCGGCTTGCTGCCGGCGCGACGGCGTGACCGGCCATGCCGGGGTGGTCTCGGCCGCGGGGGCGTAGGAGACGATGCGGGCCAGCGGCGCCAGGATCGGCGGGGCCGTCGTGCCGCCGGCCCCATAGCCGCGCCCGATCGGCGCCGTGACGTATCCGCCCGCCGCACCTCCGGCGGAGAGCGCCACCCCATTCACGGCGGCGATGTCCGTCGCGGAGATGCCGGCCGCCTCGGCGGCGGCCCGGCTTGCCGCGTCACTGCCGAGTGCCGCGAACAGCCCCATGACGAGGATGGCGAAGGCCTCCGGATCGCCAAGCAGGGCACGGAGCCTTTCCAGCAGGCGCAGCAGAAGCAGCGCCCAGCCGGCGTTGTAGGGAGCGACGGTCGGGTGCGTCCGCTCCACCACCCCCGTCAGATTCCGGCCGGCGCTGCCCAGGACGTGGTCGGGAAATCCGAAAATCCGGAAGCTGCGCGAGAAATCACCGATCGACAGGGATTGCAGCGCATCCAGCCGAAGCCACAGGAGGGCGGGCATGTCCTTCGTCACCGACGGCAGTTCGAGGTCCTTCGCCTCGACGAAGCTCATCGAGAAGCGGCACATGCCGCCCTCGTCCTTGCTGTGGGTGACTTTGCATTCCCCCTTGGCCAACACCATCATGGGGCCGTAGTGGGGATGCACCAGACAGCCTGGCCCCGGCGCTTCGAGCGCGCCCAGCAGCAGGTCCCGGAGGGTCATGTAGCCCGGCCCGATGACGTAGCCGGTGATGGTGAACTTGCGGGCGGCCCGGCCCAAATCCTCGGCGTAGGGCTTGTCGCGCTGCGGGTACTCGTGAAGTTGAACACGCCGTCCCACGATCAGGTCGTCGCGCTCGACATAAAAGGGAACGCCACGGAAGAAGGCAGGCAGGAGATTGTCGATCCACGGGATCATGTCAGGTCCCCATCGCGAGCGAGCGGTATCCGACGTGGACCTTGCTCTCCACGTCCGGTTGGTTGGTCTTGAGGGGCTCCACGCACAGACCCGGCGGCGCGCCCTCGAATGAGACCGTCATTTCGCCGGTCAGCGTCACGGCACGGTCGCCCGCCGCCAGAACGGGACTAACGGCGGGCGCGGCCGGCATGCCGGCCGCGTGAGGGCGCCCAGGCGCACCCGGCGTACTCTCCCCCCCCGATGCCCCCGCGGCTTCCAACGCTCCGCCGAGGCGGGCAGCCACCGCCAGGGCTTGCGTGTCGTGCCCCCAAGCCGGCAAGGTCAGGGCGACGTTACGCAGCATGCCGGCCACCGCCCCACCCGGCTCAAGGCCGGGGAACCCGTGAAGGCGATCGCTCCGGCGATCGCGGGCGTCCCCTGTGGGAAGGCCGGACGGGCGCTCCGTCAGTCGGTCGGAGACCGCCTTGACGGCTTTCCATCGGGTGCCGAGCCAAGAGGAAGGCATTCCCGCAGTGTCGTAAATCCGTCCCCCGGCCCAACCCGTTTTCAGGCCACCGGCGCGGTCCGATCGGTGCGAAGCAAGGGTGAACCGGACCGGTCCCGAATTCCGCCAAGCAACAGCCTCTGTATGCTCGACGCTTCCGCCCAAGGACCCCGGCGAAATGAAGGGCATCGGGCTGGTCACCCGATCCCCCTTGATCATCGGAACCGCTTTCGAACCGTTGAACAGCTTGATGGTCTTGCGGTCCGCCACTCCGTTCAGCACCGCCCGGCCGCCCTGCGGGCGGACGACTTCCTTTGAACCGGCAGGCAGCCGGTGCTGGCCGAGCGTCCCAATGATCGCGGGCACCGTCATCGCGGTCGCGGGGTTCACCGTCGGCATCGCTTGGGTAAGCGCCATGGCGCTGCCGCCGAGGCTCCCGAATGACTCGGCCTTGTTTTCCCTACCTCCCAAAACGCGCCCGAGGAGCGGCACAACGGCCCCAGCCTCTTCGTTCGTGATGCCACCAAGTTTCGTGACACCGAGTTTCGGAACGCCGGGCGGGCGACCGCCCTCCGGACGCGCTCTGACGGGGGACGTCATTTTCGGCGCATTCCCGGTGGAGGTGGCCGGCTTGGCCGCCACAACCGAAGCCGCCGCCGTGCCGGTGCCCGGAAGGTGTCTCAATCGGCCGAGTGTCTCGTCCCCCAGCCGCGCGAAAGCCATGGGAATGGAGAGCTCCTCGCCCTTCCCAGCAATCGCAGTCCCCGTCTCGGCACCGGCCGCCGGTATCATCGCGTGCTGAGCGCCAAGGGAAAAAGCCGGTTCGATGCCGACCTCGCCGACCAGTTTACCCATCCGGCCGAGGGCGCGGCTGATCGCCTTCATCGGTCCGGTGACCTTGTCCACCACCGAAATGATGGGCTTGAGGTTGAATGCGGTCATCGTCACCCTCGCGGAAAGAAAGGCGGCACAAGAAAAAGGGCGGCCTGTTCAGCCGCCCTGCGCCCGCTTCAGCTCTTCGCCGATGCGCGCGGTCTGCGCCTCGAAGAGCAGCAGGTCCGAGATGGTCAGGCGACGCATTTCGGACGGCGGCATCTTCCAAGCCCACGCCACGTCGAAGAAACGTTCGATCAGTCCTCGCCGTCCGGGACCGGGGTCGCATCCCCCTCCCCGAAAAAAGGGAGGATCGCCATCATGCAGGCGTTGAAGTCGGACGCCGACATGGACTTGACCGACGACGGCGGGATGTTGCCCAGGCGCGCGATGTACTTGGCGATGACACCGGCCAGGGGGGTGAAGGTGCCCTGCCCGTCGCCGGACATCTGCAACGGATAGCCGCAGACGATGATGTCGTCGCCATCGGGCTCGCGGAAGACCAGCGTCCTCACCTCGTCGCCGTGCGCCTTGATGGGCCTTTTCAGCGTGACCTCGTTCCGGACGGCTTCGACCATCACGTCATCTCCTCGCACTTCATGCCTTCGAAGGTGACGGCGACCTGCCCTTCGTCGGCGTCCAACTCATGCCCTGCCTTGGTCCAGGCGTTGCGCAGGACGTAGGTCTTGCCGTTGGCCAGCTCGGCAGTAATGGTGGCGTCGGTGATGGAGCGCAGCACCTCCAGCGACAGGCCGCCGGTGTCTGTGATGTTCGCCGTGATGGACGGCACGCGCGGCTTCTCCTTGTAGCCGTGCACGCCGTCGAGACCGGCCACGCCCTCGCGCTGGACGTCGTCGGGCGAGACCTTCAGGCCGCCCCGCAGGGCGTACTGGTTGCCGTCCACCTTGAGGTAGCAGACGCCCGCGATGGTTCGTTCCATGGATTCAGGCCCTCCTTAGGCCGAGTACTGGAGGCGGAACTGCGCCAGCACCGCGAAGACGCGGAGCTGGTTCACGAGGTCCGGCGGGTACAGGACGTTGATGCGGTTGGGGTCGGTCGGGTCGCGCTCGACCACCAGCGCGGCCTTGAAGGCCGGCATGTTCTCCACCAGACCCAACTGCTCCATCGCCGAATACTCGGCGATCAGCTCCGCCTTGATGATCTTCGGCGTGACGATGGCCTGCCCATCGCCGAACCGCGTGCCGTCGCTCGCCAGCTTGTGCCGGGGGAACTTGGTCGTGATGGCGTTGCGCATGCGCCGCAGGATGGTGGCGAGCGTGAAAAGCGTCTCCACGTCCAGGTAGGACGGGTCCAGCTGGCCGAAGGCGTTGGTCTGGTAGGTCGTGATGGCCCGTTCGATGCGCACGATGCCGTCGGTGCCCGTCATGTGCGTGGCGATGCCGTCGAACAGCAGGATCTGCCGCTCCGCCAGGGTGAAGCGGCTGGACATCGGGGCGGCCAGAACACCCACCAGCGGCAGCGTCTGGAGCGGTCGGGCCGGGTCGATGCGCAAGCTCTTGGCCGCCTGTGCGGCGAGCGCGGCGGCCCACTCCCACGGCGGCGTCGGGCTGTCGCTGTAGCCCAGCACCGTGGCGTGCGGGTCGTTGCGCCCGTTGCCGAAGGTGGACAGGGCCGACACCGTGCCGCGCTTGGCGCCGAAGACGTGGCCGTAGATCTGCTTCGACCACGCCCAGCGGCCGGTCTGGCCGTCCATCGCCTGCTTGAGCGCGTCCAGCGACGCCGTGTCCGTGTAGGGCGTGGCGATGAAGTCGAACGGCTCGTCACCCAGCGCGGCCAGCCCGGCAGCCAGCGACGGATTGGCCGTGCCGCCGGCCATGGCGACGAACGTGACACCGACGCCGGTCGGCAGAGCCTCGCCACCGGCGGTCCCCCGGTAGTTCAGTCGCACGTCGATGTCGTTGCCGGCCGCCCCCTTGTTCTTGGCGGTCAGGGTCACCGTGGCGCTCACTGCGGCGGCGGTGACGGGCAGGTCCGCCGAGGCGTTGATGGTGGCGGCCAGAGCGGTGGCGGCCGTCGCGGCGGCGGCACCCGACGCCACGCCCTGCCGGACCAGCTGACCGGCAATGTAGAGGGACAGCGTGCCGGCGGCGGTGGCGGTACCGGTCAGCGTAATGGTGCCGGTGGCGGCCACCGCCGCACCGTCATCGGCCAGCGGCAGACACCACAGCCCGCCGAAGTCATCGTTGGCGCGATAGGCCGCGACCATGCGCGCCAGCAGGGAGCCGGCCCCGAACAGGCCGCGCGCCTGATCGACACCCGACACCAGGACGGGGATGCCGGCGGCGGCGGTGCCGGCGGGCAGCATCTGACCGATCAGAAGCGCCCGCTGATCCTGCACGAAATAGCCGGCCTGGCTGGAATCCACCTCGGCATAGAACAGCGGCACCCGGATGTTGGCCGGGATGTTGGAAAAGCTGACGGCCATGGATCAGGACCCCTTCTTAGGGACGTTGGGCTTCGGCGCGGCGGGCATCGCCTCTTCGACATCGCCGTCCTGGAGACGGCGCATCCAGTACTGGTCTTGGGAAACCTCGCGCCCGACAGCAGGCAAAGGCTCTCCGGTGGCCGGGTCGCGCACGAGCAACCCGGCCTTGGGCTTCACGAACATGTGTGCCTCTCAGGTCGTGGGAATGGGGAAGGTGCCGCCCGCCTCCGGGCGCCCGTCGGGGCCGGGGCTGGCGAGGTTGGGGTCGGACGGGTCAATGGCGTCCACGCCGACGTGGGCGCTGGCGAAGGCATCGGCAACGATCGGTTCCCAGACGGTCCGGAACGTCACACCGATGCCGATCAGGGCGGTGAGCAGCGTCGCCTCGCCCTGGTTGATGACGGAGATGCGGGTCCTGATGCTGGCGATCCGCTCGAACCGGCGGACCCAATCGGGACTGGTGAGCAGGCGGTTGAGGATCGCCTCGCACAGGCGGTCCAGCGCATTCTCGCAATCCGCCGGATTGGCCGTGTCGACGTGCATCCTCGCATCGATCAGGATCGTGAGATCGTGCGCGAACTGCGGAACGCCGATCCCGCTGGCGGTCATGCCCTCATCATCGATGTGGACGAGGATGAGCGGATAGACCGGATCGCCCGGCGGCATGAGGCGGGTCGCGTACACCCGCGCGCCGGCCGTGGTTGCGTCCTTCAGCAAGTCGACCGTGGCCGACCGCGCGTCTTCTCGTGGCAGTGTCATGAGCCAAACGGCCTTCGGAAACGCATTGGGCGGCCCGAAGGCCGCCCAATGCGGGGTGGTGATGGAGTCGATCATCTCCGGATCGGGTTTTTGGCCCCTGGCGAGACATCAAAATGCCAATCAGGAAGCATCGCTTTACAAAGATGAAGATCACCGAAAATGAAAAAACCTCGCACCGGTGTTACCGTGCGAGGTTTTGCAAACACCCAACTTGGGCGGTGAGAAATGTCTACCCCTTTTTTCAGGATGTTGTCAACCTCTTTTCTTTGCGCCATGGCTGCACCGATGCCAGAAAGCCGGTAACACGGTGGTCGCGCAGCGTCACATCCAGCAGTTCACCAAGCAGCCGCATCATGCCAGCATGCCATTCGGCGTAGGTCTCGTTGACGGCCCGGATTTCCTCCAAGCTCGGCTCCGCGATCACCGGGCACCACCGGGAGAGAACCTGACGCCGGCCATCTTCAGCGTGGCGAAAGAAAAATCCGCGCTCCGCCCGTTCAATGAGGCTGCGGCCACGGCGGTCCAAAATCGAACGGCCCGCCGCCACCCAGGCGTGAGCGATGTCCGACTGCTCCGGCGTATCCTCCCACTCACCCACAATCTTGCAGCTGTTCCCCCGGCCGGCCCCGGAGTCCGCTGGCAAGCCGATCAGCCGATACTCCCCGGTCTCGAAATCCGGTCGCTCTCCGATCCGGGCGTAATGCAGCACCAGACCACGGCGGCGGCGGTCCTTCAGGCGGTTGACCGCCGCCATCACCGCTTCGGCGTCGGGGTGCATGCGGGCAGAGATGCCGCGCGCGTGACCACCCCCGTCAACCCGCACGCCAACCGCCGCGATTTGCGCAATTCGAGCGCAACTGTCCGTGCCCCAGCTGGTCGGCTCCATGCCCGCCAGCAGACGACCGCCTTGGCGGATTGACTGGTGAGCCGCGCGCTCGGCGGAATGCAGGGAGACGCCGTCATTGTCGGCCTTCTGGTCGCGGATCGCCCAGACGGTCAGCGCTTCAAGGTCCACGGCCTTGCGTCGTCGCGGCGACACAACATCGGGAGTGGTGGCTTCCTTCAGCATCTCAGGTCTCCTCCATGGCAGCGCGCGGTGGATATCCGACGAGCATTCATTCCAATTGGAATATCATAAATCCATTCGGATTGGCAATAATGCGGAATGATCGGCATGGACATGCTCATGCCGGCTGGTATGATGCGGCCCCGTGGACAAGGGAGACTGCGCGCATGAGCGCTTTGCGGAAGGCACGGGAGAACGCCGGCCTAAGCCAGGAAAGGCTTGCGGAGTTGGCCGGCACGTCTCAGCCGCAGATCAACAAGCTGGAACACGGGCAGCGGAAGCTGACGCTCGATTGGGCGGTCCGCTTGGCGCCCCATCTGGGCATTCACCCCGAGGCCCTGCTGGGCGGCCCCAGCCAACCCGCGCAGCCCCATGCCGGCACCATACCGTCCGGCATGCCCCGGACGCCCATGGGGACGCCCATGGCCGCGCCCGCCTACGCCCAAATGCCGGTGCGCTCCGCCTGCCGGGGCGGCATCGACCAGGAAATGTTCCTGGAAGATGGGCCGATCGACTGGATCGCCAAGCCCGACTACCTGAAGAACGCCCGCGATCCTTACGCCATGTATGTGGTGGGCGAGAGCATGATGCCGCGCTTCCGGCCGGCGCAGCTCCTACACGTCAACCCGCACAAGCCACCGGCACCGGGCAGCGGCGTCGTGGTCGTGAAACGCAGCAAAGCCGTGCTGATCAAGGAATTCGTCCGCCGCACCCAGGACGGCGGCGTGGTGCTGCACGAGTACCAGCCCATGGACCGCGAATTCACCGTGCCGGCGGAAGAACTGGACGCCATGCACACCGTCGTCGGCCTGCAGGAGCCGTAATACACCATTCGGTATGAAATCCTGAAATTGGAGTGAGGCAAGGATTCTGGAAAGGGCTTGTCTCCCCCGAACGTCTGCCCTCGGATCGCCCTCCAAGGCGACGCGTCGCCACCGTAAAGCGCGACCTCCAGAAGCGTCACATCAATGATGTCGCGTTGCGCGTAACGGCGTTTCCGGATGGAGCGGCAGACGAGTTCGGCGGACGTACCAGGGGGATAACGCCGGTCAGCAGCTGGTCGTCGCCCGACGGCTGCGAATGGGCGGTGGTCGCCGCGTGGATGGCCGGCGTTTCGGGATGGATCGAGGCGGGTGCCTGAATGCGGAAGATATCGGCGGTCATGGTCGGGGTCTCCGTCAGGACGCTTGCAGAAGGTCGGCATAGTGCCGCTGAGCGACGTCGGGGTGCGAGCGCAGGCGGCTTTCAGCGCGTTCTCGCCCACGTCGCAGTAGTAGGGGTTTTCCGGGTCGCGCGCTTCGGCGGCGAGGTCGGGTGGCAGGTCCAGCACCGGCACACGGGCATCCACCGGGGCGCCCAGGAAGAAGGCGACCAACAGGCGGTCCTCGCCAACCGGCACAGTCACCACCTAAAGCGAATTTGCATTCGCTTTAGATTCATATGGCCTCATTCGCTGGCCAGGCTTCGGCCGCACGTGCGGCCGGGACCGCCGTCGCGGTCCAAAGCGGATCGATATCCGCTTTAATGCACGTCAGCACCTAATGCACGTCAGCGCGGAAATAGTCGTCCGTCGCCAGTTCCAGCAGTTCGCCCACATTGACCACGAAGGTGCCGGAGATCGGCTCCAGATCCATCCAGCCGTCCGACGTCTCCACCTGCAACCCGCTCTGCTATAGCCGCACGAACCAACCGGGGACGCGCCTGTTGGTTCTCGGCAGAGCGCCCGCGAGGGACGCCGGTCCATCCAAAAACGGAGTTCGACCATGCACGCGAGGGAAATGATCAGCACCCATCCGCACGTCCGCGGCAACACGAACGACGCGCTGATCCACTGCATTGAGGAATGCTACGACTGCGCGCAGACCTGCACGACCTGCGCCGACGCCTGCCTGGGCGAACCGATGGTGGCCGAGCTGGTCCAGTGCATTCGTCTGAACATGGACTGCGCCGACGTGTGCGCGGCCACCGGCGCCGTCGCCACCCGCCGCAGCGGCTCCAACGAAGCAGTGATCCGCGCGATGCTGGAGGCTTGCGCCACCGCCTGCCGGCTGTGCGCGGAGGAATGCGAGGCCCACGCCACGATGCACGAACACTGCCGCATCTGCGCCGAAGCCTGCCGGAGCTGCGAGGACGCCTGCCGCAAGGCGATGCAGAGCATGAGCCACTAAAGGAAAAAGGGCTTGGCGGCTTGGTCGCCGGTGCGGCTACTGTGCCCTCATAACGACAGCCCACCGTTTCGTGAAGGGCCGCTTCGTGAAGGGAAGGACATGAGCCAGCCACCGTTTCCGCACCGGCTGCCGCCGGCCTCCGGCGAGACTGCCAAGCGCCTTGTGGTGTTCCTGCACGGGGTGGGCAGCAGCGGCGACGACCTGGAACCGCTGGCCCGCCTCTGGCAGGCGGCGCTGCCCGACGCCGCCATGGCCTTCCCGGACGGTCCCGTGCCGTTCGACCTCGCCCCCCAAGGGCGGCAGTGGTTCAGCGTCAACGGCGTCACCCCGGCGAACCGGCCGCAACGCGTGGCCGAGGCGGTTCCTGCCTTCGACCGCGTGCTGAACGAGGAGCTGGCCTGGGCCGGCGTCGGGCCGGAAGCGCTGATCCTCGTCGGCTTCTCGCAGGGTTCCATCATGTCCCTCGACGCCGTGCTGACGGGCCGCTGGCAACCCTTGGCGGTGGTGGCTTACGCCGGGCGGCTGTCCGGGCGCCCAGCAGCGGACGGCGCCGCGACCGGCACGCGCGTGCTGCTGATCCACGGCACGGCCGACCCGGTCATCCCCGTGGAGGAGATGCAGACCGCCGCCCAAGCTCTGGTCCAGGCGGGCATTCCGGCCGAAACGCGGGTGGAGCCCGGCGTCGGCCACACCATCACGCCGTCCGGAGCGCAGGCCGGCGCCGCTTTCCTGCGGGCAATCGCTGGCTGAGCCGATCTTCAAAATGGCAGCGGCGGGGTGGCGGCGGGCGGCCGGGACAGAACCTTCAGCTCCGCCCCGCAGTCGGGGCAGGGGCCGAGCGGGGACGGTGACGTGATCATGTGCGCCGTGCCGCAGTCCGGGCAACCCGAGAGGGCCGGCGTAAGAGGAGCGGCGTTCAATTCGGCCAGGGCGCGGCTTGCGGCTTCGATCTGGGCGGCTTCGATCTGATTCATCATCTCGAGTCCTCCGGAGGGCGGGAAAACCAGTCCGACCCTCTTGTGTACACCCGGATTGTTTCCGCGCCTCTATCCGGAATATGCCTGGATTTTCCGGAAAACGACCGTCATCCTTCCCCCTCGAAAAACGACCTTCCGCAGACGGTGGAGGGCGAATTTGCAGGACAGGAAGCGCGTAGCGGCGGCCATCAAGGACTATCTCGCCCGCGAGCGGATGTCGCGGGAGCAGTTCGCCTTCAAGACGAGGCTTGGCAAGTCCACCATCGACAAGCTTCTGATCGGCCTCTATTCGGACCGAACGCTGGCCATCGTCGAGCACCTTACCAAGCTGCCGCTCCGGTCGCCTGACGGACAAAACGACAACACCCGGCCTGGGAACACCGCCTCGGCCCCGCGCAACCCGGCCGTGGGCGACCAGCCGTCCATCGCCGTCCTGCCCTTCACCAACATGAGCGGCGATGCCGGCCAGGACACGGTCGCCGACGGCATCACCGAAGACATCATCACCGCGCTGGCCCGCCTGCGCTGGCTGTTCGTCATCGCCCGCAATTCCACCTTCGTCTACAAGGGCCGGGCCGCCGACGTCCGGCACATCGCCCGCGACCTGGGCGTCCGCTACGTTCTGGAGGGCAGCGTCCGCACGGCGGGGCCGCGCATCCGCGTCACCGGCCAGCTGATCGACGCGGAGAGCGGAAAGCACATCTGGGCCGAACGCTACGACCGCGACCTTCAGGACATCTTCGCCATGCAGGACGACATCACCGAGCGCGTGGTCGCGGCAGTGGAGCCGTACCTCTACGCCGAAGAAGGCTTCCGGGCCTCCGGCAAGCCGCCGGACAGTGTCGATGCCTGGGGCCTCGTCGTCCGGGCGCTGGGGCTGCTGAGCAAGGTGGACGAGCGTCAGAATGCGGAGGCGCGGGACCTCCTACACCGGGCCATCGCCCTGGAGCCCCGCTACGCCCGCGCCCATGCCCTGCTCGGCTGGTCCGTCTGGTGGGCGGCCCATTGCTGCTGGACCCCGGACCGATGCGGCGGGCTGGCCCGAGCGGCCGAGCACGCCCACGATGCCCAGTCCTTCGACCCGGCGGACCCGTGGGCGCGGATGGTCTCCGGCCTCTGCCACAGCACCATGGGGCTGCACGACCGGGCGCTGGCGGAACTGCGCGCGGCGCTGGACCTCAACCCCAGCTTCGCGCTGGGCCACACGGCGCTCGGCTGGGCGCTGCTGCGCGCCGGACGGTTCGACGAGGCGGTGGCCGAGACGGGGCACGCCCTGCGCATGAGCCCGCGCGACAGTTTCGCCGGCTTCTACACGTCCATCCACGGGCTGGCGCTGCTGGGGTCGCATCGGTTCGAGGACGCGCTCCCCGTCCTGCGCGCCTCGGTCGCCGGTTATGCCGGGCATTACAACAGCCTGATCAGCTGCTGCGGCCATCTGGGCCTGCTGGAGGAAGCGCAGGAGTTCATCACGGCCCGCAACCGGATCGGCCCCACGCTGCGCCTCGGCGTTCTGCGCCGGAACCTTGCCCGCTTCGCCCATTGCGAGGTTTTCGTAGAAGGGTTGAGGAAGGCGGGAGTGCCCGAATAGACCCGGAAAATTTTGGAAAATTCCGGTAAGGGCGGCGGAAAAGCCGGAAACACATAGTCGGAACATTCCAGGGCCAAAAAACCAAGGCCCCTGCCCCGATCCGGAGAGGATGTTCCATGCGCAGCTTCATGGTTGCCGGCGCCAGCGCCGCCGCGTTTTTGCTGATCGCCCTCGCCGCCCCGGCGTCCGCCGACGAACATGTGAAGCGTGGCGAGTATCTCGCCGCCATCATGGACTGCACCGGCTGCCACACCCCCGGCGCCCTGACCGGCCAGCCGGACCCGCAGCGCTTCCTCGCCGGATCGACCGTGGGCTTCCAAATTCCGGGCCTCGGCACCTTCTACCCGCCGAATCTGACCCCGGACACCAAGACGGGCCTGGGCAACTGGAGCGAGACCGACATCATCCGGGCCGTGCGCACCGGCGTCCGGCCGGACGGGCGGGTGCTGGCCCCGGTGATGCCTTATCACAGCTACGGCAAGCTGACCGACGCCGACGCGCAGGCGCTGGCCGCCTATCTGAAGACCATCACGCCGGTTCAACACGCGGCACCGGTGCTCGCCGGCCCGTCGGAGGCGCCAACGGCCCCCTTCCTTGCCGTTACCATGCCCAAGTGACCTCTTCGCAAATCCGAACCAGGGGCGGGCCACCCAACCGATCCACCTACCCCGTTCGGCTGGGTCGGTAAATCCTGCGATATGGGTGGTAAAGGAATCCCGCGACACATAGTCCGTTCCGTTTTCCAAAAGTCGTGTTCAGAATTCGGCAGTCTCATGCCATCCTTTCGAACAGTGAAAGCCGGGAGATTGGGTGCGCGCGAATGCGCTTTCCTTTGCACACATGCATAACGATCATCCTGGCCTTTGCCTTGACCGGTTGGGCGCCCGGCGCCCGCGCACACGGGGAGGAGCTTCCGGAAACGAAGCTGCGGATCGTCGGCGGGCTGGCCGGCATCAACCTGTACAAACGCCTTGAGGCCCCGTTCTGGACGCAGCGCATCGCGCGGGCGTCCGGCGGCCGGGTCACCGCCGAGATTTCCGCCTTCGACCAGAGCGGCATCCGGGGGCAGGAGATGCTGCGGCTGCTCAACCTGGGCGTCATTCAGTTCGGCACCGTGCTTTTGAGCCTCGCGACCGAGGATCCGGAGCTGAACGCCATGGACCTGCCGCTGGTCAGCCCGGACTTCGCCTCCCTGCGCAAGGCCGTCGCCGCCTACCGGCCGGAGGCCCGCCGCTTCCTGCGCGAACGCTACGGGCTGGAGCTGCTGGCGATCTACAGCTACCCGGCGCAGGTCCTCTATTGCCGCCAGCCGTTCCGGGGGCTGGACGACCTGAAGACCCGGCGCATCCGCACCTCCGGCGTGGCGCAGGCCGAACTGGTCGAGGCGCTGGGCGCCATCCCCGTCGTCACCCCCTTCGCGGAGGTCGTGCCCGCCATCCAGCGCAACGTCGTCGATTGCGCCATCACCGGCACCATGTCGGGGAACAGCATCGGCCTGCACGAGGTGACAACCCACGTGCACGAGATGGCCATCAGCTGGGGCGTGTCGATCTTCGCCGCCAACGGCTGGGCGTGGGAGGCTCTGCCCCCCTCGGTGCGCGCCTTTCTTCAACAGGAAATCGCCGGGCTGGAGGCGGAGGTCTGGAACGCCGCCGAGCGGGAAACCGGGGAAGGGCTGGTGTGCAACGCCGGGCAGCCCGGCTGCGTCAACGGGCGTCCTGGGCGGATGACGCGCGTTCCGCTGTCGCCGCAGGACACCGGCCGGCTGCGCACCCTGATCGCGACGGCGATCCTGCCGGGTTGGCTGGCGCGTTGCGGCAACGCCTGCGCCGATGCCTGGAACGGCAGCGTCGGCCCCCTCCTCTCCATCCCCGCACCGCGCGAGTAGACCGCCATGCAACGATCACGATCCGTGGTGGTCATCGCGCTCGCCACCGTGTGCCTGCTGACGCTCCAGGCGGCGGCGACCTGGCTGCTGGTCGAGCGGGGACACGCCAACGCCTTGTCGGCCGCTGGTCAGACGGTGACGCGGGCGCTGGGCGGGGCAGCGGCGAACATCAACCGGGGCCTGCTCCAGGTGGACGCCCTGCTGGCCGGCCTGGACACGCTGGTCACCCTGCCCGACGCGGGAACCGGGCCAAACAGCGACGGGCGGCACAGCGATGGACCGACCGCCAACCGCAGCCTGCGCACCCTGTCGGACCAGAGCTTCCTAGTGCGCGAGATGATGGTGGTGGCGACCGACGGGCGGGTGCTGGCGTCCGGGCTGGAAGCGACGCGGCAGCCGCCGCCCACGCAGGATCTGATCCGCACGGCGCAGGACCCGGCCCGGCGCGGCGTTCTGGTAATCGGCACGCCGATGCGCAACCGGCACACCGGCGAATGGTCGCTCTACGCCGCCCGGCTGGTCACCATGCACGGAACGCCGGTCGTCGCGATGGCGGAGATGCCCCTGCCGAATCTCGCGCGGCTGGTGCTGCCGGAAGCCTCGGTTCCCGGCCTGCACGTCTCGGTGGAGCGGACGGACGGGCGGCTGCTGGTGAGCAACCCGCACGACGCGCGGCGGATCGGCCAGGTCCTGGCCCCGGCCACCGGCACGCTGGCGCTGACCGGGGACTGGGCTCTGGTGCCGGATCGGTTCGGATCCGAGCGGTCCGGCTCGGGCCGGGTGATCGCGGCCGCGACGTCGGCGCTGTACGACGGCCTGCTTCTGGTTGCACAGATCGAGGAGGACGTGGCGCTGGCCGCCTGGAAGGAAACGCGGCAGGCGATCCTGACCGTGTCCGGCGGCATCGCACTCGGCCTGATCCTCGCCGCGGCGGCGGGCGTGCTGTACCTGCGCGGGCGGGAGCGGGCGGCGGCGGAACTCAGCTGGTCCAAACACCTGCTGGAGCAGGCGCTGGATTCCATGAGCGAGGGCTTCGTCGTCTACGACGTCAACCGCCGGCTGGTGGTGGCAAACCGGCGCTACCTGGAGATCTTCCCCTACCTGCGCGATCTGATCGTGCCCGGCATGCCGTTCGAGCGGGTGGCGGAGCGCGCGTCCTCGGTCCTCCTGCCGCACGGGACGGAGGCGGAGCGGCGGGCCTGGGCGGCATGGCGCCTGCGCGCGCATGAGGCGGCGGTACCGTTCGAACAGGTGCTGCCTTCCGGCCGGACGGTGCAGAGCACCCAGGCCAAGATGCCCGACGGCGGCTTCGTCAGCGTGCACCGCGACGTGACGGCGGCCAAGCAGGCGGAGGCGCAGATGGCCGCCGCCAAGGAAGCCGCCGAGCGCGCCAACCGCACGAAGTCCGAATTCCTGTCCAACATGAGCCATGAGCTGCGCACCCCGCTGAACGCCATCATCGGCTTCGCCCAGGTGCTGGAGGAGGACGGGGCCGGGACGGAGGTCGAGCGCGCCGAATACGCCCGCGACATCCGGCTGAGCGGCGAGCATCTGCTGGCGATCATCAACGACGTGCTGGACATGTCGAAGCTGGAAGCCGGCGCGATGACGCTGCACGAGTCGGAATGCGACCTCGGCCGGCTGGTCCTGCGCGCCGCCGGCATGCTGCGCGAACAGGCGCGGGCGGGCGGCGTGACGCTTCGGACGACCGCCCCGGACGAGCCGCTGCGGGTGCGCGCCGACGAACGGCTGATCCGGCAGGTGGTGCTGAACCTCGTCTCCAACGCCGTGAAGTTCACCGACGACGGCGGCCGGGTGTGCGTGGCGGTCGGCGAGGACGAGGACGGGACCTTGCGGGTCGAGGTGACCGACACCGGCATGGGCGTGTCCGGCGAGCATCTGTCGAAGGTCTTCCAGCCCTTCTATCAGGTGGACAGCGCCGCCTCGCGCAAGCGCGGCGGCACGGGGCTGGGGCTGCCGATCAGCCTGGCGATCATGAAGATGCACCAGGGCTCGCTCGACATCGCCAGCGAGCCCGGTTGCGGGACCACCATCGTCGCCACCCTACCGGCAGAGCGGCGCCTGCCCGACGCCGCCCTCGCTCAATGGCGGACCGTTGGGTGAGCCCCCTCAGCGGCACCGCAGCAGCGCGTGCCGCTTCCGCCCGGCGGACAGCCGGACCCGGCCTTCGCCGTCCAGATCGGCGGTGGTGACCAAGGCCGCCTCGTCGCTGGCGACGTTGCCGTTCACGCGCGCCCCGGCGTCGCGGATCAGCCGCTTCGCGGCCCCCTTGGACTCGGCAAGCCCCGCCTCCACGAGCAGATCGACGAGGCGCAGGCCGGTTTCCAAATCAGCGTGCGACACGGTCACGCTGTTCAGGCCGTCGCCGAACGCTCCGTCTTCGAAGGTGCGGCGGGCGGTCTCTTCCGCCTGGGCCGCCGCCTCGGCGCCGTGGCACAGGCGGGTGGCCTCGGTCGCCAGGACCTTCTTCGCCTCGTTGATGCCGGCGCCCTCCAGGGCTTCCAGACGGGCGATCTCGTCCAGGGGCAGTTCGGTGAACAGGCGCAGGAAGCGGCCGACATCGGCGTCCTCGGTGTTGCGCCAGAACTGCCAGAAGTCCCAGGGGCTCAGCCGGTCGGCGTTGAGCCAGACGGCGCCGGACGCGGTCTTGCCCATCTTGGCGCCCGACGCGGTGGTCAGCAGCGAGGTGGTCAGGCCGAACAGGTCCCGCCCCTCCATCCGGCGGCCGAGTTCGATGCCGTTGACGATGTTGCCCCACTGGTCCGACCCGCCCATTTGCAACCGGCACCCGAAGCGCCGCGATAGCTCCACGAAGTCGAAGGCCTGGAGGATCATGTAGTTGAACTCCAGGAAGGTCAGCGGCTGCTCGCGCTCCAGCCGCAGCTTGACGCTGTCGAAGCTCAACATGCGGTTGACGGTGAAATGCCGGCCGACGTCGCGCAGCAGGGGGATGTAGCGCAGCTCGTCCAGCCAGTCGGCGTTGTTGACCATCACCGCGTCGGTCGGGCCGTCCCCGAAGGTCAGGTACTTGGCGAAGACCTGCCGGATGCCGGCCATGTTGGCGGCGATCTGCGCGTCGTCCAGCATCGGGCGGCTGGTGTCGCGGAAGCTCGGGTCGCCGATCCGGGTTGTGCCGCCGCCGATCAGCACGATGGGCTTGTGCCCGCAGCGCTGAAGCCAGCGCAGCGTCATGATCGACATCAGGTGCCCGACGTGCAGGCTGTCCGCCGTCGCGTCAAAGCCGATGTAGGCGGGGACCACGCCCTGCTCCAGGGCGGCGTCAAGCACGGCGGTATCGCTGCACTGGTTCAGAAAGCCGCGCTCGGTCAGCGTCCGCAGGAAGGCGGACCGGGGCAGATCGGACGTGGTCGGGAGGGATGTCATCTTGCAGAACTCCAGGAGGGAAAGCCGCCTTCCGGAGGTCTGCTGTCGAACGATGCCGCCGGAAAGCGGCGGCATGTTCATCAGGTCAAAACCGAACGCGCCGCCCTATGAGGACAGCGGATAATAGACGCAGGTCGGGTGGGTGCGCTCGGTCATGGGCGTCAAACTAGGCATGCGGCCCCCTTGAGTCAAGCGATCCCGAGTCAAGCGATCAAGCCCAGGCCAATCACGCTCCGGGCGGAACGACGAAGCAGGCCATGCCCATGCCGGTCAGGTTGGCGCAGCTGGCCGAGGCGTCCTGCTGGGTCAGGCCGGTCAGGCGGGCGCGGTAGAGCGGGCCGTTCTGGGTGTCCACGGCCTGCACCAGCCGCTCCGTCCGGTCGAGCACGCCGGGCAGCGAGCGGCGGGCGCGGTCGATGATGCGGGCACTGTCGTCGGGCGAGCGGAAGGCGCCGAGCTGCACTGTCCAGCCGCCGGTCGCGCTGCGCGTGGCCGGGCTTGGGATCGGGGCTGCGGACGCGACGACGGTGGGGCGGGACACCGGCGTGGGCGCGGGCAGCGGCGTGGCGACCACCGAGGCGGCGGGCGCCGGGGCAACCGGCGGCGGCAGGGCGGCGACGGTGGTGACGGGCACCGGGGCCGAGTAGACCGGAGCGGGCGCACTGGCAACCTCGTAACCGCTCGGGGCGCTGCCGCCTTCCAGGCGCGGGCCGACCGCAACGAGATAACGCTGGGTTTCGCCGGGCAGCCGGCGGTTGCCAGCCAGATAGTCGGCGTAGCAGCCCGGACCGCAGTTGTAGGCGCCGAGGAAGCCGGGGGAGCCGAACAGGTCGTACATCTCGCGCAGGTACGCGGTGCCGGCCAGGATGTTGTCGCGCGGGTTGTGCGGATCGGGGCCGAGCCCGTGCTTGCGCCGCATTTCCGCGTAGGTGCCGGGCATCACCTGCATCAGGCCCATGGCGCCGGCCCGGCTGACGATGGGCTTTCCGTTCATCATGGTGCGCCCGCCGCTTTCCTGGCGGATGACCTCGCGGATCCATTGCTCGGGCATGCCGAAGCGGCGCGACGCTTCCGCCACATGGGCGTCGATGTCCACGCTGCGCGAGCCGGTTGAGGAGGGATCGCTGGCACACGCGACAAGACCGAGCGACAAAACGGCCGCAGCCGTCAACGATTTTACGCGACGCACAATGCCGTCCATGTTCCGTCAGAAGGGGCGGATGATGACGGGCAGACGATTGCACATTCGCGTGGTGGCGTAAACGGTCGGCGTTGTGACCAATCGCTCTCGCGGCCGGTAACCCATGTATGTGGGCTTCGCCCCAGAGCGGTTGGCCTCAGGCAGGCGGCCTCAAGGCAGATGAATGGCCGCTTCCCATTGCTGGAGAAAGCGCTCGCGCTTCGATTTGTCCAGAAAGGCCAGCAGAGCCGGGCTGAGCGCGATGGGCTGGAGCGGGCCGCCGGACTTGCTCCGCAGTTCCGCCGACAGAGCGTAGAGGCCCGAACGGCCGCCGACCACCCCCTGCCCGCGCGGGGACAGAAGATAGTCGATGAAGTCGCCGGCCAGATCGGGCCGGGGCGCCGCACGGGGGATGACCGCGACGCGGGAGATGACCTGGGTGTAGTCCTCCGGCAGGACAATCCCGATGGGCGCGCCGCTTGCCGCCCGCGCCTTCGCGTAGGAGCCCAGCATGTTGTAGGCGATCAGCACCTCGCCCCGTTCCACCAGATCGAGAATGTCGCCGGTGCAGCAGGCCAGCCGCGCGTCCACCTGCCCCAGCATTGCCACCAGCTGCCAGAACTGGCTGAACAGGACGGAGTCCTGGGTGGCGAACAGGTAGCCGATGCCGCTGAAGCTGGCGTCGTAGGTGGCGACCCGGCGGCGGTAATCGGCCCCCTTCTCGCGCAGCAGACGGATCAGCGCGTCACGGGAATGCGGCACCTCCGTTTCCGGCACCAGGGCGCGGTTGTAGACGATCACCGCCGGCTCGAAGGTGAAGCCGAACGCCTCGTCGCGCCAGTTGGCCCAATCCGGAAGCATCACGGTGACCTCCGACCTGTGGGGGCGCGTGTGGCCGTCGTTGACCAGCTTCACCTGCAAATCGACCGCCGAGGAGATCAGCAGGTCGGCATCGGTCCGCTGCCCCTCGGCGATGGCTGTGTACAGCTCCGACGAGTTCAGGTCGGTGTAGTGGATGGCGACCTCGGGCCGCGTCTGCTGGAAGTCGAGGATCAGCGGCTCCATGGCCGGAAGGTCGGTGGCGCCGAGGATGCTGAGGCGCAGCCGCTCGCCACCGGGCGCCGGGTAGAGGGTCGTGGAGCCGGCCTGGGCAGTCGTGCCCCAGAAGAGAGCCAGAAGGGCGAAGGCCACGGAGACGGCGGCACCAGGATAGGCAGCGCCGGGGCGCGCGGAAGCCGGGGCGGCGGGCTCCGTGACGGGGAAGTCCAGCCGGACGATTAGGCCGCCGCCGGGGCGGTCGAGCAGGCTAAGGGCGGCGCCGTGCGCCTCCGCCACCGAGCGCACGATGGCAAGGCCCAGGCCGCTGCCGCTCACCCCGGTCGAGGAACTGCCCCGGCCAAAGCGTTCCAGCACGGCGGCCTTTTCTCCGTCGGGGATGCCGGGGCCATGGTCGGCGATCTCGACCCGCAGTCCTTCCCCATCCGGGCCGGCAGTCAGACGGACGTCGATGGGACCGGACGGGCCGGCGTACTTCACCGCGTTGTCCACGAGGTTGGTCAGCGCCTCGCGCAGCGTGATCGGGTCGCCCTGAATGGTCGGGGATACGACGGCGCCGTCCACCTCCAGCCGGATCGCGGTTCCCGCCACCGCCTGGGCGCGCTGGGCCACCTGCATCATCAGAGCGCCGAGATCGACGGGCTCGCGGTCCAGCACTTCGCTGCGGTGCATGACCATGGCGTGGTTGAGAAGCTGGCTGGTCAGTTGGCTCGCCTCCACGGCGTTGCGGTGGACGCGCAGGGCGATGCGGCGCAGCGCCTGGGGATCCTCCTCGTCGGCGGCCAGCTCGGCTTGCAGCCGCAGGCTGGCCAGCGGGGTGCGGATCTGGTGCGCGGCGTCGGCCAGGAACATCTGCATGGTGTCGAGATTCGTCTTCAGCCGCCCCATCAGCTGGTTGATCGCCTGGACGAGCTGAGAGACCTCCTCCGGCGGAGGCATGGCGATGGGCGACAGATCATGGGCGTTGCGGTCGCGGATGATCCGCTCCAGCGATCCCAGCGGGGCCAGCGCGCGGCGCACGCCGAACCAGATTAGCCCGGCCCCGGCCAGCACGGCCAGAGCGATGGGCAGGAAGGCGTTGACCAGGATGTCGCCGGCCAGCGCGTTGCGCTCCTCCCGCGTCTGGGCGACGGCGATGGTCACGCGGCCGGACAGGCCGGGCTGGGCGACGAAGCGGGTCAGCACGGCGACGCGCAGCGCCATGCCCCGGTAGCTCGCGTCGGCGAAACGCGGGGCGGCGGCATCACCGCGCGGTTTGCCCACCGGCAGGTCGTCATATCCGGTGATGAGCGTGCCGTCCGGCGCCGAGATCCGGTAGAAGATGCGGTCGCGCCGGGCCATGGCCAGGATGTCGAAGGCCGAATAGGGCAGATCGACCTGAAAGCGGCCGTCCTGCACGCGCACCGTGTCGGCGATGGACAGGGCCGAGGCGAGCAGCAGCCGGTCGAAGGCGCTGTCGGCCGCGCGCCGGGCGTAGGACTCGACGAACAGGTACAGCACCGCCGCCAGCACCGCCAGTGCCGCGAACAGCCCGATCAGCAAGCGCCGCCGCAGGGAATAGCTTTTACCCCGCCGGCCGAAGTTCCGCCACATAGCCAAGGCCCCGCACCGTCCGTATCTCAACCGAGGCACCGTCCAGCTTGCGGCGCAGACGCGAAACATACAACTCGATCGCGTTCGGAGCCGTGGACTGTTCGAGGCTGAACAGGCGGTCCATCAGCTCCTCCTTCGCCATGACACGGTCGAGGTTGGTCAGGAACAGCTCCAGCAGGCGGAATTCGCGCCCGCCGAGATCGACCATGCGGTCGCCGATGGTGACCTTCTTGGCCGCCGTGTCGAAGGTCAGGTTGCCGAAGGCCACCTTGGACGACACCATCCCGTGGGAACGCCGCAGCAGCGAGCGGCAGCGCGCCTCCAGCTCCCGGAGGTCGAAGGGCTTGACGATGAAATCATCGGCGCCGAGGTCGAGCAGGTCGATCTTCACGTCCACCTGGGACCGGGCGGTCATCACCAGCACCGGCGTGGGGTTGCGCCGCCCGCGCAGCTTGGCCAGCAGGGTCTGCCCGTCGATGCCCGGCAGCATGATGTCGAGCAGGACAAGCTGGTACTCCTCCTGCCGCAGCAGTTCCTCCGCCTCGTCGCCGGTCGCCACCCAGTCCACGGCGTAGCCCAGCTTGCGCAGCCGGTGGACGATGGCGTCGGCGAGATCCTCGGTGTCTTCGACGACGAGAATGCGCATGGGTGCCCCTCGGTTGAGCCTGCTCAGTGTGCCATGAGAATGGGCAACGGCGGCGGCTCGCGCAGCACGTTGAGCGTCACGCCGCCCCACACCATTTCCCGCACGCGGCTGTGACCATAGGCGCCCATGACCAGCAGGTCGCAGCCGCCATCCTTCGCCGCGCCCAGCAGGGCCTTGGCGATGGCGTGACCGGATGCGGGAATTTTCCACACCGTGGAGGTGATTCCATGCATCGCCAGATACTCGGACAGCCGTTCGGGATTGGCGGCGCGGCCCTCGTCGGGGCTGTCGGCGGAAAGGATCGCGACCTTCTCCGCGCGGCGCAGGACGGGCAGCGCCGCCCCGACCGCCCGCGCCGCCGCCGAGCCGCCGTCCCAGGCGACCGCCACCGCGCCGCCGACCGACGTGGACTCCGCCAAAGGCGCCAGCAGCACCGGGCGGCCGGAGCCGAACAGCGCCGCCTCGATCGCCGGACCCATGGCGTTGGTGCCGTCCGACGCCTGGGCGATGACCGCGAGGTCGGCCAGACGCGCCTCCTCGCTGAAGGTCTCGGCCAGCGGGCCGGTGGCCTGCCGCCAGGAGGCGGTCAGACCGGCGAAGCGGCCGGCGATCTCGTCGAACAGGTGGCGCGCGCCCTCCACCACCTGGGCCTGATCGGCCTGACCGATGCGAACCAACTGCTCCATCAGGGCGGCGGGGATGGCGGCGCTCTCGATGGAGGTGCGGATTTCCACCTGCGGCATGACGCTGAGCCCCTCCACCTGGGCGCCGAAGCGCTGGGCGACCAGGAAGGCCGAAGTGACGGCGCGCCGGTCCAGCGGGCGTCCGGTCAGGGGAACAAGAACCTTTTTCATGGAAAGGGCGCTCCGTCAGAGAATCCAGGGAAGGCTGAGACCGGCGTGGGTGAGAACCTCATTGCCGCCGCGCCAGATCATGTCGAGCGCCACGTAGGTGATGATCGCCAGACCGAACCAGCCGATCCAGCGGTGCTTGTGCAGCACGTGCGCGATCATGTTGGCCGCGGCACCCATCAGCACGACCGACAGCAGCAGGCCGATGACCAGGATGGTCGGGTGCTCCTTCGCGGCACCGGCCACCGCCAGCACGTTGTCGAGCGACATGGACACGTCGGCCACGATGATCTGCCAGATGGCCGCGCCGAAGCTCTTGGCGTGGGCCGGATCGGGGGAGTCGGCGCCGGCCAGCGCCTCGTCGGGGGCCACCTCGTCCTCGCCGTGGGAACGCAGTTCGCGGAACATCTTCCAGCAGACCCACAGCAGCAGCACGCCGCCGGCCAGCGTCAGGCCGATGATGGCGAGAAGCTGCGTGGTGATCAGCGCGAAGAAGATGCGCAGCGCGATGGCCGCCCCGATGCCCCAGAAGATGACCTTGCGGCGCATCGCCAGCGGCACGGCCGCCGCCGCCATGCCGACCACGATGGCGTTGTCGCCGGCCAGCACGAGGTCGATGGCGATGACCTGTCCCAGCGCCGCGAGCTGCGACCAGAGATCCATGCTCTCCATAATCCTGTCCGTCCTTGAACTCAAACCGTCGAATGGCTGGAGGAATGGGGCGTGCCGGCCGCCTCGGCGTTGCGCTGGCGACGGCGCAGCAGCATCGGTCCGACCACCAGCAGCACGGCAATGCCCAGCAGCGCCGCCGAAATCGGGTGGGTGATGAAGACGGTCGCGTCACCCTGGCTGATGGCCAGCGCGCGGCGGAACTGCTGCTCCGCCAGGGGACCGAGGATCAGGCCGACGACGCAGGGCGCCACCGGCACGTTCAGCACGCGCATGCCGAAGCCGAGCAGACCGATGACCCACAGGATGACCAGATCGACCACGTTGTTGTTCAGCGTGTAGGCGCCGAGGCTGGAGAACACCAGGATGCCGGCGTACAGCCACGGGCGCGGGATCAGCAGCAGCTTCACCCAGAATCCCACCAGCGGCAGGTTCAGCACCAGCAGCAGCACGTTGCCGACGTAGAGGCTGGCGATCATGCCCCAGACCAGCTCCGGGTTGCTGTCGAACAGCGTCGGGCCGGGCTGCAACCCGTACTGCTGGAAGGCGGCCAGCATGATGGCGGCGGTGGCCGAGGTCGGCAGGCCCAGCGACAGCAGCGGGGCCAGCACGCCGGCAGCCGACGCGTTGTTCGCGGCCTCCGGCCCGGCGACGGCCTCGATGGCGCCCTTGCCGAACTCCTCCGGCTTTTTGGCGAGGCGCTTTTCGATCAGGTAGGACAGGAAGGTCGGGATCTCGCTGCCGCCGGCCGGCAGGGCGCCGATAGGGAAGCCCAGGAACGTGCCGCGCAGCCATGGCTTCCAGGAGCGCGACCAGTCCTCCCGGCTCATCCACTTGGAGCCCTTCAGCGCGTAGATCTCTTCCGTCTCGAACCGGTGGCGGGAGGCGACGTAGAGCGTCTCGCCAACCGCGAACAGACCGACCGCGACGACCACGGTGTCGATGCCGTCCAGCAGCTCCGGCACGCCGAAGGCAAGCCGCGCCTGCCCCGTTTGCAGGTCGATGCCGACGAGGCCCAGCGCAAGGCCGATGAACAGGCTGGCCAGACCGCGCGCCAGCGAATTGCCCAGCACGGCGGTCACCGTGGTCAGCGCCAGCACCATCAGAGCGAAATACTCGGCCGGGCCGAACAGCAGGGCCAGCTTGACCATCAGCGGCGCCACGAAGGTCAGCGCGGCGGTGCCGATGGTGCCGGCGATGAAGGAACCGATGGCGGCGGTCGCCAGCGCCTGTGCGCCGCGCCCCTGCCGCGCCATGGCGTGGCCGTCGATGGCGGTGACGATGCTGCCGGACTCGCCCGGCGCGTTCAGCAGGATCGAGGTGGTCGAGCCGCCGTACATGGCGCCGTAATAGATGCCGGCGAACATGATGAAGGCCGAGGTCGGCTCCAGCCCGTAGGTGACCGGCAGCAGCAGCGCCACGGTCAGCGCCGGGCCGATGCCGGGAAGCACGCCGACGGCGGTGCCGACCGTGACTCCGATCGCCGAGAACAGCAGGTTGTAGGGCGTGAGCGCCACGAGGAAGCCGTGGCCGAGAGCGGCGAGGGTGTCCATGGACGTATCGCTTTCCGTGTGTTCGGCGGGCCACTATTCGGCCGGGGCGAACAGATCGAGGATGCTGCCGGCCGGCAGGTTGAGGCCGAGCCCGTAGTTGAAGACCACGAAGGTCAGCCCGGCCAGCGCCAGACCGAACAGCGCGTCCACCCACAGGCGCCGGCTGCCGAAGGCGCGGGACACGGCCATGAACAGCAGCGTCGCGGCGGGGATCCAGCCGAGAAACTCCAGCACGAGGAATTCCACGACGAGGCCGGCGGCGACGAGGAAGACCGCCATGCCGTCCATCTCCAGCCCCTCGGCGTGGGCGATCGCGCCGGCAAAGGCTTCGCGCAGGATCGCCAGACCGACCAGCGTCAGACCGCCCGCGATCAGATAGGGAAACAGGGCGGGACCAACGACCGACCGCCCGACTGTGGGCGTTATGAAGGTCTCGAAAGCGATCAACCCGCCCAGCGCGACCAGCCCGCCGCCAAGCACCGCCTCGCCGATGCGCAAACTCCGACCCGTGGTCATCGGGTGTCCTCCCTGATGTTTTGGCTCCCCCTCTCCCATCCCCGATGGGAGAGGGGGAGGGAGTTTTTGGTTACTTCACCAACCCGATGTCCTTCAGGGTGCCTTCGATGCGGGCGCGCTCTTCCTTCAGGAAGGCGGCGAACTGCTCGGGCGGCTGGTAGAGGTCGATCCAGTCGCGCTGCTTCAGCAGCTGCTTCCACTGGTCGCTGGCGACGGTCTTGGCAACGGCCTCCTCAAGCTCCTTGCGCTCGGCCGGCTTCAGGTTGGCCGGGGCGAAGACGGCTCGCCAGTTCGCGAACTCAAGGTCTACGCCCTGCTCCTTCAGGGTCGGCGTGTCGGTGCCCGGCAGACGTTGCGGCGCGGACACCGCGATGGCGCGCAGCTTGCCGGCCTGGAACTGAGGGGCGAACTCGTTGTAGCCGCCCATACCCAGCGTGACATGCCCGCCGAGCGCGGAGGCCAGAAGTTCGCCGCCGCCGGCCGTGGCGACGTAGTTGACCTTGGTCGGATCGACGCCGACCGCCTTGGCGATCAGGCCGGCCAGAATCTGGTCGCTGCCGCCGGCCGAACCGCCGCCCCAGCTGACCGAACCGGGGTCGGCCTTGAACTTCTTGATGAGGTCGTCGAACGTCTTGATGGGCGAATCCGTCGGCACGACGATGGCCGTGTATTCACCGGTCAGCCGCGCCAGCGGAGCCACCTGATCCAGCGTCACCGGCGATTTGTTGGTGACGATGGCGCCCAGCATGATCTGGCCGCCGACGAGGATCGCCGGGTTGCGCTTCTTGGCGGTGGCGAACTGCGCCAGACCGATGGTGCCGCCCGCGCCGGGAATGTTGGTGACCTGAACGCCGGACGCCAGCTTCTGGTCCTGCATGACCTGCTGGAGGGCGCGGGCGTGCTGGTCCCAACCACCGCCGGGGCTGGCCGGGGCGATGATCTCCAGCCCCTTCAACTCGGCCAGCGCGGGCGTGGCGAACAGGGCGGCGGAGGCGATGCCGGCGGCGGCGAGCAGCCCCTTCAAGGCGCCAGACTTGCGGGTGGACATGACGTTTCGCTCCATGGGTTTTGTTCTTGGAAGTTTTGTGCCTGGATGAGGCGCGGCTCTCCCCGGCCCGGCGGCGTCGGAGCGGCCGGTGTGGTCGAGCGTAAACGGTCGAGTTCGACGTGGTTGAGTTCGGGCCGCCGGGCAGTGCCTAGACAGGCGCGCTGCCGGCGGTGGGCCTTTCCCTTGCGGGTGCGGGCTCGCCGTGAATGGCGTTCATTGGCTTCTCCCTTTAAGCCGTCGTTTTTTGCTGGACGGTTATTGGCGGCCTGAAGGCCCCATCCTTAGCCCCACCACGATAACAGGCAAACCTGTCGGGAAGCTGTCGCGAGAGAGGAAGGGTCGCGGGAAAAAGGGTGGAAGGAACACCCGCCACCTCTTTCCGGGCCTTATTTCACGAGGCCGAGTTCGGTGAGGACGCCTTCGATGCGGGCGCGCTCGTCCTTCAGGAAGGCGGCGAAGCGGTCGGACGGCAGGTAGAGGTTGATCCAGCCGCGTTCCTTGGCGATCTGCTGCCACTCGTCGGACGCGACGGCGGTGCCGACCGCCTCGTCGAGAGCCTGCTTCTCGGCAGGCTTCAGGTTGGGCGGGGCCATGACGGCGCGCCAGTTCACCAGTTCCACGTCCACGCCCTGTTCCTTGAAGGTGGGAATGTCCACGCCGGGCAGGCGCTGGGACGAAGAAATGGCGATGGCGCGCAGCTTTCCGGCCTGAAGCTGGGAGGCGAACTCGTTGTAGCCGCCGGTCGCCACGGTGATGTGACCGCCGAGGACGGAAGCCATCATCTCGCCGCCGGCGCCCGCCGCGATGTAGTTCATCTTGGACACATCGCCGCCGATGGCCTTCACGATCAGGCCGTAGAGGATGTGATCCGGGCTGCCGACCGCGAAGCCGCCCCAGGACACCGAGCCGGGATCGGCCTTGAACTTCCTGACCAGATCGTCCAGCGACTTGATGGGCGAGTCCGCCGAAACGACGATGGGCTGATACTCGCCGGTCAGGCGGGCGAGCGGAGTAACCTGATCGAGCGACACCGGCGACTTGTTGATGAGCACCGCACCGACCATGCCGAGGCCGCTGATCATCAGGCCGGGGTTGCGCTTCTTGGCGGTGGCGAACTGCGCAAGGCCGATGGTGCCACCGGCGCCGGGGATGTTGATGACCTGCACGTTGGACGCCAGCCCCTTGTTCTGCAGAACCTGCTGAAGCGCGCGGGCGTGCTGGTCGTAGCCGCCGCCGGCGTTGGCGGGGGCGATGATCTCGATGCCCTTGATCTCGGCCAGCGCCGGAGTTGCGAGAAACGTCGCGACGCCGAGCGACATCACCGCAAGAAGAGACGTGAACGGATTCCGGCTGACGGCAGCCATGGTGTTTCCTCCGATGCGTTTTTGTTCGTAGCCTCCATGGTAGCCGCTGAAACTGTCATGGACCTGTCGTGACGGATGAAAGCCGCTCACCCGAAGACGAGGCTTACTCGTTTGTCAGCGCACCGGCACGCGCCCGACAGTGGAGGCATTCCGCAACGACAACCGGAGCCACTCCATGTCAAACCCCGTGCTGTGCGAGATCGCCGACGGCATCGCCACCCTGACCCTCAACCGCCCGGAAAAGCTGAACGCCATCAACTACGCCATGATCGACGCCCTGCTCGGCTGGCTGGACCGGCTGGAGACCGACGAGAGCGTCGGCGCCGTGATCCTGACCGGGGCGGGGGGGCGGGCCTTTTCGGCCGGCGCCGACATCACGGAATTTTCCCAAAGCGTGCGCCGGGGGACGGCGGTCGCGGTGCGCGACTTCGTCCGGCGCGGGCAGGCCATGACCATGCGGATGGAAGCCTTTCCGAAGCCCATCATCGCCGCCGTCAACGGCCTCGCCTTCGGCGGCGGCTGTGAGGTAGCAGAGGCGGTGCATCTGGCCGTCGCCAGCGACCGCGCCCTGTTCGCCAAGCCGGAAATCAAGCTGGGCATGCCCCCGACCTTCGGCGGTACGCAACGCCTGTCGCGGCTGGCCGGGCGCAAGCGGGCGCTGGAATGGCTGTTGACCGGCGACAGCTTTTCACCCGCCAAGGCGCTGGAGATGGGGCTGGTCAACCAAGTGGTGCCGCATGAGGCGCTGATGCCGGTGGCCCGCGACCTTGCTGGACGGATCCTGCGCCACTCGCCGCTGACCGTGGCCGGCGTCATCACCTCGGTCTGCCGGGGGCTGAACATGACCATCGGCGAAGGCTTGCAGATGGAAAGCGAGCAGTTCGCCCGTCTCGTCCCCACCACCGACCTGCGCGAAGGGCTCGACGCCTGGATCGAACGCCGCACACCGGCCTTCGCCGGGAGCTGAGGCGGCCCGCACCAGTTGCGCCGACCCGGACGCCACGGTACAGCTGCCTTGACCCAACGCGAGGCGGATAACCGGGGAGAGGGCGGATGGACGGCGGGCACAGGGTGAGCCTGGGCGAGGCGATCCGGGTCTGGGCGCGGATCGCCGCGCTCAGCTTCGGCGGCCCGGCAGGCCAGATCGCCATGATGCACCGCATCCTGGTGGACGAGAAACGCTGGATCGGCGAGGAGCGGTTCCTGCACGCGCTGAACTACTGCATGCTGCTGCCGGGTCCGGAGGCGCAACAGCTGGCCGTCTACATCGGCTGGCTGATGCACCGGACGCTGGGCGGGCTGATCGCCGGCATCCTGTTCGTCCTGCCGGGCGTCGTCGCCATCATGGCGCTGAGCTGGGTTTATGCCCTGCTCGGCAATGTCGGCATCGTGCAGGGGCTGTTCTTCGGGCTGAAGGCGGCGGTTCTCGCCATCGTGCTGGAAGCGGTGGTGCGCGTCGGCCGGCGGGCGCTGAAGAACCGGGTGATGCTCGGTCTGTCGGCCGCCGCCTTCCTGGCGATCTTCGCCTTCAACGTGCCGTTTCCGCTGATCGTGCTGGGGGCCGGGCTGATCGGCTTTGCCGGCGGGCGGATGGGGCATTGGGCCTTCGTGAACGGGGGCGGCCATGGGGCGGCGGGTGGCAAGCTGCTGGCCGACGCCGACAGCCTGCTCGGTGAGCACACCCCGGCCCACGCCCGCCCGCCGCTTGGCTGGTCGCTGAAGGTCGGGGCGATTTGTCTGACGCTGTGGTTCGGGCCGATGCTGGCGCTGCTGCTGGCGCTGGGGCCGGCGAACGTGTTCAGCGAGATCGCGGTCTTCTTCTCCAAGATGGCGGTGGTCACCTTCGGCGGCGCCTATGCGGTGCTGGCCTATGTGGCACAGCGGGCGGTGGAGACCTACGGCTGGCTTCAACCCGGCGAGATGCTGGACGGGCTGGGCATGGCCGAGACGACGCCGGGACCGCTGATCATGGTGGTGCAGTTCGTCGGCTTCATGGGCGCCTTCCGGGAACCGGGCGCGCTGTCGCCGCTGCTGGCCGGCACGCTGGGCGGGCTGCTGACCACCTGGGTAACCTTCGTGCCGTGCTTCCTATGGATTTTCCTCGGCGCCCCCTTCGTGGAAGCGCTGCGCGGCAACCGGGCGCTGGGCGGGGCGCTGTCGGCGATCACGGCGGCGGTGGTCGGCGTGATCCTGAATCTGGCGATCTGGTTCGCGCTGCACACCCTGTTCGGGCAGCTGGCGCCGGTGCGCATCGCGGGGGCCACGCTGGACCTGCCGGTGCCGAGCAGCCTGAACCTGCCGTCGCTGATCCTCACGGTGGGCGCTGTGCTGGCGGTGTTCCGTTTCAAAGTCGGCGTGGTGCCGACGCTCGGCGCCTGCGCGCTGGCCGGCATGGCGTGGCATCTGGCGGGCGGGGTGTAGGCCCGCCCGCCATGCCGTCTCATGAAGCCGCCTTTATGATGCTGAGGAGGGCGCGCGGCGCAGGTTGCCGGGCAGCAGCTTGACCAGCGTCGCGCGGCCGGCCGGGCCGATGCCCGGGCCGAAGATCGCCGCCACGAGGAAGGCGAGGGTCAGCAGCACCTTCTCCGCCGTCATTCTGGGATCGACCTCCGTCCCGAACAGGTACCAGCCCGCCGCGTAGGCAACCGCCGCCGGGGCGAGAATCCAGCCGATGCGCGCGGCGTTCAGCGGAATCTCGTCGCGGCAGAGGCGGCGGCGCACCGTTTCCGTCACCACGATCTGGAAGACCTCCCGCCCCAGGTTGGCGAGTGCGGCGCCGAGCAGCCCCCAGCGCCACACCAGCACCACCGCCAGCGCCGTGCCGACCGCCAGGCTGGCGGCGGAAATCCAGGGCAGCACGCCGACCCTCTTGGCCTTCAGGATCGCCACTTCGGAGTTCATGCGCACGCCGTGCAGCACATAGGCCAGCACCAGGAAGGGCATGCAGGACAGAACCGGCGTGTAGTCGTCCGACGCGATCAGCCACAGGATCTCCGGCGCGGTCAGGGCCAGCCCCAGACCCGCCCCGGTCAGCAGCACGACAAACAGGTGGAAGACGAAGTCCGCCTGTTCGTGATCCACCGCCGCATGCTGCGACTCCAGCCGGCTGACCGACCATATTTGCAGGAAGGACGCGGTCAGGAACATGTAGAGGATCTGCGACAGCCGCATGCCGAAGGCGAACAGGCCGACCGCCGCCGTGGACAGCAGGATGTTCAGCAGCCAGCGCGAGACGAAGTTGTTGGCGATGTCCAGCAGCGACTGCGGCGCGTAGGGCATCCCCAGCAACGCCACCCGCTTCAGCACCGGCCAGGAGAAGGACACGCCCGTCTGCTTGAGGATCGCCACCATCAGCAGCAGCGCCAGCAGGGCGAAGGAGGCGCCATTGGCCAGGAAGATGCCGGCGACGCCGAGGTTCAGCGCCCACAGGAACAGCAGGTTGAAACCCAGCAGCGCGACCACCTTCGCCAGCGACACAGCCAAACACAGGCCCGACCGCTTCTGCACCCGGTAATAGGCCAGCGCCAGTTCGAACAGGGTGGTCAGCGCGACGCTGCCCAGCGCCACGGCCATCACCGCCGCGTGGTCGGGGGTGCCGAACATCGCCCAGCTCGCCCCGACGCCCGCCGGGTAGGCCAGCGCGAACATCGCCACAGACGACGCGATCAGCGCCAGCAGGCAGGTGCTGACCACCCGCCGCCGGCCATCCTCGTCGGCGTGTTCGAAATAGACGGCGGTGAAGGCGTTGTTCATGCCGATCATCAGCATGACGGCCAGCAGATCGCTGACCACCACGACCAGCGCGTAGACGCCGAACTCGGCCGGCGCCAGCAGCTTCGTGTACAGCGGCAACAGCAGAAGGCCGGCGGCCCGATTGACCACGTTGGCCAGCATGAACATCCAGCCGTGCTTGAGAATCGTCGCTGCTTCTGACGCCATCTGGCACTCCGAAAGGACGCCGCGATCATACGACGTCGTATTTTTCCAAATTGCTCAAACAAAAGGCAGAGCATCGACCGATACGGGACAATGGCCGGCGGCCGAACATTGCCGAAAGGATTGGGACCGGACCGGCGTGTGTCAATTTCGCGTTGGCGTCACACCCCTCTTCTTCGGTCGTAGCCGCGCCGATTTATGACGCATGCGAAACGGCCGGCGCGCCAAGGCGGCGTCGGCATCCCGGAAAGGGTGTAAAGCAACCGTCCGCGGTTCAACGGTGCGTTGGAGCGCGCCCCTCGTCCGGAATCGTTCGCAGGCCACCGGAAGGGATAAACCGCCACCGCCGCCGGGACGGAACCGATGGGTGGGTGGCGGCGGAGCGCCGATGGGGTTGCGAAACTCCCCACCATCGGAGGGGCCGCACCCCACCCTCTACCACCAATTCGCGGGTAGGTGCCGCGGCTTCAGTGGTGGGGAACAAAAGCCCGCCTATCCGAAGCGATTGTCACGGTTGAGATCATCCACCTTCCGCATTCTCTTGAATATTCGCTAGCGAGGTCCTTTCGAAGGCCAAGTGGTATCGCCGACGTCGAAACGAACCACCTGTGATTTGTTGATAAGCGCCAGCCTTTACCCTAATTCGTCCACAACAACAGACGGCACTGCTTTCCGACCGCATTAGAGACACATGCGAGCATTCATGAACCGGCCGGAATACAGGACTGCAAAAAATCAAAGCTGATGAGAGGGCCGAATCCCACACGGCGCCGCGCGCCGGGTGCAGAGACGGTTGACATTCCATTCGAACATAATGGGACCTGCGATGAGCAAACTGGACCCTGAAGCGGTCATTGGTCTGGCCCCGGCGAAGAAGACGGCGCTGCCGTCGCTGGCCCCCGGCCTCCTGCTGGCTCTGTCCGATGGTTTCGTCCTGACGCTGCTCGGCTGGGCTCTCCTCCAGCTGTTCGCGCACGACCCGCTGTCGGCGGAAGCGGACCTGTCGCAACGCGCGCTGGTCACCGGCCTGATGCTGGTGCCGCTGGTCAAGTCGGTCTTCGGAATCTACGCCCTCGGCCGCTTCGATTACCTGGAGCGGACCCGCCGCACCTTCCAGGCGGCCCTGCTGTGCGGCGCGGTGCTGGCAGTGCCCTTCGTGGTCATGGACGGCTTCCGCTCCTTCTTCGTGGAGGCGGTGTCGGTCGCCATACTGGGCTTCGTCGCGACCTACGCCGCCGACCTGCTGCTGGTGCACGGCCTGATGGCGAGCGCCTTGAACTGGCGCACGCCGGTGGTGATCGTCGGCGCCGGCCCGCAGGGTGCGGCCATCGCGGAGAAATTGCAGCGCCTGCCCTGGCTCGGCATGCGTCCGGTGTGCTTCTTCGACGACGACGACAGCCTGTGGCAGACCCGCGTGGCGAACCTGCCGGTGGTCGGCCCGACCGATCTGCTGTCCACCTCCCCCGCTTACGCCCAGCAGGCCCAGGCCGCCATCGTCGCCGACATCGGCCGGCACGGCGCGGAGCTGACCGAGCTGGTCAAGAAGCTGCCCTTCCGCCAGGTCTACTGCCTGCTGGGCGAGGGCAACGTCAGCGCCGTGGACGCCACCTATCACAACCTGCACGGCTCGCTGGCGCTGCGCGTCTCGATCCGTCCGCCGGTCAGCTACCTGCGCATCCGCCGGGCGCTGGACGTGGTGCTGTCCGCCATGCTGCTGATCGCTGTGGCGCCGCTGATGCTGGCCATCGCCGTGGCGATCAAGCTGGACAGCCCCGGCCCGGTCCTGTTCCGCCAGCAGCGCTGGGCCGGCGGCAAGCAGACCTTCGACCTGCTGAAGTTCCGGTCCATGCACATCAACGCGGAGGAGCATCTGCAGCGCCTGCTGGAGAGCGACCCGCAGATGCGCGAAGAGTACATGACCTACCACAAGCTGACGGTCGATCCGCGCATCACCCCGCTCGGCCGCTTCCTGCGCAAGACCAGCCTGGACGAGCTGCCGCAGCTGTGGAACATCCTGATGGGCGACATGAGCCTGATCGGCCCGCGCGCCTACATGCCGAAGGAACTGCCGGAGGTCGGCGCGTCGGCCGACGTGATCGGTACGGTCCGTCCGGGCCTGACCGGCTACTGGCAGGTGTCGGGGCGCCACCGCACCACCTTCCAGGAACGCGTCGCGATGGACGTCTTCTACGTCCGCAACTGCGGCCTGCTGTTCGACTTCTACATCCTCTGCAAGACCGCGCTGATCGTCCTGCGGGGCGAGGGCTCCTGAGGTCTGCGCAAAAGCCCCTCTCCCGGTTCCGCCGGGAGAGGGGCTTTTTGTTTTTGCACGATGCTGCGGCGCAAAAAGCGCTCGGCCCGAAGGGAGAGCCCGGCAAGCCGGGGCTACCCCGATGGGGTGGCGCCTCCTTCGGTTCTAATGCGTCCGCTCGGCTACTCGGCGGGGGCTCGGGGAGGCATCTTCAAATCACGCGGCACGGCGCGCCTTACGGGCGGGCCATGCCGTTTCAGCCCTTTTCACCGGGACGGCGGCCCTTATGAAAGTCCTCGAAGTTCTGGAAAAGAGCATCACCGTCTTCTGCATCATGTCGTTCGGCGGCTCGATGCTGCCGGCGCTGCTGACCGGCGGCGACCCCGCCAACCCCGATGCACCCGGCGCGTTGATGTATTTCATGGCCGTCTACGTGCTGATCCTGGCGTTGATCACATCGCGGCCTAGTCTGGCGCTGCGCATCCCGACGGCCAGTCCGGCGCTGTCGATGATCGTGGTGCTGACCTTCCTGTCCGCCATCTGGTCGCTGTACCCGGATGCCACGCTGCGACGGTCGGTGGCCTTCCTGTTCACCACCCTCTTCGGCTTGTATCTGGCGTTGCGGTACACGTTCCCGGAAATCATCCGGATGATCGCGACGGCGTTGTCGATCCTGCTGGTGATGTCCTACGTCGTGGTCTTCGCGGTGCCCTCGATCGGCCTGGACGCCCACATGCACGTCGGCGCCTGGAAGGGCATCTTCTGGCAGAAGAACGTCACCGGCCGCATGATGGTCTGGCTGGTCCTGTGCCTGCTGTGGCTCGACTGGATGCGCGAGGGCAAGCGGTGGCTGGTCCGCTCGCTGCTGCTGGGCGCGCTGCTGCTGATCGTGATGAGCCGGTCGGGCACGGGTCTGGTCACCTCGATCCTGGTCGCCAGCGTCCTGTTCGTCACCAGCTTCGTGCGCGGCGACATCCGCCGCTTCGCGCCGGGCATGGCCTTCATCGGCGCGGTCGCGGTGATCGCCGCGATCGGCGGCGCCACCTTCTGGCACGACATCCTCTACATGCTGGGCCGCGACCCGACCCTGACCGGCCGCACGGTGCTGTGGGAACACACGCTGCATTCGATCCAGGACCGTTTCCTGCTCGGCTACGGCTACGGCGCCTACTGGTTCGGCGCCTACGGTCCGGGATCCATGTTCATCCACGGCTGGGGCATCGACTCCGCCCACAACGGCTGGATCGAGGTGTGGCTGGATCTCGGCCTGCCCGGCGTCATCCTGATCGCCATGATCCTCGGCCGCATACTGATCCAGGGTTTCTTCGCCAACCGCTACGCGGCGAACCGGGGCGAGCCCGCCTGGATCTTCACGCTGGGCTGCGCGTTTTTGCTGATCTCGATCTCCGAAAGCGTGTTCATGGAGCGCCACTCGCTGAACTGGATCGTGCTGGTGATCGCGGTGACGCGCCTTGTCCAGCGCAGCCGCATGCTGCGCCTGCACGCCCGCCACATGAAGGCCCAGGCGCACGCACAGATGCAGGCCCAGGCGCCGCATCCGGTCTTCGCCAGCGCGAGCCGGGCACCTTGATTACCGAACCCCGCATTTCCGCCCAATTCCCGTCGCGACAGAAGGCATTGTCATGACGTCCTCGCAAGAGATGGTCACAGTCGTCATCCCGACGCGCAACCGGCCCGACATGGTGATGCGGGCGGTGCAGAGCGCGTTGGCGCAAACCCACAAGGCCCTGGAGGTGATCGTCGTCATCGACGGCCCCGACCCGGCCACGTCGGCGCATCTCGCCGGCGTCACCGATCCCCGGCTGACGGTGATCGCGCTGGAGCAGAACCGCGGCGCCGCCGGAGCCCGCAACCTTGGCGTGGAGCGCGCCAAGGGCGATTGGATCGCCTTCCTCGACGACGACGACGAGTGGATGGACGAGAAGATCGCCATCCAGATGGCCGCCCGCCCGGCTGGCGTGCGCTACCCGATCATGAGCTGCCGCTGCAAGGTGGTGACCGCGCGCGGCGACTTCGCCTGGCCGCGCCGGCTGGCCGGCCCGCGCGACGCCATCGGCGACTACCTCTTCGTCCGGCGCGGCCTGTTCAAGGGCGAGACCTTCGCGCCGACCACCACGCTGCTGGCGCCCAAGGCTTTGCTGCTGCGCAACCCGATTCCGAAGTCGCCCTTTGACGACTGGGAATGGCTGATCACCTGCGGCCGGGTCGAGGGCTGCGCCCTGATCACCGTGCCGGAGGTTCTGGCCGTCCACTACACCGAAAACAACCGCGTCACCCTGTCCACCTGCCACAACATCGACCTGGCGCTGAACTGGGCGGAGTCGATGCGCCCGCTGCTGTCCCCGCGCGCCTACGCCAGCCTGCTGCTGCAGGCGACCGGCGGCGAGCAGGCGGCGCGGACCCCGGCGGTGCGCCGGCGCATCCTGGCTTCCGCCATGCGGGACGGGGCGCCGACCCCGGTCGCGCTGGCCACCTTCCTGATGCACTCGCTGATGCCCGTCGGGCTGCGGCGCCGGCTGCGTCAGGCCATCTTCTCCGCTCCCGGTGCCGCTTGAGGAAATGGGGTCCATGACGAAGAATCGATCCCGGACCTGTGTCGTCTTCGCGACGCCTGGCGCCCTCGACGGCGGCGGCGGCATCGGGCGGATGACCGGATACATCGTCGATCAGTTCAGCACCTCGCCCACCGCGCCCGACACCATCGTGCTGGACACGCGGGGCAGCGGCAGCGTGCTGATGTCGCCCTTCTACCTGACCGGCACGCTGGCGCGGCTGGCCGCGCTGCTGCTGCGCGGAAAGGCGTCGATCGTCCACATCAACGTGTCGGAGCACGGAAGCTTCTGGCGCAAGGCGGTGGTGCAGGTGCTGGCCGACCTGTTCTCCTGCCCGACCGTGGTGCATCTGCACGGCGCCACCTTCGTGGAGTATTTCCACAAGAGCGCCCTGTCCCGCTTCATCTGCCGCTGGCTGTTCAACCATTGCGAGGTCGCCGTCGTGCTGGGCGAGAGCTGGCGCGACTTCCTGGTGCAGACGGTCGGCACCGATCCGCACAAGATCCGCGTCCTCTACAACGCCGTGCCGGACATCGGCGCCGACCTGCCCGTCCGCGAGGCGCCGCCCACCGGGGCGGTCGTGTCGCTGCTGGTGCTCGCCAACCTGTCGGAGCGCAAGGGCATCGGCACCATGCTGCGCGCCTGCCGGCTGCTGAAGCAGAAGGGCTTCCGCTTCCGCGTCACCATCGGCGGCGGCGGCGACGTCGAGGGCTACCGCGAGCTGGCGCAATCGCTGGGCGTGGACGAGGAGTGCAGCTTCCTCGGCTGGGTGTCGCGCGAACAGGCGCACGGCTTCATCCGCTCGCACGACATGCTGCTTCTGCCCTCGACCCACGAAGGGCTGCCGATGGTGATCCTGGAGGCGCTGTCGGCCGGCCTGCCGGTGGTGACCACGCCGGTCGGCTCCATCCCCGAGGTTCTGACCGACCGGGAGACCGCCCGCATCATCCCGGTCAACGACGCCGAGGCCCTGGCCGAGGCGGTCACCGACCTCGCCCAGCATCCGGCGCTGTACACACGCCTGTCGGAGGAAGGGCGGCGCCTGTTCCTGGAGAAGTTCGTCATCGAGGCCTACGGGCGCAGCCTTCAGGAACTCTACGTCGAACTGGACCGTCCCCGCGCGGCTCGGCGGGCGCGTCCGGCGCATGTCTCCGAACCGCCCGCCGCGGCCGTCAAGCCGTCGCTCACTCGCGCCAGCCGCCAATAGAAAGACCAGGAGAAGACATGATCTACATCGTCTCGCCAGGCGGCACCCGCGAGAAGGGAGGCATGGGGCGGATCGTGGACAACTTCACGACCGACCTGCGGCAGAACAGCCCTGACGTCCAGTTCCAGGTGATCGACACCTACGGTCCCAACGCCAGATTCTTCCTGATGCCCTTCTATTTCCTGGCCGCCGTGCTGCGGCTGGGCGTCTGCTTCGCCGGTGGCAAGGCCCAGCTGGTGCACATCCACATGGCCGAATACGGCAGCGTGCTGCGCAAGGGCATCCTGATCGCGCTGGCCTCGCTGTTCCGGGTGCCGGTCATCCTGCACCTGCACGGCGGACGCTTCCCCAAGCACTACGCCGACGCCCACCCCTTCTCGCGCTGGGCGATCCGCAAGATGATCGCGCGGACCAGCGAGATCGTGGTGCTGGGCGAATACTGGCGCGGCTGGGTGATGGAGACCTTCGGCGATTCCGCCCGCCGGGTGACGCTGCTGCACAACGCCGTGCCGGGTCCGGACGCGCTGCCCACGCGCATCGATGCCGGGCCGGTGCGCCTGCTGTTCCTCGGCCGCCTGATCAAGCTGAAGGGCATCGACGTGCTGCTCGACGCGCTGGCGTCGGAGACCTGCCGCTCCAAGCCCTGGCAGCTGACCATCGCCGGCGACGGCGACCTGGAAACCTACCGTGCCCAGGCCAAGGCGCTGGGCATCGCCGACCGCGTCCGCTTCACCGGCTGGCTCGACCAGGACGGCTGCCGGCGGGAGCTGGTGCAGGCCCAGGTTCTGGTCCAGCCCTCCATGTTCGAGGGGCTGCCCATGTCGGTGCTGGAGGCCATGGCGCACGGGCTGACCATCGTCGCCACCCCGGTCGGCAGCGTCGGCGACGCCATCGCCGAAGGCGAGACCGGCCTGCTGGTTCCGCCGGGCGACCGCGAGGCGCTGGCCACGGCACTGGCCCGCGTGATCGACGCGCCGGACCTGCGCCGGCAGTTGGGTGCCGGAGCCCGCGCCCGCTTCCAGCGGCAGTTCGACATCGCCGTCTACCGCGAGCGGATCATCGAGATCTACCGGCGCAACGCCCGCGTCTGGCAGGCCGAGGCGGCGCCCCCGGCGGCGGCCCATTCCGCCACGGGCGGCGCCTCCATCGGAGCGCGCAGCGCGCGGTCGGGCTGAACCCCGTCCACGCCACCGCCTGAACGTCAGCCGGCTCCACAATGGCCGAACACGAAAAGGGATCGTTCGATCATGAAGCAAGCCTTAGCCGCAGGGATCGTGCGATGGACGGGATTCGGCGCGCTTCAGCGCTTTCTGTTCGCACGCCGGGGCGTCAGCATCGTCGTCTACCACGACCCCGATCCGGACATCCTGCGCCAGCATCTCGCCTGGTATACCGAGCGCTACAGCTTCACCACCCTGGACGCGGTCGCCGACGCCATGGAGACGGGCCGCTGGGGCGATCTGCCGCCCTACCCGCTGGTGATCACCCTGGACGACGGGCACAAGAACAACGCCAAGCTTGAGCCTCTGTTCCGCGAGTTCGGCGTCCGCCCGACCATCTACCTGTGCAGCCGCATCGTCGGCACCACCCGCCCCTACTGGTGGAAGACCCCGGCGGCCGACCGCATCGGCACCGAGACGCTGAAGCGCGTATCCGACCCGGAGCGGCGGCGGCGCCTTGCCGAGGCCGGCAACGACCCGGACCGGGAGGCCGGCACGCGCCAGTCCCTGACCTGGGACGAGGTGCACCGGATGGCGAAGACCTTCGACTATGGCGCTCACACGCGCACGCACCCGATCCTTCTGCAATGCGACGAACGCCGCTGCACCGACGAGATCGTGTTCTGCAAGACCGAGCTGGAGGAGGCCACCGGCCTGCCCTGCCGCCACTTCGCCTTCCCCAACGGCGACTTCAGCGAGCGGGAGGTGGAGCTGATCCGCCGCGCTGGTTACCGCACCGCGCGGACCATCGAACCCGGCTGGAACAGCGCAAAGACCGACCCGCTGCGCCTGAAGGCCGTGCCCATCACCGACGATGCCTCGGTCGCCTGGATGTCGGTGCAGGTCACGGGAATCCCGGCCTGGCTGCGCAAGCTGAAGGGCGGTTCCGGCGTGAAGCCGGTGGCCGACGTCCCCGGGCAGCCGATCCCGGCGTGAAAGCTTATTCCGACACTCTACGACCTTTGGCGAAAGTCATGCCGCCAAAGTCAATATAAGCCTCCCGGGAATGTCACAACACCCCTGAGTGATTAGCCAATGACTTCAAGAACGAACCGTCCTTTGCTCTCTCGAAAACGCTTCAATTCAATGCAATAAAGAGTAACAGGCACAGCGGCGCTGCCGGACGCCACACGAAAGACCGGAACGATCAACGCTCAAGTCTTTCGAACCGGGCAAAACAGCGTTGAGAAAAAGTGCGTTCTTACGGAGTAACGCGGCGGAGAGCCGGAGCCCATCCGTCCCGACCTGCCGGTCTTGGAACGACGTTCAAACCCACAGGAGTTGCCAGCGACATGCGGACCGCCATCACCACCGAGACGACCCTGAGCGCCCCCGTCCTGCAGGAGATCCGCACCTTCATCGTGGAGAACTTCCTTCTGGGGAACGACTCCGGCTTCGACAACACGGAGTCCCTGCTGGAATCGGGGATCATCGACTCCACCGGCATCATGCACGTCGTCGCCTTCCTGGAAGAGCGCTTCGGCATCGTCGTGGAGGACGAAGACATGGTGGCCGACAACCTGGAGTCGGTCGCCCGCATCTCCAACTACGTCGAGCGCAAGCAGGCCCTGAAGGACGCGGCCTGAGCGGGACGATTAGGACACGGGGGGCACGTCATGGCGCACTTGGTGCATCAGTTCCTCAGCGAAACCGCCGCCCGCCGGCGGGATCACACCGCGCTGGTCGCGGGTGAGGCCAGCGTCACCTTCGCCGAGCTGGACCGCGACAGCGACGCCGTCGCCCGCGCGCTCCAGTCCGCCGGGGTGGGGCGCGGCGACCGCGTGGCGGTGATGCTGGAGAACTCCATCGAGTATGTGACCGGCCTGTTCGGCGCGCTGAAGGCCGGCGCCGTGTACGTCCCCGTGAACCCGTCCACCAAGGCCGACAAGCTGGCCTACATCCTGACCGACGCCGACGTGCGGGCGCTGATCGCGCCCGCCGCGCTGGCCCGGCAGGTGGTGCCGGCGGTCGGCGAGGCGCCCCATCTCGTCACCGTGTTGTGGGTTGGACCCGCCGTGCCGGCTGGGGCCGGCGGGCTCTCCTACACCGACGTGATTTCGGCCCCGCACCGCGCGCCGACCAACCCCGGCCTGATCGATCAGGACCTGGCCGCCATCCTCTACACCTCCGGCACCACCGGGCGCCCCAAGGGCGTGATGCTGAGCCATGGCAACATGGTGAACACGACCTGGTCGATATCGACCTATCTGGAGAACACGCCCGACGACGTGGTCATGTGCGTGCTGCCGCTGACCTTCGGGTACGGGCTGTCGCAGGTGCTGACCGGCGCGCGGGTGGGCTTCACGGTCGTGCTGGAACGCTCCTTCGCCTTCCCGGTGGAGACGCTGGGCCGCATGGTGAAGCACCGCATCACCGGCCTGCCGGGCGTGCCGACCTTCTTTTCCACTCTGCTGGGGCTGGAGGCGCTGAAGTCCGCCGACCTCTCGTCCCTGCGCTATCTGACCAACGCGGCGGCCCCGCTGCCGACCGCCCACATCAACCGCCTGCGCGAGCAGTTCCCCAACGCCGCCTTCTATTCGATGTACGGCATGACGGAGTGCTGCACCCGCATCTGCTATCTCGACCCCAGGGATCTGGGCACCAAAACCGCCTCGGTCGGCCGGGCCATCCCGAACTGCGAGGCCTATGTGGTGGACGAGTTGGGCCACCGCGCCGCCCCCGGCGTGGTCGGTGAGCTGGTGGTGCGCGGCGCCAACGTGATGCGCGGCTACTGGAACCGTCCGGAGGAGACCGCCAAGCGTCTGCGCACCGGCCCGCTGGGCGAAACGCTGCTCTACACCGGCGACCTCTTCTCCATGGACGCCGACGGTTACCTGTACTTCGTCAGCCGCAAGGACGACGTCTTCAAGTGCCGTGGCGAGAAGGTCAGCCCGAAGGAGGTCGAAAATGCCCTCTACGAGCTGGAGGCCATCGCCGAGGCCGCCGTGGTCGGCGTGCCCGACCCCGCCGACGGCATGGCGGTGAAGGCCTACATCGTGCCGCGCGCCGGGGCGACCCTGTCCGAAGCGCAGGTGCGCCAGCACTGCCGCGGCCGGCTGGAAAGCCATCTGGTTCCGAAGTTCGTCGAGATCCGCGACGAGCTGCCCAAGACGGAAACCGGAAAGATCAAGCGCGCCGTGCTGGCCGAGATCGCCTAGGCCGACGTCGCCTGATTTTTCCCGTCCCAAGGCCCCCTTCACAGGAGAGCTTTCGCATGTGTGGTGTCGCCGGTGTCCTCGCCGGGCCGCGCGCCGAAGCGCCCGATCTGGACGAGTTGAAGCGCATGATCGCCATGATCGGGCATCGCGGCCCGGACGGCTATGGCTTCTACCGTGACGACCGGATCGGGCTGGCGCATGCGCGCTTGAGCATCGTCGGTCTGGCCGGCGGCTTCCAGCCGATCCACAACGAGGAGCGGACGCTCTGGATCTCCTTCAACGGCGAGATCTTCAACCATGTCGAACTGCGGCGCGACCTGGAAGCGCGCGGCCACCGCTTCTACACCCAGACCGACACCGAGATCATCGTCCACGCCTTCGAGGAATACGGCACCGCCACCTGGGCCAAGCTGAACGGCCAGTTCGCCATTGCACTGTGGGACGCGGCGAAGCGGGAGCTGTGGCTGGTCCGCGACCGGCTGGGCATCCTGCCGCTGTTCTACGCCCGCGGCGGCGACCATCTGGCCTTCGCGTCGGAGGTCAAGGCCCTGTTCGGCGGCGGCCGGATCGAGCCGCGCTTCGACGCCGCGCGCCTCGCCCAGGTCTTCACGCACTGGAGCGTCACCCCGCACGGCAGCGTCTTCGCCGGTGTGCACAGCGTTCCGCCCGCCACCGCCATCCGCATCGACGCCGACCTGCGCCTGCACGAGGACCGCTATTGGCAGCCGGACATGGCCGGCGACCCGGTCCTGGCGAACATCTCGCTGGACGAGGCGGCAGACCGGCTTGAGGAAAAGCTGCTGGACGCCATCCGCCTGCGGCTGCGCGCCGACGTGCCGGTCGGCGTCTACATCAGCGGCGGCCTGGACAGCTCGGTCATCGCGGCGCTGGCGACCAAGCTCGACACCACGCGGATGCACAGCTTCGGCGTGCGCTTCGCCGACCAGGCCTTCGACGAGACCCCGCAGCAGCGCCTCGTCGCCGGCCATGTCGGGACCGAGCATCACGACATCCTCTGCGGCGCCCGCGACATCCAGGACGCGCTGCCCGACGTGATCTGGCACGGCGAGGCCCCGCTGGTCCGCACCGCCCCCGCCCCGCTGTTCCTGCTCTCCCGCCTCGTGCGCGACAGCGGTATCCGCGTCGTTCTGTCCGGCGAGGGTGCGGACGAGTGGCTGGCCGGCTACGACATCTTCAAGGAGGACAAGGTCCGCCGCTTCTGGGCGCGGCAGCCGAACTCGATGGCCCGGCCGAAGCTGCTGGCCCGCATCCACCCCTTCGCCGCTGTCAACGGCCAGAAGGACAGCCCGCTGTGGCAGGCCTTCTGGAAGCGCGGGATGATGGAGACGGACGACCCGTTCTACGCCCACCGCACCCGCTGGACCAACACCGCCTGGACGCAGCGTCTGCTCGCCCCCGACGTTCGCGCCACCGCCAACGCCGAGGTGTTCGAGGCCGCCGTCGCCGCCCATCTGCCGGCCGGCTGGTCGCGCTGGTCGCCGCTGGCCCGGACCCAGTGGACGGAGATCGCCGCCTTCATGTCCCCCTATCTGCTGACCAGCCAGGGCGACCGCGTCGCCATGGCCAACAGCATCGAGGTCCGCTACCCGTTCCTCGATCCGGAGGTGGACGATCTCTGCTCCGCCCTGCCGGACCGGGTGAAGATGCTGGGCTTGCGCGACAAGCTGGCGCTGCGCCGCCTTGCCGCGCGCCTGCTGCCGGAGGAGATCTTCCACCGGCCGAAGCGCCCCTACCGCGCGCCGATGACGACCGCGCTGTTCGGCGCGGAGGCCCCCGCCTACGTCCGCGACCTGCTGTCGGAGGAGGCGCTGAACCGTTACGGCCTCGTCGATGCCGGCGCCGTCGGCGCGCTGGCCGCCAAGGCCCACCGAAGCGAGGGCCGCATGGCCGGCGAGCGCGAGGAAATGGCGCTGGTCGGCGTGCTGACCCTGCAAATGCTCGCCCGCAACACCCTCGATGAATTGCCAAGCCGTGCCCAAGCGGCCCGCGTCACGCTGGGGTCCGCCCCCATCCACATTCTTGAAGACCATACGACCAAGTGAACGTGCAACAACCGCGAACCGGGATACCTCACGCCATGCTGAACGCTCTCCACCCGTTCGACGCCAACGCTCTTTCGCTCGACTGCGCGGCCGCCGCGCGGGAGATCGAACAGTCCATTCAGCGCATCGTGGCGCATGACCTGAAGCGCCAGGGCGTCGTCCTCGGCGTGTCCGGCGGCATCGACAGTTCGGTCTGCGCGGCGCTCGCCGTGCGGGCCCTGGGTCCGGACCGCGTGCTGGCCATCCTGATGCCGGAAAAGGAATCCTCCGACGACAGCACCCGGCGCGGCCGCCTGCTGTGCGAGAGCCTGGGCATCGAACCGATCATGGAGAACATCACGGCACCGCTGACCGCGCTCGGCTGCTACGACCGGCGCGACACGGCGATCCGCCGTCTGTTCCCCGAATACGGGCCGGGCTGGAAGCAGAAGATCGGGCTGGCCGCCGGCCTGCTCGACGCCGACCGCGTCAACTACTTCACCATGACCGTGGAATCGCCGGAGGGCGAGCGGCAGTCCAGCCGCATGCCGGTGGACGTCTACCTCGCCGTGGTCGCGGCCACCAACCTGAAGCAGCGCATCCGCAAGACGGTCGAATACACCCACGCCGACCGGCTGAACTACGCCGTGCTCGGCACGCCGAACCGGCTGGAGTATGAGCTGGGCTTCTTCGTGCGCGGCGGCGACGGTCTGGCCGACCTGAAGCCGATCGCCCACCTCTACAAGTCCCAGGTCTACCAGATGGCGGCCTACCTCGGCCTGCCGGAGGACATCCAGAACCAGGCGCCGAGCACCGACACCTACACCCTGCCGCAGTCGCAGGAGGAGTTCTACTACGCCCTCCCCTACGACAAGCTGGACCTGGCGCTGTGCGCCCACGGGCGCGGCGTGCCAGAGGACGAGGCGGCCCAGGCGCTGAACCTGTCGGCCGAGCAGGTCCGCCGCGTCTACAAGGACATCGTGCTGAAGCGGCGCACCTCGGGGCGCATCCTGCGTCACGCCGCGCTGGTGCAGCCGGTCGAGGTCGACGGGAGCGACGCATGACCGTCATGGCCTGGACGCAGCGGGGAGTCGGACGGTACGAGCCGTGCGACCGCCCCGCGCTGGAGGCCTTCCAACGGGACAACTTCGGCGCGGACTCGATCCAGCTGTCGGAAGACCATTTCCGATGGCTGTTCGAGGAACCGCCGGAGCGGGATCCCGAGGGGATGCAGCTGTGGGTCTGCAAGCGCAACGGTGGGATTGTCGGCCAGCAGGCCGGCATTCCCTTCGCGCTGAAGACCGGCGACCACATCCGCCGGGCCTCCTGGGCGATCGACCTGATGGTCGCCCCGGAATGGCGGCTGCGCGGCGTCGGCCCTGGCCTGTCGGAGACCCACGCGGCCGCCAGCGAAGCGACCGTCTCCCTGTCCATGACCGACGCCGCCTACAAGTCCTACAAGCGCGCCGGCTGGCTGGACTTGGGCAATGTCCCGACCTTCCTGCGCGTGCTGGATCCGCCGCGCTGCCTGCGCGTCAGCCCCTACGACGGCGGGCTCGCCCGCATCGTCGCGCGGCTGGGGCAGCCGGCGATGGCCACGGCCTCGCTCGGCTACTACGCGGCGGCCCGCGCCGCCGGCGGACGGCTGACCGAGGTGGACCATTTCGACCGGCGCGCCGACGAGCTGTGGGCGGCGGCCTCGCCCCAGCACACCTGCATCGCCCGGCGCGACTGGGCCTTCCTGAACTGGCGCTTCGACAGCATCCCAACGGCGCAGCGGCATCGCCGCTTCCTCGTCACCAAACGCGACACGCTGATGGCCTACATCGTGCTTCGCGTCGATCGTTGGCGGGGGGAGAGCGTCGGTGTGGTCTGCGACTATCTCGCCCGGCCGGGTTGGCTGATGCCGGCCTTCGCGCTGATGGTCGAGCAGGCCCGGCGGGAACGGATGGCCGCCCTCCTCTGCCGGACGCTGAATCATCACGCGGCGCGGCCGCTGTCGATGATGGGCTTCCTGTGCCTGAAGAACGGGTTGCGTCAGCCGACCCGCATGATGGCCCGCGTCGCCGCCGATCGGCAGGAGTTGGCACCGTTGCTCGGCGATCCGCGGAACTGGTTCGTCACCACCGCCGACAGTGACATGGGCTTCAAGGAACTGGGCGAGTAAAGCGTCGCTAGGAACGCAAAAAGGGCGTCCGCACAGCGGACGCCCTTTTTGTTTGGGATCGTGCAAGGTCGAGTTTTTGAGGATGCATTTCACGGCGCGTGAGCGGCTTACCGCTGTACGCGACGTTCGGCAGATCAAGCCGATCGAGCGATTAGTAGGGCTTAGCTTCGGGCGTTGCCGCCGGTCCACACGCCCCCTATCGACGTGATGGTCTATCACGGCTCTCA